>CAZZHG010000055.1:0-36482 GCA_964653655.1 uncultured Pseudobdellovibrionaceae bacterium
CCCGAGCCGTCCGTGGCGGCGGCGAGAACAGTGACGGAGCCGTTGAAGCCGGTGCCTACCGCGAAACCGGTGTCCAGGGTGCCGTTGGAGTTTAGGCGCACGAGACGGTTTCGGGCCGTTCCATTGTAGCTAAGAAAGTCGCCGCCAACATAAACATCTCCCGATCCATCCACCGCCGGGGCGACTGCATTCGCTGTAGAGTTAAAGCCCGTGCCTATACCGAAGCCCGCGTCCAAGGTTCCGTCCGAGTTGAGACGAACGATGCGATTTCTTGCCGTACCATTGTAACTGGTGAATCCACCGACCACGAATACGTCGCCAGACGCGTCCGTAGAAGCCGCTACATCGTTGACTGAAGAACTAAAGCCGGTCCCGACGGCGAAACCGGTGTCCAAGGAGCCATCGGAGTTTAGCCTCGCCAGCCCACTCCTGGGGACCGCGTTGTACATGACGAAGTCTCCAGAGACATACAGATCTCCTGAAGCATCCGGAGCAAGAGCTATCCGCTTCACTCGGTAGTCGAAACCGAACCCAACGGTAAAACCTGCGTCTGGAGATCCGTCTGGATTCAGTCTGGCTATTCCGCCTCTGGCTAGTCCGTTATAGGTATCGAAATCCCCTCCCACATAGGCGTCGCCGGAGCCGTCGGGGGCGGCAATGACCGTATAAATCGTGATTGTGGCGTTGTTGTAATAGGGATCAAGAGTGCCGGTGAATCCTGAGTCGGCGGAACCGTCTCCTTTTATCCGTACAATGCGGCGGGCGTCCTCCCCTTCATACATGGTGAAGTCGCCGGCAACATAGAGGTCGTTCGTTCCTCCGGGAACGGGTACCATCACCCGCATCGCGTACCAGCGAACTCCATTGACGATCGACCAGTTGAACCCGGCTGAGACGGTGAATCCCGTATCGAGCGTACCGTCGGAATTGAGTCGGACTAGGTTGGCGACCGGCGAGCCATTGTACGTAGTTCCACCGTCGCCCACATAGACGTCTCCGGACCCGTCCCCTGCAATCGACAGGCTTCGCACCTGGCTGGAAAAACCCGTTCCCACGGCGAAACCAGTATCGCGGGAGCCGTCGGAGTTGAGTCGAACGATTCCGGGGGTGGAAGCTCCGCCGTAAGTGGAAAAGCCGCCGCCAGCGTAGAGGTCTCCGGAGCCATCCGTTGCCAGGGCGATAGTGTTGGGGTTCGAGCTGAATGAGGGCGAGGCCAAGGTGAATCCCGTGTCCATTGTGCCATCCGCGTTCAGGCGGACAATCCCTCCCACGGAGCTTCCATTGTAGGTACTGATCAATCCTCCTAAGACATAGACGTCACCTGACCCATCGGAAGTGGCGACTATGACGTCCACGGTACTGTTGAACCCCGTACCAATATTGAAGCTGTTGTCGACGGACCCATCCGAGTTGATTCGTACAATACGGTTTCTGGAAAATCCGTTGTAGGTTGTAAAGTTGCCGCCGACGTAGATATCACCGGACCCGTCCGTCGCAAGTGCGATTGTGTTCGCATAAGGTGTTCCGGAACCGAGCCCAGTTCCCACGTTAAATCCGGCATCAAGGGTGCCCTCCCCGTTGAGACGGGCAATGCGGCTGACCGATGTTGCATTGCAGAGTGTAAAGGATCCTCCAACATAGACGTCTCCCGAACCATCGGTCGCGGCCGCTACTGCGGAAACGGCGTTGTCGAAGGAGCATTGACCGGATACGCCCGAATCCAGGGTCCCGTCTGAATTTAGACGGGCAAAATGATTTCTAGAGGTGCCGGCGTACCCGGTAAAGGACCCTCCGATGAAAACATCGCCGGATCCATCCAGAGTGGCCGACATGGCTCTAATGGAAGCGGAGTCGGTGCCAAGGGGAGCCCAAAAATCCGGAACTAAACTGTCGTTGGAGTTCAGTATAGCGAAGTTTCGCCGTCCTTTACCGTTGTAGGATTGAAACGCTCCGCCGACGTATATATTGCCTGAGGCATCCGTCGAGGGGGTTATTGTATACACGAGGTTGTCGAAATCACTTCCTGAGTTGAAGCTCGTGTCGAGCATTCCGTTGGGTCTGATACGCGCGATGTATTTTTTCGGCGTCGAATTGTAGCTGCCGAGCCCGCCCCCCAGGAAGATATCCCCGGTCCCATCCGTAGCGACGGCAATGGTTCTGACGGTGCCTGTTCCGGCTCCTATCGAGAACGCCGGATCATTCGAGCCGTCGGAGTTCAATCGGGCTAGGTTCTTTCTCGGGGTGCCGTTATAGCTATTGAATGTTCCGCCGGCGTAGATATCTCCCGACCCATCGGTCGCCAGGGACAGGGCGTAAACGTAGGCGGTCACAGTGTCGATAAATCCGTTGCCTACGAAAAAGCCCGAGTCCAGGGTGCCATCCGGATTGAGACGAACTAGGCGGTTTCTCGCGGTTCCATTGTAGGTCGTGTAGGATCCCCCTACATAGATATCTCCCGAGGCACCTGTCGGAGCAGCAAGAGAATACACCGAGTTGTTGAAACCCGTTCCCACTACGAAATTGGTATCGAGGGAACCGTCGGAGTTAAGCCGAGCTATGCGGAGCCTTCCGGTTCCATTGTAGGAGGTGAAATCGCCTCCCACATAGATGTCGCCCGACCCGTCCGTAGCAACCGCGATGGCGTTCACCGTGTTGCTAAAGCCAGTCCCGATGGAAAAATTTGTATCTAGAGATCCGTCCGAATTGAGTCGTGCGATGTAGTTTACAGCGGTACCGTTGTAGTTGGTGAAATTGCCGCCAACGTAGATATCCCCCGAGCCGTCTGTCGCAGGGGCTATCGCATACACTGCGGTGGACACGGAAGTTCCGAACCCAGTGCCGGGATTAAAACCATTGTCGACTATGCCATCGGAGTTAACCCGGACAATGCGGCCTCTAGAAGCCGCGTTATAGGATACAAAAGCTCCTCCCAAGTACAGGTCGCCCGAGCCGTCCGTCGCTAGGGCGGACGCCCAAACGTCTCCGGAAAAACCCTCGGCCATGTTGAAAGTTCCATTGTCGTATCCTCCGGATCGGCTTCTGGTGAGCATCAGACCGTTACGCAGATTGGAGTTTTGAGAGCGGCCAAGAGAGTAAACGTAAGTGATGTCGTCATTGAGAAAGAAAATACTATTGCCGAGATCGTCCGCGGGGCCGGGAGCATTGGAACCAAATCCATTTGGATACACGTCGGAGGGCACCAGCCTACCTCCGCGGCTGAGCCGGACTTGGAACTCGTCGTAGTTAGTTCCGTTGTAGCTGGTACCCGTCATGTAGAGGTCGGTTCCCTTTGGAGGCTTTGTGATCTGGTTGAGCACGCAGTCGTCGGTGGGGCTCGCTCCTTGGTGAGAGAAAACGGCGATTCCCGTGTCGTCGGTGCCCCCCGCTATGCCCATCGCTCCGAAGCCGGAGCTCAGCTGGCCGGTAGTGCGGTTCACGGCGGCGACCGCGCAACGCCAGGGTGGGCTGTAGTAATTCGCCCGATTCGATCCGACGACCACCACGTTTCCGCCCTGAACGGTAAGGGCCGCGGGAACGCTATCCAGGCCGCCGCCCGCCGCCGCGAAGTCGAGGGCCTGACTCCACGGGGCGCCGTCACGAAGCAGGGCGCTTTCGTCGGTCGAGTGATAGACGCGGTCCACGTAGAAGTGATGATTGCCCGCGGTCTCGGTGCTGGCTACGAAATAGGCTTTGGAGCCGGAGTCATAAGCGATGCCGACGGCGGTGCCTTCCACCTCGTTGAAGAGCATTGTCGTTCCCACGACGTCGCCGGTTTCCTGGTTGAAGATGGTTACGAAGGGGCGGAAACCCGGCGAGGTGTACTTTCCTTTTGCGCCGACCAGAGCGATCACTCCGCCGTCCGAAACGAGAACGTCCGGGTTGTAAACGAGACCGCGGATGAACGCGTGCTCGGAGTTTACGTTGCTGCCTAGTCCGGTCCACTTGATGCCGTTCACTCCGAACGCCGTCATGAGATTTCCGGAGGTGTCGAACTTCACGAGATAGATCGTGTAGTAGCCCGAAGAGTCCATTGAACGGCAAGCTGCGATGTAGCCATCGCTCGCCCAGACGACTGCGTTGCACATGTTATCGAGACCGGCTCCGGTGAAATCGAAGTGGCGTTTTCCGGGAGTGTCGCCGCTCGAAGTGAAACTCGTGTCCGGATCTCCGGAATCGGTCAGGTAAGACGCGATGAAGGCCCGGTATTGGTTCGTGATGAAAACGCGGCCGACGCCCACGAACTTGGTGGGAGTGGAGGGGGATTGCGCGGTGGCGCGGAAGACGGCGTTACCGGTTCCCACGAACTCGGTCGTGCCGAAGCCCGCGAAGGCGGACGAGGCCGCAAGCATCGCGAAGAGAAGAAAAAGTTTTGAGCCAACGTGCCGCATAGAGCTCAAGGAAATTTCACGATCCGGGAGTCGTGTTCATGATCGTTCGGATTTGTCCGGACTCATCCGCGCCTCCTCCCGCTTGCACGGAAGGAAGATCGGGCGGGTTTACGTTTCCCGTGGAGTCGCCGGGGGGAAGTTCTCCGGGAGGTAGCTGACTTCCCCACGGATCGATGCCGCCCTCGGCCGGATTCGGCCGTTGCGCATTACAGGCCGCGAGCGCGAGCCCCAACATTAGAGTGAGAATCGTTTTGGAGGTTTTCATCGGATCGCCACTAACGTCCAGGTATCTAAGCTAATTTTACGCGCCGCACGTGTGGCAATTGTGTCGATGGAAACGCACAGAATTGATCTGAAAATACGAGCCCTTAGTGCCGATTTAACTGGGCTGGACCGCCCAAAATCAAGCACAGGCCTATCCGGGAGCCCTATTCGGTGAGTTCGGAAAGGATGTCGGGCCGGGCTTGAACAGGTTCGTGTCCGTGGATCTGGTGGAAGTAGAGCCGAACGGATTCCGGAAGCTCCGCGAGTGAATGCTCCCTCGTTCCGATTCGCACTCCCGCTACCTCGTAACCGGTGCGGGTGTTTCCTTCCATCCGCCGAAATGTGCCGGTCTTCTGTAAGAGAACGGTGGGCCGCTCGCTCTCGTAGCGGTTCTTTTTCCAGTCGCCGAAACGCTCGACTATCGCATCCACCTCGTCGCCGACCAAATGATCGATGTTTTCTCTCAAGTACGAGTACTCGAAATCCCACCAGCGGATTTCGAGAAGCTTCTCGATGACGGGCTTCTCGAAACGGTAGCGGATCACCTGCGCCGGGTTGCCCGCGACGATCGCAAAGGGCGGAACATCCTTGGTCACGACGCTGCCGGCGCCAATCACCGCGCCGTCGCCGATCGTCACGCCCGAGAGAATCGTGACGGAGGTGGAGATCACCACGTTGTTGCCGATGTTCAGGGTTCCCTTGGAGAACGGATAAACCAAGGGAAGGTGCCGTTGCTTGAGGCTGTCTTGAATGTCCGGAAGGTGGATGAGCGAGTGATTGAAGACCCGATCGTTTCTGTGCTCGCCGCCGGCGAGAATGCGGGTGTTGCCGGCCGCTTCACAAAAAGCTCCGACCGAAAGAGTCGCTTCCCCGCGGTTCACCAGGTTCATGAAAAAATCGGCGAGCCTGAGAGTGTTTATCGAATTTCGCCCGAAGTGAGCGGTGTTTCCGACTTCGTTGGTCGCTTCGCAATCAAAGGGAGCAAGCACATACGCGATTCGTCCGTTAGTTTCCGTCATGGCGGAAAACCTCCTGAACCTGTTTCTTCGCGGGAAAGCCCGGCGTAATGAGCCGGTCGGCGACCTGATACAAAAACGGATTGAGGTAGTTACGTTCAGCGAAGGTCGGCTCCTCGGCATTGTTGAAACGGAAATTCACCGTGAGCCTCGCCCGGTTCGTGCGGTTCACGCCCGAGCGATGCACGAGAAACGCGGAGAAAAACACCACGTCCCCAACCTCCGCATCGATGGGCACGAAGCGCTTGCCTTCGAGAAGCGCCTCGTTCGTCGCGAGCGGATAATCCTTCGCGGGGTCCGCGTGAAAATCGAGAAGGCCTTCTTTGTGGCTTCCCGGCAAAACCTCCAGCCGCCCCATGTCCTCGGAAATGTCGACGAGAGGAGCCCAGACGACGATGCCGTCGAGACTTCCCTGCATGTTCGCCCATTCCTGATGGGCGGGAAGTTTCGCGTAGCGCTCGGTTTTGGCGAGGTGCGGAGAGTGAAACCAGACGACCGGCCGCGCGCACAGTACGGGAAAAGAAACTCCGAGATCTTTCAGCGCGGTGTGGATCTTTTCGTGGACGGCGAGCCGGTAGAGGGACACGAGATGATTACAGAGCTTCGCGGCCCCGTGGTACCGATCGAAATCCCGCGAGTAAACCTCCCGCAGCCGCACTTGAAGCTCGTCTTCGGTTAGAGCGCCGAAGACGCGCCCCATCTCCTGCCGTACGGCGTGAAGGGTTCGCGGTTCGAGGAGGCCGCGCAGGATTACGTAGCCTTCCTCTAGATACTGAAGTTTGGCGTCGGGGTTCAGCACGGTTTCACTGACACTCGGCCGGCGTGACCTCTTCGGCCATCACGCGCAGTACCCAGTCCCCCTCGAGGCCGAACGCGCTGGAATAGTTCCAGCCGGTGCCCGAGGCAAAAAGCGTATTGGCGAGCGGGTTCGAGAGTCCGTCGCTATCACGTCCCACCGACGGCAAACCGTCGTGGGTGAACTCGATGGCTGCTCCGATGAGCTGGCCCGCTTTTACGCACGGAAGTTTTTCGCCGCCCGAGCCTTGCGCCGGAATGTCGTTCCAGTAGTGGCCGGGCGTGACGCTTGCCGCATTTTCGATTTCGGTCGGAATCGACGGAGAAAAGCTCGTGCCCACTCCCATGCGGAAAAATATATTGAGCCGGGTCGCCGGCGTGCCACGCGAAGCGGCGATAAGCGTACGGAAGTGCGTCACTCTGACGAGCGTCTTGTCGGCTGGAACTTTCACCCAGATGCCCGCCATCTCCCCCGTGACAAAGCCTTGCTGCAGGTAGACGGGAGAACCCTTGGGGTCGAAACCGTCATTGAAGAGCTCGAAGGCCGCCGCTTTGCTTTTCGTGCCGAAGGGCACGGTCTTGCTTTTCACGGGCGAAGCGAAGGCCGAGAAAGAAAACACAACCAGAGCCGCAAGAAGAGTCTTCATGAGAGTTTCCCCCGAGTTAATGGGGAAATTCTCTTAGGGCGTGGAGGAAAGGTCAAACCGCGGCGAGCGGTTCGGTGACGAGGCGGCCGCGCTCGATGCCGGTGATGCGCGAGCGGATGATCTCGCGGCTCTGGCGAAGGGGCGCTTTGGAGAAAGTGGGCAGATAGTTTTCGGTATGGCCGAGCCAGACGCCCGGATATTTTTCCGTCGTTTTTTCGACAAGTACGTCGCACTCGCGGCCGATGTGAGTTTGTAGACAGGCGGCAAGCCGCTTGTCGCTCATCTCACGCAAAATGGCCGAGCGGCGGGTGATGTCGGCGGCGCGGACTTTGCCGGGCATTTTCTCCGCGCGGGTTTCCTTGCGCTCCGAGAACGGAAAAACATGGAGCTTCGTCCAGAAAGACCGCTCCAGGCAATCGACGGTTTCCTGAAACGCGGCCTCGTCCTCTCCCGGAAAGCCGACGATGACGTCGACGCCGATGAAAGTGTCCGGGCACTGCTTACCGATTTTATTCGTGACCGTGACGAACTCTTCCGCCTTGTAGATCCGGCGCATTCCCTCTAATACCCGATCGCTTCCGCTTTGGAGCGCGATGTGAAAGTGCGGGCAAAGCCGCGGCTCGCGTCCGACCATCTCGATTAAGGAGTCCGGGATTTCAAAAGGATCGAGCGTGCTCACCCGGATGCGCGGACCCGTGGGCTTTTCAAAAACTTTGGCGAGAAGCTCCATGAGGTTCGTGCCGAGATCCCAGCCGTAATGGGCGAGATGAATCCCCGTGAGCGTCACTTCCTGGAAACCCTGAGCTTCGGCTTCCTCGATTTGCTTCAAGATGGTCGCAATCGGAAGGCTTCGGCTGCGGCCTCGCGCCCGCGGAATGATGCAGAAGCTGCACGCGAAATTGCAGCCGTCTTGAATCTTGATCGAAGGCCGCGCGTTGCGGGATCCGGGAAAGCTCTCCGTCAGAAAGCCGTTCGCCGCAAAAACTTGATCGCGGGCGACTTCGTTGTTTTTCCACTTTTCGAGAAAACAATCGAGGATGCGCTGCTTTTCGGCCGTTCCGACGACAAAATCGATGTGGGTTTCCGCGAGAAGCTCTTCTTTGGCGACCTGAGCGTAGCAACCCACAACTCCTATCAAAGCGTTCGGATTGAGCCGCTTGTAACGAAGCGCCTGATAGCGGGCGTCGCGATCGGCGGCACCCGTCACGGTGCAGGAGTTGATGACGTAAGCATCGGCGACTTCCTCTTCGGAGACGACATCGAGGCCGCGTTTGCGGGCTTCGAAAAAGAGGGAATCCGTATCGACGCTGTTTGCTTTGCAACCGAAGGTTTTGAAGCCGACTCGCATCACGCTACCGGAATATCTTCGATCCATCCGCCGCCGAGGACTTGGCTGCCTTCGTAAAATACGAGGGCCTGTCCCGGGGTGATGGCTCGCTGGGGCGTTTCGAACTCCACTTCGATGCGGTTATCGAGAAGGGGGTGCAGGCGCACCGGACATTCGGTGGCGCGGTAGCGGATTTTCGCCTGAATCGGCCGGCTCTCGTCGAGACGGGGCGGCACGATCCAGTTGAGATCGGAAACGGTGCAAACTTTTCTAAAGAGCTCGGCTTCCGGGCCGATGACGACGTCGTTGGTCGCCTTGTTGAAGCCGACCACGTACATGGGCTCCTTCGAGTTCACGCCGAGCCCCTTGCGCTGGCCGATGGTGAACTGGTGCAAGCCGGTGTGCTGACCGAGCTCGCGTCCCGAGGAGTCGAGCACGCGGCCCCCGCCGAGCAGCGCCTTCGGAACGGTCTCCTCGATGAAGTCGGCGTAGTTGCGCGACTGCACGAAACAAATTTCCTGGCTGTCGGGCTTGTTCGCGACCGCGAGGCCCAGCTTCTCGGCCATCTCGCGTACCTGGGGTTTGGTCAAACCGCCCAGCGGAAACAAAGTGCGCGCGAGATCCTTTTGCTTGAGCGTGAAAAGAAAATAGCTCTGATCTTTTCCGGTGTCGGCTCCGCGCACGAGCTGGTACTCGTCTTTGGCGGGCTCGTAATGAACGTTGGCGTAGTGGCCGGTCGCGAGATAATCCGCGCCGAGATCCATCGCCCAATCCATCAAACGGTGGAACTTCACCTTCTCGTTGCAGCGAACACACGGATTCGGAGTGCGGCCGTTCAGATACTCGTGAACGAAGTCGTCGATGACCGCCGTCTTGAACTCCTTCTCCATGTCGGTGACGTAGAAGGGGAACTGAAACTTTTCCGCCACCCGGCGCGCGTCGCCGATGTCGGTGAGCGAGCAGCAGGTGCCGAACTTGTTGTCCGCCTTCTGGGCGAAATCGTGGAGCTGGAGGGAGATGCCGATGACGTCGTAGCCCTGGTGCTTGAGCCAGGCCGCCGCGACGGAGCTATCCACACCGCCGCTCATGGCGACGACGATTCGGGCTCCTTTTTTTGGCGCTAACGCTGGCAAACGGGACCTCGACTTAAGCTTTCCGCGAACGGATGCGAGTCACGTGGTTTACCACGGCATCCGCGACGGTGTCGATATCCCCAGGCTTGGAGACCCAGCTGAAGCTAAACCGCAGACATTCCTTGGCTTCCACCTCATTCAGCCCCATTTCGGTGAGGACGTGGCTGGGGGTGAGGGACCCCGATGAGCAGGCAGAGCCCGCCGAAACGCAGATGCCGTCGAGGTCGAGGGCCCCGAGAAGCAGCTCCCCCCGGACCCCTTCCGTGCGCAGGTTCGAGGTGGTGGGCACCCTCTTTAAGGAAGAGCCCTGAAAATGGATGCCGGTGAGCTTCGATTTGAGCTTCGCCTCGAAGGCGTTGCGCTGCTTTTCGAGGCCCGCGAGCGTGCCTTCCGTGGGGAGATCCTTGCAGGCTCCAGCGAATCCCGCGATGCCCACCATGTTCTGGGTTCCGCCCCGGCGTTTCAGCTCTTGGCTTCCGCCGAAGTGAGTGCAGACGAGTTTGCGTCCGTTACGCACGATGAGCGCGCCGGCGCCCTTGGGTCCGCCCACTTTGTGTGCGGAGATGGAAATGAGGTCGGCCATGTTCCAGAGGCTCGGATCCGTTTTTCCGAAAGCTTGTACCGCGTCTGTGTGAAAAACGACTTTGTGGGCCGCGCAAATGCGCGCGATATCGGCGATAGGAAAGATTACGCCGGTCTCGTTGTTCGCCGCCATCAAGGAAACCAGATGGGGCTTGAAGGTGGCGAGCAAGTTATCGAAACCTTCGAGATCGAGAGAGCCGTCGCGGTTGGCCTTGATCCGCTTGAGCTCGCCGCCGGTCTGAACGAGAAAATCGCAGGCGCCCCGGACGGAAGCGTGCTCGAGGCCCGAGCTGACCATGCGGAAATCTTTGCCGAGGTAGCGGCTTCCGAGCAGACAAATCGTATTGGATTCCGCCCCGCCGGAAGTGAACACCACTTCTTCCGGAAGTACGTCGCAGGTTTCGGCTACTTCACGCCGGCACTCTTCGAGAAGCTGGGTCGCGGCCCGTCCCATGTGATGGGCCGAGGAGGGGTTTCCCCAGATCTCGATGGCCTTCATCATGTTGGTTTTGGCCCCATTACAAAGGGGGGTGGTGGCGTTGTAATCGGCGTAGATTTCTTGGGGCATAGAGGGCGTCACCTTATCCGATTTTTTGGGCCGAAGCGAGTGGCTCGGACCCTTGGTTTTGGGTTTCATGGGGAAATGGAATCAACGCGTTAGATAAGGATAACCGAAACTTGCGCCCCGGGCGAGCCGCCCCGTCCACGGGGGCCTTCTTAAGGATAGACGGCGTAGTGAATCGTAACCAGGCGATTGCAGTTTCCGCTGATGGAAGACGTCCACCCGTTCTTGCAGTCGATGTCGATCGTTACGCCTGTATTGGTTAGGGCCATCAGCGAAATGGTTATGATCCAAGGGGGTTCAGCCGTGCGTTCCGGCGTGACGAGCACGGTCGGGGGACTCGAGTAGGTCCTCGCGAAGGTCAGCGTTCCATAATTGGTGCCGGCAGGCAGGTCCAGTTTCCCATATTCCGAGGCCCCTACGCCCGGGCTGGAGTTGTCGATGTAGCAGCCGATGATCCGGTTGGCCGCGTCCAAAGTCGTGAAGACGGTCAGCTCCTTCGCGCCTCTTCGGAAAGACTGGGTTTCCGAGGGAATCTCGGTGTCTATAGAGAGTGTGGACAAGTAGAGCCGCGCCGCCGGAGGAGAAACGAGGGCAGAGGCTGTGAGGTTCACGGTCTTGATTCGGCGGTTGCCGAAGGTCAGATCGGGCGCCACTCGAACGGGTCCGGGTCCCGCGGTCCCCGGCATTCGAATCTGAACCGGAACCGGAGTTGGCGCTGCGGCGAGAAGCGGGGATAGGTCCGTTCCGATCAAACCGCTTTTTTGGCAGCCCACCGAGGTGGTCAGAACGTTTCGCACGAATTGTCCGAGCTCGGTGAGGTCGGCGCCGGCCGCGATACCCCGTTCGTTGCGGCCCATCGACTGCATCAGCTTTGCCAGTCCGGCCATGACGCTGCCGAGTACCGCAAGCGCAATCAGAATTTCCACCAAGCCGATCCCGCTGCGCCGGTCCCATTTCCCCATAGCCTATGAGAATAGCTGAATCCGGTCGTCGGCGCGAGCCGCCGTCCCTAGGAGGGAACTACCATCTCTTGCAGAGAACCGTGTGCACGATACCGTTTTCGGAGGTCGCGAAACCGACGCCCTTTTCGCTGCCTTGGTGGAGGAGAACCGCCAGGCGGGTAATGCGGGTATCGTCGGTGCCGATCTTGGCCGAGAGAACCCAGCTTTGAATCGCGTGGCTTTCGGTCAGGACCGCAAGCTTGGGCGGTTCGCACTCGAACGCGATCGAGACTTGGAACTGAGAGCCCTCGAAGTAGTTCCCGTTTTCCGTCTTGCAGGTGTTCGTTTTCGCGTCGTACTCGATGATGGCGTGGACGGCGATGGTCGGGGACTCGACGCCCATGCGGGTACACGAAAGCTCGTAGCGGAAGTCCTTGAGAGTTTGCGCCGCGAAAAGCGGGGCCGAAGCGAGCAGGGTAAGCGTGAAAAAGAGAGAACGCATGGAACCTCCGGGGAGGGGGTTCTATAACGCAAAGGACGGTTCCGAGACCAGGACAACCGACGGTCCGGCGAAGCACTCAAAAACCTTTGAAATAGCTAACTATTTTAGCCTCCGGCGCGAGCCTCCGAGGCCGTTGCCTGCCTAACTACCCTGTGGAAGTATGTCGGGCCTATGGGACAGGGGATTAGCACGGTAGAGAGCCGCCGCCGGCGGCGGGAAAAGATCACCGTCGCCGTCCTGACCATAGTCATCGTCGTCTTCACGGCGATCGAAGTCCATCTGCTGAAAACCAGCGCCCAGCTTCCCTTCGTAAACAGCATCTTCTTCTTCGGGTTGATGAACCTGAACCTGATTTTGATCATGCTGCTGCTGTTTCTGGTCTTCCGAAACGCGGTGAAGCTGATTCTGGACGAGCGCCGCAGAAAATCCGCTTCCCGCCTCAAAACGCGTCTGGTGTTCAGCTTCATCCTGTTCGCGATCATTCCGACCGTGCTGCTTTTTACGATTTCCGCTTTCTACATCAAGAGCAGCTTCGACAAGTGGTTCAACGCGAAGATGGAGGGCACGCTCCGCCGAAGCATCGAAGTGGTGAAGAACTACTACGAAGGCACCGAAACGAACGCCAACCACTTCGCGCGCAAGATCGCGCTGAAGCTCGTCTCGGAAGGTAAGGCCGAAGCGCAGAAACTTCGTTATCTGCAGGAAGCGCGTCTCGAGTACGGGCTCGACGGAGTCGAGTATTACGCCGATCCGTTCGCTCCCCGCATCGTCACGGCTCAAGCGGAACGGGCGAAGTACATTCCCCCCGTCCCCCTTGAAACCTTGAAGCGCGCTTTCGAGGGTAAGGGAGAGTGCCGAATTCAAAACGTCGGCGGCGGCGAGCTGATCCGCTGCGGGGTTTTTCTCGGCGTGGGCAAGGGCGCGCTCTTCGCGAGTTACTTCCTGCCCTTGGGGCTGGCCTCGCGGCTTGCCGACATCACGCTCACTTACGAGGATTACAAGAGCCACAATCCGCTGAACTATCCGATCAAATCGACGTATTTCGCGATTCTGCTCATGGTGACGCTGCTCATTCTCTTCACGGCGACTTGGACCGGGTTTTACGTCGCCCGCCGGCTCACGGTTCCCATCGAGGAGCTCGCGAAAGGCACCGCCCAGGTCGCCCGCGGAAATCTCGACTACCAGATTTCCCCCGCGGGAAACGACGAGCTATATCAGCTCATCGAGAGCTTCAACCAGATGACGCGCGATTTGAAGCAGTCGAAGCACGCGATCGAAGCAGCCCGCACCCACCTCGAAGTTCTGCTCGCGAGCGTTCAGTCGGGCGTCGTGTCCCTCGACGAAAGCGGGCGAATTTCGATGATCAATCAGGCGGCGGCCAAACTTCTCCGCCGTTCGGAGGACGAGCTGGTCGGAAAGCCCTACTGGTCCATTCTTCCCGAAGAGCATCGGGCGGAGTTTCGCGACATCCTGCTCGCCGTCTACGGAACCGCGAAAAGCGTCCGGCGCGAGCTGAAGTTCCACACCAGCCAGGGGTGGATCACGATGCTCGTCACGCTCAGCGCCCTTCGTGACGGCGGCGAAAGACAGACAGGAGTCGTCGCGGTTTTCGACGACGTGACGGAAATCCAGAAGATGGAGCGCATGCAGGCCTGGCGCGAGGTCGCCAAACGCATCGCCCACGAGATCAAAAATCCGCTCACCCCGATTCAGCTGAGCGTGCAGCGCCTTCGCCGGCGCTATCTCGACAAGATTCAGGACGACGGTACCTTCGATGAGGCGACGCAGATCATTCTGACCGAAGTGGACTCCCTGAAAACTCTCGTCAGCGAGTTTTCCTCTTTCGCCCGGCTTCCGGAGATCCAGCAGAAACCCGAGAGTCTCAACGAGATTTCCCTGGAAGCGGTCAATCTTTACCGGGCCGCTCACGAGAGTATTCGGTTCGACCTTCGACTTGCCGAGGAATTGCCGGCCATGCCGCTCGACCGCTCCCAGCTCAAGCGGGTGCTCATCAACCTCTTCGATAACGCGGTCGACGCCATGGAAAAGACGGGCCGGATCGAGGTCACCACCCTATGGGACCGGGACGCCGGCGTCATACGGCTCACCGTGGCGGATGAAGGTTGCGGTATCGACGAAGCCGTCTATAGTCAGCTCTTCGAGCCCTATTTCTCGACGAAACAGGGCGGAACGGGCCTTGGGCTAGCCATCGTTCAGCGGATCATGTCCGATCACGGCGGTTACGTGCGGGTGGCGGCGAATCAGCCCAAGGGAATGCGGTTCACTTTGGAATTTCCGGACAGCATCCGGATCGACCCCGGCCGTAAGGGCGCGGGCAAGTCGGTGGCTTCGGCCGCCGCAGAGGCTTTGTAATGTTGAAACGTTTACTCATCATAGACGACGAGGAAAACATCCTCGCCTCGCTGAAAGGCGGACTCGAGGACGAGAAGTACGTCGTCCAGACCGCCCGAAACGGCGAGGAGGGGCTAAAGCTGCTCCGCCGTTTCTCGCCCGACGTGGTTCTGCTCGACATCTGGATGCCCGGCGAGGACGGCCTCAAGGTTCTGGAGAAGATCAAGAAAACCGATCCTTCGGTCGTCGTCGTCATGATGTCGGGCCACGGCACCGTCGAGACGGCCGTGAAGGCGATTAAGCTTGGCGCTTTTGATTTTCTCGAAAAGCCGCTTCATTTCGACAAGGTCCTCGTCGTCCTCCAGCACGCCTTCGACTTGCGCTCGCTCAAAGACGAGAACCGCGACCTTCGCGAGAAGCTTCGCTTCGAAGAGCCCCTCATCGGCGAGAGCCCGGCCATGCGCCAGCTCAAGACACTCATTTCGGTGACGGCTCCCAGTAACGGGTGGGTGCTCATCCTAGGTGAGAACGGAACCGGGAAAGAGCTAATCGCCCGCGCCCTTCACGAGGGCAGCCCGCGCGCTCAAGGCCGCTTCGTCGCGGTCAACTGCGCGGCCATTCCGGAAGAGCTGATCGAGAGCGAGCTCTTCGGCCACGAAAAAGGCTCCTTCACGGGCGCGGTGGAACGAAAGATTGGAAAGTTCGAGCAAGCCGACGGCGGAACGCTCTTTCTGGACGAGGTCGGCGACATGGCGCCGAAGGTCCAGGCGAAGATCCTGCGTGCCCTTCAGGAGTCCTCGATCCAAAGGGTGGGCGGGGACGCCCCCATCGAGGTGGACCTCCGGGTAATCGCCGCGACCAACAAGGATTTGCGCCAGAACATCAAGAACGGGGACTTCCGGGAAGACCTCTTTTACCGGCTGAACGTCATCCCGATTACCGTCCCTCCTTTAAGGGAGCGAAAGAGCGACATTCCGCTTCTGGTGAACCATTTCCTCAAGCGTTATTCGGTGGGCAAGTCCATCGAAGTCGGTGGGGAAATCTATGAAATTTTGAACAGTTACTCCTGGCCGGGCAACGTCCGGGAGCTCAAGAACTGGGTGGAGCGCGCCTGCATCCTCTCCCAGACCAATGTCATAGACTCTTCGACAGTCGAGAGTATAGAATCGGGCACGCAAGAGGCAGACACTTTCGCATTTGAGGAAAAGAGCTTACGTGCCGCAAGGGCGGCCTTCGAAAAGCACTTCATTCTCAAAATGCTGTCCGAAAATGGGGGCAACATCTCCAAGACCGCGCAGATTATCGGCGTGGAACGGAGCCACCTCCATAAGAAGATGAGGAGCTATGGCATACGGGAGCTACCCAACGCTTGACCTCACCGAAGGCATCAAGCGCCGCAAAACCCGGGAAATCACCGTTGGTAACGTGAAGCTTGGGGGGAATAACCCCATCCGCGTTCAGTCCATGACGACTCCGAAGACCGCCGACGTCGCCGCGGTCGTGGCTCAGGTAAAAGATCTCCAGCTCGCCGGCTGCGAAATCATCCGCATCACGGTGAACAACGAGGAGGCGGCCGACGCCTTGCCGGCGATTCTCGAACAGGTCGACATTCCGGTCATCGCCGACATCCATTTCGACTACAAAATGGCGCTTGCCGCGATGAAGACCAACGTCGCTTGCGTGCGCATCAACCCCGGCAACATCGGCGCCGAGTGGAAGACGTTGGAAATCGTGAAGATGGCGCGCGACACGGGCAAAGCCATCCGCATCGGAGTGAACGCGGGCTCCCTCGAAAAACCGCTTTTGAAAAAATACGGCCACCCCACTTCCGACGCTCTGGTAGAGAGCGCGCTCGCCTCGATTGCGATGCTGGAAGGCCAAAATTTTTTCAACTTCAAGATTTCCATCAAGTCGTCGAACGTCATCGAGAATTTCATCGCCTATACGAAGCTTGCCGACAAAACGGAAGCGCCGTTGCACATCGGCGTCACCGAAGCGGGCACGCGCCACTACGGCTCGGTGAAGTCGGCGGTCGGGCTCGGCAGCCTTCTCATGATGGGCATCGGCGACACGCTTCGCGTGTCTCTCAGCTGCGATCCCGTCGAGGAAGTGAAAACCGGCGTCTATATTTTGAAATCGCTCGGCCTGAAGAACGACGCGCCCGAAATCATCGCGTGCCCTAGCTGCGGCCGCGCTGATATCGACGTGTACAAGCTTGCGGAAGAAGTCGAGCGCCGCGCGCTCGGCATGAAGAAGAATATCAAGATCGCCGTCATGGGTTGTGTCGTGAACGGCCCCGGCGAGTCCATGGAAGCCGACATCGGCATCGCGGGCGGCAAGGGCGAAGGCCTCGTCTACAAAAAGGGCGTGGCCATCAAGAAGGTGCCCGAAGCCGAGATGCTCGGCTACCTCATGTCCGAAATCGAAAAGATGTAAAGAATGGCGTGCCTAGTTACTTCTCGGACTTATCCACAGGCCACCATTCTCGTTAGAACCCTGTGGATAAGTCCGAGAAGTAACTAGGCACCTTTATGGCGGAACGTATCACTCCCCGGGAGAAGGATTTCTCCCAATGGTATCTCGACATCATCACCCACGCGAAGCTCGCCGACGAAAGCGGCGTGCGCGGCTGTCTCGTCATCCGCCCCAACGGCTACGCCCTCTGGGAGGTGGTCCAGCACCACCTCGACAAACGCTTCAAGGAGACCGGGCACCGCAATGCCTACTTTCCGATGTTCATCCCGGAAAGCCTTCTAAAAAAGGAGAAGGACCACGTGGAAGGCTTTGCGCCGGAGTGCGCGGTCGTCACCCACGGCGGCGGAAAGGAATTGGACGAGCCGCTCATCGTGCGGCCCACTTCCGAAGTCATCATCAACGCGATGTACTCGAAGTGGATCCAGAGCTACCGCGATCTTCCGGTACTCATCAACCAGTGGGCGAACGTCGTTCGCTGGGAAATGCGCACGCGCCCGTTCCTACGCACGATGGAATTTCTCTGGCAGGAAGGCCACACGTGCCACGCCGACGAGGACGAGGCCCGCAAGGAAACCATGAAAATGCTCGACGTCTACCAGACGTTCATGCGCGACGTGCTCGCCATTCCGGGAATCGCGGGACGCAAGACGGACAACGAGCGGTTTGCCGGCGCGCTGGAAACTTACTCCATCGAAGCGATGATGCAGGACAAGAAGGCGCTCCAATCCTGCACGACTCATTATTTCGGCACCAAGTTCGCCCAAGTCTTCAACATCAAGTACCAGAGCAAAGAGGGTAAGCAGGAGTGGGTGCACCAGACGTCGTGGGGCATGTCCACCCGGATCATCGGCGCGCTAATCATGACCCATTCCGACGATCAGGGCCTCGTGCTTCCGCCGAAGGCGGCGCCGTTTCCCGTCGTCATCGTGCCCATCACGCAAAAGAACAAAGACAACTCGAAGGTGTTGGAAGTCGCGAACAAGCTGAAGGCCGAGATCTCGAAGTTCACGAACGTGGAGCTCGACGACCGCGAAGGCCAGAGCGCCGGCTTCAAGTTCAACGAGTGGGAAGTTCAGGGCATCCCGCTTCGGATTGAAGTGGGCCCGAGGGATCTCGAGCAGAACCTCGTCACCCTCGCCCGCCGCGACGGCATCAAGGTGCAGGCGAAAGTGGAAGAGGCGGCCGGCCAGATCCCCGCGATCCTCGAAGCTTTCCAGAAGGATCTCTACATCAAGGCCGCCGAGCGGATGAAGAACAATACTTTCATCGAGAACGACTACAAGAAGTTCCAGGAACGGCTCGAAGGCGAGGGCGGTTTCTATCAGCTCCACTGGTGCGGCAACGGCGATTGCGAAAAAGGAATCAAGGAAGAGACTAAGGCCACTTCCCGGTGCATTCCGTTTCAGCAGATCCGAGAAGCCGGAAAGTGCATCCGGTGCAATGGCGCTTCGAACGGCCGCGTCATCTTCGCCCGCAATTACTAGACTATAATTAAGTCTGTGCCCCCCTCCACAAGACTGTTTTGGGTAACCGCGCTCGCGGTATGTCTGGCTATCGCCCGTGCCGCCCATGCCGCGGAGCCCAATGCCGAGCCCGCCACGACGCCCGATCAGCCCCCTGCTGCGGAGCCCACTAAGGAACCCGCCTCAATCTCGCCCAAGGCTAACGAGCCTCCCAAGAGCGAGCTTGGCATGTCGCCCCTCATTGATATGGAGCACGCCGAGACGTTCATGGACGTTTCGGAAGCCATTCGCAGCCGCCAGTACGTGCACCGCACCATCCTCTCCACCGTCATCCGCGCGACCACTAAATTCCAGATGGACCGTTTCTATCTGAATCACATAATGGGGTTCAGCTCCGTGATGCAGTCCGATCCAGTCTCCCGTTTCTCCGTGGGTTTGCAAGGTCTGGCCGGTGGTTACGTAAGTTCCGGCGGACATGGTATCGAAGCGGGCGTCGAGGTTTCCGCCATCAGTAACGTGTACGTGGGCTATCGCTACTTCTCTCGGCTGGAAAGCATTTCGCTTTGGCCCGTGTTCGGATTCGGCGCTGGAATGGAAGTTCCCGCCCTTCGCATCAGTGAGCCGCCGATCCATCCCGGCGGTGTCCTCTCGACGATTCCCAAGACTCTCTTCTACGGAGTCTTTGGGCTTCTCATCCCGCTCGTGGACGTAGGACTTCGCGCGGAAGTGCGAATCTCCGTCCAAGGCTTCAAGCGCATCGTGCTGACCCAAGGCTTGGGCGTCGTGATCTTCCTCTGACGTCATCCCGAAGCCGCGAAGCCGGTCGGAGGGAACTTTGGCCGTTGCCTGGCGGATTACGCGCTTTTCGCCGTTCGCCGGGCAAAGGTCGCTACGTCTAGGCGACTTCGCCTAAATCTTGTCCCGACTTCCTCGCGATTGCAGCCGCTTAAGGTAAGCGAACTTCTCAATCACCCGCGTCGCTGGCGCGACTACGGCTTACTAAACACTTCGAACTGCTCCACGTGGAAGTTCGGATCGGCTTTGACGACGATTTGCCGCTGCAGTCGCTCTTCCAGACCCTTCCAGTGAGTCTTCTCTTCCTTCGTGATCCGGCCGATGACTTCGGAGTTCGCGAACACCACGATGTTCTTGTGGGTGGTCGCGATGGCTTCCTTTTCGATCTCTCGGAAAATCTCGAAGCAGATCGTGCGCCGGCTCTTGTGGTATCCACGGCCCTCGCAGTAGCTGCATTGCTCGGTCAGGTACCGCACGAGATCTTCGTGGGTGCGCTTTCTCGTCATTTCGACGAGGCCGAGCTCGGAGATTTTCAGGATGTTGGTCTTCGCCTTGTCCTCCGACAGCGCCTCTTGAAGAGCGTCGTAGACCTTCTTGCGGTTTCCGGCGTTCTCCATATCGATCAGATCGATGATGATGATGCCGCCGACGTTGCGGATACGAAGCTGGTACGAGATTTCCTTCACGGCCTCGAGGTTGGTCTTGAGGATGGTCTCCTCGAGGCTCTTCGAGCCGACGTATCTGCCCGTGTTCACGTCGATGGCGGTCAGCGCCTCCGACTGATCGATGAGCAGATACCCGCCTGATTTGAGCCAGACCTTCTTGCCAAGGGCCCTCGATATTTCGGCTTCGATGCCGTAATGCTCGAAGAGCTGCGACGGGCCCCGGAAGAGCTTCACCTTGCCTTTCAGGCGCGGGCTGAACTGGGAAATGAAGTCGAGGACGTTGTCGTAATCCTGCTGGTTGTCGATGACGAGCGAATCCACGTCGTCGGTGAAATCGTCGCGCATCGTTTTCAGAGCCAGACCGAGATCCTCGTGGATGAGAGCCGGAGCCTTTTTCTTTTTGGTATTTTCCTGAATCTGCTCCCAAAGGTGCAGCAGATAATCGGCGTCCGCCTTCAGCTCGCGGTAGCTTTTGCCTTCGGCGACCGTGCGGATGATGAAGCCCACTTCGCCGTTCGTGCGGATGCGTTTGGTGAAAATTTCCCGCAGACGCCGCCGTTCCCGCTCGCTTTCGATGCGGCGGGAAATGCCGAGGTGTTTTACCGTCGGCATCAGAACGAGATTGCGTCCCGGAAGGCTGATGTGAGTCGTGAGGCGGGCGCCCTTGGTTCCGATGGGCGCTTTCGCGACCTGGACCAGAAGCTCCTGGCCTTCCTTCAATAGATCCTGAATCTCGACGTTGCGCCGCTCGCGCCGGCGGGAACGCCCGCCTCCGCCCCCGCCTCCGCCGCCTCGTCCGCCTCTGCGATGCGCGCGCTGAGGGCCTCCGCCCCCGCCGCCTCCGCCGTGGCGGCCGCGTCCGCCGCGGCCCCTATCCCGGCCGCCTCCGCGGTGATCTCCGCCGCCTCCGCCGCCCGCGTGCCGATCCTGATTGCGATCGCGTCCTTGATCGCGGCGCGGATCGCGTCCCTGGTCCCGGTTGTCCCGGCCCTGGTCGCGGCCTCCGCCTTCGCGGTTAAAGTCGCCGCCGCCCCGATGGCGGTCTTGCGGATAAAAGTCGTCGTCACCACCGGCGTTACGCTGGCTGTTCATGCGCGCTTCGCGGACGATGTCCACCAAATCGTCCGGACGGCGTTCCGGCCTCGGCGCGTTTCCGCCTTCTCCCGGCGGCTGATCGGCGTGAAGGGCCTCGGGCTGGCCCGGTCCCGGCTCTCCCTGCTCGTCTTGAAATTCTCGCGGCTCGCCCAAGTCCTGATTGAAGTCCCGGTCGTCTCGGGGAGGCATCGGGCGTTCGTCTCTCGGATCGCGTCCGCCTTCGCGGGGCCCGCGGTTCTGATCCGGGAGCCGCTCGCTCAAGTCCCCAGGTCCACGGATTCTGTCGTCGAGACGAGCTTCGTCCGGACGTCCCCCGCCTTCGCGCGGCCGATCGTCCCGGAACCGATTCTGGTCGTGGTTGTCGCGACCTGGTCCGCCCTGGCCGCGGTTTCGGTCGTCGGGATGGCGTCCGCCGCCCTGGTCGCGGTGGTCGCGTCCCGGTCCGCCCTGGCCGCGGTTTCGATCGCGGTCGTCGCGGTGCTGAGCGTGGCGATTGCGATCTCCGCCGCGGTCGCCGCCCCGGTGATCGCGCGTGCGATCGCGGTGCCGGCCTCCGCCTTGTCCCTGACCGGGGCCACCGGGGCCGCGGTTTCTGTCTCGGTCGTCACGATGTCCGCCTTCGCGCGGCCTATCGTCGCGAGGCGGGCGATCCCCGCCCGGATTCGGCGGTCCGCGGAAATCCCGTCGGTCGTCGGGGTGGGCGCGGTTGAATCGGTTATCGTCTTCGTCCTCGTTCGGAAATTCGTTGGCCGGAGTGGGCGTCGGCGCCGGACCCGCGTTGGCCACGGCCGGGGCGGCGGTAGTAGCCGCGGCCAGCGGTGCCTGAGGGCTGGCTTCTCCTTCGGGGCCGGCCTGAGCGGGCGCGCCGAGAGCGGGCTCCGCTCCGGGAGCGGCTTCTTCCTCGGGGCCTTCCGGATCCAGTGGATCTTCGCCGTCCAAATCGCCGTCGAGATCGCCTTCGAACTCGGAGTCGCCTTCGCCGCCTTCTCCCTCATCTTCGCCGTAATCGAACTCGGTGCCGAAAGGCTCGTCGATGATGTCGTCCACGTATAAAAAAGCGGTTCGCTCGAGACCGAGCTCGAGGAAGGCGGCCTGCATTCCGGGCAGAACGCGTTTGACCAATCCTTTATAAATATTGCCGACGACGTTGCGATCTTCTTCGCGTTCGATGTGGAGGCTTTTAATCTCTCCGTCTTCCAAGGTGGCCACTCGAGTCTCATAAGGACTCGAGTTCACCAGAATCTGCTTACTCATCTAAAATTTCCTGCTCTTTCCACTACCCTGACGGAACTCCCGGAGTGAATGGAATTCCTAAGGGTATTAAAAACTTACACTTATGTTACGGATAGCATCAGCTCCCTTGCAACGCAAACGTTTTACCCCTGGACTCGGTTGATTCCGGCGGCGAGAACGGCCGCCTCGGTGCAGACGGTGACGAGAAAATCTCCTCGTATTTCCCAGTGGATGCGGGGGTCTTTCAGCGGGTGGTGGCCCTTCACTTCGGTCCGGGCCCGATAGGGAAGAGGGCCCAGAATATCGATCTGCAGACGGGGCATTCCCGCCTGCATCCCCAGTCCCAGGGCCTTCGCGAAAGCCTCTTTCGCGGTCCAAAGAAGGAGGGCCCCCGAGAGCCGGGGATCGGAGAGTTTCGGCAATTTTTCCAAGTTCCGACGGTCCTCTTCGGACATCTGCCTTTCCAGGGCCCGGCCCGGATCCCGGGACAAAGCTTCCACGTCCACTCCGACCGCCGCGGGACTGATCGCTCCCACCGCGAGGCCGCCGGTATGGGAGACGTTGGCGAACAGTCCGACCATTGGCATGTTGCCCTGAGTCAAATTAAGGTACCCATGTTCCGCGTCGGGGGAGACTTCCGCTTTGATGCCCTGCGACTCAAGTGCTCGACGCAGAGCTTCTCGGCCCGCCGCGTGGTGGGATTTCCATTCTTCCTTGCCCGAGGCAGGCGAAAAAGCCTGGAAGGCCAGCGTCAGCTTGGCAACCCGCGTCGAAATCATTCCACCTTTATACCAAAGGATCCCTACGGTTCCTCGCCCAAAGGACCGAAAAGATTGTGAATAGATATGAAGCCACAACGGATATTACTACTAGGGCTTCTGCTTTGGGGAACCACCTCTTTTGCCGAGGCGCCCGCTCCGGGAACAGCAACCGATCAGTCGACGGTGCTGACTCAAGAAGTTGGGGCGGCCGAAGGCACGCAAGATGGAGAAGACCAGGCGGAAGCGCGGGCGAAACTGCTGCAGAAACTTTCTGCGAAGCTGCTCAACCACAAGGGACAGCCCGTTTCGGTGGTTGTGTTTACGCCGATGGATTTCACCACCGCTCAAGTGGGAGGAATCGTAGCCAACTCGCTCGTCACTTCTTTGAAAAAATACGGCAATCTCAACGTCCGCCAAGAAAACTATAGCCTGGAGACCCTCACCCTCGGAGAGTTCCGCAAAGGAATGGCGCAATTCAAAGTCGACGTGCTAGTCGCCACTTCCATCCGCAATACCACTTTCGATCTGTACATCTACGATCGCCGTACGCCGTACTACATTTATGCGCACAGCGAGCCGATTCCCGAGGCCACGCAGCTTCACATAAACGAGGAAGTGGCCAACTACTACTCGCGCATCGTTCTTCGCCGGGCCCTCTACCGTTACATCAACGACCAGTACTTCGAGCTTCCCCGCCAGGACTCGGCGCCGGTGCTGCAGTCGGAGATCCCGCGCTGGATAGCGAGCCCCGAGTCCATCGCGCAAATCAACCGCGAACTGGTGGCGAGTATGTACTTCGGAGTTTCCTCCGGAGGCGCTTTTACCTTCGGTTCCCAAACGGGCAAGAGCTTGTGGAACTCGCCGCTGCTGTCCCTCCAGTTCGGCATCCGCGTCTACGACAACTTGTTCTCGGAAATCGCGTTAATGAACGGCGCGTACAACACGGGTTCGCTGAGCTTCAAATACAATTTCGCGAACCGGGATCGGCCGTACCGAATCTCGGTCGGATTGGGCTTCGCGTACGCGACACCGTTCAAGGTTTTCGTCTCCGACCGCAACGCCTCGTTCAACAAGGGGACCGGGATGATTGTCAGTTCCATCTCGTTCCTGTTCCCCATCGGCGACGTGTACCTGAAATTGGAAGAACAGAATTACCTGAACTTCAAGAGCGGCACGAAGCTCATGTTCACGCTGCTCCCTGGAATTTTGATTCACTTTTAAGCGATGAAACGACGGGCATTACATTTGAAGCTGAGCTGGAACGCAAGGGCGGCAGTCTGCGCGCTTTTGGCCCTTTCGCTCTGCCTGTCCGACGTGGCTTTCGCCGCGGGCAAGAAAAAGGCGCCCGCCCAAAAGCAGGTGGCCGCCGCTCCGAAGCCGACGGCGGCTCCGCTGCCTGACGCGAGCAAGATTTCCGAAGTGCCCAGGGATCGGGTTTCCCAGGAGGGCATCTGGTATTTGGAGAACGCAGGACGCAGCGTTCCGGTGCGGTTGCCGGCCTCGATCGATTTCCGCGAGGGCAACCTGTTCTCCGCCGATGGCCGCTGGGTGCGGGTCACCTACTTGAGCCGCAACTCCCGAGAGCCCGCGTTCAAGCTAGGCCGCCGCGAAAAATATTTCCACGACAACGTTCTCTATCCGCAGGAAGAGGCGATTCTCGATTACGCCCAGCTGTACTTGTTCCCGAAATCGGCGGGGCAGAATTCCAAGATCGCCGTAGAAGCGTGGATGGGAGATCTCGACAGCTTTCTCGCACTACACCGCAACGATCCCGTGGTCGTGCGCCACGTTCAGAGCTTCGTCTTCAAGTTCGCTAATCAGCCGCCTCGCGGTTATCTGCCCGGCGACCAGCTGTGGGATACGCGCCGCCGGTTCGCGACCTGGAATCAGTTTTACGAGTACCCGTTCCAGTACGATCTTTCCGGCAACGCACTTGTAGTGGATGGAAAGCCGCTCGACAACATTCCGGTGGCGGTGTCGAAGGACAAGCTCTCCGGTCTGCCGAGGCTTTATCCTTATGTCATGAGGAACCTCGAGTACACCTTCGAAGCGCTCCGCACGGTTATGCTCGAAGGATCCGCCGCGAAGGCTGACGACGATCTCGCGGAAATTTCCGCCGTACGCCGCAGCTACCTCACCCTGAAGCTACTCAAAGCCGGTCACGAGCTTTGGGAGCGCATGAACGCCAACCCAAAATGACGCGAGAAGTACCCCTACCTTGTCATTGCGAGGAGGCCGGGCCGATCTAATCGGCTGAGCCCTATCGACGTGGCAACCTTTGGCCAAGTAACCGCGGAAGATCAGCTCTTCGCCATTCTACAGCCGAAGCTTGCTTCGCTTCGCTCGCAATGACGTAGCTGGAAAACGCCCTCTCCGTTTTCACGGAGAGGGCGTTTCGATTTGCAATTAGTAAAGCGAGCAGGTCAGACGAATGGGCGATGTCGCCTTGTTGTACGTGTACGCGCCGGTCGCTTTGCGCGGTCCGCGGGTTTGCGGCTGAGTCGTCGAGACGACGAGACTCTTGGTGCCGTCGTGAGACTTGAAGCCCCAGTAGTACTGCACCGGAAAGGTTTCCATTTCACGGTAGTCGGTGAAAGCCGAGTAGCTGCCCCAATCCTGGCCGTTTCTTTTCACGGAAATCGAAGACTGCGGGGGATTGGACTCGAGCACGTCGACATCTACGGAGATCGAAACGTCTCCGCCACGGCACACGATGCGCGACGCAGCATTTGCCGTCGAGGCGACCAGGGCGAGAGCCAACATGGAACCAAGAACAACGTTCTTCATGGAACTCCTCATCAGTTGCACGGCGGGTAAATACGCCGCGTTGTTAGTGGCGCGATCGATAGCTCACCGCAGAAATTGACACGGAGTGCGAAAAGGAATTGGCGTTAACGAGGAGTATAGCTCAGTGCATTATACTGGGACGGGGTACTCGCCGGAGAAACAGGCGTGGCAGTAGCCTTCGCCCGCTTTTTTCGAAGTGACTTCGAGAAGTCCGGGAAGACTCAGGTAACCGAGAGAATCGGCGCCGATGAAATCGCGGATTTGTGAAATGGATTTCGACGAGGCGAGAAGCTCCGCGCGCGTCGGTGTATCGATGCCGTAAAAACAAGAATGAGTTGTCGGCGGAGCGGTGATGCGAAGGTGCACTTCCTTCGCTCCGGCTTCGCGCAAATGCTTGATGAGTTTTTTCGAAGTCGTGCCGCGCACGAGGCTGTCGTCGACCACGACGACGCTCTTGTCCTTCACGCAAGGCCCGACCGGATTCAACTTCAGCTTCACGCCGAAATCGCGGATGGACTGAGACGGCTCGATGAAGGTGCGGCCGATGTAGTGGCTTCTCACCATGCCCATGTCGAAGGGAATTCCGGACCGCTCGGCAAATCCGATGGCGCCGGGAACGCCGGAATCGGGAATGGGGAGCACGACCTGGGCGCCCTTGGCGGGATGCTCTTCCGCGAGGCGCGCGCCGAGCGCTTTTCGCATCATGTGGACGCTTTCGCCGTGGTGAAGGCTGTCGGGCCGGGCGAAGTAGATGTACTCGAACACGCAGCGCTTGCGCGGCTGGGCCGGCAGCGGCTTCGAGCTGACGGGCTTCGAGACGTCTTTCAAATCGTAAACGAGCATTTCGCCGGGCTCGACTTCTCGGACGTAGTCGGCGCCGATGAGGTCGAAAGCGACCGTTTCGCTCGCGAAAACCGGTTTGCCGTTGAGCGATCCCATCACGAGCGGGCGGAAGCCGTACGGGTCGCGGACGGCGATGAACTTGTCCTTCGTGAGAACGAGAAGGGAGTAAGCGCCTTGAACGGGCTTCAGCGCCTGAACGAGTGCCTTAGCCGAATCTTTTTCTCCGGAGCGCGCCATCATGTGGCAGATCACTTCGGTGTCGTTCGTGGAGCCGAATATGGAGCCTTGGGCTTCGAGCTTCTGAATGAGCTCGCGGGCGTTGGTGAGATTGCCGTTGTGGGCGACGGAAACGAAACCGAGGCTGCTCTTGACGAGCATCGGCTGCAGATTCGCCATCGTGTTGCCGCCCGCGGTGGAGTAGCGCGTGTGCCCGATGGCGGCGTATCCCTTCAAGCCTTTGAGGGCTTCTTGGGAGAACACATCGCCGACGAGACCTTGCTGGCGATGAGCGTACGGGCGCTCGCCGTCCGTCGATACGATGCCGGCTCCTTCCTGTCCCCGGTGCTGGAGCGCATGGAGCCCCAGGTAGGTCAGGTTTGCCGCTTCTTCATGGTCGGCTATGCCGAAGATCGCGCACATTCAATCACTCTCTACTCAAAAATCGGCTTCCAGCGCGCCTGCCAGGATTTTTTTAGAGGCGCGAGGTCCGTTCGCAAAATTTCCGCCCCATTGGCTTTGACCGTCAGACGTCCGTCCGATGTGGTCTTGCCGAGGGGTGTGAGCTTGAGGCCGTGGGTCTGGGCCAGCGTCGCCGCCCTTGACGAAAGACCCGGCTCGTAAGCGAGCAGCACCCGGGGCACCGCCTCGCCGAAGAAAATTTCGTCCACGCTCGAGGACGGGATCGCCATCTCGAGGCCGAGTCCCTCTTCCTTCGAGTGGAAGAGCATCTCGAGGGCCGCGGTCGCAAGGCCACCGTCGGAAAGATCGTGGGCCGCGTACGTTTCGAGATCTTTCGGCGCGCGTCGGAGAAACTCGATCGCTTTTTTCAAATCGTTCAGATTCGTCTCGGCGGGTTTTCCCTGATCTTTTTGGAGCGCGAGATACGCGGCTCTCGATCCGCCGAGGCCGCCTTCCAGGGTTCCGAGCAGCGCCACTTCGAGGCCCGCCTTCCAGAACGTGCTCGAGGGAAGCTTGTGGTTCCCCTCGATGAGACCCACCATTCCTATCATGGGCGTCGGATAAATCGGAACGCCATCCGTGTCATTATAGAGAGACACGTTGCCGGATACGACGGGAATGCCGAGCGCATTGCAGGTTTCGCAGATGCCGTCGATGGCCTCTTCAAGCTGCCACATGACGTTCGGGTTCTCGGGATTTCCGAAATTAAGGCAATCGGTGATGCCGATGGGCTCGGCACCGCGGGTGGCGAGGTTGAGGGCGCTTTCGGCGACCGCGCGCCTTCCGCCTTCGCGGGGCCACAGATAACAAACTTGCGGGTTGCAGTCGGTGGCGAGCGCGAGTCTGAGCGGCGCTTCCTTCACGTCGCGAAGTCTCACGACCGCCGCGTCGTCGAAGGTGCCGCCTTCGGTGCGGTTTCCGACCATAGAGTCGTACTGCTGCACGAGGGGAGAGGGATTGGCGAAAGAGAAGTCATCAGCGAGCCGGCGAAATTTTTCGTTGAAGGAGAGCGAGCCCCAGCCCGCCTTGTCGAACGCCCAGAGCTGGGCGAGGTGCGCGGGCTCCGCCTTCGGGCGGCTTGCCTTCGGGGGATTGACGACGAGGTCCACGGGCATGTCGACGACGGTTTTCCCCGCCTTCTTCATGTGCACGCGGTCTCCTTCGACCACCTTGCCGATGACTTCGGCGTGGAGGTCCCACTTGTCGAAAATTTTCTTGAGGGGCTCAAACTGCGCCTTCGTGCAGACGAGAAGCATCCGCTCCTGGGATTCGGAGAGAAGCAGCTCGTAAGCCGACATGCCCGTTTCGCGGGTCGGGATGGCATCGAGATCGATGTCGAGTCCGGTGCCGGCCCGCGCCGCCATCTCGAAAGAAGAAGAGGTAAGGCCGGCGGCTCCCATGTCCTGGATGCCGACGAGAACCTTCGCCTGCATCGCTTCGATGCTGGCTTCGAGCAGCAACTTTTCCGTGAAGGGGTCGCCCACCTGTACGGTCGGACGATCTGGCTCTTCCTCGGTGGAAAATTCCTTCGACGCCATGGTCGCGCCGTGCACGCCGTCCCGGCCGGTTTTCGCCCCGACGTAAACGACGAGGTTGCCCGGTCCGCTCGCGTAACCGCGGAAAATACCGTCGTTACGGATGAGGCCGAGGGTGAACGCGTTCACCAGCGGATTCTGGTTGTAGCAGGGATGGAAAAACGTCTGGCCCGCGACCGTCGGAACGCCCACGCAGTTGCCGTAATCGCCGACGCCTTTCACGACGCCTTTGACGATGGCGCGGGTGCGGCCGTAATCGACGTTACCGAAACAAAGGCTGTCCATGTTGGCTATGGGACGGGCGCCCATAGTGAAAATGTCGCGAAGGATGCCGCCGACTCCGGTCGCCGCTCCCTGGAAAGGCTCGATGAACGAAGGGTGGTTGTGGCTTTCCATTTTGAAAGCGACGCCCCAGCCGTGGCCGATGTCGAGAATGCCGGCGTTTTCGCCGGGGCCCTGGAGCACGCGTTTGCCCGTCGTCGGGAACCGGCGAAGGGCGTGTTTCGAGGACTTGTAGCTGCAATGTTCGCTGAACATCGCCGAACAAACGCCTAGCTCCGCGTAAGAAGGAACCCGGCCGAGTTTGTCGCAAACCAGCTTGTACTCGTAATCGTAAATGCCAAGCTCGTCGGCCATCTCCCAAGTGGAAGGCTGGGTATCCGGAATCGAGTGCTTCATCGCGCACGCTCCAAGGTCTGGCGGATGGAGTTCCAGAACTTCACGCCGTCGCGGCTTCTCAAGTCGCTCGCCCGTTCCGGGTGCGGCATGGTTCCAAAGACGTTTTTCTTCGCGTTACAAACCCCGGCGATGTCGTAAAGACTGCCGTTCGGATTGCCGCCGGAGAAAGTGAAGAGAATCTGGCCGTTTTGTTTGAGGCGCGCGTACTCCTCCTCGTCGACGACGTAGCGGCCGTCGCCGTGGGCGATGGGAATGGTGAGCTCTTCGCCCTTCGTCATTGCGCTAGTCCACGGCGAGTCGGTGTTTTCCACCTTCATTTTGACGTCCTTGCAGACGAACTGCAGGGACTCGTTTCTGGCGAGCGCACCGGGGAGAAGCCGGGCCTCGCAGAGAATCTGAAAGCCGTTGCAAAGGCCAATCACGAGCCCGCCCCGTTCGGCGTACTCTTTTACCGACGCCATGATGGGCGAAAGCGCGGCTACCGCTCCGGAGCGCAGGTAATCGCCGAAGGAAAACCCTCCGGGTACGCACAGCAGGCCGAAATCGGTGAAGCTCGGCTTGTCCTTGTGCCAGAGATTCACGACTTCGAAACCGGCGACCTTCGACAGGGCGTAAACCAAGTCGTCGTCGCAGTTGGAGCCGGGAAATGTGATTACGCCGGCCTTCATCCTTGGATCTCGTATTTGTAGGATTCGATCACGGGGTTGGCGAGAAGCTCGTCGCACATCTTGCGAAGATCGCTTTCCGCCTCCGAGCGGGAGCCGTGAGAAAGCTGGAGGTCGACGACCTTGCCCACTCTAACATCGCCGACTTTGCCGAAGCCGAGCCGGCGAAGGCTCTGGGCCAGGGTGTTTCCCTGGGGATCGAACACGGAATCTTTGTAGAAGACAGTGACTCGGGCTTTCACTTGGTTCCTCCCAATACTTTCTCGAGACGCCAGCAAACCTCTTGGTAGGCCTCTTCGACTCCGCCGAGATCCTGGCGGAAGCGGTCCTTGTCCATTGGCTCGCCGGTATTCTTGTCCCAGAGGCGGCAGCCGTCGGGGGTGAACTCGTCGGCGAGAAGGATGTTGCCCTTTTTGTCGCGGCCGAACTCCAGCTTGAAGTCGATGAGGTCGAGGCCGACGCTCGAAAATACCTTTTTCATGAGCTCGTTCACCTTGAGCGCGATCACCACCATCTGCTGCATTTCTTCTCCGGTGGCCCAGCCGAAATGAAAGATGTGGCCCTCGGAAATGAGCGGATCGCCGAGCTTGTCGTCCTTGTAGAAGTACTCGATGAGGGCGGGCGTGAAGGCTTTGCCTTTTTCGAGGCCCAGGCGTTTGACGATGCTGCCCGTCGCCCGGTTTCGCACGACGACTTCGATGGGAACGATCTCCACCTTTTTTACGACCGTTTCGCGGTCGGAGATCTTTTCGATCTGGTGGGTCTTGATGCCGTTCTTTTCGAGGTGGCGGAAAACCAGGTTGGAAATCTTGTTGTTGAGAAAGCCCTTGTCCTTGAGCTGGGCTTTTTTCACTCCATTGAAGGCCGTCGCATCGTCCTTGAAGTGGACGATGTAGGTGTCGGGCTTATTCGTCTTGTAGACGATCTTGGACTTACCTTCGTATAGGCTTTCGCGCTTTTCGACGGTCATTGGAGCACCTTCTTGTAGAGGTAATCTAGCTGCGTGAAGTACGACTTCGGATCGAAGAAGCTCTTTACCGCGTCCGCCGCGAGCACCTTGCCGACGGCCGGATCCTTCAGCAGCAAATCCTGGAGCGGTACCCGCTTGTCGAGGGCCGCGAGCGAGTTCTTCTGGATGATTTCGTATGCGTCGTCGCGGGAGAGGCCCGCTTCGACGAGGCCCAGCAGCACGCGCTGGGAGTAAATGCAGCCCTGTAGCTGATTGAGGTTTTCCTCCATGCGGGCCGGGAAAATTTCGAGGTTCTCTAGGAGCCCCTGCAATCGGCCGAGCATGTAGTCGGCGAGGATGTTGGAGTCGGGCGCGATCACCCGTTCCACAGAAGAGTGGCTGATGTCTCTCTCGTGCCAGAGGGCGCAGTCTTCCATCGCCGGAACCACGTAGCTTCTGAGCAGGCGCGCGAGGCCCGTGAGATTTTCCGCCGTGATGGGGTTTCTCTTGTGGGGCATGGCGGAAGAGCCCTTCTGGCCCTTCGAAAAACCTTCACGCACTTCGCTGACTTCCGTGCGTTGCAGATGCCTGAGCTCGACCGCGATGCCCTCCACCGTCGAGCCGAGAAGGCCCAGCGCCGAGAAATAGGCGGCGTAGCGATCCCGGGAAATCACCTGAGTGGAGAGAGTGTCGGGCTTCAGGCCGAGACGCTCGCAAACGTGTCTTTCCACTTCGGGCGGCATATGCGCGTAGGTGCCCACCGCCCCCGACATTTTACCGACGGAAATTTCTTCCTTCGCCGCTTCGATGCGCCTTTTCGCGCGCTTGAGCTGGTCGTGCCAGAGAAGCCACTTCATGCCCATCGTGATGGGCTCGGCGTGGATGCCGTGGGTGCGGCCCATCATGGGGACGTTCTTGTCCCGCAGCGCGCGGTCTTTCGTGAGCGCGAGGACCTTTTCGATTTCCGCGAGGACGAGCTCCGCCGATTTCATCAGGCGGTAGGAGAAGGAGGTGTCGAGAATGTCGCTGCTCGTGATGCCGAGGTGAATGTAGCGGCCGGCGTCGCCCGCGTACTTCTGAACGACCGACACGAACGCGGCTACGTCGTGTTTGGTTTTCTTTTCGGTCTCGAGAATTTCTTCGATGGTGAAGTTGGCTTTTTCGCGGATCTGATTGAGGGCGTTCGTGGGAATTTTCCCGAGCTTCGCCCAGCCTTCGCAGGCCAGAATTTCGACGTCGAGCCAGGTTCTGAATTGCGCTTCCAGCGACCAAATCGCCGCCATTTGCGGGCGGCTATAGCGCTCGATCAAGGGGCCTCCCCGACTCCACGCTCATAGAGAGTGGCCAGCGTGGTTAACATGGTGGCTTGGGCGATCTTCTTCGCGAAATCGAGATTCATGCCGAGATCCGCCGCCGTGTAGTACCGCAGGTAGCCTTCGCCCGTGAGGTACCACATTCCCTGCACGCGAGTGACGGTGATGCTCTTCGCGCTTCTCTTGCGGCCGCTTGGCAACACGATCGCGATATTCGAGGGGGCCTGGAACCCGCGGGGCGCCCGCTCGGCCTCGAAGGTGTGGATGTACTCCGTCACGCCGTTGGTTTGTCGGTTCACGATCTGATTCTTGTAGTAGTAACCGAACGCCGACGGTACTCCGAAAATCGACGGGCCTTTCACGGCGATGAACGCGTAGAAGGGCGAAAGGGGATTCGGCGTCTGGTCGTTCATTTTCGCGCCGGTCGTGGGGTTGACCAGGAAAAAATCGAGAACCGTCGGAAAACCGCCGGTGTAGTGGCGGTAGGCGTCGGCCGTGGTGAGCGACTCGGTCTTCGCTTTGAAAGAGTCCGCGAGAATCTTGGTCTCGAGAGTGTCGAGCTGGCAGGAGCCGTCTCCGATGTACCAGTACTCGGTGCGGCCCGCGGTCGGCACCGCACGAAGCTCGATGTCTTGGCTCCAGCACTTGCCGCATTCGCGCATCTTGGCGACCCATTCGTCCCGGGCCTGTTCCATGATCGTGCCCTGATCGTCGAGCAGGTCGAGGTCGCTGCTTCCGGCCATCTTCGCGAGCGACTCGCGGGCGGAAAGATAAGAGGCGCGCATCGTGGCGAGCTCACCTTGGCAAACGGTGTCGGCCTTTCGGGCGTCGAAGAAAGCCCGCGCGTTGAAGGCGGTCGGGGCGGTCTTGTCCATGACCAGCGGGTGGAGTCCCGGGGCCGGAATCGTGGGGGCCACCGGCGTATCTCCGCGAGCCGCCAAGGAAAAAGCGGCGAGAAGGAGAAGACTCGGAATCGTCGACTGGAACATGGGGAACCTCGAGGAAGTTGCGGCCTAACCTAGCCGTTGTAGGCAACAAATTCAAGATACAGGGTTACGGTTTATCGACGTATCCGTCGAGCAAGCCTAGTAAGGCTTTCAGCTCGCCGGTACTTTCCCAATCAGCCAGGTACTTCGAAAGTGTCTGAAGGCGTTCGCCTTTGAAATGACCCAGGAGGTCGATGGCCTCACTCAGGTACCCCGAGTCGGCAAGCTGCTTCAGGAGCGACGTGAGCCGTTTGAGCGAGCCCTTTTCTCCGTGCGTTCGCACGAAGTTCCACAAGGTCGAAAACTCTCCGCCGTCGATGAACTGCCGCAGGAACTGCCGCTCCGTGGCGGGCATTTCCGCAAGCGAAGGCAGCACGCGCCATCCCTTTTCGTTGAGGGCGGCGAAAAGGTGGTCCATGCCCTTTGGCGCGTCGTTGAGCAGGCGGGCGATGAGGGCGAAGTGCGCTTCGGTTCCGTTTTCGCCCGAGTCGTCCACGCCAAGGGCCGAGCCGAATCCTTCCACCAGGGCGTCGCCCTTGGCCGGAGAAACGGCCGCGAGCGACTGGAAGAAACCCCCGAGCCCCGAGCGCTGTTTCAGAAATTGAACGACGCCGGGAAACTTCGGTGTGGAGCCCGCGTTTTTCACGAGCTCGGTGCGCGACAAAAACCCAAACACCGCGCTCACCGCTTTCATGTCGTCCGCGGGAATCAGAGTGAGAAGCTGGTGATAGGTTTCGAACGCGGAGGGTAAGTCTTTGTCCGGACGGTCGAGCTCCTCGATCATGCCGACCGTGTCGAGTAGCGCGGTCATCCTTTTCTTAAGCTTCGGGTTCGAATCGTAAAGGCTCTGGATCAGAAGTTTCGTATCCGGATCGAAATTTCCGATCTTAACGTCTTCGAAGAGAATGCGCTTCAGCTTGCGCCAGGTGCCGATCTTCACGCCGGCGAGAATCTGGTTCACGTCGTCCACGAGATTTTCGGTCTCGAAGTCGGAGAGCTGGAAACCAAAGCCGCCTTCCTCGTGAGTAAGGCCGAAGGCGACCGCGCGAAGGTAGGCGGCGCCGTCGGCGAAGGGCCTGACCTGGTTGCATTGATCGACGGCGGCGGTGAGGAGCGACTTGAACGGGCCCTCACCCTCGGAGATCTCGTACAGGTAAAAACCAAAGCCATCCTTTTTGACGACGTCGGCTAGATTCTTTCTGAAATCGACGAGACCGAGGGCATCGAGATCCTGTTTGACGTTCGGATCGAGCTCGAATTCACCGGCCGCGTTGATCGCGGCGAGGGAGATCGACAGGTAGGAGTTGTGGAACCGGCGCTCGGCCAGTGGCTCTTTCGCCGCCGGATCGACGGGACTCGCGGTCTCGAGCCAGCGGGTCAGGATGTAGGTGTTCAGGTAAATCGGAAGGTTCTTCAGAATGGAATCTTGTGCCGTATCGTCGGCCGCCGGCCCGGTGACGTTCTCGACGGCGGAGCGGACGGCGATGAATGCCTGGATCCATTCCGGGGAGGGCGTCGTACCGGCTCTTCGTTCGGGAAGCGGAAGCGCGAGAGCGCCTTTGGCGTGGGACTCGGCGAGATTCTCTCGGATGAATCCCCGGATGGCGGCCGGAAGGGCTCCCTGCAATTGGTTCGTCAGCTCGCGGATGCGATGGGGCTCGCGGCGCAAGGTTTCCTGAGCGACGGAGAACAGGCCGTCGGTCGGTTCGCCCGCGAGATCGAAAAACCGAAGCAACTTTTCGAGCTGAGTCTCTCCGCTCGCGGAGCGGTTCGTGATCATCCGGGCGATGCCCGCCGAGAATCCTTCGAAGGCCCCGGCGCGGGTGGACGCTTTTCGTAAAGTTCGCAAAACCGCTTGGGCGAATTCCGTTTCGGAAAGGGTGGCCGCGAGGTCTTTCGCCGCGACGGCGTTTTTCGGATCGGAAAGGAACTTGGTCGCGTCTTTCGTCCACTGATCTTTTTCGACTTGGGAAACCGACTCAGGATACTTCAAAGAAAACTTCGCGGAGGCGGCCGCATCCCAGGCGCCTGCGAAGTTGGCGGAAAGCAGGTTCGAGTCCCGGTTGAGGAGCGATAGCAGGTCCGGTCCGTTGGCCAAGGCCGCCAGCAGCTTCACGGTCTGCTGGGTTTCGGGGCTCATGAAATCGGTTTCGCGGTTCCAGCGGGAGAAGTCTCCGTTCTGCGCGCGGCGGTCGAGAAGGGTGGTGAACCCCTCATTCGAAAACACGGTTTCGTAGAAGTGCCGCGAAATGAGGCTGCCCATGGGAGCAAGCGTCTGGGGGGAGGGGGTCTCGATAAACGGGATGAGGGGGTCCAGTTTGTGGGTACGATTCAGCGACTTGAAGAGCTTTTGGACGTCCTCGGCTTCCAGTTTTTCGTGAAAGGCGAGGTCGGTTTCGGCGCTGGGCAGGCCGGGTAGCTTGGGAATTTCAATGGGGCCAGTACACGCGGCTAGCGCAAATACTGAAAAATATAGAATAAAATATCGAACGCCCCCTCTGGTAACCACGGGGCGGTTCTATCGAATTTAGACCGCCCGAGTCAATTACTCGCCGACGGCCTTGCGAATCTCGGTAACTAGGCGTGCGCCTTCCTTAAATCCGGCCAAAATGGCCTCTCGGCGGCGATCGAGCTCACTGGGACTTACGTGGAGAACGATGCGGCTGCGGATGGGGGCCTGGGCCATCTGCGCCTGGAGGTTTTCCCGGAAGTGCGCGCCGTAGAGAGAGCGGAAGACCGCGCCGCTGTCGGCGACCGGGTTCTTGGAGAACGAGTTCAGGTAGTCGCCGTACATGTCGACCGCGACGATGCCGGACGTTCTGCGTTTTAGGGCTTCCTTCACGTCCACGCCGTCGATGGAACTTACCCAGCCGTTGGAGTTGTCCGACGGGTAGGGCCGATAGATTCCCGGCACCGACATGGCTTTGAGAAGGGAAGTTTGCCAGGTGCCCGAAGTGTAAACTTCGACTTCTCTTTTTCCGATCGGCGAAGCCGTCAGAATGATCGGTATCCGTGTGTCCTTCAGGTCGGAAAGCGACTTGAACGCGTC
>CAZZHG010000056.1:0-36316 GCA_964653655.1 uncultured Pseudobdellovibrionaceae bacterium
CGCCAGACGGGGCCAGCGGCCGTCGCGGTGGGCGCGATCATCAACCAGAGGGGCCTTAACGTTTACTGCATCTACGTCGCCGTCGGCCAGAAGGCCTCGACGGTGGCGCGCGTGGTGGAAAAGCTGCGCTCGACCGGCGCCATGGAGTACACGACGGTCGTCTCCGCCACCGCTTCCGAACAGGCGCCCCAGCAGTTTCTCGCGGCGTACGCCGGCGTGACGATGGGCGAGTGGTTCCGTGACAACGGCAAGCACGCCCTCATCGTGTACGACGATTTGACGAAACAAGCGCAAGCTTATCGTCAGCTGTCGCTGCTCCTTCGCCGCCCGCCCGGCCGCGAAGCGTATCCCGGCGACGTATTCTTCTTGCACAGCCGCTTGCTCGAGCGCGCGGCGAAAGTTTCGGACAAGGAAGGCGGCGGCAGCCTCACGGCGCTTCCGATCATCGAGACCCAGGCCGGTGACGTTTCGGCGTACATTCCGACCAACGTGATTTCGATTACCGACGGTCAGATCTTCCTCGATACCGACTTGTTTTACTCCGGTATCCGTCCGGCGATTAACGTCGGTATCTCGGTCTCTCGTGTCGGTGGTAGCGCGCAAATCAAGGCGATGAAGCAGGTCGCCGGTAACCTCCGCCTCTCGCTTGCGCAGTACCGCGAAATGGCGGCCTTCGCGCAGTTCGGCTCCGACCTCGATAAGGCGACGCAATCGATGCTTGCCCGCGGCGAGCGCATGGTGGCCATCCTCAAGCAGGGTCAGTACCAGCCGCTTCCCGTCGAAAAGCAGATCGTGATCATTTACGCCGGTACCAGCGGAACGCTGGACAAGATCCCGGTCGATCGCCTCGCGGATTACGAGAAGGGCCTCTACGAATTCATCGATCAGAAATTCCCGAACCTGTTCAAGAACATTCGGGAAAAGAAGGCCATCGACGACACAACCAAGCCGGAGCTCACGAAGGCTCTGGAGACGTACACCGCTTCGTTCGTATAAGGAAGTATGGCGAGCCAAAAGGACATACGTAAGCGCATCGTGACCGTGAAGAGCACGCGTCAGATCACGCGCGCCATGAAGATGGTCGCCGCGGCGAAGTTGCGTCGCGCGCAGGACGCCATTCTCAACGCCCGCCCCTACGCGTACCGCATCTATGCGATCGCGACGGGACTGGCGAAAGGCGCGACCCATCCTCTTCTCGCGGTTCGCCCCGAGAAGAAGATTCGCGTCGTGGTCCTTGCCGGCGATCGCGGTTTGTGTGGCGCCTACAACACGGGCGTCATCAAGGAAGCGAACCGCTTTCTGAAGCAGAAAACCTCCGAGGGCCTCGAGGTTTCGCTCGAGTGCATCGGCAAGAAAGCGAACGATCTGCTCAAGCGCAAGTGGAAGGTCGACAAGTTCCACGAGGGACTTCTCGCGAAAGCTTCCTACTCTCAGGTCGGGCTCATCGCGGATGAGATTCTGGAAGCCTACAAGGCTCAGCACCTCGATGCCGTGTACCTCATCTACAACGAGTTCAAGTCGGCGATTCAGCAGAAAGTTACCGTCGAAAGACTGATTCCGGTCTCGACGGATCTGCCCGGCCAGGTCGAGAGCATTTTGAAGCAGACTGAAAACGGCGCCCACTACATCTACGAGCCTTCGAAAGCGAAGCTGCTCGACGAAGTGGTGCCGCGGCACTTTCGCATGCAACTTTTCCGCGCGGTTCTGGAATCGCTCGCGAGCGAGCACGGAGCGCGCATGTCGGCCATGGAAAACGCGACGAAAAACGCGTCGGAAATGATCGACAGCCTGACCCTGGAGTACAACAAGGCTCGTCAGGCGAGTATCACCAAAGAATTGATGGAAATCGTCGGTGGCGTCGAGGCCATGAAATAGGAGTAGTGAGATGGAGCAGTTCGGAGAAATCAAACAGGTAATCGGTCCCGCGGTGGACGTGGCGTTTCCGCCCTCCGCCCTTCCGCCCATCTACACGGCGCTGAAAGCGACCAACCCGGCCATCGACGCCAACAAAGATAACCTCACCCTCGAGGTTGCCCAGCATCTCGGCGACGGCGTCGCCCGCTGCATCGCGATGGACGGTACGGACGGTTTGGTCCGCGGCATGAAGGTGAAAAACACCGGCGGCCCCATCACCGTGCCGGTAGGCCGCGAGATCCTCGGCCGCATTTTGAACGTAATCGGCGAGCCCGTGGATGAAGCGGGCCCGGTGAACTCGAAAAAGAAATATCCGATTCACCGTCCCGCCCCGACTTTCGAAGAGCAAAACACGAGCATCGAAATCCTCGTGACCGGCATCAAGGTCGTCGATCTCCTCGCCCCCTACTCCAAGGGCGGTAAGGTAGGCCTCTTCGGCGGCGCCGGCGTAGGCAAGACCGTTCTGATCATGGAGCTCATCAACAACATCGCGACCCAGCACGGTGGCCTCTCCGTGTTCGCCGGTGTCGGTGAGCGTACCCGTGAAGGTAACGATCTTTGGATGGAAATGAAGGAATCGGGCGTTATCGAAAAGACCGCGCTCATTTACGGGCAGATGAACGAGCCGCCCGGAGCCCGTCTCCGTGTCGCGCTCTCGGCGCTCACCGCCGCGGAATATTTCCGTGACGAAGAGGGCCAGGACGTTCTCTTGTTCGTCGACAACATTTTCCGTTTCACTCAAGCGGGTTCGGAAGTATCGGCGCTCCTCGGCCGCATTCCTTCCGCCGTAGGTTACCAACCCACGCTCGCAACCGAAATGGGCGCCCTCCAGGAGCGCATCACTTCGACGAAGAAGGGTTCCATCACCTCGGTGCAGGCGATTTACGTGCCTGCGGACGATTACACGGATCCGGCGCCCGCCACCGCGTTCGCGCACTTGGATGCGACGACCAACTTGTCGCGCGCCATTTCGGAAAAAGGTATTTACCCGGCGGTGGATCCTCTCGCTTCGACCTCGCGCCTTCTCGCGCCGGATGTCGTCGGAGACGAGCACTACCAGGTTGCCCGTGAAGTTCAGCGTATCCTTCAGCGGTACAAGGACCTTCAGGACATCATCGCGATTCTCGGTATGGACGAGCTCTCGGAAGACGACAAAGTCACCGTGTCGCGCGCCCGTAAGCTCGAGCGCTTCCTGTCGCAGCCGTTCTTCGTCGCCGAACAGTTCACCGGCAACCCCGGCAAGTACGTGGAAGTGAAGGACACCGTGCGCGGCTTCAAGGAAATCCTCGAAGGCAAGCACGACGAGCTTTCCGAACAGGCGTTCTACATGGTCGGCACCATCGAGGAAGCCGTCGCGAAGAACGAAAAGCTCAAGGCGGGTGGATAAGTGATCGAAGTCGACATCGTCACGCCGACGAAGCAAGTAGCCACCGGCCTCAAAGCCGTGATGGTGACTTTGCCGGCGTCCCAGGGAGAGCTTCAGGTTCTGCCCAATCACCGAGATTTGCTCACGTCCCTCGGGACGGGAGTGCTTTCGGTGCAGGGAGACGGTACCGAGCGCAAGTTCGCCATCTCGTACGGCTTTGCGGAAATCCGCCACGACAAGATTATCGTTCTCGCCGAAACCGCGGAAGAATCGACGGACATCGACAAAGAGCGCGCCTCTCGCGCCAAAAAGAAAGCCGAAGAGCTTTTGACCGGAGTGCTGACGAAGGAAGATTTCGTGAAGCAGGAGCGCAAGCTCCAGCGCGCGATTATCCGTCAGCAAATCTCCCACTGAGTTTGAATGGCTGAGCCGCTCACACTTAAGATCAACGAGATTTTCTACAGCATCCAGGGAGAGAGTTTACTAGCGGGCAAACCCACGGTTTTCGTCCGGACGGCGGCGTGTAACTTGCGCTGCACCTGGTGCGACACGGGCTACTCCTTCTGGCAGGGCAAGGTCATGGCGCTCGGCGAGGTCATCGCCGAAGTGAAAAAGCACACGACGAAGTACGTTTGCGTGACGGGCGGCGAGCCCCTGGGGCAGCGAAACACCATCGCGCTTCTGAAGCTACTCATTGCCGAGGGGTACACGGTTTCTCTCGAGACGAACGGCAGCTTCTCCATTGCCGACGTTCCGAAGGAAGTCATCAAGGTCATCGACCTCAAATGCCCCGACAGCGGCGAAGAAGGCGCGAACGTTTGGGAAAACATTGCGCTTGCCCAGGCGCACGATCAGTTCAAGTTCGTCGTCGCTTCCCGCAAGGACTTTGACTGGGCCCAGGCGGTCTGTGCGAAGTACGAGCTCGAGAAGAAGTGCCCGGTTCTCTACTCTCCTGTCTATAAGAAGGTAAACCCCGCGGATCTCGCCGCGTGGATCCTCGAAGCCGACGCTCAAGTCACCATGCAGCTTCAGATGCACAAGGAAATCTGGGGCCCTGATACCCGCGGTGTTTGAAGGCGGGGTTCGCGGCGACGAGGCGCAACAGCGGGACCGCCGGCGTTCTGATATCCTCATTAGTACCTGCCCCTTGTCTGCTTTCTCTCGGTCGGAGGCCCAATGCTCAACAAGCTGCGTAACGCTTTCTCCCGCCTTTCCAGCGCTTTGGAAGAGGCGAACTACCGCCTTCAGCTGCTTCAGGAAGCGCTGGGACGAGTAGAGGGCCGGCAACTGGAGGGCAGGAAGTCCACCACGCTAACCGACCAGGAGTTCCGGGTGTTTTCTCAGTGGGGAGAAGACGGGATTCTTCAGTTCCTGCTCCGCCACGTTCCGGTTTCGAGCAAGCGCTTCGTGGAATTCGGCGTTCAGGACTATCAGGAAGCGAACACCCGCTTCTTGCTCGTGAAAGACAATTGGAAGGGCCTAGTTCTCGACGGAAGCGCCGAGAACATGGAGCGCCTGCGTTCCCATCGTCTGCATTGGTTCCAAAACCTCACCGCCGTTTCCTCCTTCGTCACGGCGGAGAACATCAACGATCTGTTGGCGAGCAACGGCTTCACGGGAAAAATCGGACTGCTTTCGGTCGACATCGACGGAAACGATTTCTGGGTTTGGAACGCGATCCATAAGGTCGAAGCCGATATCGTCGTGTGCGAGTATAACTACCGTTTCGGGCCGTCACGGCCGGTGGTCGTTCCCTATTCCCCGGATTTTCAGCGTGAAAAAGCGCACTACTCGAAAATTTACTACGGAGCTTCTCTCAACGCGCTTTGCCTGCTGGCCGATCGCAAGGGCTACGCCTTTGTCGGTTGCAACAGCAACGGAGTGAACGCCTTCTTCGTCCGGCGCGAGCTACGGCCTTCGTTTCTGAAGGAGCTGACGTCGGAAGAGGGTTTTATCGCCGGCCAGTTCTGCGATTCCCACACCCCATCGGGCAAGCTGGCCCGCCTTTCCTTGCAACAGGAACAGGAGCTTCTCTTCTCGCTTCCGCTCGTCGACGTTCAAAAGACCGTCTTCCAGGCGGTCGGCGCGGCGTAGGCCGCTCCCCCTCCCGCTACTCGTCTCAAATACATAGAAGGTATTGCCGCCGTCCGCCGGATCAGCCCTTTGAACAGGGAGGATGGTCGTGCGGTTCCGTGTGGATTACGACGTCCACAAGACCGGGGAAAGCGTCTTTCAGCTTTTCCTCGACCTTGTGGGTGATCTCGTGGGCTTTGGTCAGCGTCATTTTTCCGGAAAGATGAATGTTGAGATCGAGGAAGTGATGCCAGGCCTCTCCGCGGCTTCTCACGTTGTGGCAGTCGATGACGCCCTCCACGGAAGTCACGATCTCCTCTACTTGTTTGGATTCGAGAACCGCGTGGTCAACGAGCGGCTTTATGTTTCGCTGAACGATGCGAAGAGACAGATAGATCAGATACAGGGAGATCGCGACAGAGATCGTGAGGTCAAAGTTGGGAAGACTGAACCGAGAGGCCGCGACCGAAGCGAATACCCCGAGGGTGATCAGAAAGTCGCTTCGGTTGTGCAGGGAGTCCGATTCCAGAAAATGGCTTTTGAGCCGGCGGGCGGCTTTCGCTTCGTAGTTGGCGACCCCGAGGTTCACTCCCATCGTGAGCGCGAGTATCGCCCAGCCCCACGGGGAATAGAGGGGAGGCGGGGAGTTTGCGGTGAAGCGGCTGTAGGCCGCGGCCAAAACCTCCCAACCCGCTAGTAATAGCAGCATCGCCAAAGCGAGAGCGGCCAGGGTCTCGAACTTCCGGTGGCCGTAGGGGTGACCGGCGTCCGGGGGCTGGCTCGAGATGAGAACCGAGGACAGTCCCAGAATGGTCGAGCCCGAATCGAAGAGGGAGTGAACGCCGTCGGCGAAGAAGGCGAGGCTTCCCGAAAAGCGCGCGTAAATCAGCTTCAAGCAGGCGGCAACAAGGCTTGCCGCTAGGCATAAAAGCAGCACCCTGGAGACGGCTCTAGCCCGTTGCGTCAGGCTCAATTCCATAGGAAATAGCTTAGTTGCGCCCCCCCCTGTTTTCTATTACTAATCTCTGGCTATGGCCCAAACTCTCCCCAAACCCGAATGGCTGAAGGTCCGCGCGCCGGGCGGGGAAAACTACACTCGTCTCAAGCAGTTATTCCGCTCGAAGAACCTCCACACGGTCTGCGAAGAGGCCTCTTGTCCCAACGTCGGCGAATGTTGGGGAGGGGGAACGGCGACCGTGATGCTGCTCGGGGATACCTGCACCCGAGGCTGCCGCTTTTGCCACGTGAAAACCGGGAAACCCGGCGGCGTGGTGGATGAGCTCGAGCCCCTCAAAGTGGGCGCCGCCATCGGCGCCATGGATCTCACCTACATCGTTTTGACCTCGGTCGATCGCGACGATCTACCGGACGGCGGAGCCGATCACTTCGGCCGCACGGTGGAAGAAATCAAAAAGCGCAGCCCGAAAACTTTGGTGGAAGTGCTCACCTCCGATTTCAAAGGCGATCTCAAGGCCGTGGAAAGAATCGTCGCGAGCGGAGCCGACGTCATCGCCCACAATCTCGAGACCGTGGAGCGGCTCACGAAACGGGTGCGCGATCCGCGCTGCGGATACCGGCAGTCGCTGGATGTTCTGGCTCACGTTAAAAAGGTGAAGCCGTCCGCCTGGACGAAGTCGTCTTTGATGGTGGGGCTCGGGGAAACGCAGGCAGAAATGGCTAAAGCCATGGACGATCTTCGCTCGGTCGGTGTCGACATTCTCACCGTCGGCCAGTACCTGCGGCCGTCTCAGAAACATTTGCCCGTTGAAGAGTTTTTGCACCCGACCGTGTTCAAGGCCTACGAGGAGATGGGGCTCGCCAAGGGCTTCAAGTTCGTTCCGTCGGGTCCCCTCGTGCGCAGCTCGTACAAGGCCGGAGAAAAATTCATTGAAAGCCAGCTTCGAGGAGAAGCGGGAAAGGCTTGAAAATGCCGGAAACGGAAACCGTGAAAACCAAGAAAACTGCAAAATCCGCCGCCCCGTCGAAGCGCTCCGGCTTCGTGCTGCGGGAAGATTGTTACCGGGTGCTCAGCGAGGACAACGTCGCCGATCCGAAACGCGAGCCCAAGCTTTCCAAAGAGCTGCTTCTGAAGATGTACCGCAACATGGCGCTTACCCGCATGTACGACGAGCGGACAATGATGCTCCAGCGGCAGGGCCGTATCGGCTTTTCGGTTCCCTCCTTCGGCCAGGAAGCCATTCAGACGGGAACCGCGGCGGCGCTGAAACCCAAAGACTGGATTTTTCCGAGCTACCGCGAGCCCGGCGTGTGGCTGTACCGGGGCATGTCCATGTACCAGATGCTGTGCAACCTGTACGGCAACAAGGGCGATATCTGTCACGGCCGGCAGATGCCGGTGCACTACAGTAACGCGGACTTGCGTCTCTTCAGCGTCTCTTCCCCGATCGCCACCCAATGCATTCAGGCCGTCGGCGCCGCCTATGCTTCGAAGATACGCGGCGAGAGCGACATCAGCATCACTTACATCGGCGACGGTGGAACGTCGGAAAACGATTTTCACACGGCGATGACGTTTGCGGGCGCCATGAAGACGCCGACGGTAATCGTCTGCACGAACAATCAGTACGCGATCTCGGTGCCCGTCGCCAAGCAGTGCGGGGCCAAGCGTATGGTCGATAAAGCCGTGGGCTACGGAATGCCCGGCTACTCCGTCGACGGAAACGACGTGCTCGCCGTTTATGAAGTGACCCGCGATTGCGTGGAGCGGGCGAGAAGGGGCGAGGGCCCGAGCTTCATCGAATGCCTCACGCTTCGTATCGGACCGCACTCCTCTTCCGACGACCCGACCAGATACCGGGACCCGGCGCTCTTCGATGCCTGGAAGGCGCGCGATCCGATCGTGCGGTTCCGTCAGTACCTGACGGGCAAAAAATATTGGAACGAAAAGCTCGAAACGGAGCTGCAGGAAGAGATCAAGGCGGAAACGTTGGAAGCTATCGAGAAGGCCGAGAAGCAGCCGCCTCCGGACCTCGAAGATCTCTTCACCGACGTTTACGAAACGCCCATTCCGTTGCTCGATAAGCAGCTCGCCGCCCTCAAAGAGGAAGCGGAGCTCAGGGGCAAGTTCAAGAACACGAGCGAGGCGTTTCCCCTCTAGGAGTCTTTATGGCGATCCTCACCATCGTTCAAGCCGTCCGCGACGCCCTACTCACCGAGATGGGGCTCGACGAAAGAATCGTGCTCCTGGGCGAAGACGTTGGCCACAACGGCGGCGTGTTCCGCGCGACCGAAGGCCTCCAGAAAGAGTTCGGCGAAGAGAGAGTCATCGACTCTCCCCTGAACGAATCGGGCATCATCGGAGTTGCGGTGGGCATGGCCGTGAACGGACTTCGCCCGGTTCCCGAAATTCAGTTCATGGATTTCATTTATCCCGCTTTCGACGAGATCGTGAGCGAAGTGGCGAAGCTTCGTTACCGCTCCGGCGGCGGGTTCACCTGCCCCATGGTCATCCGGACGCCCTACGGCGGCGGTATCCGCGGCGGCCATTACCACTCGCAAAGCGCGGAAGCGTACTTCACGCATACGCCGGGCCTCAAAGTGGTCGTGCCCTCCAACCCGTACGATACGAAGGGTCTTCTCATCGCGGCGATGCGCGATCCCGATCCGGTTCTCTTCATGGAGCCGAAAAAGATTTATCGGTCCGTCAAAGGCGAAGTGCCCGAGGGGCCGTACGAGGTTCCGATCGGAAAGGCGAACATCGTTCGTCCCGGAAAGGACGTTACGCTCATCGCCTGGGGCGCGATGGTTCCCGTTTGCGTGGAAGCCGCCGAGCTGTGCCTTCCGCGCGGCGCCGACTGCGAGGTCATCGACCTTCGCTCGCTCGTGCCCCTCGACGAGGAAACGATTTTGGAGTCGGTTCGAAAGACCGGTCGGGTCGTCATCGTACAGGAAGCGCCCCGTACCTCCGGCTTTGCCGGCGAGATCGCGGCGCTTATCGCCGACGAAGCCATTTTGTCCCTGGAGGCTCCCGTCACCCGCGTAACCGGGCTCGACACTCCCTTTCCCTACACGTTGGAGCACGTGTACATGCCGGACGCCGAGCGGGTCGCGCTTGCCGTCGGCAGAGTAAAAAACTTTTGAGGTAGAGATTGCGTCGGGCTTAATGCCCTCGCAATGACGGATAGAGGTGTAACCCATGGATTTCAAACTCCCCGACATCGGCGAAGGCGTCCACGAAGGCGAAATCGTAAAGTGGCTCGTCCAAGTGGGCGACTCCGTGAAAGCGGATCAGCCCATGGTCGAAGTGATGACCGACAAGGCCACCGTCGAGATTCCGTCGCCGGTCACCGGCACGGTCGAATCGCTTGCGGCTAAAGAAGGCGAAACCCTTCAGGTCGGAAAGACTTTGCTCGTCATCCGCGAGGGCGGCGCCGCTCCGAAAGCGGCCGACAAGCCCGCGCCGGCACCCAAAGCCGAAGCGCCCAAAGCCGCCCCCGTGGCGGCAAAGCCCGCCCCGCAAGCCGCGGCTCCGGCGCCCCGGGCCCAACACGAAGAGGAAGTGATTCCCTTCAACGTGCTTGCGACGCCCGCGACGCGAAAGCTTGCCCGGGATCTCGAAGTGGATTTGAGAAGCGTGAAAGGCTCCGGCCTCCAAGGGCGGGTCACGAAAATCGACGTGCAGATGGCCGCCGAGGGGCACCAGGCCGCCACCATGCGGCCTTCCCACACGATGACCGGCGTGGAGTCGGCCCACTCGTCGACGGGGACTGCGCTCGCGAAAGCTCCGGCGGTCGCCGTTGGATCGGTGCAGAGAATTCCGCTCAAGGGTCTTCGTAAGAAGATCGCCGAAGCGATGACTCGTTCGAAGCACACCGCCGCCCATTTCACCTACGTTGAAGAAGTGGACATGACGGAAGTGTCGCGCCTTCGTTCCACCAACAAGGCGGAGGCCGAAAAGCGCGGCATGAAGCTTACGTACCTGCCCTTCATCATGAAGGCGCTCGTGCCGGCCCTCAAAGAGTTCCCGTACCTAAACTCGTCTCTCGACGATGCGGCGGGGGAAATCATCTTGAAGGGCGATTACAACATCGGCGTCGCGACCGACACTCCCGCGGGGCTCATCGTCCCCGTCGTGAAAAACGTTGATCGCAAGAACCTGTGGGAAATCGCAGCCGACATTCAGTCGCTTAGTGAACGGGCCCGAATCAGCAAAAGTACGATGGACGATCTCAAGGGCGGTACCTTCACGGTGACCAACGCGGGATCCATTGGCGGCGTGTTTGCGACTCCGGTCATCAACCATCCGGAAGTGGCGATCCTCGGCGTGAACGCGGTCAGAAAGCGCCCGGTCGTCGTCGACGACCAAATCGTCATCCGGGACATGATGTTCCTGTCGATTTCCGTGGACCATCGGGTGGTGGACGGCGCCGACGCGGCCCGTTTCATGAACCGCCTGGTTTATTTCCTCTCCGATCCCACGCGTTTGGTGTTCGCATGAAACAGTTTGATGCCATCGTAATCGGCGCCGGCCCCGGCGGATACGTTTGCGCGATTCGCCTCGCGCAGCTCGGTAAGAAAACCGCCATCGTGGAAAAGGAATTTTTCGGCGGCGTGTGCCTCAACGTGGGGTGCATTCCCTCGAAGGCGCTCATCTACGCGGCGAACCAGTACCACAAGATCGGCCACGAGCTGGAAGAAGTCGGCATCACCACTTCGAAGGTGAGCCTCGATTTCGACAAGATGCAGGCGTGGAAAGAGTCCGTCGTGAAAAAGCTGACGGGCGGCGTTTCCCAGCTTTTGAAACGAAACGGCGTGGAGACTTTCTCGGGCACCGCGACTTTCAAGTCCGCGAACACCCTCGAAGTGAAGAGCTCCTCCGGCACGGAGACGCTTTCCGCTCCGGCGATCGTTCTTGCGACTGGCTCAAGGGTGATGGAGATCCCCCCCCTTCCCTTCAACGGCAAGAATATTTTGAACTCCACGGATGCGCTCGCGCTTAAGACGCTTCCGAAAAAGCTCGTCGTTATCGGCGGCGGCTTCATCGGCGTTGAGATCGGAACCATTTACGCCAAACTCGGTAGCCAGGTCACCATTGTCGAAGCGCTCGATACGCTTCTCTCTACGGTCGACCAGGAGCTCGTGAAAACGGTCGAGAAGCGGATGAAAGCGCTCGGCATCGAGGTCTTTAAGAAGACCAAGGCGCTCGGTCTCAAGGAAAAGGACGCGGCCAAGCATTCGACTCTTCACCTCGAAGTCGAGAGTGCGGAAAAGGGCAAACAGACCCTCGAGGCTACGCACATTCTGGTCTCCGTCGGCAGAAAGCCCAATTCCGATGGTCTCGGCCTCGACAAGGTCGGCGTCAAGATCGACCAGCGGGGCAACGTCCCGACCGATAAAGAAGGAAAGACGAACGTGCCCGGCATCTACGCCATCGGCGACGTCACCGGAGCGCCTCAGCTCGCGCACCGGGCTTCTATGGACGGGCTGCTCATTGCGGCCAATATCGCCGGGGAAAAGTCCTTCAAGGATTACAAGACCGTTCCGTGGGCCGTCTTCAGCGATCCGGAAATCGCGGTCGTCGGGCTCACCGAAAAGGAAGCCGCCGATCAGGGGTTCAAGGTGCGGGTCGGAAGGTTCCCCTTTGCCGCTAACGGACGCGCGCTCGGTACGAACGAGAGCGAAGGGATGATCAAGGTTCTCATCGATGAAAAGAGCGAGATGCTCCTCGGTACCCACATCGTGGGACCGGAGGCTTCGAACCTGATCGCGGAAGCGGCGCTCGCCATCGAAATGGGCGCCTGCGTGGAAGATTTGGTGCGCGTGATCCACACGCACCCGACTCTTCCCGAAGCGTTCCCCGAGGCGGTGGAGTCGGCGTTCTATAAAGCGATCCACATCTACAAACCGGCTCCCGCCGGAGTGAGAAACAATGAGCGTGGCGCGGCTCATGCCTGATCTAGATATCCGCGATCTCGGGCTCATTGCCTACGAAGAGGCGTACGCCCTTCAGAAAGATCTCGTCGCGCAAAAGCGCCAGGATCGCGCGATGCCCGATCAGCTGCTGCTGCTCGAGCATCCGGACGTTTATACCTCGGGAAGAAAAACAAAGGTCGCGGCTTCCGTCGAGACGGTCTCCATCGAGCGCGGAGGGGAAGATACGTTTCATAACCCCGGACAGCTCGTCGCCTATCCGATTCTTTCCTTGGGAGAGGGCGAGCGGGATTTACACAAGTTCCTTCGCCGGCTCGAAGAGGTGTTGATGGCGACGCTCGCCGAGTTTGGGGTGAAGGGCGCGCGCCGTCCCGGAGCTACTGGCGTGTGGATAGCGGGCGAGATGAAGAAGATCGCAAGCGTGGGTGTCGCCGTGTCGGGCTGGGTGACCTACCATGGGGTGGCCCTCAACGTGACGAATGACCTCACGGGGTTTTCGCGCATCAACCCCTGCGGCTTTGAGGCGAACGTGATGACGTCTCTCGCCGAGCGGCTCGGGGACAAGTGCCCTTCCCTCTCGGAAGTGAAGAGGGTCTTCGAAAACCGGTTCTTGATTGAGTTTTCCCGGCGCCGGCTAGCCCTTTCCTCGGGGCTTCTGGTAGGATAGAAAGCGAAACCGATGGATAAATTTCCTGGAAATCCAGCCGAAGGCAAAGAGCCCCGCAAGAAGCCGCCGCGCACTTACGCGGTCATCGATCAAAAGGGCTGCACGGGCTGCCACAGCTGCATCCCCGTTTGCCCGGTCGATTGCATCGAGAACGTGCCCGGCCCCGATTACCCGGATTTCATGCGGCTTGTAGAAGTGGATCTCGAGCGCTGCATCGGTTGCGAGGCTTGCGCGAAGATTTGCCCCTGGGACACCATCTTCATGGTGAAGCCCGAAGAAGCCGAGCCCAAGGCGAAGGAATGGACCGTCCGTACGGTCCTCTACCCCGAAATCGCCGACCCCATTAAAAAAGACGGAACCGAAGGCTGATTTCCTCGCCGTGGCGGAACGATCACGGATCGAGGTGATTGGGTTTGCCTTGCCCGCGTATCAGTTGGGGACTGAAGGGAACTGGAGGGCTGCAGCTCCGACCTGTGAGGTGGCGAAAGAGCTTTCCTCGCGAAGTGCTATCGCCGAGGTAATCCAAGGTGAGACAGGCTAGAAGCGCGGAGCTTTCTGCTTGATTCAAGGAATGCTTCGGCGGCATGTGGCCGAACCGCACCATTTGCCCCAGCGATCCGGAACGGCTGAGATCGAAGGGTGGGATCAGAGGCGACCGCAATTGACCGTCATGGCAGCTCGAACAGTTCATGGCTTCCAGCAGAGTCTTTGCTTTCGTCGGAGGTAGCGAGGGCGCGCAGCGGGGGAACAGCGCGGGGTTCCCGACAGCATCGCCGAATCGGGGCAGGCCCTCCGGAATCGGCTCTCTGACTTCGGGTCCGACTATCCCATAATCGGCGATTCGCTTGTTCATGAGCCGAATGAGGCTTCCCTCCAACGGTCGACTTTCCGTCGTTGAATGAATGGCGCGGGGTCCTCCGGAGAGGTGGCACTGACGGCAAAAACGGGAAGCGCTGTGATTGGGCTCGAGGGGGAGGGCTCCCGCTCGTCCCCCGGGGGCCACCATGAACTGCCCATATTTCGCGACGGGTTTTTCTCCCTTGCTTATCTCGAGCACGAGGGCGAATGGATTGAGTCCGGACTGTCCCGGATGTATCTCCGCCCACGTCTCCTGGACATCGCCCTCCGCCGGAAAATAGAGCAAGATAGCATTCACTTCCGCGGTGGGGCCGTGGTTCAAGCCTTTTACGAACGGCAGCACCTCAATCCAGGGCTTTCCCAGCGATCCACGCCGGTTGTTGGCCGCATTGAGGAAAGAAAGGGTGGGGCCGAGGCCGCCGCCAAGAGAAAGACTAAACGTAGGATCTTTGAGCTCCGGGGGCAGGTTCGGGAGGTTTAGCTTTCCCAGCCTTGCGAAGTAATAGCGTTGAAAGGCAAGGAGCGGACTCGCGCAATTCTTGATCGCCCGATCTTGCGTCGTGGAGAGGCATCGTTCTGTTTCAGCAAGCTGTTCAGGCTCCAGTACTTGCGTCGCCAGTAGCGCCCGCTCGATCTCCGCCGATCGATCTGCAATCCACGCCGACCACTGCGCGGCCGTGCGAGGGCACTCGGCGTGGGATGGCGACGACAGATGGGCTAAAAGAACGAGAAGGGGCACTAGCCTTTTCTTCACGGAATTAGCCTAGCCCCGCGCGCCAGGTCTTGTTTGAGAAGAGCTCCACCGTTTTGTCGTGGAGAGCTTTCTTTGCGTTGGGTTTGTCGCCGCACTCGAAGGCCCCCTTGAGCCCACCGTAATGCAGTAACGTCGTGTAGCCGTCTCCGAGAGAGCCGGAGACGAGGAGAGATTTCTTACCTAAACGATCGGCGCGCTCGAGGCACACCATCGGGGCCTTGCCGTTCAGAGTCTGAAAATCCGATTTGCCCTCGCCCGTAACGAGAAACGTTTTCTTCTCCAGCCTGGAATCGAACTGCAACCAGTCGAGTAAGAAGCGAGCGCCGAGCACGAGCTCCGTATTGAAGAAGGCGAGAAACGAAGCGCCGAGCCCGCCCGCGGAACCGGTCATGGGTTCCTCGCGCAAGTCTCGTCCGTTCAAGTCGTGGATGATTTTCGCGAAGCTCTCCATCCCCTGCTCGATGAGGCTGATCTGGGTAGTGGAGGCTCCCTTCTGCCGCGAGAACGTGCGCGCGCTTCCCTTGGGGCCGAGCACGGGGTTCAGTACATCGCAGAGCACGACGAAGCGGACCTTATCGAGCGGTGAGACATCGGGCAGCTTGATGTTTCGGATCTGCCGAAGTCCGTTGGCGTTTCCCCAGAGCACGTGCCCGCTTTGGTCGGTGAACTGAAAGCCCAGCGCGCAGAGCATTCCCATGCCCATGTCGGAGATCGCCGAGTCGCCGAGTCCCACGTAAATCGTGGAGAGCGAGCCGGTCCATTTCTTAAGGGCGAACGCGATGGTTTCGCCGAGCCCGAGGCTGGTCGCCCGCATGGCGTCCCGGTTCTGCTCGGACACGAGATGGTGCCCGCAGGTGTCGGAGCTTTCGAGGTAAACCGATTGGGGGGCTTGTTTGTCGGGAAGGCAGAGCAGACGGGCTTGGACTTTGGTGCCGAGGGGGCCGGTCGCCTCCATGGTGACGACGTCTCCGCCGAGAACCCGTTGAATGGCGTCGAGAGTCCCCCGGCCGCCGTCGCCCATGGGGAAGATATCGTTGGGGATGCCCACTTCCTTCAGTGCGCTGCTAACCGCTTCGCAAGCCTCTACGTTGGTCAGAGACCCTTTGAAGGTACTCATGCAAACGAGAGCGCTAAGTTGCGATTGGGGCATGAAGTTCGTTCAACCGTCGTTGCCGATGGCCTCGACCGGGCAGGCCGCCATGGCCTCTTCCGCTTGTTGTTCTTCTTCGGGGGAATCGGGCTGCTTGAAGACCACGTCGTGGTCTCCGGCCTCGGCTTCCCGGAAATTTTTTGGCGCGGCCTCGGAGCAAACGCTGCAAAGGATGCACTTCTTATCCACGTACCACTTGCCGGGCACGTTATCTTCGTACCGCTCTTCACGGTCGGCCATCGTTACTCCTGGGCCGACAGTCTATTTACCTAAGACCACCGGCGTCAACCGTGGTGGCCTTCTCGGAGCGGGCGGGGCGCTTTTGTTTGCTGAGCCACCCAGCCATTTCGTCGGCCTCCAGGAAGGCGACTTGCTTGTCCTGGCCCGCACGCCCGAAACGTTCCTTTTGAACGGCGAAGTACTTGGGATCGCGCTCGAAATGGAAAAAGCGGCGGCCTTCGGCAAGCGCCGCGAAGCCCGTCGTGCCCGAGCCTGAGAACGGATCCAAAATGAGATCTCCAGGCTCGGTGCCGATGCGCACGATTCTTTTCAAGATGGCTTCGGGTTTCTGGTTCGGGTGCCCGCCGATTCGCTCGCGCTTGGGCGTGAGCGGAAATTCCCAAACATTTCGCATCTGCTTGCCGCCGTTCATCACCTTCGCGTCGGCGTAGTTGAACGTCCACTTGGTCGCCTGCTTCACGGGGTTGTTCGCGACCCAGATGAGCTGCTCCGAGCTTTCGGTGAGCATGCGGCAGGTGATGTTGGGCTGGGCGTTGGGCTTCGTCCAGATGATGCTGTTCAGAATCTTCAGATCCATGCGCTGGATCAGAAATCCCATCGTGTAGATGTTGTGGTAGGTGCCGAAAAGAAAAAGATTTCCGTTCGGTTTCACCACGCGCGAAACTTCCGCGAGCCACTTCGCGGTGAACTCCACGTACTCGTCCTGGGAGAACCGGTCCCAGGTCTCCTGCATGGTTACGTGTTTGGAGAAAGCCCAGGCCAATCCCTTCTTCTTACTCATGTTGTAAGGAGGATCGGCGATGCACGCGTCGAAATGCCCGGAGGGCAGACGGGTGAGCAAATCAAGGCTGTCACCAAGGACAAGTGCGGACTGGGTTTGCATGGGGGATTTAGAAGTACAGGGAGTACTTAGATTCTAACCCAGCCGGATCCGAGATGTTGGCTTAGTGCGTAGACGAAGTCTTGGGGAACGGGATGAAGCTCGTGTTCACGCCGAAGCTCGCGTACGAGCGCTCGACGTTGGTGAAAGCTTCTTCAAGTAAATCACGGCGATCGATCCCCACGAGGGCGGCGTCCCGCTCCACTCTGGCGGACATGATTTGCGTGAACTTCATGATGAAGTACTGGGAAGCCTTCAGATAACTTTTCCCGAAGAAGGACATTCTGTCATAGAGGTCCGGCAACACGATGTGCAGGAAGTGCAAGTGCCGGCTCTCGTCTTGTTGAAGGTTGCGGCAGATGGACGCGCCGATCGTATCGATTTGCGCGGTCTTCGCCTTGCGCAGAAACGTGTGCGCGAAGTTCTCGGAGAACAAAGTCGAAAAGAGCCAGTTTTCCACGCGGTTCACGCCGTGAGAGGCCGCGACGTTCAGAGCGTGGAGCACCCGATCGTACTGCGGATTTTGTCCGAGCTTGATGAGGTAGTTCTCGAGCAAAAACACGTGCCTCGCTTCGTCGGTCGCCTGCACGTTGAGATAGTAGCTCACGTCGTCGCTTTTCATGCGGGCGGCCGCGGGGACCGTCATTCGGTTGATGACGTCGAGACCCATCTTTTCGAGGGTATAGAAAATCTGAATGATCTTGAGCCACACCCGGCGCTGCTCTTCGGTGAGGTTGAGCGGCTCATCGAAGTTCACCCGGTTCGGGCCGAACCACTGCTGCTGACAAGCCTGGAGATACAGCCGGCGCACCTTTGCGTCGTTCACGATGCTCTTCGAACCGGCCAAAGGAACGAGAAGCCGCTCCATGCCGGGGGCATTGAGGCTGTAACTTACCTTCTCCGAAGTGGGCTGCACCAGCGGTGGAGGCACGACGGGCGTGGATGTCAGGGGAGTTAGTTCGTTATCCATAAGACACGAAAGAGCAGCTTATATTAAAGAACCTGAAGGCTGTCGACCCAGATCGTCACGGGCCCGTCGTTCACGAGCTCCACGGCGAGGTCCGCCCCGAAGGGCGTGTGCTTGACGGGGGCCGGGCCCCACAACCGGGTGGCCGTCTCGGTGAAATAGTCGTAGAGCTCCTTGGCTTTGGCCTTCGGGGCCGCGCCAGTAAAAGACGGGCGATTTCCATACTTTAGCTCGGCAAAGAGGGTGAACTGGGAAACCACCAGGTACTCCGCTCCCACCTCGGACCCGGGCAAATTCATCTTGCCCTCGCCGTCCGGGAATATTCGTAAGCTCTTGATTTTTTGAATGATTTGGTCGATGGAGACGCGCGTGTCCGACTCCTCGAACCCCACTAGCACGACCATGCCCTTCCCGATGGCTGCCAGCTTATCAAGTGAGTGCCCTTTTTCGGCAACCTCGGCCCGGGCGACTCTTTGAATCAGTGCTCTCATGCGGGAATTCCTGGGGTTTTCGTCAAGTGACGCAATTGCGCGCCACAGCTGACCACCTCTCCGACACCCCTATTTTAGGGCCGGAAGATCCGCTTTCTCTAGCCTTTTCTATCCCTTGTTCCGCGACGTCCCATTTTTGCGCCGTGAGTGAACTGCTCTGACTACGAGCAAGACACAAAGTGCGCGGAGACTCCGCCGAGCCAATCGAGCGTGGTTGGGAAAGTGGAACGGTGATTGCAAAACAAGGCCACGAGGACTCAGTTCGCCATGATTGGGACCTCTACCAGTTGAGTGCAAAGCTGAAGCGGTTTTAACGGAAGTTGATAAGCGGGAGATGAAGATGAACGTGGTGAAGATGAAAGTGGTAATCGGTAGCTGGCTTACCTTGGCCCTCATAGCGGGCTTTAACACCGGCGCAGTCTGCGCAGATGAGAGCCATGCCGGCAAAGATGCCGCGGGCGCCTCTCGCCCGGCCGCGGTTCAGGTTCCTCTCCCGGCGGAGTACGAAACTCTCGCCAAGGGATTGAGCCTGGTGGACTCGAGAGGGCTTACCGTGAAGGAAGCCGAGCTTCTCGACGCCACTAAGAAGGACGTCACCGTCGCCATCGGCGATGTGACGAAACTCAAAAACTGGGTTGAGACTTTCAAGAAGTACCGTGAATCGCTCACGAGTTGCGCGGTCGCCGGAGACATCAGCTCCGACGTGACCGGCCGCCTCCTGGACGGCTTCATCACGAAGCTCTCCGAAGCGATTACGGAAGACCCCAAGAACGCCAAGGGCTTGAAGGAAAAGCACCTCGTGACCTTCGTGACCCAGATGGAACGCGTGCTGAAAGAGAAGGCCTCGATCTTCTCGTCCAGCAAAGCCGACTTCGAAAAGGCCGATGAGAAGCTCCTCGACCAGATGAAGAAGACGGCCGGCTTGTTCTACGGCGGATTCCACGGTGAAGCTTTCAATCAGATCGCGCAGGCCGGTGATGCCTGGGCGAAGCCTTTCACGGAAGAAGCCACGAAGGCCATCGAAGCCCTCAAGGCGCGTGAGTCGGGCAGCCTGAAAGTTTGTAAGATGTCCGAAGAGAAGCCCGCGACGACGGCCGAGACGGCGCCTCCGGCGTCTCCCTCGCCCGCTTCGCAGCCCACGACGGCCGCGGCGACCAAGCCCAAGCTTGATCCGGGCCCCATCGAAGGCGGCAACAAAGAAGAAGGCGAAGGCACCGGCGACCAAGCCAGAACCGACGACCCGGGCACGGGTGACCCCGTGATCGATCAGCCGGTTATCGACGACGGCCAAGTGCCTTTCATCGAGCCCGCGAATGATGTCGCGACCGATTTCGACGCCGACGCCCTCCTGCGCGGAGTGGTGGATCGTTTCGCCCAGCTCGAAGAGCAGGCGAAGCTCGACCAAGAGCGCACGGCGAACGATCTGAAAGCGGCTTTCGATCAGGCGAAGCTCCAGGCTGACGCCATCGCGGCTCAGCAGGCGGCGGCTCTTCAGGCGCAGGATAACGAAGATAACGGTCTCGCGGATGCTCTGAAGGCGCTCACGCCTCAGCCGCCTCCGCCGCCCCCGGCGCCTCCGGCTCCGCCCGTGATTCCGCCGCAGATTCCTCCGTCGGACAGCGGTCAGCAGGCGCAGCAGCCGCTCCCGCCCCCGCAGGAAGACTTTGGCGGGCAACAGCCGCCTCCGCAGCAGGGCATGCCCTTTATGCCCCCGCAGCAGCAGCAGTCGACGCCCCCGATTATCATCGGCGACGACAGCTCGAAGTGGGATGACGACTACCGCCGGACCCCGGTTCCGGTTCCGGTCGCCAACCCGCAAGCTGGTGGCTTGCTGGAACTGGTTCGGTTGCAGCAGCAGCTCGCGTTCGCGCAGCAGCAGGCGATGTACGGACAGCAGGGCCCGAACGGTGCTCGCCTGAACGTCAACACGATGGCGAATCGGGTTGGCGGCGGCGGATACTCCGCCACGGCGAACCGCCGAGCTGTCGGTGGAACGACGTCGGTCCAGAGCGGCAACGTTGCCGGTGGCCGTACGACGGCTCCCGCGGCGCTCCGCGGATCGCTCGCGAAGTAAGCTAGATTGATATAGCCAGAATGGCTGATGGACTCGGCCGGCGGTTACTCGCCGGCCGAGTTCTTTTTTGTGGAAAGAGATTGCGTCTCGAACCAGAGCCCGCCCTTCAGCTCCACGCCGGAGCCGAGCTTCGAGCCCGGTAGACACACCGATTTCTCGACGACACAGCCCGCTCCGACGGTGCTGGAGTCCCCCAGTACCGCGTAAGGCCCGATGCGGGACCCGCGCTCCACGCGGCAATTAGCCCCCAATACGACGGGTCCCCTCCATTGAATGCCTTCGTCGGGAGTTACTCCGGGCGGGCACCACAGGCCGGGCCGCACCTCGCGTAAGCCTCCGTAGCGCGTTAGCACTCCCGCGAGCCAGGGGTCGCCCTTCTCGAGCCGTTGCAAAAGTTGAAGAGAAGTATCCCAGAGAAAGTGAAGGTCGCCCGTATCGAGCCAAAAGCTTTTTTCAAGAAAGCTCGCCCGCACGCGCTCGGGAGTTTCGCGCATGAGCGCCGGATAGAGGATTTGATTGATGCCAGACGGAATGGGCTCCAAATGATCGAGCGTGGAGCTCTCGATGAGATGCACGCCCGTGAAGATGCCCGTTCTCGACGGAGGTTTCGTCGTGAGGCTCGGCAGCGAGCAGAGGTGCGAGCCAGAGTCGGCCCCCACCTTCGAATAAAAGGGCGCGAGCTTCGGGTCCTCGATGAGCAGCATGCTGGCGAGGGCTTTGTTGCGAAAATGATCGGAGACGAACTTCGTCAGATCCGCGTCCGTGATGAAATCGCTGTTGGTCAGCAGAAACGGCTTTCCCTCGAAGTGGCCCTCCGCTTTTTTCACGCCGCCGCCGGTGCCGAGCAGGACTTCCTCCTCGGAGTAGCGGATCTTCACGCCCCACTTCTTTCCGTCGCCCAGCGCCTCGACGAGAATTTTTCTCAGGTGATGTACGTTGATGATGAGATCTTTTGCGCCGGCACGCGCGAGCAGATCGATGCTGTAGAGAATGTTGGGGACGTTGAGCACCGGCACGAGCGGCTTGGGCAGCTTGTGGGTGATCGGGTGAAGGCGTGTGCCGAGCCCCGCGGCGAGAATCATTCCCTTTTGGAGATTCATTTTCTTTTCTCCGCGGCGGCAATCCAGCTGTCGATCGGAAATGCCTTGGCGAAATTTTTCAGGCGGGGCGATCGGGCACCCAGGCGTGCGGCGCTGTTCAAGGCCGGCAGCAGATACGGCAGGTGCGTGTCTTTTCCGTAGCGCGTGAAAAAGGAAGCGAAGGATCCCGCCGCTTTCACCACGCGCTGGAAGGCGACCGCCTCCAAATCGGAAACGAAAGTGTCCCAGTTGATCTTTTCGGAGAGCTTCGAGTCCTGAAGCCGCTCGCGATATACGCCGTAGAGTTTCGCGCGCTCGCTATCGGAAATTTCCACGTACGCATCGTAGACGAGGCTCGCCAGATCGTAGTGGGGCCCGCCGAGGCGGGCATCCTGGAAGTCGATCATCCAAAGTTTTCCGTCCCGGACCAAAAGGTTCCGGCAGTGGTAGTCGCGGTGGCAAAAAACATCGGGGCCGAGTTTTTCGATGTCCGCGCAAAAGGCCGCGATCTCGGAAGCCGGCTGGGGTGGAAGGCCCAGAAACTTTTCGTGGAGATGCTCGAAAGTGAAAGCCATCTCCTCCCCGTATTTTTTCGCGTCGAACCGGCGGGCCGAAACAGGGAGAGTTGAAGGCACCGGAAAAGTCCGAGCGTGGAGGTCGGCGAGAAGTTTCGTCGCCTCTTCCAGCCAAGGCATCCGGCGAGCCGGTTCCGCCTGAATCCGGAACTGAAGAAGCTCGTCCCCCAAGTCCTCCATGGCCAAAATACCCGCCCCCGGATCCTCCTTAAGGAAGGCCGGAACGGGCAGCCGCGCCGCGGCGAGGAATTGTTGATGTACCGCGTAATCCTTGCTAAACCCCCAAGACGGATCGAAGAGCACCACGTAGGTTTTCTGTTTCGTTTGAACCCGGAAAAACTGACGCGGCGAGCCATCCCCGGCCAGCAACAGGGTCGGCTTGGTTTCGGTCTCCGATCGGCTGGATAGCCAATTGGCGATCCAGGTGGTCACTCGCTCCGGAACCGCTTTTGGTTGGGTGGTCATGTTGAGTATCCAGAATACTCAATAAAATCAGACAGTTATTTAGAGTTTAGTCTTGAAAAAAAAGTACCGAAACTTATACTGGGAACTATCCCCCCTAGAAGAACGTCTCTCCTATAGGCAAACACGGATGTTTCGCCGGTTGATGAAAAAACGCTCCGCAAAGATTTTCCGGCTTTCGCCTGGAAAAGTCATGTCTTTCGCCGCCGCGGCGTCGATGTTCCTTCCCATTGAGTTCGGGCAGGTTTCCTCGGAGCCTCGCGCCATCGCCGGATCTCCTTCCTTTCCCATCCCCTCCATCGCTTTCTGGTTTTCCGATTCATTGAACCAAGCGTGCTTCGGCCGCAGCGAAATCGGCGTTCCGCCCGCCTTCCCGATTGCGGTGAAAAAGCGCCACGTTCGCCATAAGAAGAAGGCCCACGGACTTTTTGCCGGTCATGCGACCCGTGGGAAAAAGCGGGACGGCAAGCTGGACGTGCTATGGAAGGCGGTCGATCGGGAAGCGTTTCACGCTCTCAATCTTACCAGCCCTCTTTCCGAGTTGGCTTCCGCCGACCTCGCGGAAGTTCCGCTCGATTACGATACGTCGCTCCGGCTCGTGGCCGGCGTGAACTTGCAGCCCGTCTATTACGCGGACATCGAGCCCTACGGAGAGACCGTGGGTGAGTTCAAGCCCCAGCAGTTCACGGAGCTCGTGACCCGGCTCGCGGACCTCAAGCAGCAAGCCAAGGCGCTCGAAGCCACCATTCCGGTCAAAAAACCGGAGCCCACTCTGGTGGCGGCGAAGGAACCGACTCTCGTAATTCCGGCCGAAATGAAAAAAGTTTCCGCGCCGAAAGAAGTCGCGACGAAAAAACTTTCGAAAGTGACCACTCAGCCCGTGGATATCCAAGCGGCCCTCGGACCGCGTCTCGCGGCCGCATCGGCGCCGGTACCGGCGCCCGTCCGGCCGACGAAACACGTGCCTCAGCCGCCCATCGCCGAAGAGATCGAGCAAGCCTCCGCCGAGTCGGAAGAAGAGGACTCCGGTCCGCGGCTCGTGACCGTGCCCGTCGCGCCCACGATTCAGCCTAAAAGGGTTGCGACCGTGAATGGGAAGATGCCGCGCATCGAGGGCACCGCGTTCGGCGAGCTCGATATCGACGACGATATCGTCGATTGGCTAGAGGCGAAGCAGGGGCACCTCGAGCTCTATCTCGCCCCTTCGAAGAGCCGTGATCCCCAGGATGTCGTTTTCCTGAACTACCAGTATCCGAATGAGCGCTTCGCCATCGATCTGCGGGGCCTCGAAGGCGAGTACCGCTTGATGGCGAGCCTGTTCGGCAAGAAGGATAAGACGCCGGTGGCCCAGGTGGCGTACCCGCAGCTCGTTTCCGCGGAAGTCTATAAGAAGAAGATTCGCTTCCACATCAGCCGCACCGTCGTGAATCAGATGAGCGCCCGCAAGGTGACACACGTGGGAGGAATTCTTCTGACGGCGACCGTCTTCGAGGGCGGCTCGGGCGACTACAGTCAGCCGAAAGCCATTCCCGGCGCCGCGGTGACTCTCATCGGGTTGGGCGAGCACGGAACCCAGCGCGCGGACAATGAGGGCAACATCCGGCTGGAAAAGGTGCCGGCGCACTCGGAGCTACTGGTTCAGGTTTCCGCTCCCGGTTATCACCCGACCCTCGCCGTGGTCCCGACCTTCGACGGCGACGTTTACACGACGCTCTATCTTCTCGCCCGGGACAAGGTCTCGGATATTTCGCACTACTTCACGAAGGAAGGTCAGCTGCCGTCGAAATCGACGCTGATCGGCCGCGTATTCGATCCGGTAAAGCGCACGCCGCTGCCCGAACAGCAGTACGCCTTGGCTTTCCGCAAGCAGCCCCCGCTCTATTTCGGATCGCTTCCGGATCCGTCGCTTAAGTCGACGACGAAGTCGGGGCTATTCGGCTTTTTCAATCTGGCTCCGTCCTTCCGCACACTCAACCGCGTGGAAGCTTCGGCGCGTTCCATCCTTCTGAATCTGCTTCCCGATTTCGGATACTACGTCGAGCTTGGACGCGGCGGCTTGGGCAAGCTGAAGGCGAAACTTTTCGATCCGTTCCACAATCAGCCGCCCGCCGGAAAAATCACGGTGGTCGGCGAGCCGAATTTCTCGACGGTAACCGGCGCCGGCGGACGTTTCGAGATCGGAGGCATCGATTTGCCGCCCGGTCTTCTCACTCTCGAAGTCGAGTCCGAGGAGTACCCGAAGACGTGGCATTCGGTGCCCTGGAACAACCGCTACCAGAATGAAGTGCACAAGCTCTTCATGATGGAAAACCAGATTATAAAAGATGGTGCGGCTTCCGCCGCGAAGGTTTCGTTGCAAAACGGAAAAGGTAGCGTCGTGGGCGGGGCGGAAACGTCTTTCTTCAACGGCATCCGCCAATGCGTGACGGTGATGCTCGTCGCTTCCGACGGCCGCTCGATCGGCCGCGAGCACGGGCCGTTTCCGCTACATCAGACGAGCGCGAAAGACGGGGCGCTTTGCCTCACGGGAGAAAATCCCGGGTTCGCCTTCTTCAATCTCCCGACGGGAGAATACCTTCTCAAATGGGTGAACGCGAAAGGCTTCGCCTTCCGCACCCACGTGGTCCGCGTTGGTCAGGACCGCGTCTCCGTCGTCGTCAACTAGGAAAGATCGAGATCGGGCTCGAGAGCAAGGTACTCTTCCTTGCCTTCGACACACGATCACGCTTCCGTCCTCACAAGGTCAAAAAGACTTCCTTGCTCTCGGGCTCGATCTCGATCTGGTCTTCAGTTCGGGCGGGCGTCGGCCTCGCATACTTCTTTGGTAAAAGGCGTAAGTCCTTTCAGCACCGCGGCCACCTCTTTGACCGGTACGGTGGTGAGGAACAGCTCGTCTTTGTAGGCTTCGACGAGGTTCGCGGACAGAAACTGCGCATAGAAGTTCTGGCCGGCAAAGCCGAGATTGTCCGGCTCGCCCAGCTGCAGAAGCCCTTCGATTCCCGTCAGCTTGTTCTTCTCGAGAAGCCGTTTCACGCGGCCCACTCCCGAGTTATAGCTCGTGACCGTCGTGCCCCAGTCGGGCAGCACGGAACGGTTCATTGCGAACATACGAGCGGCTCCCCTGGTCTGCCAAACCGGATCTCTCCAGCGTTCCGGTTTGTCGCGGCTGATGAGCTCCGCGGCGGTAGCCGGCATGAACTGCCATATTCCCATGGCGCCGACCTTCGAGTGCGCTACATCATTAAAAGAGGATTCCACGAACGGAATGCGGGCGAGTGCGATCGGAAGACCGCGCTGGCGCATTACCGATTCGATGTGCGGGAGAAGCTGACGCGAGCGCGTGATGGCCGCGATGAACTCGTCGCTCTGGCCGGTCTGCGTGCGGATGGAACCGCACAGGGAAGCCAGGCGAGCTTTTCCGAGGGCGCCGTGCTTCGACAGAAAAATGTGCAGCTGTTCGCGTTCCTTGGGCTCGAGCATCCGCGTACTCGCCATTCCGCCGGCCTCCTGAAGTCTCTCGCGCAGGCCCTTCAAGACGGCCTTTTCTACCGCGTTCGCCCGTTTTTCGAGCGCGCCGCTCGATCCGAGCACGCGGTATAGAGGACGTAAATCGAGATACCCGTAAACGATGCCCGGGTTCTGACGATCGTGAATGACCCGAATCTTTCTCGAATAACGAGAGTGGATGAGCATCCAGAACACCACGCGCGCCTTCATGAAATCCGGAACTCGGAACTGAGCTTCGACTTTGCCGCGGGGATCGCTCACGATGTTATTGAGCTCGGCGATATAATCTTTGAGCCCCGTGCGTTCTTCCGAACTCGTGGGAAGGGTGAACCAGGAATCATCGTCTTTCCAAACCGGATGAAAGAAGCTCCACGGATCCTGCGAGAGGGGATCGGCGAGCATTTCGGCGTGAGTCTGAAGGGCCGAACCCGCGAAGGCTTCCGGCGCTTGCAAATTCAATGAGCGCGACGGCCGGAAGAACACGACGGCGCCGAGGGCGAGAAACCCGCTGAAAACGCTCGCCAAAGCGGCGCGCCGGTCCTCGAATCTCAGAACGAGTTTGAGCCACTGAGTTCTCGCCATCAGGGTGACTTTCGAGAACCCCACTGCCTTACGATGCTTTCGGACCTTCGCCAAACCAACCTCCTCGAACTACCAGCAAGTGACAATTTTTGTCCCCGATGTCTCGGGGACAGGCGCACCGAGGCAAGAGTCTGCCCACGGCCTTCTATTACACAGGCGGGATACAGCAAGGGGTATGCCACCAAGGAAGGGGGGATCGGAAGAGCGGGAGCGAGAGCGAGTCCAAGGTATTTTGCCTTGGAGTGCCTCTGCCGGGGACGTAAGACCGCACTTACGCCTTCACGAGATCACAAGACTACCTTGCGCTCGCTCTCGCTCCCGCTCTTTTTCATCTTTAGGCGGGGGCGAAGTCGTAGCGGCGAAGGAGCGCCATCGCGCGCTTGTAACCGATGGTCACGACGCTTTGGAGGATGCGCGGGTTGAGCGTGAAATGATCGCCGAAAAACATCTCGCGATCCTTGGGCTCCGGGTGAATGAAGATGTAGTTGAGTGTTTCCTTGAAATCGAGCCGCTCCTGAAGGAGCCGGGTCAGCTCTTGAAGATCCTCTTCCGGATACTTTCTCGAACGGAAAAACTCGCGCACCGTGTTTAGGGCGGCGACCTTGTTCTCTTGCGCCTTCTTCGCGCCGTAAACCTTCTGCTCGATCGCCTGATAGAGCGCCTGAATGACGATCGCCGCCACCCCGTACTGATAGAGCGATCCAATCTCTTCCTTATAGTGATACGGCTGGTGCGTGTAGGAGCAGAAAAGCAGATCGCAGCCGTTTTCCTTCGCCACGTGAGTGGAAAGAGTTTCGCGGATTTCCCCGTCTATGTAATAGCGCTGCTTTCCGCCGAAGTGGCGTACCAGATGAGGCACGAAAATCGGGGGCAGCGACATCGAAGAGGCCACGGCATCGGCGATGTGGGCGTTCGAGGCGTACTGGGAATACCCATCGGGCCCCGATTCGGTTCCGTAACGGCCGAAGATGATTTTACGAGAATGATCGAGTTGGGTGCCGATCACGAAGAGATCGGGTTTCAGCTCGTGAAAGTAATCGGTCGGCAGTACGTACTTGCGCAGATATTCGGCGAATCCCTTCGTGGAGAAAAGCCCCGGCAGGCGAAGATTGCCCAGCACCATGGACTCGAAGGACTTTCCAATCACGGACCGCTTTTGAAAGCTTTTCAAAACGAGAGAAGGTTTGGGCCAGTTGATGACGAGCATGTCCCGGTAGGTGATCCGGGGAAGCATCGGAGCGCTCTCGTCCACTTTCAGATCCGGGTCGTCCGAAAACGAGTGGAGAACCGACTCGATGCTGACCCCGGCGGCCAGCATCGTGACGATAAAGGCGCCGGCCGAAGAGCCGACGTAGGTTGCGATTTCGAACGGGTTGTACCTGGGCGGCGGAAACGGCAACGAGTCCGCGGGCGCGGGATTTTCCGCGCGCCCTCCTATGAAGGAGAAACCCTTGTCCCTGAGCGCGAGGCACACGCCCACGTGGAAGGCGGCCGCCTTCGTCGCGCCTCCGCTGCACACGAGGCCCGCGCGGGTAAAAGGAATCCGAGTCTTGAATTTCGATTTGACGCGCAAATTAAGGGATTCGGCTACACGAGCAATCCGCTGAAGTTCGTGGTCCTCGCTACATGCGAAGTCCGCGAAGTTTTGGGACTGCCTCCCCTATTCTACAACAGGATATGGCCGCTGGGGCCTAGCGTAATCACTTCGGTCTCGAGCTCGACGCCGAACTGATCTTTGACGGTGCGGCGGATCAAATCGATGAGGGCGAGAATGTCTTTAGCCTTGGCGCCCCCAAGGTTGAGGATGAAATTGGCGTGTTTTTTGGAAATCTCCGCGTTTCCCACCCGGGTTCCCTTGAGCCCCGACTTCTCGATGAGCCGGCCGGCGGAATGGCCCTCGGGGTTCTTGAAAGTGGAGCCGCAGCTTGGGAAATCAAGGGGCTGTTTCGCGGCCCTTTCCGCAATGATTCGATCTACTTCGGTCTTCACCGCCGCGCCGTCCCCGGGCTTGAGCTCAAAAAGGGCGTGGAGCACGAGCGTGTCGCCGACCGCGGTTTGGTGGCGGTAGCCGAAGTGCACCTCTTCGCGCTTCAAGGTCCGTCCGCCCGTGCGGAAATCAAAGAGTCGAAGCTCCCTGAGAATGTCGCCGTAGGAGCCGTACTTCGTGCCGGCGTTCATGTAGATGCCGCCGCCGATGGTTCCCGGAACCCCCGAGCTGAACTCGAGCCCGGTGAGATTCTGCGAAATCGACCATTGAAGAAGCTCCGGTTTTCCCACTCCTCCGCCCGCCCGAACGAGGCACGACGTGGAGGTGCGGCTTACCGGCTCGATGTCTTTGAAAGCGTGCTGGAGCGAAACGACGATGCCGCGGATTCCCTCGTCAACGACGAGCAGATTCGTCCCCGAGCCGACGATGGTGAGCGGAACTTTGTGGGCGCGGGCCTTGTCCGCGATCCAAAGCACGTCGCTTTCATTGCGCGGAAAAACGAGAATTTCAGCCGGCCCGCCAATTTTGTACGCAAGATACGGCGCAAGTGGCTCTTCGCTTTTGGCGAACTCGCCGAAGCGTGCGTGAAACTCGCCCTTCAAGGAATCAGAAAAGGTTGCGGTAGACATTGGGTAGGTCGCCGGCGCCGAGGGTGAAGATGACGTCCCCCGAGGCGCTTTCCTTCAGCCAATTTTCGAGAGCATGATTGGCGTTCGGTTCGTAAACCGCCCTCGGGTGCCCGTTGCGCGAGAGGCTTTCCACCAGCGAATCGCCCGAAATCCCGGCGATCGGTTTCTCTCCGGCCGAGTAGATGTCGGTTACGGCGACCGCGTCGCACTGGCCGAAACAGGTGGAGAACTGCTCGAAGAGATCTTCCACCCGGGAATAGCGGTGGGGCTGAAAGACGACGCGAATGGTTTTTCCGGGGAAGCGTTCCCGGGCGGCGGAAAGCGTCGCCGAAATTTCCTTCGGATGGTGGGCGTAGTCGTCGACGAAGAGAACGCCCTGCTTTTCTCCGCGTACCTGAAACCGGCGCTGCACGCCCTGGAACTGGCGCAGCCCTTCGAGAGTTTTCTCGCGGGGGACCGAAAGTTCATCGGCAATCGCGAGCGCGGCGACCGCATTCAAAGCGTTGTGGCGTCCCGGAACCCGCAACTTCAACGTGAGCGCGCGTCCCTCGTGCGTGACCGTGCACTCGGAGCCCTCGGGGGTGCCGCGATAGTTCGTGAGCCGGTAGTGGTTCTCGGCGCCGAAGCCATAGGTGACCTTTCTGCGGTCCACTTTCGGAAGAAGCGACTTTAGATGCCTATCGTCGCCGCAGATAACGTTCAAACCGTAAAAAGGAACGCGATTTAGAAAGGAGAGGAAAGCCTTCTTGAGCGCCGCCATCGTCTGGTAGTGCTCCATGTGCTCGCGGTCCATGTTGGTGACCACCGCAAGCGACGGCGTGAGGCGGTTGAAGGAACCGTCGCTCTCATCCGCTTCCACGACCATGAATTCCCCCGCGCCAAGCCGCGCGTTGGTGCCGCCGAAATTATCCATGCGGCCGCCCACCACGATCGTGGGGTCGAGGCCGGCATTCATCAAAATGGTTCCGATCATGGAGGTCGTGGTGGTCTTGCCGTGGGCACCGGCGACCGCGATTCCGTATTTCAGCCGCATCAGCTCCGCGAGCATGTCGGCGCGCGGGATGGCGGGAATCTGCATTTCCCGGGCGGCTTGAAACTCGGGGTTGTCTTCCCGGACCGCGGACGAATAAACGACCAGCTCCGCGTGCTCGACGTTTTCACGCCGGTGTCCCTGAAAGACCCTGGCGCCCAAAGCTTCGAGCTGGCGGACGGTATCTCCGCTGGAAAGGTCGGATCCGGACACCTCGTAGCCGTGCGTGAGCAGGAGCTTCGCGATCGCGCTCATGCCGATGCCGCCGACCCCTATGAGGTGAATTTTTCTGACCTTTTTGTACATAAACTCGTCGGACCCTCGGGAAAATCAGGAAGCTAAATCTCGGCAGATATGGTCGGCGATGCTAGCAAGTGCGTTGCCTTTCCGCAATGCGGAAAAGCTGCCGTGCATGCGGCGTAAGGTGTCGGGTTTGTAGGAGGATTGGAAGGTTTCCCGGAATCTTTCGCGAAAACCTTCTCCCTGCTCCACGACCCGTGCCCCTCCGGCCTTCTCCACCAGGTACGCATTGGCCGTCTGGTCGTTCTGGCCCTTTCTCGGATAGGGCACGAAGAGCGACGGTCTACCCAGCTGAATGAGCTCGGACACGGTGAGTGCCCCCGACCGGCCCACCACCATAGACGCCGAGGCGAAGGCTTTTGCGACATCGTCGATGAAGGCGACCACCTGGTGCTTGCCCGGGGCGACCGCTTCGTAACGGGCCTTAGTCTTTTCCAGATCGGAGACGCCCGTCTGATGGACGATGCGGATGCCGGGGTAAGTTTTCTCGAGCTCTGGAAGCCATTCGGAGACGACCTCGTTGATAGCCTTCGCCCCCTGGCTTCCGCCGACGACCAGCAGGCGGTTCGCCGCGGGATCGTAGGCGGCAAGCTTCGGATCGTGAAAGTCGCGCCGAATGGGATTGCCGGTGAATTGGCTGTGGCCCGCGGGGAAACTGTTTTTGGCTTCCTCGAATCCGAGAAAGACCATCTTTGCGAGACGGCCAAGGGTTCGGTTCGCGATGCCGACCGAAGCGTTCTGCTCCTGCAGATAGATTGGAATCCGCGCAAAGTAGGCCGCGAGCACCACGGGAACCGAAACGTAACCGCCGACGCCGATTACGGCCGAAGGCTTTTGCTTTCTCAAAAATCCATACGCCCAGAAGAAACCCTGAGCCAGCTGAAAAAGCGTGGAAAGAATTTTCAGAATGCTTTGGTTTTTCACGGCGCCGCTCTTCACCGTGTAGAAAGCAAAGCCCTTGGGGGGAACGACCTTGGCCTCGAACCCCTTCGCGTTTCCCACGTAGAGAATCTCGAATCCCCGATCGCGCAGCTCTTCGGCGATGGCCAAAGCAGGAAACACATGGCCTCCGGTTCCGCCGCCGGTGATGACGATTTTCTTCAAAAGTTCCTCAGGATGCAGGTTTGTCGTCGATTATTTCGGAGCGCTTCAAGATGTTCAACAGGATTCCCACCATGGCGAGGTTGGCGATCAGCGCCGAGCGGCCCCAGGAGATGAACGGAAGCGGCAGTCCCTTCACCGGAAGAAGTCCCGTGACCCCCCCCAGGTTGATGCCGATCTGAAGGGTCAGCCCGAGGGTGAGCGCAAAGGCGAGATAGCCCCCGAAGGGCTCGGTGATCTTGGAGGTGACCTTGAAAAGAAGGAACGTGAAATAGAAGAAGGCGACGAGAAGCGCCACCGCGCCGACGAACCCAAGCTCCTCGCCGACAAGGGCGAAAATGAAGTCGGTGTGCACTTCCGGAAGGTAGAAGAGCTTACTGTTTCCGTTGCCGAGCCCCACGCCGAAAACTTTTCCCGAATGAAACGAAAGGAAAGACTGAATCACCTGAAAGCCGCTGCCCTGGGGATCCGCCCAGGGATTCAAAAAGGAAAACAGGCGGCGGCGGCGGTATTCGGAGGCGAATAGCGAAACAACGAAGAGCGCGGCCCCCGATCCGATGGAGGCCACGACGTATTTCAAGGACATGCCCGAGAGAAAAACCACGCCGAACATCACTATGCACAGGATCACGGTCGTGCCCAAATCGGGCTGCTTGTAGAGGGTCAGCAGCAGCGCCACGAGCGGCAGTCCCGTGATGATCCAGGTATTTCTGGAAAGTCCCCGTTCCTTGTGGCGGGCGACGAGGTGACAGAAATAGATGGGGACCGTGATTTTCGCGAACTCGCTTGGCTGAAAGCGAAATCCGCCGATGGAAATCCATCGGCTCGCGCCCGAGGCTTCCACCGCGTAATGGGAGAAAAGCGTCACGAGGGTGATGGCGAGCTGAAGCAGAAGCATCGGCAGGGCGAGCTTGCGCCAGACCGTATAGCGAATGTTGGCGAGCAAGACGAGCAGGGCGAGCCCGATGACGGCTACCAGGGCTTGCCTGGATAGGTAATAGAACTCACTTCCGTATCTTTGCAGTCCCATGACGCCCGTGGCGCTGAACAGCATGATCTGGCCGAAGACCAGAAAGAAGAGAACCATGGCTACGATGCGTCGGCTTGCGGTGGCGGGGAAGTGGGTGTCCACGGGGATATTTTAGCACGCAACGCGGATCGCTATCCGGCCACCGCGGCTTTGGCTATAGTAAGGTGGTTTTCCTCTCCTATGCTTTCGATCCTGAAACTTTATCTGGAAGCCTCTCGCGGTTTGCGCCGCCGAGCGGGCATCGTCGTCCTGCTGAAGGGCTTGGCGAGTTTGCTGGAAGCCATCGGACTCGTGTGGCTGCTTCAACTCGTTGGCGACGCGTTCACGGCCGGCATGCCGGGACATGGGCAAGTCGAGGGCGTCGAAAAAATTCTGGGTTATTTCGGCTGGAATCATTTCCGATCGACGGACGGCATCTGGGGCGTGACGGCGCTCGGCGTGATGACGGTCGCCCTTCGGTTTTTCAGCGAGACGATGCTTTCCCGAATCGTCGCTCAAGCCGAAGAGCGCGTGCGGCGGCGGCATGCGCGGGCGGTAGCCCGAATCGAGTGGCCGTACTTCATGAAGACTCGGCTCGGGGCCTCGAACGAAATCCTCCTCGCCCGCGGAGCCCAAGCGGGCTTTGCGGTGAACTCCTTCGTCTATTTCGCCTCCGAAACGATGGGCGCGGTTTTGTGCTTCGCCATGGCCTTTTTCGTGGCTCCCACCATGACGATTTTCATCGGCGGATTTTTTCTCATCGTAAGCCTCGCCATGAGGCAGGTGGGACGCGAGCTGGAGAGGCACTTTCAGGATTTGCCCCAATCGGCGCGGGTCATCGGAGAGATGGCCACCGAATTTTTGAATCATCTGAAGTTCCTGCGCTCAATCGGGCGCAGCGACTGGGCGATCGCCCGCTTGGACGGAGCCTTCGCTTCCTTCTCGCGGGCCTCCTTTTACTTGCATCTCTCCAGAAGCATTCCCATGGCGTTCGTGGAGCTGATGGGAGTGGCGTTCATCGCGCTGACTTTTCTGGCGGGGCTGAAGTTCGCGTGGTTTCCACTCGCCGAGGGGATCACCTTTCTCGCGCTCTTCTACAGACTCGCCCCGCGCGTACAGATGGCGCTTTCCCATTACGCCCAAATGAGGGCGCGTAAACCGCTTATCGCCGATCTCATGCACCAGACGAAATCCTTGGAGTCGGCGAAGACCGAAGTTTCCGGGGATATCGAGGCGACCTTTCGAGACGTCGTTCGCTTTAAGCGAGTGAGCTTTGCCTACCGTTCGGAAGCCGCAAGTTTCAGTCTCGACGAGATCTCGCTCCAGATTCATCCGGGAAAATGCCTGGCCCTAGTCGGTGAGTCCGGTGCCGGAAAGAGCACGGTCTTGGATCTTTTGACGGGGCTTCTAAGGCCCGAGTCGGGAGAAGTCGAGGTCGACGGAGTGGATCTGAGGCGGATCGATTTGGTCTCCTGGCGCCGGCACATAGGGCTCGTGTCTCAGGAGATTCCGGTTTTCGAGGGAACTCTTCTCGAAAATCTTCTCTGGGACTCGCTCACTCCCGATCTCGCGGCCGCGACCCGCGCCCTTCGGCAGGCGGGTCTTTGGGAATTCGTCGCCGCCCTTCCCCATGGCCTTCAAACGCAAGTTGGACCCGGTGGGCTTCGACTTTCCGGCGGACAAAGGCAGCGTCTCGCGCTGGCGAGAGCGCTTTGCGCGGAGCCTTCCCTTCTCATTTTGGATGAGGCGACAAGTTCCCTCGACAGCTCGACGGAGTTACTCCTTCAGGACGAGCTGAAACGGATCAAGGGAACGGTCGCGATGCTCATGATTGCCCACCGCCTGAAGACCGTTGAAATGGCCGACGAGATACTTGTCTTTCACGGGGGAAGAATCGTCGAGCGCGGCACTTGGGGAGAGCTTCTCGCGCTTCCCGGCGGAAGATTCGCCCGGATGGCGAGAGAACAAGGAATTTCAATTAAAGAGATTTCGATAAACGGCGAGAAGGTTATCGCAGACCGCGCCGGGGGAGTGGAGGGCTTCCACGTGGCCCCTCGCATCGCTGACCCGTCTGTCCCACAGCTGCCCGCCTAGAAAGGCGCTTTCCATGGCGCGAGCCATCTCGTCCGCGTCTCTTTCCCGGCACAAAGCTCCGCGGCTTCCGCCGTCCAGAACCGAGGGCAGGTCACCATTGTCGCTCGCTATCACGGGTCTTCCCATCGCCATGGCTTCGAGGGCCGCGACGGGTGTCCCTTCGCTGTCTCCGTGACGGGCGGTGAGGCTCGGCACGAGGCAAACGTCGCTCTGGTCGAGGGCTTCCCAAACGCCTTGCGCGGTCCGCGCGCCAAGAAATCTCACGTCTAGATTCGGGTGAGACGCCGCGGCTTTCTTGAGCGAGCGAAGCAGTGGCCCGCTTCCCACGATCGTGTACTCGACGGGTACCCCAAGCCGGCGCTGTAAACGAGAAGCGGCCTCGATACCGACGGCAAAACCCTTTTTATCGACGAGCCGGCCGACGGAGACGACACGGGCCCGGCTTCCAGGGTTTCTGGGGCGAAAGGCGAACCGTTCAGTATCGACGGCGAGCGGCACGCGCCGCAACTTCCGTTCGGGGCAGCCGAGCATCAAAAGCCGCTCGTCCATCCGGGGGCCCAGAGAAAGCACCGCGCTCGCGCGGCTGAAAAGCGAATGAAAAAGATCGGATCCCCAGACGTGGGGCAGTCGGTAAGCGTCGAACCCGTAGAAAGAGACCACTAGCGGAAGTTCGGCCCCTAGCCTTGCGACTTCCCGGCCCACGTGGCCGAAGTGGCAGTGAAGAAGATCCGCCTCCGAAGCCTTTAGGGATTTCAGATCGTGGGGAATGAGTAAGGACGCCGCGTCTCCCGCGTGGCCCGACACCACCGCGGATAGAGAAGTGCCCCCTTCCCTCCAGATTCGGGTCGGCAGCTTTCGCCAGCTATGGCCCGCGTACTCGATGGAGAAGGGCTCGTCTTTCGCCGGCAGATCCCCCTTGCCGAGAGACAACAGGCGTACGTCTACCCCGCGCCGGTACAGCTCGTGGAGCTGGAGACGGATCCAGCTCTCGGTGAGCTGAGGATAAAGGTTGGCTACCGCGGCTACGCGCACTGCTCAGTTCCGATAGTCTTCCGCTTTGATGCTGTACTTCTGGAGTTTCCGGAGCAGAGTCTTCTTCGGAATGTTCGCGTGTAGCGCCGTCTGGTTGATGCGCCCCTTGAAGGCTTTGAGGGCCTTGATGATGAATTCCTTCTCGAAGTTTTCCTTGTGAGTCTTGTAGTCGAGCTCTCCGCCGCCGGAGGCGCCTTCGGCGCCGCCGATCGCGATATCCTCGTCCTCATCGTCTCCGCCTTCGAGCCCGGCCGAAATCGCGGGCGAAGAAGCGGCTGAGATGCCGCCGATGTAGGTCGGAAGCGACGGTATGGTGACCTGGTTGGAGGCTTCGATGACGAAGGAATGCTCGATCACGTTCTCGAGCTCACGGATGTTGCCCGGCCAGTTGTGGGCGAGCAGGACTTCCATGGCTTGCGTGCTGACCTTCGTGATTTCCTTGCCGTGGATGGCGTTGAACTTCGCGATGAAGTGGCCGATGAGCCGCTCCACGTCGTCCTTACGCTCCCGAAGGGGCGGCAGGAAGATCGGAATCACGTTCAGCCGGTAAAAGAGGTCTTCCCGGAACTGGCCCTTCTTGATCGCTTCCTCGAGGTTGCGGTTG
>CAZZHG010000057.1:0-35245 GCA_964653655.1 uncultured Pseudobdellovibrionaceae bacterium
ACAGGCAATTCCGCCGTCAATTGCGCCGATCGTCTCGGGCACCTTAACGCCGAGCAATGTTTCCAGCGCCTGCCCCTGCCGCGCCCGCAGCGAATAGCGCGCCATCGGTGGAGCGAGGCTGATCGTCACGCCATCCGCCACAAAGGGCGCTGTCGGAACCGGCTCGGTGCGGGACAGCATATCAGACATTCAGCCGCGCTCCTTCAGGATCATAAAAGAGGGGCTGGACGACCTCGACCGCCGGATCGGCGACCGCTTTCACCAGCTTCTCGTGGTGTTCGGCCTCATCCTTACGGTGCAGAAACTTGTGGGCGAGCTTTTCGCAGCCCTCGTAGCAGAGATAGAGGCCGCCCACCATTAGTAGAGGAGTGATGGCCCACGGAGCGACCCAGCTTATGCCGACCGCGGCGGGCACGAGAATCGCCTTATTCAGCAGGGAGCCTTTGGCGACGGCCCATACGACGGGCAGCTCGCGCTCCGCGGAAACTCCGCTTACCTGATTGGCGTTCAGCGCCAGATCGTCGCCGACCACGCCCGCCGATTTCTTTACGGCGACTTTGCTGAGAACCGCGACGTCGTCCAGAATCGTCGCGATGTCATCGATCAGGGCAAGGAGATTGGCGGCGGGCATTTGGCTTATCTTACCGATCGAGGGCGAATAGTCGAACGTGTATTATTTGCAGTATGGACTCTGACGACTTCGAGGGGACCTTGGTCCTGGAAAAAATGACGGAGATTGGCGAGCTGGACGCCTTCTGGGAGGCGATCGACAATGACGATTTTCAGACCGCCATGGCTTTGATGAAAAAGGCAGGCCTCGATCGCGAAACCATCGCTGAGGTCTTGAAGCAGATGTCGGAAGGGACCTGAGGAGGGAACCGCCCGAGCGATTCCCTCCCCGGGCCGATTACTTGTAGTACTCAGTTTCCGTCGCCGCGTCGAGTGGAGCGCCGCCCTGGCCGACGTGTTTTACGGAAGTGGGATCGAGCTCGCTCGTGCGCACTTCGAAGTAGCGTCGGTTGATCGCCATGCAACCCGCCGGGCAATCTCCCCAGCCGATGGAAAGAACGTAAATCGTCGGACCGTAGTTACGATCGTAGCGCACGGGCGCGATTCGCCGCACATCCGTACCTCCGCCGATGGCTCTAAGGCCGTTCGCCTGAGCCCACTTCACGTCCGCGGCTCCACCGAAGGAGTCCGCGACGATCTGCGGGTTGATTCCCTTATCGAACTCCACGCGGAAATGAGTGGACCATTTATTCTTCGTATATTTCGTGATGTTCCATTTGCGGTTCAGGGCGTCGACGGCCGGCAGGCCGATACTCTTCGATACATCCAGTGTTCCATCGGGGGCGAGCAGCGGCTCGACGGTTTTGTAGGCCGCATCGTTCAGCCGAACGAGCACGACTCCGAACTCGTAGGGTTCCGGCAGGAAGAACTCCTCGTGCTTCACCGAGACGACGTGCTTATCGAGAATCGCCTTCAGCTCTTCCTTGATGTTGGCGACCGCTTTCAAGGTTTCCGGTGTGCTCAGCTCAGCTTTCGGATTCTCCCTCATATGGAGAGAGAGCGCGGTCGAGTCCAAAGTGGCCGTCGGGCGCGCGCCTTCGGCGAGTCCCGCGAGCATCAGCATTCCAATCAGTAACGTTTTCATTTCTTCTCCTTGGGAAAGGTGTTGGGTGAGCGGGTTTTAGAATTTCGCGGCGCCCGCGTTCCACTGAAATGGCGGCTTGCGCTCATTTCGTGTTCACAAATCGGTGAACGCTCGTTGTGAACTTTCCCTTGAGATCTTGTGAACGGAAATGCTAGTTATGCCGCCCTGTGACAAGCCGGGTCGTGCCAGAAGCCTTCCTCTTCGCCCAGACGGACTACCGTTCGATTCTGCGGGAAGGGTACGCTCTCAGAAAGCAAAGAAAACAAGGTTTTAGCTACGCTTCGTGGGCCCGTCAGCTCGGGCTACGTTCGCCCGCGACGCTCGCGATGATCCTGAATGGCCAGCGCCACCCGGGAGATTCGCTGGTCCACCGGTTCAGCCGGGACCTTCAATTTTCCACTCCCGAGTCCCAGTACTTCGAGGACCTGGTCCGGCTTCAGAAGAGCCACGGCAAGGACATCCACGCGACCGTCGCTCTCGTGGAGCGGCTTCGTAAGCGGCGCGACAAGTCGGGCTTTCGTTTCGTCGAGTTCGAGACTCTCGAGTCGATTTCCAATTGGCACTACGTCGCCATCCGCGAAATGATTTCCCTCGGCGATTTCAAGGAAGACCCTTACTGGATCTGCCACCGCCTCCATTTCAAGATCACCCCTAAGGAAGCGGCGCTCGCCATCCGCCGGCTGCTCGCGCTGAAATTACTCAAGCGCGAAAAGGGAAAGCTCGTCGCCTGCGACGCCGAGATCGACATCGGCAACGACATGAAAAGTCTTGCGGTGCAGAAGCTGCACCATCAGGCCATCGATCATAGCCGCGAAGCTCTCTCCAAGGTCGCTCCCAAGGAGCGCGACTACCAGATTTCCATGCTTGTCATGAACGCTTCCGACCTGGAAGAGGCGAAGCAGTGGATCCGGAAATTTCACGATGATTTTTGCGATCGTTTCGAGAAGAAGGGCGGGGACCATCTCTACCAGATGAATCTTTGCCTTTACCCGATGACCAGGGAGGTAGTGTGAAGTACGCGTGGCTTTTTTTGTTGGTTTTGGCGGCCTGTTCCCGCGCCCCCCAGGCGGCGGCCCCCGCTAATCCGGAGATTACTCCCGAAGGCAGAACCCGTATCGGCAACGGCGGGGACGATAACGCTCTACGCGACAACGCGTGGTTCGTGGGGGAAGCCACCCTTCGCGTCTGTCTGGAATCCGAGACGGGTTCGGAAAAGCCCATTCTCGACGAGGCCTTTGAAATCTGGAGCCGTTATCTTTCCGAAAAGAAATTGAACGAGCGGGAGTTCTATCCCGAGCGCGGAACTTTGCCCCTTTACGCGAGACACACTTGGGTGGGCTGCGGCGAGTCCCCGGATCTAAGGATAGTGCTCGGAAAGACGGCCGATGCCCAACTCAACTGGGAGCGCCTCAACGAGTTCGCGGGGAAGAGCGCTTTCGTCATGCGCCGTGCGTACGATCCGGTGAAGGCCTGGGGCCGGGGAGACATGTGGATCTCGTCGTCGCGCTTGGAGGCGAGATATCAAACGGAGGCCGGCAATAGGCTTTGGCTTTTGGGCCATGCGGTCCACGAGCTCGGGCACGTGCTCGGCTGCGGGCACGTCAACGGCACCATTATGGAGGAAACCTTCTTCGCGGCGTTCGAAGCGACGTTCGATAAAGGGGCTCCGGAAAATTACAAAACCGCCAAGGACCGCGCCGATTTCTTTTGGCCCGATCAAACGGCGGAGCTGCTCACTTGCGAGCATTGCCCGGTTCGGGTGACCCGCTCCTGGACCCACACTCAGTGGGACGCCTTCGATGCGATGTTTGGGACCGAGGCCCTCAATCAGGTCGTCCCGTCCTATTTCATCGAACTGTCCCAACCCGGAAGGGGCGTGCCCTTTCGGCTGCATTTCGGTGCCGATTCGGGTTTCGACCAGACCGTGTCTTTGACCAATCAGAAGCTGGAAGAGACCGTCCGAGGGGACTTGCCTCTCTTCAAAGTCTCGTTTCAGGAGGCGGAGGGCCGCCCCCTCCAGTCCTACGCCTCGTTCCAGACGGCTTTACGTTATACGGGAACGCTCATCGGTCATGGTGGCGAGATGGGGGCGGAAATACCGATCCCCGTCGAGGTGATTCGTAATTCAGAACGCGGAGCGATGGTGCTCGTGCTGCCGGACAGAGAATCGCTCTGGATGACCGGAGAAAGAACAGGGCCAATTCCGTCGAAGGAGATAGAACATGAGTAAGTGGGTTGTCGTTTGTCTGACGTTGGCCTCCACCGGCTGGGCCGTGGATCTGACGAAATATCCGTACGAAAGTACGGTGAAGCCTCTCGCTTTCGAGTCGCTCTCCGCGGAGGAACTCGCGCGCACGAAACCGATTCCCACGGACTACATCGAATTTCTTTTCGTCTCGCCCTGCGACGCCGAAGGGAAGGGAAGCGACCAGTGCCTCTGGGCGCTTGTGAATACGCTCTTCCCCGCGCGAGTCGCCCTCCAGGGAGGCGGAAAAAGCTTCACGCTCCATTACGTTCGCTTCTCGCCGGATCCCAAGTTCGACGAGACCAAGTCACATCAGTTCATTCTCGTAACGAAACTTCCGGCCGACGCAGTGAAGGTAAACGACAAGGACCTGATGGTTACCCAATGGGCCCGGGTCGAAGGATTCGATCTGGCGGTCCCCTTGCTCTGGGTTCCCGTCACCGACGAAAACCAGAAGCGGATGAGCGGCCAGTACTACCAAGGCTTACGCACGAGCCCGGGCAAGGAGATTCGCCTCGTCTATTCGGATCTCGTCGCGGGCAAGACCTCCCCCGGCGAGGCGTTCTTCGTGGTGTTGGGATTCAGCGTGGCGGATACGAAAGCTTCCAACGAGTACTTCGTCGCTCGCCGCCACGCGAGCGAGCCCAACACCTTCACCGCCGTTCTGACCCGCGTTCGCTACGGCGATGGGACGCCGAAACAGTTCGACTGGAAGGGTTACACCTTTTCGACGGTTTCGGACGCGCCGGACAAGTTCGAGTCTCTGATGTTCGAAAGCAAGCAGTCGCTCAGGGGCGAGGTCCGGAACTAGACGGCATGTAGAGCGAGAAGTCGGCGCGATCGATTCGAATCGTGTCGAATCCGTTCGTGATGCGGGCTTGGTGCAGCCCCATGTCCTGAGCCAAGCTGCGGAAGGCGCCGACATCCGTACCGCTCGGCGCGGGGGGATAGGAAGTATAACCGCCCATTTTCATGGTGAGCCGTAACAGCCATAAATGTAGTTACGGGCAATAAGTACCCCAAAACGCCGTCTGACGGGGTGTAGGAGCCGCGAACCTCTCTCTACGGAAAACCCTTTGCCGAATTCATTCGTGTCTCTCAGGTAAATCTTCGGATTGTCCATCGGTGGGGAGATAGAGCACAGCCCATGCCAGTCTTACTCATGACTGGATCCGCCCCTCAGTCGATATCGAAGAATACCGGCGGGTTCATTTGAAAAAGCCTGCGAAAGTTGCGACAAAGCGTCCTTTTGTTCCTTCGGAAGTCCCAAAGTTAACAAATGAGCGTCGACCTCGGAGGGATCTATCTGGAGATTCTGAAAACGAAGCGGGCAAATGAGGTAACGCCCCTGGCGGCGGCAATCACCATCTTTTAGCAACGGACCGGACCACTGACCCGAAGGATCCCGTTTCATGGCTATTGATACCGCCCGCCCGGTGAGCTGTTGGGGCAAAGGAAATTCGATGGCGGTGAATTTCTCGTAAGCTTCTTCTCTCACCTTAAGCCGTACGGGGAATTTCGATACCGATACCAAGTCGGGATTCGAAGTGGGAACAATATAGTCACCTCTCAGGGTACGTCCCATAGCCGTACCGCCAAGTACAGTGACGCAACAAGCAAGGAAAACGATCTTCATAAGGTATTGCTCCCCGCAGAGGCGACGAAATAAGAAGTGGCTCGTCCAGAACCACACCTCACTACAAGACCAATTTGCGCGAGAGCGGTCAAGTCCCTGAATGCGGTCATGCGAGTCACTCCGTTCCGAGCGGCGTACTGAGGTGCGCTGATGGGTCCTTGGGCTTCGATCCATTTCAGCGCCAAGCGCTGACGGGCATTGAGTTGTTGAGGCAGCGGGTGGGAAAGCGACTGGGAAGGGGAAACGGGTTTGGGGGGATCTAACTGAGCGACCGCAGAAGGCAGCGGAGTGAAGAGGTCGGCGCATTCCAGGAAGGTGAGCGAGGAGTTTAACCTGTACCCGCTTTCTGTCGCTTCAATCCAGCCGTCCTCGCCCCCTAGCAACGTCCGGGCACGAGTGATGGTCGAGTAGATCAAGGAATCGTGCTTCAAGGGGTGGTACTCGTATCCCCAAAGGTGTTTTACAATTGCTTCTTTTGAGGAGGGGCCCCGCTGCAAAAGGCAGATTAGCCTGCGAGTCAGACTGGGAACCTTGGCGACCCAACCCGCCAACTGAGGCGAGACAAAGAGAAGGCCGTTCGGCAAAGGATCTAAGAGAATCACCCGTCCCGACGGACGAATACCTAACGCCGCCGCTACAGCTCCCAAATAGCCCTGACTCAGCGCTTGAGAGAAGGCTTCACGGCGTTTCGCTTTAAGGCCGTCCAGCAGATCCCCCAGCGGATCATCTCCGGCCGAAACCGAATGAGAATCGAGCCGGAGCTCTCGCTTTAGGATACGGGCGTTCGTACCCTGTTTCATTCTCCTCGAAAGTGACTGAAGCTCGAGAAGTGTCGACTGCTCCGGTAAGGGTGTCCCCAGAACTTCGCGGATGCGAATTTCCAGCGTGAGGAGCTGGCTTCTGAGAAATGGCTCTCCGGTCCCGTCGATATTCTGTCCCGCCGCCCGGATCAAAGCTAGGGCTTGCACGGGCTCACCTCGCAGATAGAGCAAATGAGACAGAATCAGATTGGCACGGGCGATTTGCCTCAGATTCCCCGCGGAATAGATCGCTTCGAGAGTTTCCTCGAGGCGTGCCTTGGATTCGAAAAATCGACCTCGCAGCGCAAGCTGCTTTGCGAGTTCCATGAGGAGTTCCGCGCGCGAATAAGTGTCATTGGGAGAGACTTGACTCAGGGTCAGTGTGATTTCATCGACGATAGACTCAGGCGCAAGACCGAACTGCGCCCTTACCTTCAAGGACGAAAAGCGGATGGCGCCTCCGATGGCGAAAAAACCATGTCGGGAAGCGATCTCACCGGCCTGCCTAAGATATTTTTGGCCCATGCGAATCTGCCCCGTATTCAATAAAGCGTGGGCGAGTAAGTCCAGAGCGAGCATTTCACCGAAAGGATAACGGGCGGCTTTCGCGGCGACGTACGATTGCTTTGCGTGAAAGAGCGCCCGCGCGAACCGGTTTTGAAAGAAGCGAGCAAGCCCAACGCCTTGATGGGCAAAGAATCGCGTCTTGTCGTCGGCACCGGTTCGCAGAAGGCGAAGGTTGTGTACAAAATGAAGTGTGGAGCCGGAAGAAACCGATTGCCGAATGAGACCCAAGCCCAAGAAAAAACGCGCCGCTGGCTGAAACTCATCGGACAGGCGGGAACGTACCGCCTCGGCCGCGAGAGTATCGCCCGTCTTGGCGAGGGCGGCGACTAAACTCACACCGTCTTCTCCCTCGGGACGAGTGGAACCGCCCTTATTGAAAAGGGCGAGTACCTCGGCGTATTGCCCGGCCTCGTACAACGCCATACTGCCCCTACGTTTGCGCGCTGCGATAAGTCCCTCCCACTCAGTAACATTGAGTAACATAAACTCCAGTGGGCGTCAGTGGTTCTGTGGCTGCCCAAGCCGTAACCTGGACTCAAGTGACGCAGTAAAGCGTTGCGAAAACTCTAGGAGAATCCTCATGAAGAAACTCAGTCTCGCTCTCGTCCTCGCTTCCCTGGCCATGCCCGCCTTCGGCGGAATCAACAAAAACGGAGGAGGAAATAGCGGCGGAAACGGCGGTGTGCTCGCGGGTAGCCGTGCTGGCATGGTGAGCGAAGCCATCGAGCATAGCCTGCGCCAAATGTCTTTGGTCGATGCCCCTCAGTCAAAGAACGAGGTTACTTCGGTCGAGGCGAAATTTAATAGCGATACTCAGGTTGATGTTCGCATCTTGTTGCGCTCGGGAGCGTTCGACTACCGATGCTCCTCTTTCGATCACCTTTCGCACGGCGGCACCGTGTTGAAGAAAGAATTCCTCTGCGTCCGTCAGTAGACAAACACCGGCTGGCACCCCTGCGGGGCCTGTCCCGCGGGGGTGCCGAGTGGGAAAAGGAGAATTATGAGACAAAGCGAGAGCATTCTATTTCTCGGGCTCATCTTTTTTTTAACTAGCTGCGGACCCCAGGAGCAACGAATACGACGCGGGCAACCCGAAGGAGAAAATCCGAGCGGACAACAGGCGCTCGCGGTCGATAAAGCGAAGTTCACATGGATTCAAACCAATCTCCTTGCGGCAAAATGCCTGCGCTGCCACGGCCCCGGGGGCAAGGCGGAGGACATCTCCTTCGCCACTTACGACGATTTGATGAAGTCAGGCACCATCGTTAAGGGAGACCCGGCGGGAAGCTCCTTTTACCAGTTGATGGACCAAGCTGAGATGCCCCCGAGAAAACCCCGTCTTGACGCTGAACTGATCGATGCCGCGTTTACTTGGATTACTAACGGAGCCAATAACGACTAGGAGAAAAAACATGAAATCATACTTCGAAATCGGAGTCCTTTTCATTGCCGCTCTTCAATTGAACGGAACCGCGCTAGGAGTGTCCACCCCCCTCAATCCGGAGAAGGTAAAAATTGAATTTTTAGCCACCGGAACGCCTAGTGCGCTCAAGATCCGCGGTGTCCCCGAAAAAAATCCTTCTGTAAAAGGAACGTGGGAAGCCGCGAATGGAAAAGGGCGACTCGAAGTAACGGCGGCTCTCGCCGCATTCGATACGGGCATCGCCCTCAGAAACTCCCACATGAGGGAAAAATACTTGGAGGTGCAAAAGTACCCAGAGGCTAAGCTGACCGTGGAAGCACTGGATTTCAGCCAAAGTGAGGGCACGTTCGAGGGGCAGCTGACTTTGCACGGTCAAACCGGTGCAGTTCGGGGGACGATCAAGGTTGCCGAGCCCGGCAACCCTGCCAACCTCGAACTCAAGTTCTCCCTTCAACTCAGTAATTTTGGAATCAAGGTTCCTAGTTTTATGGGAGTATCGGTAGCGGAAAGGGTCGAGGTGACAGGGTCGCTTTCCGAGCTTTCGCAATAGGGAGATTTCATGCAAAGGCAGGCGGCAGCAAAGTGTCTTGGTGTCCTTCTCCTGACGCTCGTCTTGGCGGGCTGTGGCCGAAGGTACCCCTCTTCAGCCGCGCCTTCGCGGCTCGTACCGCGATTCTCGGCCATTCGCGATCAAATCTTGATTCCCAATTGCACCAGCTGTCATCGCAGTTTTGAGACCTACGCGGGAGTTCGGCCCTACGTAACCACGAGCAGACGCAAAGGCGGCGACAGCAACGAGCTGATCGAAGTCATTCGCGAAAACGAAATGCCACCGCTCGGTCCGCCGCTGACAAATGCCGAACTTCAAACCATCGAAGACTGGATTGCTCTTGGAGCGCTCAATGACTAATTCCCCAGCTTTCTTACTGACACTACCGATTGTCTGGCTCTCCTTCTCATCTTCTTTCGCTTTGGGGTTCCCGGAATCCATCCGTCATGGGTACGTGAGTTGTACGAGTTGTCATATCAGCCCGAGTGGAGGAGGCATCCTGTCCCCGTATGGGCGATTCGCCAGCAGCGAAGCTCTCGTGGGAACCTCCGCGACAAACGAAGGCGCCTTTGCCTATGGAATGTTGAGCCAGGGCCGAGAGGATGGCCGCGTGGCCGAGGGACTGGATCTCGCGGTAAACCTGCGAACGTTGTCGGCCTATCAGGACCGGGGCGCCTACCGCCAATACCGAAACCTGCTCATGCAAGCCGACGTGCAGGCGGCCTATACGCTGGAAAAGTGGACAATCGCTCTTGCGGCAGGGCTTTACGGGTCCACGGCAGCTTCGCCCTACCATTATGTGCTCTATAACATTTCGAAAGAAGTTTCGGTTCGAGCCGGCCGATTCCTACCTTTCATGGGCATTCCGCTTCCGGATCACAATGTCGGCACGCGCCGCGGACTTGGATGGGACCAGGGAGATGGAACTTACAACGCCGAAATCGGATATGCTTCCGAGACCTTTACGACGCATCTCACGGCTATTTTTGCCGCGTTTCCGATGGAATTCGGAGCCGCCCGATCGGGCGCATCCTTGAGAAGCGCGGTTATCTCCGGCAATAGCCAAATCGGTTTCACGTACGCGTGGACGTTGGTGCCGGGATATACGCAGCATACCGTTGGGCCCTTCGTCCTTTGGGGGCCGCGACCAGATTGGTATTTCTTATTGGACGTAAGGTGGCGACGCGAGAGCCCTCGAACGGTTGCCGCGGATTTGACGGAGAATAGCGGGCTATTTTCCTATCTGAAAATCGGACACGAGTTCATTAAGGGCTATCACCTGTATATTACGGGAGATGGGGCCATCCCCTCTTGGAAGACGAGAAGTAGCCGGGGAAATGTTTATTACGGGTTGGGCTTCCAGTTTCTGCCTCGGCCTCATATCGATGGAACCTTGCAGGCGGGGGTACGACGGGTAGCTTCGCTCTCCAGTAGCTACCATCCAGAGGCAACTCTCATGCTCCACTATCAACTTTGAGGATAGGCGGAGGAGTTTGAAAGCAGCTCCAAGGAGACGGGCGCAAGCCCGGCGCTTTCAACTCAACCGGCTATACACTCAAGGAGCCAACCTAGGTGACCAGTCCGCCATTTCCTGACTTCCCCGTCTAAGGCGGGTAGTCATGAGAAAGTGCGCGGGCTCGAAAAAAATCGCTCCTAGGGAGATACTACGCGGCCTTCAAACAGTTCGAGTCTCTGATGTTCGAAAGCAAGCAGCCGCTCAGGGGCGAGGTCCGGAACTAGACGGCATGTAGAGCGAGAAGTCGGCGCGATCGATTCGAATCGTGTCGAATCCGTTCGTGATGCGGGATTGGTGCAGCCCCATGTCCTGAGCCAAGCTGCGGAAGGCGCCGACATCAGTACCGCTCGGCGCGGTCACGCCCGAAATTTCGGTCCTATCCAAAGAAAAATTGTGGTTGTGAAGGTGCATCCACAGGTACCAGTCGCGGCTCGCCGTGAGCTCTTGTTCGACGTATCGGATGATGTCTCCAAGGCCTTTGATGCCCGCTTGATTCTCCGTATAGGTAAGAATTTTCAGTCTTCGTGAGGTTCGCGATTTCAGGAAGAACGCCGTGAACTCCGTCGGAGTTTTCACCATGTCGAGGCGATCGGTCTGCTCGGCGAGCAGAAGCGATTCAATGCAGCTAATCGGGCGAATCGTGTCGGCCTTCACGAGGGCGAGGGCGACATTAAAGGCCTCCGGCGATTTCGTCTTCGCGGCGATGAGCGCGCGCTTGAGCAGCGCCGCCGGGGAAACATCCTGGACGAGAAGTCTTACGCGATTGAGAAAGCGCGTGAGAGACGGCACTTCGGGATCCTTGCGGTGCCAGTACGCCGGCCGGTTTTCGATCTCGCGCATCTGAATCCGTTTCGAGCCGGGCAGGTTTGCCGCGCCGCTAGAAAACAAAACTGTAGGAGGACTCGGAAAGGCACAAGTGGACGCGTGGGCGGGGAGGGCGAGGACGAAAAGTAAGAGCAGTCGTGCCATTGCGAATCACACAAGTATTCGCGAGCCGGGCATAATACAAGGTATGAAACGCCTAATCCTTCTGTTGTGTGTGGTCAGCGCTTCCGCTTTCGCGACGGCGCAGACAGCTTGCGTCAAAAACGATCTGAAAGGCGGAACGAATACCTGCGAAGGTGGCTTCGGCGCCAAATACTGGGTCTACTTTTACAGCGCGGACCCGGATCCGATGTTCGAAATCTGCGTGAGAAGGCGCTCGGAAAGCTTCTGCGAAATGGCCCCGGAGAACTACGTGTACGCCGAGGCGAAACCCACCAAGGAAAGAGTCTGCGTGCAGAACTTCGCAACCTCCGTGTCGAACCTCTGCGACGCGGACCCCGCCCACTATAACTACATTCTTCTCGAAGCTCCCTAAGCCTCAGCCTTTGCCGGCGCGTTTCCGCGAAAGGTGTCAGGCCCCTTTCGGGGAGCGGGCGGCGAAGTGCAACGATAGCTCGTCGACTTCCGTCGGACCCAGGCGGGGGGCTTCGGGCCATTCGCCGAGTTTCCAACCGCCCCAGTAATCCTTCGGCGTGTTCGGATAGCGCGGGACCAGATGCACGTGCAGGTGGGGGACGATGTGTCCGATCGTGAAAACGTAAACCTGCTCGGCGCCGAGGTGTTCCTTCAGCAAGCGTCCCCCGTGAGCCATGAGCCGGCCCATCTCGGCCGCTTCCTCTTCGGATAGGTCCGCGAAGGAAGTGACGTGGCGCCGGGACTCTACGAAGAGATGCCCCTTGTAGACGGTCGGGCTATCGGGCCCGCAGGGATAGTGGACGAGAACCGCATGCTCGCCGGAAGTGATGATCGGAGTGAGAGGAGCGCGGTGTTTGGTACAGACGGGGCAATTTTCCATAAAAAATTCCGGCCCCGTGACGGGGCCGGGACCCAATGAGTAAGAATCAGGTTCCGACGTTCTCGACGTGGACCACGGCTTTGCGTCCGTCCTGAAGCCGGATCGTGAACTCGCAGGAGCCGTCATCGATCTCGATGTCGGTGGAAACGCGAATCGTCGTGTTCCGCGTGCCGTAGCTGGTCTGCAGGAACTTGCAGGTGGCTTCGCCGAAGATTTCCGTCTTCACGGAAAAGTTCTTTCGGGCGGCCGGAATGAGCAAGTCAACGCCGTGGTAGTACGGCGTGCCGTCCGGGTAAAGGTTCACGGAAGTGCTGCGGAAATCGCGGCGCAGGTCGATCTTGTAGTACTTCTTCGTGGCGGCGTCGGCCGTCGGGGCCAAAACCAAAACGGAAAGAAGGGCGAACGAGAACGCGAACTTCATCGGATACCTCCAAAAGACCCACGGTTAGTGTTGGCAACACCGGGTGTCAATCGGGCCGGTTCATTATCAGTTCCTAGTGTTTACAAGTGGCGTCAGAGGCTGGATTATGGCCCTCTTTTTTGGAGGGGTCCGTGAAATTCGCGCTGCTGCTGGCTGCTTTGGTGAGCTCCGTCGTTCTGGGCGTCCCTCGGGTTCGGACCGTCGCTTCGGGGCTGATAGTCGACGGACGAAAGGCGCCGTTTCTTTTCGGCGCCGAGGTTCAGTACTTCAGGGCCCGCGCTGGCGCGGATCGCAACGTTCCCGCCGCCGAAGTCCGGGCGCTGTGGGAAAAGCTCCTCGACCGAGTCCAGGAAGCGAAGATGAACTCCGTCATCTTCTACATCCCCTGGGACTTTCACGAGCCCGTGGAAGGCACGTTCGATTTCGACGGCACTCTCGATCAGGATCGAGACGGGCGGCCAGACTATCCGTCGCGCAATCTGAAACTGTTTCTCCGGCTGGTCGAGGCCCGCGGTCTTCGCAACGTGATGGTCCGCCCTGGACCTTACATCAACGCGGAGTGGGGCCCCGTCGGCTTCGGCGCCATCCCGAAATGGTTTCTCGAAAAATATCCTCAGGCCCTCAACCAAACCGCGACGCCCGGAAAACCGAAGACCGCGGCGTTCGCCCATCCGGAATACCGCAAGCGGGTCGTGCGGTGGTTCGCCGCGCTCCATTCCCAGGTGCTTCGTCCCTATCTCGGACCCGAGAAGCTCGTGTCCTTTCTTCAGATCGACAACGAAACGAATTACTTTTGGGACTCCGTCTACGAGCGTGACCGCGGCCCGTTGGGGGAAGCCCGCTTCAGGAAATATTTGAAGGCGAAGTACGCAAGCCAAGCGCGGCTTCGAAGCACGTACGGCAAGAACGCGCGCTTTTCGTCGATGAGCCCGCCTAAAGATCCGTCCGACGGCCGCTTCGCCCGCCAGTGGCACTACGACTGGTTCGAGTTCCACGATCGGGAAGTGCACGACTACTTTCATTTTCTACGAACCGCGTGGGAGAAGTTGGGCGTCACGGAAAAGGACGTTCTCTTTACGAGCTGCGATTCCTTCAATGCGCCGGCGAACGGACTGCTGCCGAGACTCGATTATCGTCAGAAAACCACCGTGAGCACGCTCAATATTTATCCGAAAACGTTCGGAACGAGCGCCGAGTCCATTCTTAATTTTCCGATGAAGGCCGCTCACGATGCCCGGCTCTTTTTGTCGGCGGGCCGGCAGTTCGGCGGCCACCGTCCCGAGTGGCTGATGAGCACGGAGACGATGGCCGGCTGGTTTCCGCCGGTCGGCGTGACTTTGTCGGCGCGGCAGCACACTTACGGTTCTCTCGTCGGAAACGGCGTGAAAGCGCTGATGCTTTACTATTTCCACGAAGGCTTCAACTGGTCGGGAACGGAGAAGGGGGACTCGGAGCTTTTCTTCGATACCCCGCTCGATCGCCACATGGAGCCGCGGCCTTCCTTCGCGCTGGTGAAATCCCTGGGGGCGGCGCTCGAGGCCGGGCTCGGAACGAAGTTGCTGCGCACGATGAACTTGCCTTCCGAGGTCCTTCTCGCCCACGACGGCGCGGCCCAGTATCCCCTGGATCCGGCGGCGGACACTTTGGAACGGGTCTCGACGGGCGAGGCGGCTCTTTTCGGACTGTTCCGGGAGGCCGGCGTAACGCCCGAGGTGGCTTATCTCGACGCACTCACTCCCCAGGAGCTGAAACGCTTCCGAGTTCTCGTTCTGAACGCGCCCGGTTATCTCGGTACCAAGGCCCGGGCAAATTTAAAGGCGTTCTTGCGCGGTGGCGGGCAAGTCTTCTCTTTCGGAAAATCTCCGGTTGTTGCGGCCACCGGTCTCATCGAGTGGGATGAAAAATTCGCCGATCCTTGGAATCTTGGTGCCGTGTATCCGAAAATGGCCGACGGAAAGAGCAAGCTCGATCAGGTCCGTCTCGCGTTGGATAAGGCCGGAGTCGCAAGAGACGTCGAGCTTTCGACGGACGGCGAGCCAGGGTTGCACGTCTGGTATCGCCGCGGACGGGGCGAGACGCTTCTCTTCGTCGAAAACTTTTCGGACAAAGCCCGCCGATTCTCCGTCCGGACGCCGGGAACCTTCGAGCGGCTTTGGGGCGGCGCTCCGGCTCGGGTGACCGCGGTCAACGGGCAAGCCGATCTGCAAGTTGGAGCGGACTCAGTCGATATCTGGTCGGTGAAGTGAAAGCAATCGTACTTCTGACGGCGGCGGTCCTTTGGAGCTGCCCCTCGCTCGCGTTCGAGGAGCGCGAGCTTGCCGCGAGGTCTCTGCGGTATTTCGTCGACAATGCCCATCCGGTCACGGGTTTGGTGCGGGATCGCGCTCGCAATGACGGCGCGGCGATGGGGCCTTCTTACGATGTAGCCTCGATCGCGGCGACCGGATTCGGTCTTGCGGTATTGGCTCACGGAGCCCGCGCCGGACTGAGATCGCGTCCCGCCGCCCGCGCCCAAATCCTTCGGACACTCGAAAGCGCGCTTCGCCTCGATCACCACCACGGTTGGCTCTATCACTTCGTCCGCTGGGACGATGGCGCGCGTGCCTACAGCTCCGAAATTTCGACGATCGATACGGCGCTCTTTCTGGCGGGAGCGCTCTATGCCGGCGCGGCTTTTCCCGGAACGCGCATCGAGCGTCTGGCGCGGCAGTTTCATCGCCGATTGGATTTCGAAACGATGCGGACCGACGGAGGAGCGAGGCCCGCGAAACTTACGCTGTCCATGGGCTGGAAGCCCGAGAGCGGTTACCTATCGTGGAATTGGGATCGCTACGCGGAGCAAATGATTTTGCTGTTACTCGGTCTCGGTCACCCGGCCCGCCCGTTGTCCCCGGAAACCTGGAGGGGATTCACCCGCGCGGATCGGATCTACGGCTACGATCTTCCGCTCTTCGTTCATCAGTACTCCCACTTGTTCGTCGATTTCCGCCGTTTTGGGGACGGATACCGCAACTACTTCAGGAACTCCGTCGAAGCCACGCTTTTCAACCGGCAAGTGTGCCTCAACGGCAAGTCCGCGACCTGTGCGGCGGGACTATGGGGCTTCAGTGCGAGTGGTTCCCGTAACGGCTACCGGGCGTTCAGTCCGATCGAGCAGGACGGAACGGTTTGTCCCGGTTGCGCGGTCGCTTCCCTGCCTTTCACGCCGGCGCTCATCCGCCGGGATCTCGGGGAGTGGGAAGAGTTGAGTGAGTTTTCTCGTTTCTGGGGAACATACGGATTCGCCGATAGCGTGAACCTTGAGGACGGCTGGTTCGATCCGGATGCTCTGGGAATCACCGTGGGCTCGGTTTACCTTGCGCTCGCCGACGTCGGTCCGGATCCGATTTGGAAGCTTTTCGGACGGATTGCGGCCGTCCGCAAGGGAATCGCGGCGGCCCGCCGCTCCTGAATCACGAACAGAGGGCCCTCTCCCCGAAGGAAGAGGGCCCGCGTGAATTACGGATTGGCGATGATCTTGACGAGTTCGCGGCGGAAGGCGTGAGCGGACTTCAGCCCGTAGTCCCGGACTCCTTTTGCCGCCTGGAGCGCCGTCACGAGCTGGAGCAGCCCGCCGACCGTCTGATTTTCAGGGGTCGTGAGCCGGGTCTTCTCCAGGATCGCGCGCAGGGCGACGGGAGTGAGCGTCGGGTTGATCTGCAACATCATGGCGACGGCCGCCGCGACTTGCGGAGTGGCGCCGGAGGTGCCGCCGAAGCTTCCCATCTTTCCGTTCGGGCCGGAAAGCGTGTGGAGGTTGCTGCCGTAGGCCGCGACCGAAATGCGCTTGCCGAAGTTGCTGAAACCTTCTTTCACGTTGTTCGCGTTGACCGCGCCCACGATGATGGAGCCGGTGTCGTCGGCGGCTTCCGCGGTCAGCTCTCTCGAGTAGTTGCCGCCGGCCGATACGATCGTCACCCCGGAAGCCGTCGCGAGACGGGCGGCGTTCCTCGTGCCGACGAAAGTTTCCGAAGAGCCTTGCGCCGTCTGGTTTTCGAGAACGATGACCCGCACCCACGGAATCGTGAGAGCGCGCAGAATGCACTTTGCGGTCGCTTCTTCCTTATCGATGTCGTCGTTGGAGGAGTAGTTGTAATTTTGCAGCGGGACGACCTTCGCGTCGTACGCCATGCCGTTGGTTCCCTTTCCGTCCTTCACGCCGGCGAGGATCGCCGTCACCGAGGTGCCGTGGGAAACGAACCCTCCATCGGTGATGGTAAACGGCGCGTCCCGGTCGGAGAGATCGAAACGGTGGTCGAGCAAAAGGTTCGGCAGAAGGTCCGGCTCTTCGACGTAGTAGCCGGCGTCGCAGTCGGCGACCGTGATGCCTTTTCCCGTCGACATCGTCCAGGCGGTGTCGAGGTTGTGTTTTTCCTTCCACCACTGGCCGTCGAGCTCAGGGTCGCCCGCGCCGTAGAACCCGGGAGGCGGGACGTTGCGCCACAAGTAACCTTCCGCGCGCTCGCCTTGGTAGCGGGCGAGGGGGACGGCTTGGAGACCGCGAAAATCGACGCGTCCGCCGGTCAGGCGGTAGATCGCGTCGTGCTGTCGATCGGTCATTCCGAAAGTGATTTTGCGTCCGGCGCCCGGTGAGCGGGTGTTGCCGCGGACCACGACCGAAGTTCTTTCGGGCGGCCGGGCAACGGCGGACGCGGTTACCAGGATGAGACTCAGAAGTAGGTTACGTACCATAGATGCTCCTTTGGAGGCGCATCCTAGGTTCAGGCGAACCCGACGGTAAGGGGGGTCGCGTCAGCTCATTCGCGAAAATCAGTTCCGTTTGAGCAGGCGATAGATTCCGAGGAGCACCATCGCGCCGACGATCGACGCGAGAAAGCCCGCCGCTTCGCCCGGCTGATACATGCCCATCGCGCCACCGATGTAATTCGCAACGACGGCCCCTGCAATTCCGAGGAGAGATGTTACGAGAAGGCCGCCCGGATCTTTTCCGGGCATGAGGAATTTGGCGAGAATTCCTACGAACAAGCCGATGATCAGGGCCGCGAGAATTCCCACGTTCAGTTCCTCTTGCCGATCTTGCGGCCCTTGCGAACCGCCTTTTTAGCGTGGGGGCGGGCTTGCTCCGCGCCCGGTTTCGCCGTCAAAACCCACCCGCCGTTTTCGAATTGGGTCGTGGTCATCCAGCTCAAATATCCGTACGTGCCGTATCTGGTAAGCGATTGCATGGGGCCTCCGTTGCAAGGAACCTCTGCAGTGCCCGTGCCACGAAGCGGTTGCGTCAAAAAAGAGAACTTAATCTCGTGCCTGGGAGGGGCCGGAAATACCCCTATTTATCCATGTAATCTCGGATATTTAGGGGCGGTTTGGTGTTTGCTGATAGCAAACGCTCGGTGCAAACAGCAAGCAGTCCCCTTTAAATGACACCATGCGTTGTGGTATTTCTTGCCCTCAATTTTTGCTTACCGAGGGCCGGTAAATTGTCAGACGAGCTGGAAAAACTGCGCGTTGAGATCGCCGAAGTGGACCGCCAAATTCTCCAGCGGATTGCCGAGCGCCAGGCACTCGCCGTTCGCGTGGCGCAAGCGAAGGAAAAAGTCGGCCTGCCCGTGAAGAATCACGCCGTCGAAGCGCGCCTTCTCGAGCGCACCCGCGCCCAAGCCAAGCAGCTCGGTATCGATGAGAATGCGGCCGTAGCCGTGCTCGAAACGCTCATCGATTCCTCCTGCCGAATACAGGACAAATACCTCACGAAAACCACCAGCCGGCCCCGCAAGATTTTCATCGTCGGCGCGGCCGGCGGCATGGGCCATTGGCTCGCGCGCTTCTTCTCGGGGCGCGGTCACGAAGTGACCGGTTGTGATCTCGCGCCGCTGCCGGAGGGCGTGAAGGCCGTCTCGTTCGGGACCGGAGTGCTGGAAAGCGATTTCATCGTGCTCGCGACCCCCATCTCCGCGACCCCTGAAATGCTCGACCGAGTGGCGACACTGTCTCCGAAGGGAGTCGTATTCGATATCGGCTCCGTGAAGGCTTCCTTGCTTCCGGCCATCGCCTCCGCGGTCGCCCGAGGCGTCCGTGTGGCGAGCGCGCACCCGATGCTTGGACCGACGCTGCCCACCGATTCCCACGCGCCCCTTCTCGTCTGCGAGACCGGCGACGCCGAAGCGGCCGCCGCCGTCGAATCGCTTTTTGCGGGCACGAATCTTGGGCCGAGACGCGTCTCGGCCGCCGATCACGACACGCTCATGGCGCTCGTTCTCGGGGTCCCCCACCTGATCAATTTGGTATTCGCCGGGATGCTCGCCGACCGGGGTTTTCCGGTTGCCGTGGTCGAATCCGTCGCCGGAACGACTTACCGGATTCAGGCCTCGCTCTCCGCTCGGGTCGCCAAACAGTGCCCGGATCTCTACTACGAAATTCAGGCCGAGAACTCGACGACCCTCGAAGCCGTGTCGTCGCTCCGAAAGACTTTGGACCATTTCGAGGCCGCCATCCGCTCGAAGGATCGGGCCGGATTCCGCAACCTGATGGAAGCGGGCCGCGGCTACTTCACGACGGGAGAGGCAAGATGATCCGCATCGAGCCCACGAACCGCCTTCGGGGAACCGTCCAGGTCCCCGGCGACAAATCGATTTCTCACCGGGCTTTGCTGTTCGGCGCGCTCGCCGAGGGCCGCACCACGGTCATCGGCCTTTCCGGCGGAGAAGACGTCCGCTCGACGAGACGCTGCCTCGAGGCGATGGGAGTGAAAGTCCAGGACGACGGCGATCGGGTCCACGTCGAAGGCGTCGGGCTTCACGGTCTTCGCGATCCGAAGGCTCCCCTCGACTGCGGCAACTCCGGCACGACGATGCGCTCGCTGATGGGAGTGCTCGCGGCCCAGAATTTCGAAACGGTGCTCGTCGGAGACGAGTCCCTGAGCAACCGTCCCATGAAACGCGTGGCGGAGCCCCTGCGCAGGATGGGCGCGCGCATCGAGATGCGCGAGGGCACTTTCGCTCCCATCCGGATTTCCGGCTCGCGCCTGTCTCCCATCGAGTACGAGCTGCCGGTCGCGAGCGCCCAGGTGAAGACCGCGGTATTGCTGGCCGGCCTTTACGCCGACGGGAAAACCACGGTCGGCGGGCGAACGGACAGCCGTGACCACACCGAGCGCGGCTTCAAGCACTTCGGCGTCGGCGTCGCCCGGGAGGGCGTGAATCTTTCCGTCACCGGCGGCCAGCCGCTGAAAGCGAAATCGATTATCGTTCCCGGCGACACTTCCTCCGCCGCGTTCTGGCTCGCGGCCGGCGCTCTCGTGTCCGGGGCGAAGGTCACCGTGCCGAACGTGCTGCTCAATCCGACCCGTACCGGATTCCTGCGGGCCCTCGACGCCATGGGCGCCAAGATTTCCATCGACTGCACGGGCGAGTCGCCGGAGCCCGTCGGCGACGTCACGATCGAAGGCGGAGCGCCGCTGAAAGCGATCTACGTCGAGGAAAGCGACGTTCCGTCGCTCATCGACGAGATTCCGATGCTAGCGGTGCTTGCGGCTTACGCCGAAGGCACGACGACCATCCGGGGAGCCGAAGAGCTCCGCGTGAAGGAAACCGACCGGATTGAAGCGGTCGCGACCAACCTGCGCCGGCTCGGCGTCGAAGTGGAAACCTATCCGGACGGCCTCGCCGTCACCGGACCAAGGCTTCTGTCCGGCGGGGCCATCGATTCCTTCGGCGATCACCGCATCGCCATGGCTTTCGCCGTCGGCGCCCTCGGCGCCACCGGCCCCATCGAAATCGAAGGGGAGGGCGCGGTTGCCATCTCCTATCCCTCGTTTTTCGCGACGCTGGAGGGCCTGCGCCATGGCTGACGCCAAGCTTGCCGCCGTCATCGGCCATCCGGTTTCCCACTCTCTGTCGCCGAAGCTCTTTTCGGTGCTGGCCAGCAGCCAAGGGCGGCAATTGTCTTACGGAAGAATCGACGTGGATCCCGCCGAGCTGGGCCGCTGGTACGGGACGCGGTCGGATCGGGACGGGTTCGTCGGCTGGAACGTCACGATTCCGCACAAGGAAGCTATATTGATGATGGTCGACAAGGTGTCCGCCGAGGCGACCGCCGTCGGAGCGGCGAACGTCGTTCACTTCGGTGAGACCGGCGCGACGGCTTACAATACCGACACCGTCGGCATCGAAGCGACGCTGGACGAACAGAACTGTGATCTTCGCGGCCGCGAAGTGGTCCTGTACGGCGCCGGTGGCGCAGCCCGCGCCGCCGCCTTCGTGTGCGGCAAGTTCGGAGCGAAGCGGGTGGTCGTCCTGAACCGGACGATATTGCGGGCCGAAAAACTTTGCGCCGACTTCCAAGCGATATATCCGAACACCCGGTTCGAGGCCTCCGGCCCCACTGTCCCGAACGCGACTCCCGCGTGCCTCATTAATGCGACTTCCATCGGGCTGAAGGACTCGGATTCGGCTTTCGCCTTTCCGGCCGCCTTCGAGCCGAACGCTCTGGCGTTCGACCTGGTTTACGGCGCGGACACTCCGTTTGTTACCCAGGCCGCGGCCCTCGGGCTCCGAACGGTGAACGGGCTCGACATGCTGCTTTGGCAGGCGATCGCCACGTGGAAAATTTGGTTCGGTCCCTTGAGCGACGCCGCGGCGTTGAAGACGAAGCTCGCGGCGGAGCTGAGAAAGGCGGAAGTATGAGTTTCAGATTTCTGACGGCGGGCGAGTCCCACGGACGGGCTTTGACGGGAATTCTGGAAGGCCTTCCCTCCGGCATCTCCGTAACGGTCGAGGACATCCACAAGGAACTTCGCCGGCGCAAGATGGGCCACGGGCGCGGCAACCGGCAAAAGATCGAGGACGATTCCGTCGAGATTCTCGGCGGCGTCCGCCACGGCAAAACTTTGGGCAGCCCGGTCTCCCTCGTGGTTTGGAACAAGGACTTCAAGAGCTGGGAAACGATCATGCAAGCCGAGCCATGGGCCGGCGAAGTGAAGCGCAAGCTCGAGGTGCCCCGCCCCGGTCACGCCGACCTCGTTGGCGGCCTCAAGTACGCCCACAGCGACATGCGAAACGTTTTGGAGCGCGCGAGCGCGCGGGAAACGACGATCCGGGTGGCGATCGCGTCTGTCGCCCGCCAGTTTCTCAAGGAATGCGGCATCCACATCGCGAGCCGCGTGACCAGCATCGGCGGCGTTCAGGATCCGACCCCCTTCGAAGGAAGCGTCGAGGAGCTCAACTCCGTGGTGGACGGTTCCCCGGTCCGCGTTTTGGGCGCCGAGAGCGCCGAGAAGATGGTGAATGAAATCGATCGCTGCAAGAAAGAGGGCGATACGATCGGCGGCGTCTTCGAAGTGGTCGCGAGCGGGCTGCCCCTCGGGCTCGGAAGCCACGTTCACTGGGATCGCCGGCTCGAGGCCTCGGTCGGCAAGCATTTTCTCTCCCTCAACGCCATCAAGGGCGTCGAGGTGGGGCTGGGTTTCGCGGTCGGAGCGACTCCAGGAACGAAGGCTCACGACGAGATTTTCGCGGGCTCCGCGCCCGGCCGCTACGAGTACCGCTCGAACCGCTCCGGCGGAATCGACGGCGGCATGACGACCGGACAGAACGTGGTGGTCCGCGCGGTGATGAAGCCGCTCGCGACGCTCATGTCGCCGCTTCAGTCGGTGAAGCTTTCGACCCACGAGCCGACCGAAGCCCACGTCGAGCGCTCCGACGTGTGCGCGGTGCCTTCGGCGGCGGTCATCGGCGAGTCGCTGCTCGCCTTTGTTTTGGCGGAAGCCATCCTCGAAAAGTTCGGGGGCGATTCCATGGCGGAGCTGCTGCCCCGCTTAAAGGAGTGGAATGACCACACGGGCCGATAATCTCTATCTCTGCGGCTTCATGGGCGCGGGGAAGTCGAGCGTCGGGCCGTTGCTTGCCCAGCGCCTGGGCTGGTCCTTTCTCGATACGGATCGGGAACTGGAGGCGGGCGTCGGTATGAGCGTTCCGCAGATTTTCGCCCAGGCGGGCGAGGGCGCTTTCCGGGAGCTGGAGAAGAGTCTCGTGGAGTCTCTCTCTCGCCGCACGGCCACCGTGGTCGCGCTCGGGGGTGGAACTCTCAATGAAGGGGAGAACCGCGCCCATTTGCTCGCTTCGGGGGCTTTGATCCATCTGCGCGCGAAAGCGGAAACGCTGCTCGCCCGGCTGGACGTTTCCCAGCGGCCGCTACTGCAGGGGCCCGATCTTTCGGGAACCGTGGAGAAGCTCATGACGGAACGGGAACCGCAGTACGCGATGGCCCGGTACACCGTCGATACGGATGATTTGACGCCGGAACAGATCGTGGACCGGATCGTGGAGAAGCTGGAGGCGGCTTCGTGAAGCGCATCCTCGTCATGCACGGGCCGAACTTGAACCTGCTCGGCAAACGGGAGCCGGAAATTTACGGCCGCGACACGCTCGCCACGATCAACGGGCGGCTGCGGCGCTACGCCGCCAAGCAGGGCGCGAAGCTGAAGTGTTTTCAGTCGAACTCGGAGGGAGAGCTCATCGACTTCCTCCACGGCAACCGATCTTGGGCCGACGGAGTGGTCATCAATCCGGCGGCCTACACGCACTACTCGATCGCCTTGAGAGACGCGATCGCGGCCGTCGAATTGCCGGCGGTGGAAGTTCATCTCTCCGACATTCGGAAACGGGAGTCTTTTAGACGGAAGTCCGTCATCAGCCCCGTATGTCGGGCGCAAGTGTCCGGGCTTGGGTGGAAATCATACGTAGAGGGGATTCGGCTAATCCTCGGCCGGTAAAGATTTCGGTAACGGATCTTTAAGGAGAGGTGAGGCGGAAGTGTGCGCGCCTATGGTGTTAACAATTGTTCGCAGGGTGCGAACAGAGAAGGTTTTGGACGTGCTTTTCGGGACCCTTCGGAAGGCGCGTTGTGTCAAAAACACGGGAATTTAAAAACGCTGAGCTGAGAGGAAAACCGCTGTGCTGCCGCCCAAGAAAGATACCGTGACCCAGAAAATCCACCATCACCGTGTCCTACGCCAGGACCCGCTTTCGGCTCCCCAGGAGATCGTAAACGAGCTTCCGGCGACTCCGGCGGACCTCGATTTCGTCAACACCGCCCGGGAGAGAATCCAGTCGGCGCTGCTCGGAGGGGACAAGAGGCTCGTCCTCATCCTCGGGCCTTGCTCGATTCACGATTCCGCTTCCGCGCTCGAGTACGCGGACCGGCTCTCGCACCTGCAAAAGCGGGTCGAGGATCAGTTCATCCTCGTGATGCGCGTTTACTTCGAAAAGCCCCGGACCACGGTGGGCTGGAAGGGATACATCACCGATCCCAACCTCGATGGAACGGACGACATGGAATCCGGCCTTCGCCGGGCCCGTGAGCTCCTTCTGAAGATCACCCGCATGGGCCTTCCCTGCGCGACCGAGTTTCTCGATCCGATCGTGCCCCCGTACATCACGGACCTCATCAGCTGGGCCGCCATCGGAGCCCGCACTACCGAGAGCCAGACCCACCGGCAGATGGCGAGCGGGCTGTCCATGCCGGTCGGTTTCAAGAACGCAACCGACGGAAGCATCCAGAGCGCGCTGAACTCTCTCCTATCGGCGCGGCAGCCGCACTCGTTCCTGGGTATCGATCCGAACGGCCGTACCGCCGTCGTGCGCACCTCCGGCAACCCGGACGTTCACCTCGTGCTCCGGGGCAGCGAAGATCAGCCCAACTACAGCGCGCCTCACGTGGCGTTCGCTCAGGCGTCCATCGGCGAATCGGGTCCGGCGCGTCCCATCATGGTCGACTGCAGCCACGGCAACAGCAGGAAGAACTTCAAAAAGCAGCTCGACGTGTTCGACGACGTGCTGGAGCAGTACTCGGCGGGCAACCAGCGCATTCTCGGCATGATGATCGAGAGCCATCTCAACGAAGGCAATCAGAAGCTCGGCGGCGACAAGCTGAAGTACGGCGTGTCCCTGACGGACGCTTGCCTCAGTTGGGAAGCCACCGAGCAGCTCATCGTCGGAGCGACCGAAACGCTTCGCCGGTCCGCCGGTTTGACCCGTCTGCAGTTCCTTTACGCTCCGGGAGAAGCGCCATGAATGTCCTCGTTCTAGGGGCCGGCTCCGTCGGTTTGACGATGGGAGCGCTTCTCACGCGCCAGGGCCACAAGGTCAGTATCGTGGCGCGGGAGCGCCACGTTTCCAGGATCCGCACCAACGGAATCCGCCTGACCGGCACGCTTGGCGACATCCAGTCGATGCCCGCGGCGGCGGAAGTGGTCGTGCGCGACCTGCCCACCGAGGAAATGGATCTCATCCTCGTCACGGTGAAGTCGTTCGATACGCTCTCGGCCATCGCTTCCTGCGGACGGCTGATTGGAACGGGGACGGTAGTGGTCTCCGTGCAGAACGGTCTCGGCAATCTCGAAGTCCTCGAAGGCGCGCTCGGCACGAAGCAGCCGCTTTTCGGTTGCGTCTCGTTGTTCGGCTGCGAGATCGCAGGCCCCGCGGCCGTGCACCTCACGAGCCATGCGTGCGAAGCGAAGCTGGGCGCGTTCGGAGTCGCCGCTCACCGATATCGCCTCGTCGCCGAAACACTCGCCGCGTCTCTGACGCAGGCGGGGCTCCGTACGACGATTTCCACGGATTTCCAGACGGACATCTGGACCAAGTTCCTCATGAACGCGATGACGAACGCTCTGTCGGCCATCGAGGGCAAGACGCTCGCCGAGCTGTTCGCCGAAGAGCGGACGGTTCTCACGATGGACGCGCTTCTGGAGGAAATCTTCCCCGTGGCGCAGCACGTGGGCGTCGCTTTGCCCTGGCACGGACCGGTCGAGTTCATGGACTTCTACAAGCACAACATCCTGCCCCGCTTCGGCGCCCACCGGCCGTCGATGGCGCAGGATCTGAGCCTCGGCCGCCGCACGGAAATCGAGTCCCTGAACGGACACCTCGTGCAGCTCGCCAAACGCTACGAGCGGTCGACACCGGTGAACGCCTACCTCACGAAGCTCGTCGAGAAAAAGGAACACCTTGCGAAGAGCGCGGCCGTTTCGCGCGCCACCGAGGCCGTTGATGTGAGGAAAGCGCAGTATGCTTAAGGTCGGGCAAGCCGAAAGCACGGAGCCGAAAACGCTCCGGGAGATCCTCGAGGGAGCCGCCGTGCGGTTTCCCCACCGCGGGATCACGTTCGTGGGCGCCTCCACGGGCGAGCAGAGTTTTCTCTCCTACGAAGAGCTTTGGCGGCAGGCCGCCCGCCTGCTCGCGGCCCTTCAAAAGGAAGGTTTCCGGCCGGGCGACCGGCTGCTCATGCAGCTCTCGGACAACCGCGATATTCTGACCGCCTTCTGGGCCTGCGTCCTCGGCGGCATCCAGCCGCTCATCGGGCCGCTCGCCCCGTCTTACACGCAGCCCAATCTCGTGTTCGATCGCCTGAAGGACGCTTACCGTTTGATGGAACGGCCCGTGATTCTCACGGTCAACCAGCTCGCCCCGACGGTATCTCCGCTCGCGCCTTCGGGAAGCGTGATTCTCACTTTGGAATCGCTTCTCGCGGCGGACTGCCCGGAAGCGCAAGCGTACCTTCCGTGTCCCGAAGATCCGGCGGTGTTCGTGATGTCGTCGGGCAGCGGCGGCAAGACGAAATGCGCGATCCTGACTCACCGGAGCCTCATCGCCGCCCAGCGCGGAGCCAACAAGAAGTGCGGCCACAGGAGCTCGGACGTCATTTTCAACTGGCTGCCCTTCGATCATGTCGGCGCGCTAACGGATTGGCACATCCGTCCGATGCTGCTCGGCTGTTCTCTAGTTTACGCCCGCAAGGAAGACGTCATGGCCGCGCCGCTTCGCTGGCTCGACGGCATGGAGGCCTTCAAGGCCACTCACAGCTGGGCTCCGAACTTCGCTTACCTCGCGCTTCACAAGGCCCTCGAGGATCGGCCGGCGGAAAAGAAGTGGAATCTTTCCCACGCGGCTTTCTGGCTGAGTGTCGGTGAACCCATCTCCTACAAAGTTTTCCAGGACCTCACGACGATTCTCGGCGGCTTCGGCCTCAAGCGGACGGTGCTGCAGGCGGCCTGGGGAATGACGGAGCTCTCCGGCGGCACGACTTACGGTTTGACCCTCGCCGGTTCGGCCAAAAAGCACCGGGTGGATAGAAAGGCCCTTGCCGATTCCCGCGTCCAGTTCGTGGACGACACCGTGGGCGACGCCATCGATCTTCTCGATCTCGGAGGCCCCATCGAAGGAGCCCAGATCCGGATCGTGAACCGTCAGGGGCTACTAGCCGGCGAGCAAGAGCTGGGACGAATCGAGGTGGGGGGTCCCGTCGTTTTCTCGGGCTATCTCAACGACGCGGAAAGCACGCGCGCGGCTCTCACGGACGATCTTTGGTTTGATACCGGCGACATCGGCTTTCTGAAAGAGGGACGCCTCGTCATCGCCGGCCGCGAGAAAGCCATCCTCATCGTCAACGGCCAGAAGTACTACGCGAGCGATCTGGAAGTAGCGGCGGAAGCGGTCGCCGGCGTCCGCGCCACTTGCACGGCCGCCTCCGCGGTGCGGGACGAGGGCGACCCGGCCGAACGTCTCGCCGTCTTCTTCGTGCCGACGGACGACAAACTGGACGTCCGCAAAGTCGCCAAAGGAATCTCCGAGCGGCTCACGCGGGAGATCGGTGTCACGCCGGATCGTTTGATTCCGTTGCACGCCGAGGACATCCCGCGTACGGCCATCGGCAAGATTGTCCGCCAGGAGCTCGCCAATCGGTACGCTCACGGCAAGTACCGGACACTGGTTTTGCAAGACTCCGATCTGAAGGATCGGCGGGAAGCTAAAAAGCCACGACTCGATCGTCTCTCCCCGATCGAACGTGGACTCGCCCGCCTTTGGCTCGAGCTCTTGGGTGGCGATACGCTAGCCGAAACGGATAACTTTTTCCGTCTCGGCGGCAACTCGCTGCTTGCGACGCGGCTAGTAGGCCGCGTTCGCACATTCTTCGGCGTGGAGCTGACCCTCCAGACGATTTTCCAGAGCCCGACGCTCGGGGAAATGTCGGCCGCCATCGAGAAACGGGAAAAGAAGCCCGGTCAGATGCAAAAAATCGCGATGCTGCTCGATCGCATCGAGAACAACACGGGGGCGAGGGCGTAATGTCTACCAAACCCGTACTGCTGCGTAACTTCGACTTCCTCCGGGTCTGGATCGGCCAGGTACTGAGCCAATCGGGCACCCGCATGTACCAGATCGCGGTCGTGTGGTGCATCGTCACCTCGTCCCGCGCGGAGACCGGCAAAGTCGCGGCCGTCTTTCTCGTGCTTTGTGCGCTGCCCTCTCTGCTATTCGTGAAGGCCATCGGCCGCCTCGTGGACACCTATTCGACCCGCAAGGTGCTGCTTGCCGCGGATTTGCTCAAGGCCATCGTGATGGGCGCCTTCGCGGTGATGCTCTACAAGTGGCCGCACGCTCCGGTCGCCATCATTTACGCCGCCGGGTTCATCCTTTCGCTGCTGCAAGCGATCATCGATCCCGCCCTGACGAAGGCGGTCGCCGAGATCGTTCCGCCGGAAGACATCGAGGGCGCCACCGCCTTCCAGACTTCGACCATCTCGGTCGGCTATTACATCGGCGCCGGGCTCGGGGCGATTCTCATCGCGGTTCTTCACACCGCCGGAGTCATCGCGGTAAACGCGGCCGCCCATCTACTTTCTTTCGCGCTCGTTTGGATTTCCAGCTTCCGGTACGCGCCCCCGAAGCCGCCGGCCTCGGCCGAAGGCGGTCTCCAGATGTCGGCTTGGAAGTACCTCGAGCGGGAACCCTTGCTGAAGAAGCTGCTTCTCGGCATGGGGCTCGCGAACTTCCTGTGCGTGCCCACGTTCCTCGTACTTCCGATTTACGTGAACCGCGCTCTCAATTCGGGAGCGTCGACGGTTGCCTGGATCGAATCGGGCCTGTGGCTGGGCATTCTCGTCGGTACCGCGCTTTCCCGCCGCGTGCGTTTCATCTCGGACCCGGAACAGCTCGGTGCGGTTTGCACGGTGGTGCTCGCCATCGGGCTCGGCGTGCCGGGGTTTGTCGTCAGCGCGCCTGGTTACTTCGCCATGATTTTCCTGCAAGGCTTGGCGTTCTCGTTGATGCCGGTCCGGTTCATTTCTCTCTTTCACCAGCGCGTCCCGAACGAGATGAAGGGCCGCTTCTTCGCTCTCATGGGAGCGGTGCTCACCGCGGCCCAGCCCATCTGCCACTTCGCCGCCGGGGCCCTCGTGGACCGGATGCCGGTGACCATGGTTTGCGTGATTCAGGGCACGCTGATGCTTTTCGTGACCCTCTATTTCCTCCTTCCGCGCGTAGCCGCGCCGGGAAAGGTTTCGTTGGGGGGCGGCCGTGTTTGAACCCGGATCCGAAAATCAACTAGACCTGCAGGACGACGACTTGGCCATGCTCCAGGCGCTCCTGAACGAAGGGGACGAGCCTTCTCGGCCTTCCATCGGCCGCCGCAACCCCGCGATCGATCCGGTCGCTTCCTCCGCTCAAAAGGGCCTTTGGTTTCTCGATCAGCGCGAGCCCGGCAACGCCGCCTATAACGTTCCGCTCGTCTTCCGCGTGGAAGGTACGTTGAACGAATCGATCCTGGGCCGCGCGCTCGACGAGCTCGTTCGGCGCCACGAGCCCCTGCGCACGATTTTCCGTCTGCAAGAGGGGGAACTTCGGCAGATTGTTCTCGCTCCGTCTCCCCTCGCTCTGGAAAAAGCGGATTTCACGCGGGCCGGCGAAGCGGCTTTGACGGCTTGGATTCGCGAAAGAGCGGCGGCGCCCTTCGATCTCGGCCGGGGACCGCTCATCCGGGGCGGCCATGCGAAGGTTTCCCCCGGAGAAGAAGTTCTGCTCATCGTGATGCACCACGCGGTCGTGGATGCGTGGTCCGGAGAAATGCTCTTCGGGGAACTTCTCGATCTCTATCGCCGCCTGGAGCAGGGCGTGACTCTTCCGGCGGAGCCTTCTTTGCAGTACGGAGATTACTGCGAGTGGCAGGCCGGTCAGACCTACGAAGCCTCTCTCGAGTTTTGGAAAAAGAAGCTCGCGGGTGCCACTCCTTTGCAGTTGCCGGCCGATCGGCCCCGCCCCGCTCAGCGTTCGCAAAAGGGCGAAAAGGTCCGTTTCGAGATCCCGAAAGCGACCGTCGACCGTCTGCGCGAGCGCTGCCGCGAAAGCGGCGCGACTCTGTACGTCGGACTTGCGACCGCGTTTCAGATTCTCCTTCACCGGTTGTCCAACCAGAACGACGTTCTGATCGGGTCAGGCGGAGCGAGCCGGGGCCTGCCCGAGCTCGCCGACATGGTCGGCCTCTTTCTGAATAACCTGATTTTGCGAACCGATTTCACCGGCGACCCGTCGTTTGCGGCTTCGCTCGAGCGCGTGCGGGACGGATTCGTCGATAGTCTGAGCCATCAGGAAGTACCCTTCGAGCAGGTGCTCGCCGCCGTCGGCGCGAAACGCAGCTCCGACCCGAACCCGCTCTTCAATGTGGTCTTCACCTTCAATGAGCGCGCCGCGGAAACTCTTTCGGTTTCCACCGCCCGAATCACTCTCGACGACCCGAATCTGGTGGAAGTCGGCTGCAGCAAGCACGACCTTTCGGTTCATTGCTGGAACACGAACGGCGCCGTCGAGGGGATCTTCGAGTTGAGCACGGATCGCTTCGAGCGGGAAACCGTCGAGGAGATGACGAAGCTGTTCGCGAGCGTCGTCGAGCAGGGGCTCGCCGACGACAAACTTCCGGTCTCCCGCTACCGTCTTCTCAGCGAGGAAGCCAGCCGCAAGGTTCTAGTGGAATGGAACCGCACCGCGATTCCGTTTTCCCGCAAGACCGTCGTCGATCAGTTCCGCGAAGTGGCGCGGCTGCTCCCCGAGCTGCCGGCCGTCACCTGCTGCCACGCGACTCTGACTTACGGGCAGCTGGATGCCGAGAGCGATCGTTTGGCCTCCGTGCTGACCCGCTCGGGGCTCAAGGCGGAGACTCCGGTCGCCGTCTGCACGAGCCGCGAAGTGGGCTGGGTCACCGCGTTTCTCGGCGTCTTGAAGGCGGGCGGGGTTTATCTGCCCCTCGATCCGAATCAGCCGGCCCAGCGCCTTCGGGCGATGGTCGCCGAAGCCAACCCCCATTTGATTTTGTGCGACGGTAAGACGGAGATTCTCGCGCGGGACCTCGGCGCCCTCGCGCATCTCGTTTCGGATCTCGACGGCGTGACGGCCGGACCGCTTCCGCCTCCGCGCCCCGAGCAGCTTGCCTACGTGCTCTTCACGTCGGGCTCCACGGGAACGCCCAAAGGCGTGATGGTGGAGCACCGCGCTCTCGGACATCTCGCCGAGTGGGCCCGCGAACAGTACGCCCTCGGACCGGGTGAGCGCGCGGGTTGTCTCACCAACGTCGGCTTCGATCCCACTCTCGAAGAGCTGGGCGCCTATTTGTCGAGCGGCGTGTCGATTTACATCGCGCCAGATCACCTTCGGCTTTCTCCCGAGGAAATGTTCCAGTGGATGGATAGCCGCAAGCTGACCGTGTGCCAGCTCCCGGCGCCGATTCTGGAGACCGTGCTCGACAAGGCGTGGACGAAGGAAAGTTCCCTTCGGCTCTTTCTCACCGGTGGCGAGCGTCTGCGCAAACGGCCGGGGCCCGAAGCTCCGTTCCGCATCGTGAACCGTTATGGCCCGACGGAGTGCACCGTCTACTGCACCCAGGAATGGCTGGGCGAGCCCGGCCCGGTCGCGACCATCGGAAGACCGATCGCGAACACTCAAGTTTACGTACTCGACTCTCACCTGCAGCCCGTGGCCCGCGGCACCGCCGGAGAAATCTGCGTCGGCGGCGTCGGTCTCGCGCGCGGGTACTGGGGAGATGCCGCGAAGACGGCGAAGGCCTTCGTCGCGAATCCCTTCCGTGCGGGCGAGCGGCTCTATCGGACCGGGGACCTTGGTCGCTTCCGCCTGGACGGCACGCTGGAGTTTCTCGGCCGCGCGGACGGACAGGTGAAAGTCCGCGGCATGCGGATCGAGATCGGCGAGATCGAAGCCGTGCTGAAGGAAGCGCCCGGAATCCGGGACGCCATTGTAGTTCCGTCGAAGAACGAGGCGGGTGAAACGTCGCTCGTCGGTTACGGCATCGGCCAGTCTACGGAAGAGGCGATGCGCGATTTTCTGCGGGCCCGCCTCCCGGAGAACATGGTTCCCGCGCGTTTCCTCACTCTCGAGCGCTTCCCCCTCACGTCCAACGGAAAAGTCGACGTGAAGCGCCTTCCGGCGCCTTCGGCCCCCGCGCAAAACGCGCCGGCCCTTCGCCAGGCTTTGACCGGCGTTTCGGCTGCCATCGGCAAGGTGTGGTGCGAAGTGCTCGGCATCGCTACCGTCGGCCGCGACCAGAACTTTTTCGACCTCGGCGGCCACTCGCTGATGCTGGCCCAGGTGCAGGTGAAGCTTAGCGCCGCCCTAGGCAAAACGGTGGCCCTTACGGATTTGATCAAGTACCCGACGATCGCGGCCCTCGCCGCCGCCTTGGGAGAAGAGGGCGGGGCTCCGGCCCGCGATTCCAAAGCGGTGCTGAACGAGGCGAAAGCCCGCGCCGAAATGCGCGCGAAGCGGCTTGGACGCGGCCGGGTCAACTAAGAGTTTTTTTGAAGAGGATATGACTATGAATAACGATCTGAATGGCGTTGCCATTATTGGCATGGCGGGACGGTTTCCCGGAGCGGCGAATGTCGCTGAGTTCTGGGAGATGCTCGCCGCGGGTAAAAGCGGAATCTCCACCTTCACGTCCGAGGAGCTGGCCGCCTCCGGAGTCTCGGCGGAAAACCTCGCCTCCCCCGATTTCGTACGCCGCACGGCGATTCTTTCCGACGTCGACAAGTTCGACGCGGAGTTTTTCCAGTACAGCCCCGGGGAGGCCAAAAAGATGGATCCCCAGCATCGCCTCTTTCTGGAAAGCGCCTGGGCCGCCATGGAAGACGCGGGCTACGATCCGCTCAATTCCAACCGCTCGGTCGGAGTTTTCGCCGGTTGCAGCCTCAACACGTATCTTCTCCAGAATCTTCTCCCGCACTTCGGCCAGGAGCTGAGTCTCGCGGGCTTGCAGATGGGCATCTCGAGCGACAAGGACTTTTTGACGACGCGGGTATCCTACAAGCTCAACCTACAGGGACCGAGCCTCACCGTTCAGACGGCCTGCTCGACGTCTCTCGTCGCGGTTCACCTCGCGGTTCAGAGCATTCTGCTCGGTGAGTGCGACTGCGCGCTGGCGGGCGGCTCGTCGGTGCGCCCCAATACGCGCGGCTACCTCTACGAAGAAGGCAGCATTCTCTCCCCCGAGGGCGAGTGCCGTCCCTTCGACAGCGGCGCTCTCGGCACCGTGCCGGGCAACGGCGTAGGCGTCGTGTTCCTGAAGCGTCTCGAGGACGCGGTCGCCGACGGCGATCCGATTTACGCGGTCATCCGGGGAACCGCCGTCAACAACGACGGCGCGATGAAGATCGGCTACACGGCCCCGAATCCGGAAGGTCAGGCGCGGGTCATTGCCGAAGCGTTGGCGGTGTCGGGCGTATCGCCGGAATCCATCAGCTACGTCGAGACCCACGGCACGGGAACGCCGCTCGGCGATCCGATCGAGGTCGATGCCCTCTCAATGGCCCACGGCGAAGAAGCCAAAGGTAACCCGTGCGCTCTCGGGGCGTTGAAGAGCTCCGTAGGACACATGGACGCCGCCGCCGGCGTCGGTGGGTTGATCAAAGCCGCGCTCTCGCTTCACCACGGCAAAATTCCGCCGAGCCCTTACTTCAAGTCCGCTAATCCCAAGCTCGGCCTCGACAAAACCCGCTTCTTCGTCAGCCCCGAGCTGACGGACTGGACGCACGGATCGTTCCCGCGCCGCGCGGGAGTGAGCTCCTTCGGCATGGGGGGCACGAACGCTCACGCCGTGCTCGAGCAAGCTCCGAAGCGGGAATCCCAGCCTTCGAACAAGGGTTGCCACGTGATTTCTCTGGCCGCGCCGACCGCCTCTGGTCTGGATCGGCTGAGCCGGGACCTCGCGGCGTTTCTCAATGCGAATCCGCAGATCTCGCTCGCCGACGTCGCTTACACGCTCCAAGTGGGGCGCCACCCGTGGAAGCACCGGCGCGTGGTCGCCGGATCGACCGCTCAGGAAGTGGCGGCGGCCCTTCAGCAGAAGGATCCCACTCGCGTGTTCACGCACCAGGCGGCGGATGAGGACTTGAGTCTGGCCTTTCTTTTCCCGGGCCAGGGTTCGCAGTATCCGAACATGGGCCGAAGCCTTTACCGGGAAGAGCCGGTGTTCCGGGAAAATCTCGACCGTTGCGCCGAGATCCTCAAAGGCTACCTCGATCTGGATCTCCGAGCCGCTCTGTTTCCGGAAAACGAGAGCCCCTGTTCGGCGGCTTCCTTTCTCGAGCAGACTTGGATCACGCAGCCCGCGCTATTCGCCATCGAGTACTCGCTCGCTCAACTTTGGAAGAGCTGGGGAGTCGAGCCCCGGGCGATGCTCGGCCACAGCGTCGGCGAGTACGTCGCCGCCTGCGTCGCGGGAGTGTTCTCCCTCGAGGACGGCCTCCGTCTGGTCGCCGAGCGCGGCCGGCTCATCCATGCGCTTCCCGCGGGCAGCATGCTCTCGGTCAATCTGCCGGCGGAAAAGCTTCCGGCCTTCGCTTTGGAGAAGCTCGGTGTCGCCGCGGTGAACGCGCCCGGCCGCTCGGTGCTCTCCGGCGAGACGGCCAACATCGATCTCGTCATGACTCAGCTCACTCAGGCGGGAATCGAGTGCCGCAAGCTTAAGACCTCTCACGCGTTCCATTCTTCCATGCTGGATCCGGCCCTGAGCCCGTTCCGGGAAATCGTGAAGACCGTGAAGCTGAGCGCCCCTCAGATTCCCTTCGTCTCGAACGTGACGGGAACCTGGATTACCGACGAGGAAGCGATGAGCCCCGAGTACTGGACGAAGCACGTCCGGTCGGCGGTGCGGTTCGCCGACGGTGTGGCGACGCTGGTCAAGGACGGCAATCGCCTTCTCATCGAAGTCGGCCCCGGCCGAACACTCGGCACGTTCACGAAGCAGATCACGGACTCTCTTTGCTTGAACACCCTGCCGCATCCGCAGGAGTCGCTCTCCGATTCCATCTGCGCCGTCGGCGCTCTCGGCCGGGTTTGGGCCGCCGCGGGGATCGTGAAGCTTCAGGATCGCTACGAAGGGGAAGGGCGCAACCGCCTCCACCTTCCGGCGTATCCATTCGAAAAGGCGCGCCACTGGGTCGATATGGCGAAGTCGGCTGCGCCTACCGTCCAAGCCGAGCCCGAGGCGCAAGCCACGGCTCCGGCCGCGGAAGCGGTGGAAACGTGCCCGCTCAGTGAAATGGAACAACTCGTCTCCGGCATCTGGCAGACGGCTCTCGGAACCCGCAAGGTCGGCGTGCGGGACAACTTCTTCGAGCTGGGCGGCGATTCGATGATCGCGACCCAGATCGTGAACCGCCTGAAGCGCGACCTTGGGATCTCTTTCCCGGTGAGTCTGCTGCTCCAGTCGGAAACGATCGCGAAATTCTCGACCGCTCTCGAAGACCGGCTCCTC
>CAZZHG010000058.1:0-35234 GCA_964653655.1 uncultured Pseudobdellovibrionaceae bacterium
TCAAGTAGTCGTCCCAGGTGTCGGGGAAAAGTTCGCTTGCGCCGTACTGATAGAACCACTCGATTTCCTTCCGCCGCAGCAGAAAAATCCCGCGCAGCACGAGCTCCGTCACCGCTTCCGGATGCGTTTCCGCATAGGCGAGCGACAGCGTGCTGCCCCAGGACCCGCCGAAAACCTGCCAACGGGAAATGCCGAGATGGTTTCTCAGCTTTTCCATGTCGGCTACGAGATCCCAGGTCGTGTTGTTCTCGAGGTTCGCGTGAGGCGTGCTCTTTCCGCAGCCGCGCTGATCGAAAAGAATGATCCGGTAGCGTTCCGGGTCGAAAAACTGCCGGTGTTTCGGGTCGGTTCCGCCGCCAGGTCCGCCGTGGACGAAAACCACGGGCTTGCCCTTCGGGTTACCGGACTCCTCGTAATAGATCTCGTGAACCGGCGACACCTTCAGCTTGTCGGTGCGGTACGTTTCGATCTTGGGATAAAGCCACGTGAAAGGATCTCGGATCGCCATTTCTCTACCTCGTCACCGGTGGGGACAAATCTGTTCGATAATTTGGAGCAATTGCGGGGCTTCCTGGCCGGGCCGCTCGATTCGGCGGGCTCCGTCGAAGAAAAGCCGCACGCGGGTGGAGGCGAGCTCCGCCGATTGAGTCGGGTACCCGAAGTAGTAAACGTGCGGAAGCACTTCCTGCGCCCGTTGCTGAGCGGTTTCCCGCTGGCGGTTCGCCAGTTCCAAGGCCTGCGAGACCTGACGGAGGTAAGTGGAAGTGAGATTGAGCGGCTGCACGTAGCCGTCGCTCTTTCCCGTGGCCGCGTTGTACGTTTGGATCACCGCTTGCGTGGGATATATGAAGCAGCGCTTGGAAACTCCCGGCAGAGTCTCGCCGTTTTCGCCGACCCCGCCGATGACCCGGCCGAGAATCGGAAATTGTGCGGGGGCCGCGCCGGCAACCGCCGCGACCAACATTAGAAGAGCCGAAAAGAGACGTACCATCACCAACCTCCTGGTGGCCCAGACTTTCGCCTCGGCGGGTCGTGAGTGGCAAGGGCATCTTATATCGCAACGCGTCCACTTCGGAGCTCGGGGGGCGCTACAATGGAGTATGCCCTCCAACACCTCCGGCGCACCCGCGACCGGAATGCCATCCTGGTGCTTCGTGCGCCCTTGGGTAGACCCATGGCTCGCCGGGGGAATTTCCCTCGTGTTCTTCGCCGTGGTTCTCGCCGTCGGGCCGAAGCAGGTGCCGACCGCGGTGTACGCCGTCGCCGGCTTTCTTCAGTGGATCATCAACTGGCCGCACTTTTCCGCCACCAACTTCCGGCTTCTCGGCCGCGCCGAAAACCGCCGCGAGTTTCCCCTTACCACTTACGTGATTCCCTGGGTTGTCCTTTCCGCGGTAGTGGCTTCCTTCGTTTACCCGATGGACGTCGCGCCTCACTTCGTGAAGTTCTTCATGATGTGGTCGCCGTATCACTTCAGCGCCCAGAGTCTCGGTATCGTGCTGCTTTACGCCCGTCGCGCGGGCTACCCCATCGGCCCGTGGGAGAGAAGGGCGCTCTCCGCTTTCATTTACGGCGCCTTTCTGGTTTCCACGGCGAGAGCGGAATCGGGATTCACCGGAGCGGACTACTACGGCATGCACTACTCGGGGCTCGGGATTCCCGACTGGGTGGCGACCGCGCTGTCGGTCGTCATGTACGCGGGGCTCGTGGGATTTCTGATCTCCGTGGTCCGGCGCTACTCCAAGGAAGGAAAGCTGCCTCCTTATGTACTCGCCGTGGTGGGAGCCTCTCAGTTCGTCTGGTTCGTGGTGGGTTACCACGCGCCTCTTTTCTATCTCTTCGTTCCCGCGTTTCACTCGCTTCAATACCTTCTCATCGCGTGGGTCATGGAGATGGGTGAGAAGCCCGTTCAGATGAAAGCGCCCGCGGCGACCGTCCGTTGGTACGCCGTGAACGTGGCCGGCGGCGCGTTTCTCTTCTGGGGCATTCCCCAAATCGTTCACTACTTCGGCACACCCTTGAACCTCGCCACCGCCGTGGTCATCGCCGGGGTGCAAATCCACCATTTCTTCGTCGATGGAGTGATCTGGAAGCTCAAAAACCCCCGAGTCGCCAACCCGCTCACCATTTCCTGGCCGGCCCCGGGGCAGGCGAAGGCGGCCGCATGAAGTGGCTCTTTCTGATTCTGTCCGCCGCTTTTCAAGCGGTGGGCGCCGACGTCAAGAAGGGACCCGAGCGGGCTGTGTTTCACACGCTCGCGGGCGACTTGGTGTTCGCGTTCTACCCTGGCGTCGCGCCGAAAACCGTCGAGCAGTTTCTGAAGCTCACCCGCAACGGAATTTTCGATACCGCTCACTTTCGGCGGCTCGAGCCGGGATTCGTTCTTCAAATCGGGAGCGCCGACGACCGCATCATTCCCCTGAACGAGATTCAGAGAGCGATCATCAAGAAGCTGCCCGCCGAGTTCTCCAAGTTGCAGCACAGGCGCGGCATCCTTTCGATGGCCCGCTACGACGACGACATCAACAGCGCGACCACGTCCTTTTCCATTCTTCTCGGGGACGCACCCCACCTGGACGGGCAATACACGATCTTCGGCGAGCTGGAGTACGGGTGGGAGGTGCTGGAAGTTCTCGAAGGCGTTCCGATCAACCCCGACAAGACGCCGAAATTCCGCTTGAGCGTCAGCTACGCCGAGGCGGCCGACACGGTCGCGGGTCTCGCGGGCAAGGTGATGCGCAAGGCGATTTCCCTCGATAAACTTTCGGCGGAGGTGGAACGGCAGCTGGGAAGCGATAAGACCCGTACCGCGTTCCCTCTCGGGCTCTGCCTCATTCTCAGCGTGGTTCTGTCGGCGGTGGGCGCGCTCGTCGGCCGCTGGATGAAGAGCTTGATGCTGCTGAACGCTCTGATTTGCGGGTTCGTCGTGTTCTGCTGGCTCGTGCCGAAGGCGGTTTTCTCGCCCTGGATTGGGATCGGCGTTTTCGCCGGAACGGCTTGTCTTTATCGGGCGCTAAGCTTCTTCGAAGCCCCCGCTACTCCTGGACCGAGAAAGTCAGCGGCAGGCGCAAAATAACCGAGCCGCCCTCCGGTTTCGGAAACTCGGTCTTCGCGATTTCCTGAACGATGCAGCTGTGCAGCTCCGCGTTTTCGAGCTGTGAGCTTTCGATGAGTACCTGCTCCACTTCCCCCGACTTCGAAATCGACCATCTCAGAAGCAGCTTCCCCGATATCCCCGAATTTTCCAGAAGTGCGACCTGGTAGCAGTTTTGGATCTGAGAGAGGCGCTTGTCCAAGATCGCTTCCATCGCCGGGCGCGACACCTCTCCCTTTCCACCCATGGCGAATCCCGAGCTTTTGACGATTCCCTTCGTAGTCGACGCTTTCTGCCGGACCGCCTGGTTGTCCGGCGAGCCGGTGATGCTGGGAGTGCCCCCGCTTTCCCGAAACGCCTGTTCCAGATCGGTCGGGTCGCCGGTGACTTCGGCTTGCTTGCGGTCGGGCTCCTCGTAGCTTTCGACGGGGTTTTCCTTTCCTCCGTCCAGAATCTCCATGAGGTTGCTCGGCGCGAGCGAAGTGCCGCGGTAACGCCTTTGCGGTTTGGCGCCCAGTCCGAGGACGTCGGTTTCCGGTTCGGGCTCCGGCTCCACCACGGCCGGAGTTTCGGCGACGACGGCGGCCGGTGCCTCGGGTTCGGCGTCGCGCATTCTCTCCAGGGCTCCATGAACCCGGGCTAAGTCGAATCCCGTGGGCGAAAACCGCTTCGAGGGATCGGGATCGAGCCAACCTCCCACGTAAAGCGCCGCCCACACTCCGGCGTGCGCCATGAGCGAAAGAAGCAGGAAGCGGGAAAAAGTTTCGGTTCTCACCGCGGGACTCCGCTCTGAGCTACGAATCGGATCCGAGTGAGTCCGACGGCGGCGGCCGCTCTCACGATTCGATCGATTTCTCCGTAGGCGACCCGGGAGTCGCCGTGAAGCACGATCTGCTTCCGGTTCCGGCCGTCCCGGTACATCTCTCTTTCGAGGGCGGCCGAGAGGGACGCGATGGTCACCGGAGTCTCTAGGGAGAAAAGAGTTTCGCCGATTCGCGCCGTTTTCGGCGTGACGACGATGCCGAGCGAGTCCCGAAGCTCCGCCTCGGGAGTGCCTTCCGGAAGAGTTCCTACCAGCGGCAAGCTGGATTCGACCGGCAGCTCGGGGACTACGCGGTTTCTATGGCCGACGAGAAAGAAGACCAGAAGCAAGGTCAGGCCGTTCAAAAGGGAAGGAAGTCCGATGCCGGGAGGCGGGCGGACCGTTCTGAACTGAAACTTCATCATGGCGTGGCTCCTGCGGAGTACTTCGCCTCGTCGGAGGGGATGAGTACCACCTGGGGAGGCCGGTAGAGCGGGGGCGCCCTATCCGGCGAGGGCGCTTGGAAGGCCGCGAGTACCGTCACGAACGTGTCGTAGGGTACCGAAGCGTCGGTTCTCAAAAAAACCGTATCGAGTTGCTCGTACTTTCTTTGCAGGCGGCGGAACTCCGTGCGAAGGAGCGGGCCGGACGTTTTTCCCGGAGGCAGTTTCAGACGGGAGATCCGCTTGCCGGTCGCTTCCTCGACGAGCTCGGTCAGGTTGCCGGCGTTGCCGAGGGTTACGTGAAAGAAGAGGGCGTTGGCCGGAACGCTGGGGACCGCGGCGGCGAGCTCCCGCGGGGCGACGAACCCTTCGGTGATTCTGAGATCGGAAAACGAGACACGGCCGAGTAGAAGCGGCACGCAGATGAGAAGAAGGCTCAGCAGAGGCAGCAACGGGTCGCTCGGAGCCACCGTTCGCAGAAAGCTCTTTTTGGTGAGCGAAGGTTTCATCGGTAGAAGGGATCGTTGACGGGCAATCTGATTTGCGGAGTCGATTGCCCCCGGGATTCCCCCTCCATCTGTCCGATGCAGTGAACCACTTCGTTGAGAGTCGCTTCGTAGTTGAGCAGGATGTGATTTTCCTGGCTCGTGATGACCGTGTAGGCGATCACGCAAGGAATGGCGATCACCAGGCCGAAGGCCGTCGTGTTCATCGCCATGGAAATGCCGCGGGATAGAAGCTCCGCCTTCGCGGCGGCGGCGCCCTGATTGAGGCTCAGAAACGCGGTGATGAGTCCCTGGATCGTCCCGAGCAGGCCGAGCAGAGTCGAAACGTTGCCGAGCATTCCTATGTACGCCGACCTTTTCTGAATCAGGGGCACGAGTTTCTGGAACTCGATTGCGACGCCTTCGGCGAGGATCTCTTTTTTCTCGGTCCGGTACTTCAGCAGGTTCGCGATCAAGCGCGCGAGCGGATGGCCGGTGCGGTAGCAAAGGGCGTAGGCGCGCTCGAAGTCGTTATTGCGGATGAGCGACAACACGCTTTCGAAAAATCCCTCGTCGTACTGGTAGTGGAAATTGAGCGAATAGAGTTTCTCCAGGATGAGGGCGAGGCCCAGCACCGATACGCCCAAAAGGACGTACATGAACTGTCCGCCGTCGCGGACGAAGTCCCAGAGAAAAGAAGAGGTCTCCACGCTATCTTATCGGCGAAATCGGCCCCTTTCTTGCGCCGGGCCACGTCGAAATGGCGCCCTGCGCAGAGGCGTGAATTGTGCTGAAATCTCAACATTTTTTGCGACGAATCCGTCGAATTTGCTGCCGATGATTATAGATAGGGAGAGGTAATGACCCGTGCCCTTGTCTTACCAGCACTGCTGCTTGTCTTGGCGGACACCGCGTTCGGCGTGCCCGTGAAGGCCAAGGTCCGTGGTGCGAAACTGGCCGGCATCGGCTGGACCGCGCCGACGCGCCCGGAGCCGCAGATCCGCGCGCTTTCGGTGAACGGCACGATTCTTTGGCGTGCGGGCCAGAGCGCGGTTGCGAAAATCAAGGCGGGCGAAGTCGTCACGCTGATCGGTACGAACTTCGGCGCCGGAGCCGACGCGGATTTCGCCAAACTCGTTCTCGGCGGGACGCGCGTACTCGAGCGGGATCTTCCCATCTTCGAAGGCGGCGTCAGCCTGATGAGCCAAGTGTTTTTCGAGACGGCCCGGGTGACCGACGGCTGGAAAAAAGATCTGCTTTCCTGGTCGGACACCGAAATCGTATTCCGGGTTCCTACTACCGCTTCCCGCGGTCCCATCGTGGTCTCCCTGCAAGACAAGGTCGGCGCGGTGGAGTCGGCTTCGCGTCCCGGGCAACCGCATCTCGTTTCCGATCCGCTCGTCTCGCGCGCTCACGGAGTGTTTGCCGCTTCGGCGCCGGTTTCCCGCCTCGGCAACCCTATCGAAAGTAACGCGGTCGCCGTCGAGATAGATAATCCCGGTTTCGAAGACGAAGTCCGCGCGGGGGAAGCGGCCTTCTGGGCTTACGATTTCAATACGGGACTCGAGCAATCCCGCCGTGGTCTTGACTGGCGGACGGTGCTTCGCGGAAAGGCGAAGGAGCCGTTCACGGGCTCGGTCGTCGATCCCCAAAAGTGGTTCGGCGCCATTGCCGCCCGGCGGGGAGAAGTTCCGGACGTCGCGCTCGCGCCTTACGATTTCAAGCCCTATCCGGCCCCGATGCCCCTCAAGCCTTTGCTGCTCGCGCCGCTTCTTTCCGGCCGAACGACTCCAACCGGCTGGGTCGGGTTCGTTTATGCCGAGGGAATTCCTGTGGTGAGCCAGCGCAAGGGAAACTGGATTGGTTTCAACTGCGCCTCCTGCCACTCCCAAAGAATCGTTTTCGAGGAACGCCCCGGAAGTTTCCGCGCGAAAGTGTTTCCTGGCCTTCCCAATCCGCGCTGGTCGATGAAATGGAACGTGCTGGGCTCGATGAAGGGAGTGAAAGGGAAGGCGGGAACGGTTTCCTTCGACAAGAGCCGGCTTCTCCAGGCGATGCCGGAAGGCGCGGAGGACTCGACGCTCGTGCACGAAACCGCCGAGGGAGACGCGCTCGGCGACGATTCGCTCTTTTCTCCCGCCGTGATTCCTTCTCTCGGCCGGCTTGCCGCCCTTCGCCGAGTGCTCGGCCAACCGGAGTCGGGCGGCGGACTCGAAGGAGCCGTACTCCACGCCGAGGAAATGAGCGGGGCCATCGGCGCGTTGAGCTCGCGCTCCGCCCGCCAGCTCGTTTCCTATCTTTCCACTCTCGACTCGGATGATCTGCTGCTCGAGCGAGTGGGGCTCCATCGCCGGCTCAAGAAGGCGAAAGCACTCTCGGACATAGACGGAATCGGGGAAGGGCAGTTCGTGCAGACCGGGCAGGAAGCTTTCCCGAAGCTGCTGAACCGGCTCGAGCGCGGCAAGCAGGTGTTTCAGCGCGACTGCCTCGCGTGCCACCAGCCCAATTTCGGATCCCACACGGACGAGGATCTCTTTCCCTTCCAAGAGGTGGGGACCTTCTTCTCTCCGACTTCGCTCCAGAGAAAGCTGCAATCCATCCGGACGGCTCCCTTGCACAACCTTCACTGGGTGGAGGCGCGCGGACTGCTGCACGATGGGCACGTGAAGTCGCTGGAAGATCTCGTGAGCCCCGACCGCTGCGACGAAAAGAGCGATCTCTACCGGAAGTACTACTCGCTCCACCCCGGCTCTTTCAAAGTGCCCCGCGGGGACGCGGCTCAGGAAGCGGCTTTGCGGCGGCAGAACTACTTCGTCGAGCTGCCCGGCGACGACAAGAACCTCTACTGGGACTATCAGGGAATGCGCCGGGAGTTCGGCCCGAAGGAGCTGGGCTCTCCGGCCCCCCTCGCGCTTCCCGCTTCGCCCCATCCCTGGTGCGCTTCGTCGGCTTCCGACGTCGCCGACCTCGTCCTCTATCTCGTTACTTTGTAACGGCGAGGCTCTTTCTCAGCCACTCGTGGGCGGCCTCGTGGTGCGTTCTCTCGTGCCATAGCTGGCGGAACGAGAGCGAAGGAAGCCGAACGGGAAGTTCCATCACCTTCAGGGGATAGAACTCCGCGAACGAATGGGCGAGACGCCGAGGCAGAGTCACGACGTAGTCGGAGGCGGCGACGATCGCCGGCGCCACGAGAAAGTGATTTATCGAAACGTAGACCGTTCGGGTCACTCCCTCCGCGGCCAGAGCCGCGTCGAGCGTTCCCGTCGTGCCCCCCCACGGGCTTACGATCAGGTGGCGCAACCCGGTGAAGCGTTTCAGGTTGAGCTTGGTCTTACCGACGGGGGAATCCTTCGGCACCACGGCGACGAAATCCTCCTGGAAGAGCTCCCGCTGGTACAGAGACTCGGGGGCGTCCGGAAAAAAGCCGAGGGCGAGATCGATCTCCCCGCGCTCGAGGCCCTTCTGCGGCACCTTTTCCGCGAGGTTCACGACTTCGACCCTAATGCCGGGGGCTTCTTCGGAAAGTTTCGCGCACAGCCGGGGCAGACACATCCAGGCCGCGTAGTCGGTGGCGGCCACCGTGAAGCGGGCCTTGGCCGTCGCCGGGTCGAAGGCCGGCGCCGGAGCGAGCACCCCCCGAAGGGTTTCCATCACGCTCCGAATGGGGCCCACCAGGCTCTCCGCGCGGGAGGTGGGAATCATGCCCTGGGTGGTTCGAACGAGCAGGGGGTCTCCCAGGGAGGCTCTGAGCCTGGCCAGCGTGTTACTTACGGCGGGCTGGCTCAACCCCACCTTTTTCGCGGCCCGGGTGACGTTTCTTTCGGCGACCAGTGCCTCCAAAACCTCCAAGGCTTTCAGGTCGATATCGGTAATATTCATGATATGAATATATCAAATTTGTAATATCCATTTCAAAAATATATGGGGAATGCGTATTCTGGATTCATCGGGGCACACCCATCGCCCCGCGGAGGTTGGAGTGGATATGAAGTCAGCTACCGGTTCCCGCAAAGAGCGAGGCGAAGCGCGCACGTGGATTTACCTGATCGTGGTGTTACAGGCTCTGTTCCTGCTGCAGATGGGTGATTTTCTCGGAATCTTTTAGGACAACCTGATTCTTTCCGTCCGCGTGCGGGACGAGGCGGCCGCTTTGGGGTGCAAAGGGAAGCGGCCGCCTCGTCCCGCACTATTTTTTTTCCGCCTAGATCAGCCTACCGTGTCCGAGGTCTCTTCGAAGATGTAGTACATCTCGCAGCGGACGGTCGCGGTCCGGCTGTCGACGCCAAATTGCTCCATGAGATTTCTGCAGCTTTCTCTCCAGCGTTCCGGGCCCCACTTCAGATCCATCCACATCTTCGACGAGACGTCGATCTGGCAGGACTTCTCCATAATGTAAATGTTCAGGAGAACCGTCATGGAATCCCGGCCGCGAATCGAGCAGCTGCGAAACCCTCTTTCAAACATCGGTTCCAGGGCCTTGGGGAAGGGCATCAACGTATCATTCTTCCAAGAAGCCGTGGCCTCCTCGAGGTTTTCCAGCACGTCGATGAAAATCTCGCCGGAGCCGTGGCTCTCGTGTTCCGCGAACGTGAACTGCGGCGTGAAAAGAAGCAGAGAAAGAATCAGTACGGCCTTCATGGGATCTCCTTCGGGATTTCAGTGGTCAGGGGAAACAAACCTAGATTGAGGCAATAGACGGCGTCCCGCCGTTTGCCGCGGCTGAGCAGGCGGGAGAGGTCCCGCCGGAAGATGGTCATCATTTCGCGCGCCGCCGTCAGCTGGGCGGAGTCCACGGCCATCGTCATGCTGCTGTGGCTTCGCATTTCCATTGGAACGCGGTCGATGGCTTCCTTCGATTTATCGAGATAACTCTTCTGCAGTTCGCGCCGCGCTTCCGAGCTTTTCAGCGGATCGCCAAGCGATGTCGTGCGCCCGGAGCTGCCGTCGAGCCAGCGCCCCTCCTGGGTCACAATCAAGAGTCCAAGCCGTTTCATCCGGTTCACCGCGATGGTGACTTCGCTTCGGCGAAGGCCCAGCCGCTTGGCGACCCAATCCACCTTCGGGGAAAAATCCTCGGTGTTCAGAAGCGAAAGAATGGCGAAGTAGTGCCAGTGGGAGAGGGCGACGAAGAACTCTTCGCCGAGCAGCCTCGCGGTCGGCTCCGGTATCTGCCCCTCGGCGGTCGTCGGATGCGAGCGGGCTTGGTACGCGCGGACCGTGTCGATTTCCGCTTCCGACCAACCAAGCCGTTTGCCGACGCGGGTAACGAGTCTCGGTCCAACGCCCCGCTGGCTGCGCAAGATTTTGCTCAACTCGGAGGCGTCGAGATCCAGCTGACGCGCGAACGCCCGCAAAGAGAACGCGGGGTTCTTCTTCTGGCGGCGGCGGAACTCCGCCTCGAGCCGGGTCGAAAAGGCGAGGGCCGCCGATTCGCGCACTGTGGGGACAGCCTCAATCATCGGTGTGGGGAGTATCAAACTTCGCGGTTCGGGATCAAGGCTTTAGCTGTGGGGAAAATCTTAACCAACCTGTGGGGAAAAGCTCCCCACGGACATCGCCTACAAGAGGCCGGATCCGTTGCGGCGGAGGGCATCGATGGGGTTCTTACGGGGGGCTGCTTTACCGTGGAGTAACAAAGATGACGCCCGTTCTGACCCTCTTGCGATACCTGCTTTTGCTGGCCGCGCTTCTTGGCGCGTCGGCACACGGGACCCAAAAGGTGGCCTGCCTTGGCGGCCGCGCGGGCAACTCGCCTTTCCGAATGATTTCCTAGTTTCTCTCTCCAGAGAAAGCAGGGTGTCCGCCCACCCCTGATAACGGGCGGACACCCTGGCCCTATCCATATCTTGACCGTAACGCTCTGAGTCGCTTAGCTTTCCCCCCAACTTAGGGGGTGTTTCGGATGAGGGGGGTGTTCTGTCTTAGCTGGCTGTTCTCGGCTTTGTCTTGGGCCGGCACCTGGAACGACGCCCTCGGCCCCGACTCCTGGAAACCTCCCGCTTCCTACCCCATCCGAGCCTATTCCGAGTTCATGCCGGCGCCGAAAGAAGGGGCTCGTCCCTACGAGCTTCTTTGGGAAACGCCCGCCGCGCTGAAGGCGAGCCCCGACTGGCGGCGGATCGCCCGCGGCGCCGACACCTTCGTCGTCAGCTGGTACGACGAGCTTCGCGTGATCCGGCCCGGTCTCGAGGAAGTTACCGGACAGTGGCTGCGCCGGCTCGCCGGGAGGAAACCGGTCGCCGCGCTTTTTTCGGCCGCGCTTACCAGAACGCAAAACGATCGCGGACAAACGCCGTGGACTTTGCTCGGCGGAACCGGCGATTCCGAGACGGAGTTTTGGGAGAGCTTTTCCCGTCCGAGATCGTTTTCCGCCTGGCTGTGCGGATTTCTCTCGAAGGGCGGCTTGGTTGCGGGAAAGTGTCTCGGCACCTCCGATCTGCAAGCGCTCGGGGTCTGGGTGCTTTCCTCCCATCCCGCCCGCGCCGCCGAGGCGAAACTCCTCGCCGGCAAAGCGAGCGCTTTTCCGAAAGTCGTGCTCACTTTCGAACCGAAGGAGAAGTGGCCCGCGCGATGGTTGGAGGCCTTCGAAGCCGGCCGGCTCGATGTGATTCCCCATCCGGGCACGCTTCTTCCCGAGCGGTCGAAGTTGATTTCGGATCTGGCTGGAGCGGGCGATTCCCGTCAGCTCGCGCTCGCTGAAATCTTCTCCGGATTCACCGTGAACGGCGATTTGCGGATTCCGAAGTACGCCGAACTTACCGTCGAGGAAAGCGATCGCGGCCGGCGCCGGAACGCGGCCCGCTTCTCCCGCTACTTCAGCACTCAAACGTGGAGCGTGGGGGCGGACGTTCCCATCAGCGCTTTCCGCCTGCTTTTCGACAGTAGCCCCGAAGCCCTCGAGCTTTACGGAAAACCTCTCGCCCGAAATTCCGAGATCTGGGGCTCCGGCGGCGCGCCCAAGGGCCACTGGATTCTCACCGGGCCTTCGGCGGGAAAGACCGAGATCGAGAGGGCGAGAAGTCGGCTTCTCTCGGCGGGGCCCGGGGAAACGTTCCAGTACCGGGAAGTGTTTCCTCCCCTCGAGGTTCAGGGCAACTCCGTCGAATGGCGGCGCCCCGTGGCCGCGTGGTTCGATCCGTTGGCGCAGCGGCTCGCGGCGGATTGGAGCCGCCCCGGCAGGGCGGTGCTCTCCCGAGCATCCGGCCAAACGGTGCTTACCGTCGATCTCGACGAGCGCTGGGGTGTCGAAAAGGATTTGGCCGCGAATCTCGACTCCGAGACCGCGGGGCAGGTGCTTCGGCTGGCGGAGTTCTCGGAAGTCTCCGGGGCGAAGCTCGCCCCTGAAACGGCCGCGTCGCTTCTTGGAGGCGCGGACCTGGGCGCCTGGAGAAAGCGCCTGGCCTCGAAATCGCCTGCCGCCGCAGGCCTCGTAAGTACGCGCATCGATCCGGCGCTTTCCGTGCGCCCCATCACCGCCCTCACTTGGGGCAGGACCGTGGGCGAGCCCTTCGAACACTCCTATTGGGAGAAGCTCGTCGACTTGTCGGAAGGCCCTTACGTCGACAAAAACAACACCGATTGCGTGGGCAAGACGCTCACGGATCGCTGCCGGAGAAACCATCTGCCCGACCTCGCCTCGAAATACCTCCGTCCGTACTATCAGCGGTTGGGGTACGGCACCTTCTTCCACGCCTTTCACTGGGTGACGGACTTCGAATTCGAGACGAAGCAGGATCGTGGCCGAACTTGGTGGGGAGGCCTGGAGCTGAACCGGCCGGGACGGCCGCTCGCCGACATCGAAAGAGACGGCCACAAGAACGTAATCGTCGTCATTCCGGGAAGAAACCACGACGAGGCGGTGATTCTCGCCGACCACTACGACACGGCCTACATGGAAGACGCCTTCGAGGACCGGGGACTGAGGCACGCGGCGCCCGGCGCCGACGACAACCACTCGGGGACCGCCGCGCTCATGGAAGCGGCGATCGCGCTCTCGGGGCTCGATCTCAAGCGCGATGTCTGGCTCGTTCATCTCACGGGCGAGGAATTTCCGTCGGACTGTCTCGGCGCGCGCGCCCTCACCGAAGCTCTCGTCACGGGAACTGCGTTGATAGCGGGCCGCAAGAATCCGAAAATCACGGGACTCTTCGTGCTCGACATGATCGGGCACAATACCGACCGGGATCATTCTCCTTCGGCTCCATCGATTTTTCAGATCGCAACGGGCCGCGGCCCGAAGGCGGCCGCCCTCGGCCGGCTGGCTCACGAGGTCACGGCCCAGTGGAACCGGGAGGCTCCCGGCTGGAACCGAAAGCTATCGAGGACCGCTTCCTGGGAGCGCATCAAGTTGAGCGGCGCCGCGGTCCCTCGGCCCAGAACGTCGGTTTTGCCCGAGTTCCGCGGAGAAATCCGCACGGACGCCGATCCGAAGAGCACGCTCTACAATACCGACGGCATAATTTTCTCGGACGCCGGAATTCCCGCGGTTCTCTTCATGGAGAACTACGACATCAGCCGGTCCGGCTATCACGATTCGAAAGACACTCTCGAGAACATCGATCTCGATTACGCGGCGGGAATGGCCCGCCTCGCCATCGAGACCGTGGCACAGGCGGCGGATCAATGAGAAAGATTCTCTTCGGCATGCTCTTCGCGGCGGCCTCCCTTCAGGCCGCGCCTGCCTCTAGAAAGTGGACGGTCCTCTTTTACTCCGGCTCCGACGAGCCCGAGCTGCTCAAGGGCGCCATCGACGGGCTGAAGCGGGTCGAGTCCATCCGGACGGTCGGCGAGGAAGTCGCCTTCGTCGCCCAGATCGACTGGCCCGGCTCCGACGGCAACTATCGTTACGAGCTGCAATACGCCGCGAGTCCCACGCCGGGGAAACTCGACTCGAAGCCGATCCCCGAGGGGGAGATTCAGGCCGTCGAGCCCGGTTTCCGTTACGGGGAGAAGGACTCGGCGAGCCCCGTGGTGCTGAAGAGTTTTCTCCGCTGGGCGGTTCGCGCCTATCCGGCCGAGCATTACTTGCTCGTGCTCGCCGGGCATAGCTGGGGACAGCTCGGCATCATCCAGGATTTCCACGTCGGGGGTAAGGATCTCGAACAGTCGACTCTGATGAAAGTGTACGAGCTGCGCCGGGTGCTGGAGGAGACCTATCGGGAGAACGGGGCCTTTGTCCCCCGGGGGCGCTTCGATGCCATCTTCGCGGACGCTTGCATTTTCGGGCAGCTAGAGGTCGCGCTGGAGCTGGAGAAGGTCACCGACTATTTCGCCGCTTCGGCCCTCGAAACTCCGATGAACAGCTTTCCTTACGAGAGGATTTTCGAAAAGTTTTTCGGCGCCGTGAAAAGCGGGTCGCCTTCGGCGCTCGAAGAGGGCTTTCTGCGGCCGCTGGTCGAGCAGTACATCCTTTCTCACGGTCCCGGCGGCGACATGGCAAAGATCGAGGACTCCGTCGATCCCGTGCAGTTCATGGCGGTTCGGACGGCGGGGCTTGGCGAGGTGGCGCGCCATCTCAAGGAGACCCTTTCCCAATTGCCCACGGGGTTCGCCGGCCGATGGAGGAAGGGAAATTATCCTGCGCTCGACGCCGTAGCAGATTCAGACGGAAACGCGGACCTCGCTTCTCTGGCCCGCGTACTGGAGCGGATTGCCGATAGGGAAGGAGCCGTAAAGGCCGCCGCTTCCGCGAAGGAGCTTCAAAAGGCGCTCGGTTCGTCGATGGATCCCGCGATGAAGCGGACCGAGCTCAGTCACGCCAAAGCCGATGGAGCGTGGCTACATCTGGATCTCGAGACGGTCGCCGTCTCGTGGAAGCTCGCCGCTTGCGTCGCCCTGAAGTCTTTCACGATGGCCAACGCCCAAGGGGGCGAAGCCTTTCTGCCTACTTTCCGCGAGCGGGAAAAAGAGGGCGGCCCTCTTGAGGATCTTCCCGTCCGATCCCTTTACTGTCAGGAAGCGCAGATCGAATCGGGAGAGAAGGATCCGAAGCTGAAAGTCGGACACCCTCAGGCGCTGAAGGATCTGTTCGGTATCGAGGTGAATTGGCCCGCCGGAGTTCCGGCTTTCGTTTCCAAGAGAAAAGACGGCGGCCGGGATTTGTCCTTGTGGATTCCCAAGGCGGGGAACCAATCGCTCGCTAGAAAAGTTTTCGCCCGGGTCGCCGGAAGCCGCGGCCTGCGTGTCGACTACCTGAGGAAAAATCCGAAGGGTTTTCTCAAGCGCCGCGTTTCGCACGTTCGCCTTGGGGGATTTTCGGAGAGCTTTCCGGCGGAGGTACTTCGTTTTCCGAAACAAGGGCTATACGCCGCCGAAGGGCACACCAACGGGACGCACTTCAAACAGGGCCTCAGCCTGCTGCTCGCCCGGGAGTTTCCGAAGGATAACCCTTATCAGTGGGGGAAACTTCCTCTCGAGCAGGTTGAAAAGGCCGCTTACGGGGAAACCTCGGAACGATACGAGACGTTTTTCGCCGGGCTCTCGGAAGCGGACCGGGCGCGCTACGTCCGCCGCGGGTTCGACTTCTTCCGCTTGCATCGCTTCAGCCCGCTCACCGGGTGGATTAATTTTCTGGAAGGAAAGCCGTGACCGCTAGCAATGAAATTCTAAAGCGCCGGGACGGCGACGTTCTCCTAATCACGCTCAATCGGCCCGACAAGGGAAATTCGCTCAACGAAAAGCTACTCGAGCAGCTGCTCGCGGCGCTGAAGGAAGCGTCCTCCGACAAGACTCTGAAAGCCCTGGTTCTGGCCGGTCAGGGCGATCGGTTTTTTTGCACGGGGGCCGATCTCGGCGATCTCTCGAATCCCAAGATGAACCCGGATCCCATCTTTTCCCTTTTCAACCAGACCATAGAGGCGCTCTCCCGGACGGAAGTTCTTACCGCCTCCTTCGTGAACGGCGACTGCGTGGGCGGCGGCCTCGGCATCGCGCTTTCCACGGACTTCGTACTCGCGGCGGGACACGCTCGTTTCGGCACGCCCGAAATCACAAAGGGATTGTTTCCTTACGTTATCTCCGGCGCTCTTCTCACCAAGCTCGGCGAGCAGAGGGCGAAAGCGCTCTGCTTCGGCGGCCGTCTCTGGACCGCCTCCGAAGCCCTACAGTACGGCGTGGTTTCCGAGCTCGTCGGAACCTTGCAGTTCGGTGGGCGGGGGCATGAGCTCGTTCAGCTTTGGAACCGCTGCGCGGAGGTGAATTTACGAAGGGGCAAAGTCGCGCTGAATCCGCGGGCGAGGCCGAGTGGCGACGATCTGGTCAGTTATCTGAGAGACGCCGTGAAATTGTTCCGGGAAGGGACTTCGAAATGAAACGCTTTGCTTGGCTGATCCTGGTTTTGCTCTCGTCGTGCGGCGTTCAAACCGCTCCGACGCTCGAGCCGGCTCAAGGGTGGGAGAGCAGCGGCGGAGACGGGGTCGCCTGCTTCGTGGACCGCCGGGACGCGGAAGCAACCGACAAGCTGGTCGGAGTCTGGCCGGAGGATTTGCGCCGGAAGGTTGAAAGCGTCACCGCCCTCGAGTTCTTCGAACATCCCGAGCTGAAATACCAGGATTGGAAGGGAAAGCGCCGCGAGGAAATCCTGGCCACGATGAACGACCGGTTCCTGAAGTATTCTCCTATTTTTCATAATCGGATTTCGCTTGCCGCCGCAAAGATCCGGCTCGTCGATTGGAAGCCCAATTCGAATCTGCCCGACATCACCGACAGCAAGCCCAAGCCGGAAATCATGGCGAAGCATCCGAACTGCCGAATCGTGCAGATGGCCGTCCGCCATAGCCTCTCGATTCCGAAAAAGCTGCCCGAAGTGTGGGTGGAGGTGGATCAGTATCTTTTCGAAAACAAGATGGATGCCTTGAACCAGGCCATTCTGGTTCTTCACGAGCAGATGTATCTGCTTGGACGGGAGATCGGACACAAGAGCTCGGATTATCTCAGGCAGGTGGTCGCCGATCTTTTTTCGGACGAGTTCGCCGCTTTGCTCGCCGGGCAGAAGTTTCCGTCGCTCGGCGCCCGGCTCTTGCAGACCGTCATCGGGACGGCTTACGGGGATTACTACAACTTCTTCCTAGAGGACCCGGCCACGTTTCTGGCGGTGACTCCTCCCGGCCGTCACCCTTACAGCCGCTACCGGAGTTTCGGAACGCTTCTCTCGCTACTCAGAACGCGAAAGGGCGATTGTCTCGAAAGGAACGATTACGATCACCAGAACGAGGCGCGCCGGATCGAGTTGCAGGAGCAATGTTCCTTCTTCGCGGTAAACCCTGCTTTGCTACCGACGCTCATAGATGAGGAGGAGTCGTTTCTCTTTCTGGCCCGCTGGCTTCTCGACGCCGTGGGCGCCATCGACACCTCGGAAATCTTCGTCGTCTGGGATCCGAAAGATCCGACGAAGGAGTCCGCCTATCAGCGGACCGAACGGGAGCGGGCCTGCCTTCACCTGAAGAACAGCGACTACGTGTACTTCCGCCCGATTGTGAAGAAGGCCCTCGAGTACTGCCGGCTCGTCAGTTCTGCGACGCCGTAAGCCGGGAAGACAGTCCTCGGTAAGCGCTTGAAACCAGGGCGGAACGAGGGAGGAGTCCGCGGCCGGTCGGCCAATCTTGTAGGTTTGTTTTTCATTGCCCGCCCCGGATTCCCGCTTGGACTACGTGGTATACGCCTTGCAGATTTTTGGTCTGCCTGCCGATCCCTGTCGCGTGGAGTGACCCATGCGAGCCCCGGAAAAGTCATCCCGAATGGAAGTAGGCCTAATGCTGCTTCTTACGTTGCTCTTCTGCCTGGAAGTTTGTTTCGCCGGCTGGGTGGTGTCCGTCGTTTGAACCGCCGCCGACCCGTTTTACAGGGAGACCGTCGGTCTTCTCCGCCCTCCCTGCGGGAAAATCCGGGGCATGTGCGTTGCACTGCCTACGTCATAGAGGTGCGTGTATGCGGCTAGTGGCGATGGTTCTGTTGACCGGCTCCCTTCTGGCGTTCGCCGGAGAGAATTCCAAAAAGAAAGAGGACGTGGCGAGCGACGTACGCCGCTCCTGCACGGGCGCGTACTCCGCGTGCGTGTCGGCTTGCGCGAACAAGAAGGATTGCGTGACGGAATGTCAGAGCGATTGCGAGGTCTGCGCGATCGATTTCGGCGAAGAGCCGATGGAAACCTGCCACAAGTAGGATTATTCAGCCGCGGCGACGGCCAGGACGGCATCGGGAAAGAGCTGATGGCCGTAGGCCTCGACGAGAGTGGCCGCGAGCACTTCCGAGTAGAAGTTGCGGCCGGCGAAGCCAAGTTCCGCGTCTTCTGCGCCCAGTATCACTCCCAAACCATTCTGATGGCGATCGATGAGCTTCGAGACGCGGCCCACGCCGGAGTTGTACGAAGTAATCGTCGACGCCCAATCGGGCAGCACCGACCGATATCGTCGTAATAGACGGGCCGCGGCCCTGGTCTGGTGACTGGGATCGCGCCACTTGCGGCGGTCCGTCTTGTGGATCATCTCGCGCGCCGTCGGAGGAACGAACTGCCAGAGCCCCATGGCTCCCACTTTGGAGAGCGCGCGCGGATTGAACGAAGACTCGACGAAAGGAATCCGGGAAAGACTTCTCGGAAGGCCGTGCGCTTCGAACACCTCCTCCATCTGGGGAAGCAGCAGCCGAGACCGCTCCATCGCTTCCAGGAAGACATCGCGTTGACCGGTCTGGCTCCGCACTCCGCGGGCGAGCGTTTCCATCGCCTGGGAACCGGAGAACCCGCGCTCGGAAAGAAACTGGTTGAAGCCCTGCTCGTAGGCGCCCTGGAGGGGCGTCGTCGCGAGCGAAGCGTTTCCGAGAATCGCGCTCTGTAGTTTGAGCAGAATCATTTTCTCGACCCGTTCGGACTGAATCCTCGCGCCCATCTCCGATTGCTTTTCGTAAAGCGGGCTGAAGTCGATGTAGCCGTAGACCAGTGACGGATCGCTTCGGTCATGAATGATCTTCGTCCTGGAATCGAAGCGCGAGTAGATCGCGGTCCAGAAAAGAACCCGGGATCTCAGTTCGTCCGGAATTTGAAAGGTTCCTTCGAGGCGTTTCTCGGGGTCCCGGGACAATCTGGACAGAGCCGCGCCGCCGAAGCGGTTCATTCCGCCCGGCATCCACGCCGGATGGAAGTGGCCCCAAATGGGAAGGCTGAGCAAGAGAGGCGTGGCCGTGGAGACGTGCTCGGAAAGCGTGCGCATACCGCTGCCTTGGCGGTCGGGCCCCATCACGGGGACCGTCAGCCCAAGCATGAGCACCAGGTGCGGTATGCGGAAACGTGCCACGGTCTCGCTCCTGCCGAAAATGCAGCAAATTCTGTTGGGGGACTCGATGGTGAGGGAACGCCTGGAGGCATCCAACCCTATAAGTGTAGGCTAAGAAGGTTCTTCAAATATGAAGGGGAAAGGCTAGGAAATCCGATTATTTGGAGCCGCCGAGGATCCAAGCCCGGACCATGGCCTTCTCTTCGGGGGTAAGCAGTCTGAGGGGCGGGATGCGCCTTTTAGGCGGCATTTCGTCCCAATCCACCATGTTGTAGAGAAGGCTTTCGGTGGGATCGCCCATGCGGACGGCGGCCATGGCGGCCTCTTTCGTCGACAAATCGAGGCCCGCTTTGGCCACTTCGGCGTTGTGGCACTCGAGGCATAGAGGCTGGAGAATTTTCTCGCGCACCATTTCGTAGGTGACCGTATCTCCCGGAATTTCATGGGGAACGGGCTCGCCGGCGAGCTTGTTCTCGCGGTAATTGCAGGCGGAGACGGCTAACGCCGTTATGAGGAACGCGGCCCAACGCATTTCATGCGTTTAACCCTTTGGCCTGTTCCGAATCAAGGGACCATTTACAGCGGATTTTCGCCCGCGTACCAAGTGCTGATCCGTCCCGCTTCGCCGTCGGTGAGGTTGGTCACCGGGTGGTTGAAGAGCTGGAGACGGGGCATGCCGATGGTGGCCGACTTGGAGAACGCTCCGGGAACCGCGCGTTCGAGGAACGATTCGCACGCGTTCGCAGAAAGATTCATCGCTCCGGCGCCCGTGCCGCCCGTGTTGTGGCAGCCCGTGCAGCGGGCGTTGATCACCGGCTGAACGTTGGTGTTGAAGGCGCTCGCCGTCTGGCAGGTGCGCGCGGCGGCCGGCTTGATCTCGAGAATCGAGAGACCGAGGGAGGTGAGGTTCGAAACGCTGAGCAGAACCGCGTCGGTGGACACGGTGACCGTGCGGCTGGTTCCCACCACCGTCTTCACGCTGCGCCAGTTGGCGGAGCTCGAGGCGAGGGTGCCGTTGGCGATCGGGAGCACGTCGGCGATGCGGATCGCGCCGCTGCCGGAGACGACCTGGATTCGGTCGAGGAGCACGGCGGTTCCGAAACGCGAGACCCGCAGGCGAATCTGGCCGGCGGAAACGCCGACGGAATCGAGATTGAAATTGAGTACCACCGCCGGCGCGCCTTCGGCCGGAACGGTGACGTTCTGGGAAGCGATGACCGTGCGGTTTTCCGTGGGCACCGTCGGGTTCGACGGGTCGTCGTCCGCGGGGGCGCCGGCCTGAACGCGGCGGTTCCATTCCTCGATCGCGGTGCGAAGCGTGCCCGCGGTGGTGGGGTTGCAAGCGGTGCAGCCGCCGTGAGCGGTGCCGCCCTTGATCACGACCCGAGACGAAGCCGGGTCGAGCGCCGACATCAGACCATTGCTTTCAACGACGGACCAGGCCGAGCTGGCCGCGGAAAGAGCGAAGGTGGGGGGCTGAGTGGAACCATGGCAGCCGCCGCAGCTGGCGGTGAGCACCGGGTGCACGACTTCCGTGAACGAGGCAAGCATCCGCGCGCCCCGGTTTCCGTCGGCGAGCGAATTGTTGTCACCGCCTCGGTTGTCCAGCCCGCATCCGGCGAGCAGACACACGAGTGCGGCGAACAAGCAGGAAGAAAGCGCGAACCAAGAGCCACGTACCATCATGCGCGAGTACCTCTCTCAAAGGACGAAAGGGGCCGAACGGGATTTATGCTTAGGTCAACACGATGAAGGGGCTGAGCATCGTCGGATCGAAAACTCCGCCAGTCACCACCGAGGCGAACTGAGAGAGGCGATCCTGCTCGTGAAGCGCGAGCCAGTTGCCGAAAGCGGCGGCGGCCGCTCTCGTGGGGTTGCCACCGATGTAGGTGGCGGTCGAAGCCGACTGGGCCGAGCTGTAGAAGCCGCCCATTCCGCCGTTCACCAGCTGCACCGCAGTGGCTCCCGGCTTGGCTTTGATACAGAACATTTCAATGGCGCTCTTGTCGCCCGCATCCGAACTGCCCGAGGTCGCGCCCGGCTGGCTCGACTGGCCGCCGTCGGAGATGATGACGACGAAGAGGTTCTTCTGCATGCGGAAGGCGAGCTCCATCGCCCGTCCGACGAGAGTTCCGATTTCCGCGTGCTTCGTGTCCATCGTCGCCTGGCCCTGGCCGTGGTTGTCGCAGCCGCCGATTTCGATCGTGCCGGCGAGCGCTTGACCCTGGAGGAGCGAGTAGACGATCTGGGCGTTGCGGGCGTTCGCGTCGTTGGACGCCGCAGTCACGCCGAACACCGCTTGAACGTTCGTGTCCACGCGGGAGTCGAGCCCAACCGCGCCTCCGCCGTTCTGCTGAGCCGCGCCCATGCCGCAGCCGAGAGCCGTGGCGAGCTGCTGGCCGTTGGTCATGGCCCGGAGCTTCGCGACTTCGCTGTCGGTGAGCCGCTTCGAGAAGTCGAGCAGCTTCTGGCGCTGACCCGCGCTAAGGGTACCGAACGTCGGGTTGACCGCGTTCAAAATGGTGGTGACGTTGTTCGAGGCGAGGGGCGGCGTCGGGTTCAGGAGAACCGACGCGGAGTTTCCGCCGCTGGCCGAGTTACGCGAACCGAGTCCGTTCAGGAAGTACGAAGCGTGAGCCGCGTTCGGGCCCGCGTTCGCCGCCGCCACGTAGGCGGCCGGGTTCCAACGGTTGTTGCCCGTGTCGTCGCCCGACTGCACCGCGAGCATCGCGCCCTTCGAGAGGGCTTGGCCGGCGGCGCTGAGCTGGGTCGTCAAAGCCGTGAAGAACGGGCCCACGCGCATCGGGATGCCGAAGCGGCTATCCATCGTGAGCGATCCGTCCGGAATGCCGAGCCGGCTGTAGGAAGCCAGAGGCTGCTTGCCTTCGTCGAGGGGAAGCATGTTGTTGCGGATGAATCCGCCGGAGCCGTCGATGACGAGCATCGGGAGCTCGTTCACGAGCGCGGCCGCGCCACCGCGGGTCGGGCACTCTTCGCCCATCACGATGGAGGGGCGGAGAAACATGTCGATCATGGCCGGCATGGCCATGAAACCCAGGCCTTCCACGAGGCCGTGGGCCAAAAACTGACGCCGGGTGATCGGCATCGCGTGGCCTTGCGGAATCGCTTTTTGAATCTCTTCTTTGGTCAAGGGCTTCTTACTCACGGGCAACCTCCCGAAAAAACGTTCAGAAAAAAGTGAAACTAAAACCGGATTACATCACCGACATGGCGAGCGGGCTCGAAGCAAGCATGGTGCAGAGGGAGATCATGAGGTTGGTTGTCAGGGTGCCGTTGTTCGTCGCTCCGGCCACGAAATCCGTCCGGAACTCCCGTACCATCTGAAGGGTCTCGGCCGGGGTATTCGTCTGACCGGTGAAAACCTGGCGCATCGAGCTCGCAATCTGCTCGAGCTTCGCATCCGTAATCGTCGAAGGTCCTTGGCCGAAATTCACGCCGGTGAACATCGGGCCGAAGTGATTGCTCGTCCGCGCCGCGATTCCCGCCGTGCAGGCGATGTAGTTGCCTTCGACGCGCTTTTGAATCTCTTCCGGGGTCACGGCCTTGGCTTCGCCCGTTCCGTTGAACACGTTACGGTTCGTGGTAACGAACGTATTGAGCGCCGTGTTGGGCGCCGTGATTCCCATCATCGCGTACATCCGGCCGCGCACGGCCTGTACCGGCGGAAAGCCGGCGGTACCGAGGGCGTTCGGGTTACCGATGACCGGATTCACCGGGTCTCCGTCGGCGAAATTCGCGTTCGGATCTCCCGCGCAAGCGGAGAGAAGAAGACCAACCAGAACCGGGGTAATGACTTTGTTCACGTAATTCATCGTCAGACTCCTGTGATAACTAACGTACTTAGTTGATGAGCGAGCACTCGGGGCGGAGCGCGACCGATTCGAACAGTTCGCGCAGTTTGTAACCGTTCTTGCGCAGGCCATCGGCAAGGAAACGGACGAGGGACGCTTCATCGGGCTGGGTATCACGGAGGCAAACCGTTTTGAAAACACGCTTCACGAGGTTCTCACCAAAGGCTTCGCTTTCGGCGAAGATGCCCGCGAGCGACTCGAGGCCCATGCCCGAGTCCGGCGAGGCGGCGGAGAAACGCATCGAGGGGGAGTTCTTCCAGAGGTTGGTCCAGGAGTTCGACGTCGTGTAGTAACCCGACGGGAAGAACTGGCCGTTCCGGTTGAATTTCACCGCGATTCCGTTCGTGTCGAACTCGCCGGCGGGCGGGTTCGCATTGGCGTGGACGGGCGAGCCGTTCACGAAACTGACCTTGGCGACGGCGCCGGCCATCGCGTCCATGCCCGCGTGGCAGCCCGAGCACGTTCCGAGAAACAGCGAGGTATCTCCGCCCGGGGCGCGGTCGACGTCGCGGCGGATGAAGGCGTGGGAGAGGGTGTTGTTCGCCACTTCTTCCATCTTCAGTCCGAGAAAGCAGTTGATCATTTCGGCGATCATGCGGCGGTTCGTGCCCGCGTCGGCGTGGGCCAGCATCCAGCCGCGGGTCGTGATGATGCCAGCGATTTCCGGAAACGTCTGCTGAACCTGGATGAGTACCCGGTTCAGGTTCACGTTGCTGTCCTGCAATTCCTGATAGTGCGTATTGTTCGCAATCGAGTAGGCGGTCGGGGCCGCGGCGGTGTTGTTACCGCGGGTGACCGTATAGAGTGAGCGATCGCCTTCGTAGCGGAAGTCGCCGGTGAGCATGAGCCGCGCATCGAGATTGTCGCGGATGATGCCGACGATCGTGGCGAGAGAATCGTTCAGGCTCGCATGCGGGCTGTGGTCGCGATCCGTAATCGGAGTTCCGAAAACCACGGCCGTCACGTTCACGAAGCTCTCGCTCGCGGTGGCGAGTTTCGCGACCGCCTGGCGATTGCCCGACGACCACTCCGTCACCATGCGATCCACCTGAGCTTGGTCCACGAGCGGAATGCCCGAGAGTCTCTGGTAGACCGAAAGCACCGCTTCCCGCGGCCCGCCATAGGCGACCGACGAGAGGAACGATACGGAGGCCACGAAGGCCAGGAACGAAATTTGGAAAGATTTATTCAAAGTCAGGTTCCGGGTCATTTGCTCTTCCTCCCGAGTCGGTTGGTAGAGCGAGGGATGGGGGCTTTTGAAACTCGTCTTTGCGGCAACAAAAACGAGTGCGCTGGTGATGACTGTATTCTGCAAGTGGGGGGCCACGAAGTTTACGCATGGTCGCAAGCTAGACAGGTGTTTAACTTTTTGGCGGGCAGGCCCCGAGTCTCCCTCCACAATTCGGTTAAAGCATCGGATTTCTAAGGGAAAGAGGGCCGTCGTTCAGGTTTTATCTGTTTTCAGGGAGGTGGCGGTCCATACGTAAGTCTATCGACATAATCCCCCCGCCGGGCGCACCCGGCATAAAAAAAACGGGGCCGCCGGTTTGGCGGCCCCGTTCAAGGGGGGGTGGTCCTAGATAGGGGTAGAATCAGTTGAATTGTTCGGTATAGACCGACTGCAGATTCGGGCACAGGTTGTCCGCGCCTCCGCAGTGAGTTCCGCCGCCGTGGCCGACTTGTCCGCTGATTTTCTGGTACAGCGAGAACGTCGTGGAGCCGCCGGGGCTTCCGCTCGAGTTCAGGAAGTAATCGTAGAGCATTGAGTTGTAAGTGAAAGTGCCGTGGCAGCCGTTGCAGCGATTGTTCAGCGCCGTCAGCACGTTCGCGTTATAAGCCGATTGCGCCGTCGCGTCCACCGAGTAACGGGTGGCGGTTTTCGGGCTGCTCTGAACCTGAGCGTACATCGCCGCCGAGGACGAGTCCTGGGCATAGATGTAGTAGGAGTGGCTCTGGCCGTTCATGTACGTGGCCGAGAGCTGGTACTGAAACTTGATATTTCCCGAAGCGTCGATGCCCGAGTAAGCGATGTTCGCGACCACCGTTCCGAGAAACTGTCCGGTGCCGCGCACGCCGTCCGCGTAGATCTCCACGTTGACGGGAGTGTTCGGCTGGTCCAGGTCCCTGGCCCAGCCTTCCATCAGGCCGCGGTTCGAAATGCGCTCGATCTTTCCGACCGGAAGGTTGTTCGCTCCCCCTCCGCCGCCCGCGGTGCAGCCTTCCTTCTGGCACCACGAAACGATTTCGAAGCACGGCGAATTGTTCAGGCTTCCGCCGCAGAAATCCTGTCCGCCCGCGTGGCCGGCGTGATCGCCGATACCGCGCGAATATTCCATGAGCTCGTTGTCGGTGATTCCGCCGCTGAGCAGGTCGAGCTTCACGGCGTTGTAGTTGTAAATCGTGAGAGGCCCCGTGGCGTTTCCGCCTTGGGCCGGGAACCCGTGGCACGAAACGCAGCGGCTCTGCAGCATCGGCTTCACGGTATTGGTGAAATAGGATTCGGCCGTCGCCGGAGGAGTGGTCGTGCCACCGGGGGGATTGTTATTTCCTCCCTGGGGAGGTCCTAGGTTAGTTCCTCCTCCAGGACTGCCGCCCTTGAGGGGGCAACCGGTGAGAAGAAACAGAATCGGAAGAAGTAACAGGCGGATGGGCTTCATGGGACCTCTCGCTAAACTAAACGTCCAAAAGCTGAGAGCTCGAAATGAGGGCGTGAGGGAAGCTGCTGCAATTGCGGTTCCATGCCGTGACACTCATGACAATCGCTGTGCAGATGGCGAACTTTTTTCCGAAACCGGAAAAGAACCGCGCGGAGTGCGATGAAACTGTGGAGGAAAGGATTCGTTTCGTAGGAATGTTTTACGGTGTCTTCGCCGGCTTCGCGGCCGGCTTCACGATTGTGAGGAACTTGTCGAAGTGGGACTCGGGCATGTTGGGCATCTGCTGGGAGAGAGCCCACTTGTTCTTGAAGTTGCCGAGCACTTCGCAAGGATAGACGGCGAGAATTTTCAGCAGCAGCTCGTTTTCCACTTCCCGGTAGGACGTGAGAATCATTTTTCCGTCGGGAGCGACCCGGGCCAGGGCCTGGCTCACGATGGTGGCCCATACCGAGTTCTTGTTCAGGAGATCGCTTGCGAGAAACTGGTGCCGTAATACGACGATATCCGCGGCGGCGGGCGCTTCCTTCACGGTGTCGAGCCGGGTCGCATCGCCCGCGACGAAGGTGCATTTCGGAACGACGACGACGTCGGAGCTGCCTTCCATGGGCGACGGAAACTGGCAAAGCACTTCGGCCTGAGCGATGAGCGCCGGATCGTTGTCGACACCCACGATCTTCACCCGGCCGCTCGGCACGTCGAAGGCGTTGCCGCCGAAAAAGGCGGAGAGCGTGCGGGCTTCCTCGCAGACGCCGCAACCGATATCGAGGATGGTGATTTCCGATTTCTTCTTGAGGCGGGCGCGCTCGTCCGAGAGGTGCTTTTCGAGCAGCCGCCAGAAGACGCGATTCTTCGCGTCGAAAACGGCGAGCTTGGCGAGGATGGCTTGATCTTCGAAAGAGGGCAGGCCCATTAATCGATTATACGCGATTCTCCGTCATTCCTCCGCCTCGCTTCGCTCCTGGGATGACGTCGGCGGCGCTTGCTACGCCTTGTACTCGATCTTGATCACGTCGCCCGGCTTCACGGTGGTCATGTCGATGAGGTGCCACCGGATGATGACCTCGTTCTTGGCCGGGTCGTAGAACCACTTGTCCTGGGCGCTTCCCGTATTGCCCGGGATCACGACGTTGCCGATCGACACTTTGATCTGAGACGGATCCGACGGCTTTTTGGACAGCGGGATCCGGTTCTTCGCGTGAACGTAAGCGCGGAAGATTACCTTCTGCGCGTAGTCGGCGAGGATCTTCTCGATCTTGATGTTGCAGTCGAGCGCGTAGTACGAGCCGTTCGTCTTTTTGACGAGCGTCATGTACGGGTTATCGCGTCCGTTCAGCACGGGCTGGCTGTCCGGGTCTTCCGGATACGGATCGAGGAGCTTCGGGCACTCGGGCGCGAGGGCGCTGATGCGGTACGGCTGCTTCTCCTTCTTGTGGAAGTCGATGAACGAGTCGGCGAACTCCGGAGCGTTCCAGGAGGCCTGCGCCGTTCCCTTCGAGAAGTTGCGGTAGTAGTCCGTGTGCTTCGTCAGGATGAACACGTCATTCGGTACCGCCTCCGTGAAGAACCCGTTGTGGTACAGCGGCAGCTGCGGCGCCATCTTGTAGAACAGGTTCATCGACCAGATCGGCGAGTTGTAGCACTTGGTCGTCTTCGTGCTGTCCAGCCGGTCGCGGAAGCTCCGGATTTTGTCGTTGTCCTGCCAAGTGAGGATCACGTCGCCGGAGCTGTCCGGGATGGGCTCGCCCTTCCACTTCTTCGCGTCCGACGAGAGGTACACATCCGAGTAATGGATCTGAGCCGCATCTAGAGCGTCGAAGAAGACGTTGATCTTCGCCTTCAGCTCGTTGATGAGCCAGTTCTGGCCCAGCCACGGCCACGAGTTGTCGATGACCCACACGTTTTCCGCCGGGGCGCCGGGCACCGCCGAATCGACGACTACCTTGTCTTCGATCGGAGAAGCGGGCTTCACGCGCACCAGCAGCCGGCCGTCGGCCGAGACCGAGCCGTTGGTGACGCTCACGACGAAGTTGTTGTCGCCGAGATTCGCCGTCAGCGGCGTGCCGGAGATCTTGCCGTCGCCGGCAATCGTCAGCCACGCCGGTCCCGACTTCTTGGTGAAGGTGAGCGGCAGATTCGCCGGATCCTGCACGAAGGGCTTCAGATCCTGGGCGAAAAGCTCGTTCACGTTCGTCTCGAACACGATCGGATCCTGCAGCCAGATGATGGGCTCGCCGTCGGGCAGCACGCGGATGAAGAGCGTGCCGTCGCTGGAGGCTCCCTTATCGTCGCTCACGCGCACGTTGTAGCTGTGGTCGCCGAGATCCTTATGCAGCGGAGCCATCGTCAGTGTGCCGGTCGACGTGAGAGTCACCCAGTCCACCGTATCGAGGAGCTCGAAGGTGATCGGGTCGCCTTCCGGATCCACGACGTATTTCGGCTTGTTGATGTCGACCGTGAGCACCTGGCGCTCCTTCATGATGAAGGAGAGGGCTTCCGGCATGATCTCGGGCGGCTTGTTCGCGCCGTCGATGACCTTGCCGAACGCATCCACGCGGTCGGACGCCTTACCGTCGGATACTTCGAATATCGCCGTGAACTGGCCCAGATCCTTCATCTGAGGCGTTCCGGTGATTTGTCCCGCCGGCGAGACGAACATCCACGTCGGTCCGTTCACCATCTTGAAGGTGAGGGCATCGCCGTCCTGATCCTTCGCGTACTTCGAAAGATCGAAGGTGAAGGGGACGTTCACGCGGGCGCTTCCGAGATTGAGCGGCTTCTGCGTCCATTCGGGCGCGTGGTTGCCGGTGCCGCTGTCGATGACGATTTGCACCGTCGCGTCGGCAAAGGCGTTATGCGGATCCTTCACGCGGACGGTGAGCGTATTCACGCCTCCGTCGGTGGCCGCCGGAGTTCCGATGACCATGCCGGCCGTCGTGAGGAATGCCCAGCTCGGGCCGGAGATCTTCTCGAACGTGAGCCGTTCGTTCTCCGGATCCTTCGCGTAAGGCGCGACACTCTGAGAGTAGGTCACACCGCTCTTCGCGTCGGGAAGCGCGATCGGGTCCTGCGTCCAGAAGGGCGGCTTGTTGTCGGAGACGACCGTCACGATGACTTGCGCGTCGGCTCCCGCGAAGGAGTTCGCAACCGTGACGACGAAGTTGTTGTCGCCGAGGTCCACGTCCTGGGGCGTGCCGGAAAGCGCGCCGCTCGGGCTGACATTGAGCCACGACGGTCCGGACCGCTTGGTGAACGTGACGGGAAGTCCGTCCGGATCCTTCACCTTGTCGGCGAGAGTTTCCGAGAACGGCTGGCGGACGGTCGCCTGGAGACGAACCGGATTCTGCAGCCATTGGGGCGCCTGCGGATCCGCGATGACCTTGATGTTGATGGTGCCGTTGGAAGTGAGCTTGCCGTCGAACACCTTGAACTTGAACGTATGGTCGCCGATGTGCTGGTGCAGCGGCTTCATCACGAGATCGCCGGAGCTGCTCAAAGTCACCCAGTTCGAAGTATCGATGAGGGTGAAAGTGAGCGTGTCGCCGTCCGGATCGAAGACCATGCTCGGATCGTTGATGCTGAGCGAGCGGACTTCCCGTTCCCGCACCGTGAAGGCGAGATTCGCCTGGTTGATAGTCGGCGGATCGTTCTTCTTCAGCACGCGGCCCACGCCGCCCGCTTGAACGGCGACTTTGCCGTCGGAAACTTCGAAAACGGCGGTGTAGTCGCCGAGATCCGTCGCTGCCGGCGTGCCGGTGATCGTGCCGTCGACCGCGACGTTCATCCACGCCGGGCCGTTGATGAGCTTGAAGGTCAGAATGTCGCCGTCGTCATCCACCGCTTTTCCGACGAGGGAGAAGGTGAACGGCTTTTCGGAGCTGGTGTCGCCAAGCTGTACCGGATCCTGCGTCCAGCGCGGCGGACGGTTCGGCTTCTCGACCCGGATCTGCACTTCCGTGTCGGCGAAGGCGCCGTCCGGATCGGTGACCCGCACGGTGAATTTGTTCAGGCCGATGTGGGAGTTGTCGGGCGTGCCGATGAGCTGGCCCGAGGTGGAGACGTTCAGCCAATCGGAGCCGGAGATCTTCGAGAACGTGAGAGGCTGATTGTCCGGATCTCCCGCGAAGCTGGAGACATTCTGGCTGTACGCCTTGCCCGAAGTGGCGTTGGGCAAAATGAGCGGGTTCTGCGTCCAGTACGGATCCTTGTTGCCCTGGATGACCGTGATGATTACGTCGGCGTCGGCGCCGGTGCTCAGGTTCTTCGCCGTGATGACGAAGTTGTTCGTTCCGATGTCGGCGTCCTTCGGCGTGCCGTTGATGATTCCGCTCGGGGATACCGAGAGCCACGCGGGACCGGACTTCTTCGTGAACGTGATGGGATCGCCGTCGACGTCGGTCACCTTGTCGGCGAGGTTCTTCGAGAACGGGACGCGCGCGACCGTCGTGTAGTTGATCGGATTCTGCGTCCACGTGGGTGGCTTCGGATCGGCCACCACCGTGATGTTGAGCATCGCCTCGACCGGCTCCTTGCCGTCCGAGATGCGGAACTTCAGCGCGTAGACGCCGATGTCCTTGTGAGCCGGGTTCAGGAAGAGGTCGCCGTTCGAGGAGAGCGTCACGAACGACTTGTTGTCGAGCAGCGTGAAGACGAGCCCGTCGCCGTCGAGATCGGTGACGTATTTCGGATCGTTCAATTTCACGTTGAGCTGCGTGCGCTCCTTCACGGTGAAGGAAAGGTTGGCCTGATTCGGGGTGGGCGGGTGGTTCTTCGCCGTGACCGTCACGATGACGGTGACGTCGGCGGAAACCACGTCGTTCTTCGCCGTGAGGACGAAGGTATTGTCGCCCACTTCGGTGTCGCCGGGAGTGCCGCTAAGGGTGCCCGAGGCCGAAACGGTGAGCCACGCCGGGCCCGACTTCTTGGTGATGGTGAGCGGAACGTTGTCCGGATCCTTCACCTTGTCGGCGACCGTGTTCGCGAACGGCGTGCGCGCCGGAGTCGTGAAGCGGATCGGGTTCTGGGACCACACGGGGGGAAGCGCGTCGCGCACCACTTTGATTTTCAGAGTGCCCTGAGACACCAGCGTGCCGTCTGAAACCGAGAAGCGGAACGTGTGATCGCCGAGGTGCTTGTGCAGCGGGTTGGCGAACAGATCCCCGTTGGAGGAAATCTGCACCCAGTCCGACGTGTCGAGGAACGTGAAGATGAGCCGATCGCCGTTCTTGTCGGTGACGTACTTCGGATCGTTCAGCTTCTCCGTGAAATTCTGCCGTTCCTTGATCGTGAAGTTGAGCGCAGCCAGGTTGAGCTCGGGCGCATGGTTCTTCATCGCCACGGCGCCGTTGCCCGTCGCGCGGGCGGTGGCCTTGCCGTCGGAAACCTCGAATACGGCCGTGAAGTTGCCGATGTCGCCGGCGCCCGGCGTGCCGGCGAGCTTACCGTCGGAGGTGACCTTGAGCCACGTGGGTCCGGAGACGAGCGAGTACGTCAGTACGTCGTTGTCGTCGTCGGTCGCGTGCTGGAAAAGGTTGTAAGCGTACGGCGAGTCCTCGGTTCCCTGGGGGAGAGCGATGGGATTTTGTACCCAACGTGGCGGCGTGTTCACCTTGTCGATCGTGACTTTCACGTCGACGTCGGCGATGAGGCCTCCGGCGTCGCGGATGCGTACGCGGATCGTGTTGATGCCGACGTCCGGGCGCTGGGGCGTGCCGGTTACGGCGCCGAGCGAGCTGATGGTGACCCAGGCCGGTCCGGAAATCTTGGAGAAGGTGAGCGTGTCGCCCGGATCCGGATCCTTCGCGAAAGGCGCGAGGTCCGCCGTGTACGGGCTCTTTTCGGGGCCGTTCGGGAGCACGATGGGATTGGCCGTCCAGAAGGGCGGGTCGTTGAGATTGGTTACCGTGATGATGACGTCGACGTCGGCGGTTCCGCCGTTGCCGTCGTCGGCACGCACGACGACTTTGTTGTCGCCGAGGGCGTCCGTCGGAGGCGTGCCGGTGAAGACGCCGGTAGCTGACAGCGTCGCCCACGCGGGACCCGAAAGCTTGAAGAACTTCACCGTATCGCCGAGGTCCTGGTCGGTGGCTTTGTCGGCGATGCTTTTCGTGAACGCCGTCTTTTCCGCAACGCTGAAGCGGACCGGGTTCTCGGTCCATTGGGGTGGATGGTTCGTGGAATTGACGAAAATAGTGACGTCGGCGACCGCGGTGCCGCCGTTTCCGTCGGAAACTCTGACCGAGAAGGTGTTGAGCCCGCGGTCCGGTCCCCGCGGAGTTCCGGTGACGGCGCCGTCGGCGGCGAAGTTGGCCCAAGCGGGGCCCGAGAGCTTCGTGAAGTTGAGAGTGTCACCGTCGGGATCCGTGGCGAAGGGAGTCAAACTCTGGCTGTAGCCCGAGTCTTCCTTTCCATTGGCGAGCACGGTCGGGTTGGCGAGCCAGCGCGGGGCCTGGTTCACTTTTACGACTACGCCTTTCGACGGAACTTTCGAGCTTCCGCCGCCCACGGTCGCGGTCGCGACGAACTTGATGGCGGCGAACGGGCCGACGTCCTTGCGCTCCGGCGTACCGGAGAGAATTCCGGCGGGAGTCAGCGTAAGCCAGGGCGGAAGCGTTCCCTCGACGGAAAACACGAGGGCGCCCGTGCCGGCGAACTGCACTTTCGTGCGGAGGTCGAGGCTGTAGGGCTGGCGCTCGGGAATGTTTCCGAGATCGAGCTCGTCCGGCCACACCGGAACGACCATGACGGTGAAATTCACCTGGGTCAGCGCGCCGGAGTCGTCTCCCTGGCCGGTTCCCGCGTCCTGGACCGTGAGCCGGAAACTTTTCGTGCCCGCGTCGGCGACCTGCGGATTCGCGGTGAGGGTTTCGGCGGCGTTGTTGAGAACGAGCCAGCCCGGGAGTGCATCGAGCGAGCTCCAGGAGAGGTTGCCCGTTCCGATGTCGGAGAGTAGGGATCGAAGCGGGATGGTCACCGATTTTCCGGCTTCCGCCGAAAGCGCGGTCGGGTTGTTCTTGAACTTCACCCCGCGCGTTGCCGGTGCGTTTGGTTTGGCTGGTTTGGTTTTTCCGCCGGCGGCGTAACCCGTTTGAGTAAACAGACCGAAGGCCAAGAGGCTGAAAAGTGCCTTTCGCAGAAACATAGAGATCCCCCTAAGCGGACATAACAAACCGTGGAATAGTCCTAATTCTGACAGGGGGAGGGCGCAACCGGAAACTCCGTCGATTTAGTCGCGAACATCCGTTAAGCCTCGGTATTCCTATGACTCAACGCGAGGCGGCATTTCTTGGTGTTGCCCAATTTGGCTCCGCTTTCGACTCGGAGCGCGCTCCATTATTTAGGGCTCCACGAGGATCGGATCGGAAGGAGATATTATGCTTCGCATTATGTGCCGAGATTCCCGAAGGGATCTTCGAAGCGATTCAACGTGTGGCCCGCGCGCGTGACGCGCGTCACCTTTTTCGGTCGTCGACGACCTGGGTTTTGGCGACGAGATCTCCGATGCGCTGCTTGTCCTCGGTCACCAGAACGGCGATGAATCCCGGAAAAATCAGGTTTACGTCGATGTGGCGGAAGACTTCCCGCCAAACGCACTGCATGGGAGTCAGTTTGTCCCCGGTCTGGGAAATCACCTTCATCTGGAGAAGCATCTTTCCCGGGGTCTGCTGCCGGTAATACTCGAACAGGAAAAAGTAGAGATCGACGACGAGGAGGCTGCCGAGTGTGCTGATCGCCAGAAAGGCCATGCCTCCGAAAATCTGGCTGAAGCCCGCGGCTCCCGGAGCTTCGGCGGAGTTGGCGAGGTTCATCAGCTCCGCGAGGGTTCCCGATCCCATGACGAAGGGAAGGGATGCCATTGCAATGGTCTGAACGATGCCCATCGGAACGCAGAGAATTAGGTAATCGATGAGGAGCGCCGCGAGCCGGCGCTCGAAGGGAGCCGGAGCTCTTTGCGTCGGATTCGGATTTTCCACTACCGGGAAGTCTCCTGCCACAGCAGCTTCCCGTCCAGCACTTTACGGCCGAGCTTGTACGCGGCCGCGTCCTGGTTGCAACGGATCTCGCGGAACAACCCGCGGATTCTCATCCGGGCCTCGCGGCAGAAAAAATCCGCCGTATCGACGGCGTTGGGATATTTCCCCGCGTCCCTGGACTTCGCGTATCCGATGGTGGCCGCCATCGCATAAAGATCCATCGCGACGTGCACGAGCCGGCCGAGCTGGCGCTGTTTCTTCTCGAGCTTCGGCCCGTGGCGAAGCATCAGGTGAAACGTGGTCCGGGCGAGACGATGGGTATTCTGCTTCACGAAGCGCATGTGCTTTCCGAGGGGACCGAGTCCCGCGAAACACGGCCAGCAGCTCCAGTGCAGCCACTGCCTCGGGTACCAGAAAGCGTAGAAGAGACCCGCCTTCAGGAATCCGGCGAGACGTTTTCCTATCGGCGCGCGCGGGTTCATGGCGTCGCCGGCGACTTTCAGGTGCTGGTCGAGGGCTTCGCGCGACAGAAACAGCGTCATGATCTCGTTCGTTCCCTCGACGATTTGATTGATTCGGGAATCCCGGTACCACCGCTCGACGGCGGGGCCCGGCTCTCCGCGGGCTTTAAGCGAGTCGGCCGTCTCGTAACCGCGGCCGCCTTTGAGCTGAAGCGTGTCGTCCACCATCTGATGGCCGTGGAGACTCGCGAAATATTTAGCCATTGCCGCTTCCATGCGAACGTCCTGGGTCTTTCGATCCACCCAGGCGGCGCCGAGCCACGTGATCGCCTCGATGGCCATCAAACCGGAGCTGAGGCGCGCGATCTTCACGGCGCCCGCTTCGTGCTTTCCGATGGGGGCGCCCCACTGCACGCGCTTGTTGCCCCATTCGCGCGAGACCTGAATCGTTCCGCGGCCGCCGCCGATGGCGATCGCCGGAAGGCTCAGCCGGCCCGCATTCAAGGTGACGAGGGCGAGCTTCAGGCCTTTTCCCGTTCCCCAGATGATGTTCTCTTTCGGAACTTTAACGTCCTTGAACTCGATCAGCGCGTTCTGGATTCCGTTGAGGCCCATGAAGCGGCACCGGTGAAGGACTTTGAACCCGGGCGTGTTCGTCTCGACGATAAAAGCGGTGATCTGTTTCTTCTCCCGCCCGTTGACGACGAGCGGGGGGGTCTCCGCCATGACGACGATGATTTCCGCGATGGCGCCGTTGGTACACCAAAGCTTCTTACCGTTCAAAACGTAATGGTTTCCGCCGTCGACGGCGGTGGCTTTCGTCGAAAGGCGCGCCGGATCGGAGCCGACCTCGGGCTCGGTGAGGGCGAAAGCGGAGACCGCGCCCTTCGCAAGCCGCGGCAGGTACGCTTGCTTCTGAGCGTCGGTGCCGAAGAGAAGAAGTGGCTGGGGCACTCCGATGCTCTGGTGCGCGGAGAGCATGCCCGCCGTCGAGCCGCAGTAAGCGCCCACCACCGCGAGAGCCCGCAGATAGTTCACCTGGGAGAGACCGAGACCTCCGTACGTCTTCGGGATCTTCATGCCGAAGGCGCCGAGCTCGGCGAGCCCCTTCATGACGGAGTCGGGGATCTGGCCGTCGCGGTTGATCTGATCGGGATCGACTTTCGTTTTGAAAAACTCTTCGACG
>CAZZHG010000059.1:0-33918 GCA_964653655.1 uncultured Pseudobdellovibrionaceae bacterium
CGTGCACGCCGACCCTGAGCTGATGATAATCGACGAGTCGCTCGCGGTCGGCGATCTTCAATTCCGCACCAAGTGCTACAACCGCCTCGGGGAACTCCGCCGGCAAGGCGTCTCCTTCGTTATCGTCTCCCATAATCTCAAGGGCCTTCTCCAGATTTGCGATCGGGCGCTCTACCTTCACAAAGGGAAGCTCGTCTCGGACGGTCCCGCGGCTCAGGTCATCCAGCGATACCGGCGAGAGCTGAAGTCGGAGGGCGCGGAACCGAGCTTCTTGCCCGTGAGCGCCCAGGACGGCGCCGTGGAGAAAGTGCGTATCGGCTCGTTGGAGTTGAGGGGGCCGGACGGCGGTAAGCTAGAGACTGGGCGTCCCGCAACGATAGTCGTGGAGTGCGAGGCCGTGGAAGACGTCGAGAACCTTACTATGGTTGCCATCGTGAAGGATGGGGCCGAGGAGCTCGGCAACCTGGCGACACTGGACTCGGGGCTGTCGGGGCAAAAGTGGGATCTGAAGGCGGGCGGCCGTTACCGGATGAAGCTCGATCTTCCTGCGTTGCGGCTAAATCCGGGCGAGTACCACTTGAAGCTATTCATTGCGGGCGGGTCGCACCACAACATGCTGGACGCCATCGAGAAGTATCCTTTCGAGGTCGCCGGCGATACGCTTTTGGACGAAGGGTTGTTTTACCACGAGACATCGGTGTCGGACCTAAGAACGGGGGTCGTATGAAATACAAGGTGTTCATTCACACCAATCCCAAGCAGCTCCTGGGGGCGCTGGTCGGGCGGTACACGATGAAGGCGAAGAGCGCGCACGCGAGCGAGTTCGACGTCGAGATAATCGATACGACCGAACAGACTTACCTGGATCGCTATCACGGGAAGCTCTACCTGCGCGAAGATCGCAAGGCGAAGTGGGACAAGAACGATCTTCAGTCCTTCACCCCGCTTCGTTTTCTGCCGCCCCAGCTGATGGGGTTTCAGGGCCGCGCGATCGTCACTGATCCGGACGTCTTCGCCCTGAAAGATATTTACGATCTCCTCACACTCGATCTTCAAGGCAAGGCGATCGCCGCCCGGAAAATCCGCCCCAAGGACGGGCGTCCCGCGTATTGGGCCAGCAGCGTGATGCTTCTCGATTGCGCGAAGCTCAAGCATTGGAAGTGGGAAGAGCAAGTGGACGCCATGTTCCGCTTCAAGCTGGATTATCGGGATTGGGTTTCCTTGATGACCGAGGATCAGTCGACGATTCTCGAGCTTCCCGAGGAGTGGAACCACTACGACGTGCTGAACGAAAACACCCGGCTCTTGCACAACACGGCCCGCATCACCCAGCCCTGGAAGACGGGACTGCCGGTGGACTTCGATTTTACGAAGAAGAAGCCGCCCACCAAGTGGGGCAAGAACCCGCGCGGCTGGATCAAAGTGATCAAGAACAAGCTTAAGCCTCCGCCGGCGAAGCCGAATCCGACTAACTATCGGCCGCATCCCGACAAACGGCAGGAGCGTTATTTCTTCGAGAACCTGAAGGAACTCGTGAGCGCCGGCGAGCTGACGGAACAAACTTTGCGTGAGGCGATGGACCACAATCACCTTCGCAAGGACGCCTTGAAGATGTTGGAGGCGCTGTAGTGGGCCGAGTCCGAGTGCATTGGCGTTCCTACACGCGCGATCCGCTCGTCGCGAGTTTTCGGTACCGCTGTCTTGTTCCCGCAATGGGGCTCGACCGGGCGGGGTTGGCGGTGAATCGCTTCTCCGTGACGGGTCAGGACGCTTGTCTGGAAAGCGAGACCGACGTGCTCGTTCTGGTCAAGACGCTGACCCGAGTGGATCTCGATCTCGCCCGCCGGGCGAAGGAGCTCGGACGGAAAGTCGTTCTCGATCTCTGCGACAATGCGTTCTTCTGGCCCGGGTTTTATACCGAGCGCCTCGATACCAAGCACCACTTCCATTATTCGCTGCAGGCCCATCTGCTGAGAGAGCTGGCTACCGTGGTGGACGCCATCGTCGTGCCGACGACGGCCTTGGAAAAGCGTTTGCGCGAGGAGTTTCCAGCATTGCGCATCCTCGTCATTCCGGATCCGATGGAGTCGGAATCCATCCGCTCGAGCCTTCGGGGACGCCGCTGGCTTCTCGCTCTGAACTCTTACTTTGCGACGCCGTACGTGGCGCTGAAGTACGGCATCTGGGCGGGAGTTCCGTTTTTCGCCCAGGGGCTTTCCCGCCGTTTCGGGGAAAAGCTTTGGAAGCTCGTCAGTCCAGCGTTTTCGGCGCTATCGCGCGGGTTTGAAGCGCTTGCGAATTATTTTCGCTCGACCGTCTCGCGGACATGGCCAGGCATCGACGAGAAGAAATTGCGGCAGGCCGAAGCGCTTCCGCCGGCAAAACACCCATCCTTCCGCTGGCCCGCGCCCAAGGATGTGGAGGGTAAGCGCCGTCTCGTTTGGTTCGGTAACTGCGGAATCCCCGGCGCTTTCGGAATCACCGAGTTGAAGCTGATCGAGCCCGAGCTCTCCCGCCTTTACCAGAAGCATCCTTTCGTGCTGACGGTGGTCTCGGACTACGACGGGTTTCTTTCGCACTACTTCAAGGATTGCGCCTTCCCGATCCGGTTCGTCCAGTGGACCATGGCCGGCTGCGTGGACGAAATTCGGGCGAGTGACGTCGTGATCATTCCCAATTCCGACAATGATTTCGCCCGGCACAAATCGCCGAACCGGGCCGTTCTCTCGTTCTCGCTCGGAAAGCCCGTGGTCGCTTCCCGGATCGAGAGCCTCGAGCCGTTCCGGGATTGCCTGGTTTTCGACGATTTCGAGGGCGGAATCGCCCGGTACCTGGAAAGCCCCGCTTTGCGCGAGGAGCACATCCGCCGCGCGGACGAAATCTCCCGGCGCGAATTTGCTCCCGAGCGGGTCGTCCAGATGTGGGGCGAGTTGCTGAATAGCCTCGTTCCCGAGTCCGCGCGTTCCGTCGAAAGGCTGGGAACACCCGCGCCCGTTCCTACCTGATTCATTGAGAGGACCACGGCCCTTAGCCCCGAAGGCGGACGCGGACTTGATGCTCTTTGCCGTCGTCGACAAGCGCAATCTCTTCCGTCTCGAGAACTTTGCCGTCCAGTTCCACGCTGGAAGGGCCGGCATTCCCATCTTTCTCGACGAGAATTCGGTAGCGTGTGGAACCCCGCCGATAGGTCATTTCAAATCCGTCCCAGATGGCGGGCAAGCAAGGCCGAAGGCTCAGCCGGTCGCCCCGCAGCTGAAACCCGAGGATGGACTCGAGAGCGGCCCGGTACATCCAGCTGGCGGATCCCGTATACCAAGTCCAGCCGCCGCGCCCGATGTGGGGCCAGAGCCCGTACACGTCGGCGGCCGCCACATAGGGCTCGACCTTGTACTTGTGGAGACCGGCCCGGGTGGAGGAGTGGCTGATGGGGTTGAGCAGAGCGTATAACTCGCTGGCTTTGTCGCCGTCTCCCATGGCGGCAAAAGCCATGAGCGTCCAAATGGCGGCGTGAGTGTACTGGCCTCCGTTTTCCCGCACTCCCGGAACGTAACCTTTGATGTACCCGGGATCGAGAGCGCTATGGTCGAAGGGCGGCGTGAAAAGTTTCACCAGGCCTTCTCCCCGCTGGATCAAATGCTCGTCGACGGCCGCGAGCGCGCGGCTCGCGCGCTGGGGATTTCCCGCGCCCGACAGCACCGCCCAAGACTGGGCGATGGAATCGATACTGCACTCGTCGTTCGTGGCGGAACCGAGCACGGCGCCGTCGTCGAAGTAAGCCCGACGGTACCAGTTGCCGTCCCATCCGCTCTCCTCGATCGCCGCCCGGAGATTTTCCATGTGGAGACGGTAGCGTTCGGCCCGCGAGCCATCCGATGCCTGGCAAAAGGGAATGAACTCCTTCAGTGTGGCGAAGAGGAACCAGCCCACCCAGATGCTCTCTCCCTCTCCTTTGTGGCCGACGCGGTTCATTCCGTCGTTCCAATCGCCGGAGCCCATGAGGGGCAGGCCGTGCTTTCCGACTTTGAGACTTCGATCCAGGCTGCGCAGGCAATGCTCCAGAACCGTGCCTTGCTCGGAAGAGATCCGCGGCTCCAGATAGGAGTCTTCCTGTCCGGGGGCGAGCACCGGGGACTCGAGAAAGGGAACGATCTCTTGTAGAACCGATCGGTCCCCCGTCACGTTCACGTAAAAGCTTGTGACGTAAGGCAGCCACAATAGATCGTCGGAACAATGGGTACGCACGCCCCGGCCCGTGGGAGGGTGCCACCAGTGTTGAACGTCGCCCTCCTTGAACTGACGGGCCGCCGCGCGGAGGATCTGGTCCCGGGCGAGACTCGGCCTCGAATAGACGAGGGCCATGGTGTCTTGCAACTGATCGCGAAAACCGTAAGCGCCACCGGATTGGTAGAAGGCCGAGCGCGCCCATAAACGGCAGGAAATGGTCTGGTAGAGCAACCACCGGTTCATGATGGTGTTCATCGCTTTGTCGGGGGTGGAGATCTCGATGGTGCCGAGGGTCTCCTCCCAATACTCGAGTACCAGGTCGAGCGCATCGGCCGCCGTCGCTTTGTCGACGTATTTGGTCGCAAGCCGGCGCGCCTCCTCGACGTTCGCGGCCTCCCCAAGCACGATCACCACTTCGCGTTCTTCCCCCGGGGCCAGCTCGAAATGAGTTTGGAAAGCGGCGCAAGGATCGAGCCCGGCGCCGTGAAGGCGCGATAGCTTGACCCTCCTCATGGCCGCCGGCTTAGCGAGGCTGCGGTTGCGCCCGAGAAAAACTTTTCGGTCGCAGGTGAAGCCGCGTTCCGGTTCGCTGATGTTGGCGAAGGCCACGCGATCGGCGAACTCGTTGTTGTAGGGATTGCGGGCGAAAAGCGCTCCCGTTTTCTCGTCGAGCTCCGTGACGACGTGAGGCGCCGAGCTCCCCCTCTGGATGCCCAACACCCATTCGGCGTAGCTTGTGACCGAGAGCCGCCGCTTTTGATCCGAAAGGTTTTTCAGCCGAAGGGTGCTGATCTTCACGGTGGCGTCCAGCGGTACGAAGACCCGCAGGCTTTGGGAAATGCCGTGACTGACGTGCTCGTACTCGGTGTAGCCCTGTCCGTGATGAATGACGTAGGTCTGCGGCTCGCGGATGGGAAGCGGCGTCGGGGTCCAGAAGATACCCGTATCCTCGTCGCGAATGTAGATGGTCTCACCCGGCGGATCGCTGACGGCGTCGTTCGACCACGGAGTCAGACGGTTCTCCCGGCTGTTGACCGACCAGGTGAATCCCGAGCCGCTCTCGGACGCTAGAAATCCAAAGTCCTTTTCGTTGGCGATCACGTTGATCCAAGGCGCCGGCGTCCACTGGCCGGCCTTGAGGACGACGACGTATTGCCGGCCTCCCGCGGTGAATCCCCCGAGTCCGTTGAAAAAGTCCAGATCGGGAATTGGCGGGGAAATGTCCGGATAATGGGGCTCGGCCGTACGGGAAGGAGCTCGGTCCGGCAGCTGGACTTCCAACGGCCGTCTTTTCATCTGCTCTTCGAAGGTTCCCTTTCCCGCGCTCAAGCTCACGCGGGCGACCGTATGGAGGAGGACGATATCTTGCTCCGGCATGATGTCCGTGCGCCGGATGAAGACGCCGCCCGGCTTATCGACCAGCCTCTGCGCTCCGGACATCCGGATTTGCCTTTGAAGCTCTTCCTGAAGCTCCTGAAGGTAACTCACCGGGCGCTCGTTCAGGATTACGAGATCCATCTCGAGCCCTTTCAGTCTCAGGTACTCGTGGGCGTGCAGAAGCTGGCGAACCAGGGCCATGTCCTTTTCGTCGCCGATCTTGGCGAGGACGATGGGTAGATCCCCGCTGATGCCGTAGCGCCAAAGGCTCGACTGGGTCTTCGTGTTCCGGGCGAGGGTGTGGGGTCGCGGCCGAAGCGACGGATCCGAGTAGAGAACCCGGCCGGCGAGGCGCTGGAACGCGTGGGCCATGTCGGTCGGAATGTTCAAATGTCGGAGCTGCACTTGGGTCTTCGTCCAAACCAGCTCGGCCTCGCGGGCGAAGATGTGGATGTCGTGGTACTTGTCGGCGATTCTAACCGCGTCGTCGCGGGACCCGGCCACTCCGGTGGTGAACACGACTCGCATCGTTTCTCCCGGGGGGATTCGGATCGACTGGCGCAGGGCGAAGATGGGGTCGAGTACCGCGCCCACCGTATTGGACAGCGGCCGATCCTCTTCGATGACGAAGGGATTCGAGGCGTCCCGTCCGCGCCCGAGGAAGCGGGAGCGATCGGTCTCGTACTGAACGGCTCCGACCGCGGTGCCTTCCGTCACCACGACGTGAAAAGCCCAAGCCTGATTCTCTTCCTGGGAGCGTTTCCGGCGGGTGGCGAGCAACGCACATTCCCTGGGAACCAGCTCCGTCTGGACGAATAGATTGCTGAAGGCGGGATGAGCGGCCTCGTCGGCGGGTTTGGCCATCACCGTTTCGAGATAGCTCGTGATCTCGTACTCGCAGGGCTCCGCGGAGTGGTTGGTCAAGGAGATGCGCCTGAGCTCCACGTTATCCTCGGGCGAGACGATGATCTCGGTGTGAGTCGTGGTCTTCTTGTCTTTGCGCCGGATGTCCACTCTGTCTTCGGAGAAAGTAACTTCGTAGCTCTCCGGGCGTAAGCCTACCGGCTGGCGTCCCGCGGACCAGACCTCACCCGTATTGCGGTTGCGGATGTAGAAGTACTGTCCCCAGTTGTCCCGGGTCGTATCCTCCCGCCACCGGCTCACCGCGAGGGGGCCGCAGCGCGAGTACCCCGAGCCCGCCGACGTGATCATGACGGAGTAATAGCCATTGGAGAGAAGCTGCGTGCGGGGCGTGGGCAGATCGATGTCGGAGAAAATGCGGGGGTTCGAAGTTTCCCAGAACCGCAGAGCGCTTCCCGAGTCCACTTCCTCCGCCCGCGGCCGGGTAATGGGCACGGCGTGGGGAATGCGCTCCTGAAGCAGTATCTGCGTCGATTGCACGAGCGGTTCCCGGTGAAACCGCCGCTGCATGATCGAGTTGTTCAGAAGGTTGTTCAGCGAGACCAAGCTCATTCCCTGGTGGTGAGCCAGAAAGGATTTGAGAAGGAAGCTCTTCTGCTTCGTGTGCAGCCGCTCCGGCGTGTAGTCGATGGACTCGTAAAAACCGTACTGGCCGAGGGCTCCCAGGTCGGTAAGCCGTTTCAGATTGGCGAGCGCTTCCCACGGCACGATGACCGAAGCGAGCATCGTCGAATAAGGAGAGACGACCAAGTCATGGCTGAGCCCGCGTTTCAAGCCCAGCCCCGGTACGCCGAAGGGGCCGTACTGGTAAGCGAGGGAAAGATCCCGGGCGTTGTAACCCGCTTCCGATATTCCCCAGGGAACTCCCCGCTGCTGGCCGTACTCGATTTGGCGGGCGACGATCGCTTCGTAAGTTTGATCGAGCAGGGTCTGGGGGTACCGGCGCATCACGAGCAGCGGCATCAGGTACTCGAACATCGTCGCCGTCCAGGAGATGAGGGCCCTGCTGCCCTGAACGCTGGTCATCTTGCGGCCCAGCCGGAACCAGTGCTCCTGCGGAACTTCCCCCTTCGCAATCGAGACGAAGCTCGTCAGCCGGGACTCGGAGGCGAGCAGATCGTAGTAGGAGTTGTCCCGTCTGCCGTCGGCGACGTTGTAACCGATGACGAAAATCTTCCGCTCTTCGTCGAAGAGAAAACGGAAGTCCATGCCGAGCGCCATCGTGTCGCATAGACCCATGAGCGCATCCCGGCGAGCCACCAGGCCGCCGGCGAGATCTTTCCCCTGCGGGGCCAGGGCTAGCGTTTCGAGCGGGCTCGATCTCAGCTTGCCTCTTTCGGACGCGCCGTTTTCGGGAGCAAGGATTTCCAGGTCTCTCTGAAACTCGCGAACTTGAGTTCGCGCCGCCGTCATCCAGTGGCTGACCTCCGAAAAGTGTCCCGGCGGAGCTTCCGTGGCTAGAGTGTCGAGGATGTCTTCCGAGTCGGCCAGAAGGAGGGAGAGACGCTTCAGAAACTCATCCCATTCGGCAAGCCGGCTCCATTTGGCGGTTCGCACGAACTCGAGCGCGGAGCCAAGTCCGTCCTGAAGTTGCCGGGAGGTCGCGACTCCCGAGCTGGGCGCCTGTCCCTGGACTTGGCGGGCCTGTTCGAGAAGCAGGGAAAGAGTGTCCACCAAGCCTTCCCGGGCCCGCGGATGGATCAGTGGACGCTCCGTGAGCTCGGCGCAAGCTTGCTTGAGGGCGAGCAGATGACCCGCAAGATTTCCGCTATCGACGGTGGAAACATAGCGCGGCGTCAACGGTTCCAGAGTCGAGGTGTCGTACCAGTTGAAGAAGTGGCCGTTCAGCCGCGGAAGCTTCTTGAGCGTCGCGAAGGTTCGCTCCAGACTTTCCAGAAACTGCAACCATCCCAGATATCCGAAATCGTAAGCCGAGGCCGTCGAGAGCAGCTGCAGGCCGACATTCGTCGGAGAGGTGCGATGGGCGACGACGGGCGCGGGATCTTCCTGAAAATTATCCGGCGCGAGCCAATGATCCGCCTCGGTGACGAAGGTCTCGAAGAAGTGCCACGTGCGCCGGGCGTAGCTGCGGTACGTCTGAATCTCTTCGGCGCCGAGGGGGACTTCGCGGCTGGGCTCCTTCTGGCTCACCCAGTGTTTGACGAACGGAGTGGCCATCCAGGCCGCGAGAAACGGAGACGCGAAGGGAAGGGCCTCCGGCTTCAGTCTTAAAATGAGAAAGACGGTGGAAACGCCGAGGATGGGGCCCGGCCCGACTTTTTTCAAGAGGGACTCGGCCGCCTGACGCTGGTGTTGGACTTGAGAGAAGCTAACCCATTCGAGAAGCTTCTTATGGGAAATGAATCGGCGGTACAGCGTGCGAACAATGGCGTCCACCTGGGTCCAGCTCTGGGACACCAGAAAGGTGACCGTAAGAAAGATCTGGATGAGTTGTGTGCGTATTTCGTTCCAGTCGCTTCGGAAGTGGCCCCGCCAGGGGACTCCCGGGCGGCGGTGCAGGATGCTGTTGGAGACGGTCGTGAATAGCGGAAACACAAGCATCACGCCTATGAGCAGGGTCCAGAAGGCCGGAGAGCCGGGCAGCAGCGTCCAGCCGAGGATCCACCAGAGCAGCACGGCGGGCGCCACCAGACTGCGTCTCATGTTATCGAAGATCTTCCAGCGGGAAATCACGGAGAGCCGGTTGGGAGCCGTGCGGCCGCTCGCCGTCGGGACTCGCGGAAGAAGCCACGGCAGCAGCTGCCAATCGCCCCGCACCCAGCGGTGCTGCCGCTTTTCGAAGATGTCGTAGTTGGCCGGGTAATCGTCGATAAACTCGACGTCGGTTACGAGCGCGGAGCGGGCATAGGAGCTCTCGAAGAGATCGTGGCTAAGCAGTGCGTTTTCGGGGACGCGGCCGTCGAGAGCCGCTTCGAAGGTATCGACTACGTATAAGCCTTTGCCCGTGTAACTGCCCTCGCCGAACAGATCCTGGTACGTGTCCGAAACCGCGGTCGTGTAGGGATCGAGGCCTGTGTTTCCGGAAAACACGTGGGAGAAGCGGGTCTGGCTCGCGCTTCCGAGAGAGATGCTCACCCGCGGCTGAAGGATGGCGTAGCCGTCGGTCACGTGGCGGGTCTCGGGATCCAGGCGGGGGCGGTTCAGCGGATGAAGAATCGTTCCCAGCAGTTTGTGGGCGGCGCCCCTGGGCAACTGAGTGTCGGAGTCGAGGGTGATGACGTAGTGGATCGTCTTCAGCAGCTCGGCCGGCGCCGTCGCGACCGTATAGCTCGTGCCGTTCACGCCTCGCAACAGCCGGTTGAACTCGTGAATTTTTCCTCGCTTTCGCTCCCAGCCGATCCATTTTCCCTCGGAAGGGTTCCATTGCCTTCGGCGGTGAAAGAGGAAAAAGCGCGGCTCCTTGGGCTTCGCGTAACGGGAGTTGAGCTCGTCGATTCCGTCCCGGACGATGGCGAGCAGCCTCTCGTCTTCGGGCATGTGCTCGGCGGAAGCATCTCCGTAGTCGCCGAGCAAAGCGAAGAACAGGTTCGGATCCTGATTCGAAAGGTATTGGACCTCGAGCGATCCCACGAGCTCGCGGGCGATGGCGGGGCTCGTGAAGAGCGTGGGGATGACGACCATGGTGCGGCCTTCGTCCGGAAGGCCCGTCTCGGTATCGAGCTTGGGGAGGGTCCGCGGTTTTACGAAGAAAGGAGTGTAGTGATTGATCAGGCTGAGCGCGAACTCGCTAGCGGGAAGCAGAAAGAGCAGCGTGAAAAGTCCCAGCCAGAGCGGGTGGGCTCCGAAATTCTCGATGTAACCGACCGCGGGAATCACGAAGAGAGCGGTCAGAATGAACATCGAGCCGAGGTAGACGAAGGTCGGGTGCTTGCGGAAGAGCCTTCCGATGGCGCCCCGGACGCTCGGCTTGTAATGGAAGGCGCGTTCCAGCGCGATCAGCCCGTTTCCGATAAGGTAGTAGCCGACGTGACAAAAACGCTGTTCCTTGCCGCCCGCCACGGCTTCGGCGGCAAGCTGGATCGCCCGATCCGCCACCTCCAGCTCCGTGGCTTTCGAGCGTTTCGACAGCCGCTCGATCACGTGCCGGTAGCGATCGCGGGTGGTGAAGTCCATCTTCGCGTAGGCGCCCGCGGGATCGCGCGCCAGGATCGGATCGACGAGGCTCACGTTTTCGAAGAAATCGCGCCAGTCGAGATCCGAGAGCAGGCGCATGCTGGTGATGATGTTGCCTACCGTGACCTGGGCCGCGGCCTGCCGGTTGTGCTCCAGCTGGGTGACTTCGTAAGTATTGGTTTTGAAGGCTTTGAGCTGTTTCTCGACCCATTCGAAGGCCGGGTGCACGTCGGGATCCTGATCCCGTAGCCTTTGGATGAGCTGAACGATTAAAGCGCGATCGAAGTCTTCCGGTTTTCCCAGCGCATCGGCGAGTAATCGCGCCAGATCCGGCGCCCGGCACTCCGGCCGGCACGCGAGCTCAAGGAGGCGGTCCGCGAGCAGGTCCGCTTCAGCTCGCTTATCCCGGGCGTCGACTATTCGCTGGGCCAACGGGAGCAGTTGCTCGATCAAGGCGATGCGGAGCGTGATGGCGATGGCCCAAAGCTCTCCGATTCGTAAGGGGGCCACCGCTTGAAACGACCGGACGAAACGCGTGAGCATGTCGGCGTCGAGACGGCAGTCGGTATGCGCGATGATGGCCAAAGCCAGCGCGTAGACGCGGGGGTAATCCTTGAGCTCGCCTGCGGCGAGCTTGGGGAGCTCGGAGGAATAGCCGGCGGGCAGATCCTCTTTGATCTCCCGGAGCTGATCCTCGACGATGTGGAAATTGTCGACGAACCACTCGGCCGCCGGCGATACCGGCTGTTTCTTGCGGATGGCCTCGGCCAGATCGAGATAGGCGACCAGCAGCTCCCGGCCGCATTTCTTCACGGAGGGCGAAAGGGAGCGACCCCGGCGGCGTTCCGGGCTGACTTTCAGCTCCCCTGCGAGGTGGGCCGCGTACTGTTCGAGACGTTCGACGCTAAAAAGCTCCTCGTGGACGGGGTCCTCGTTCAGGCGGGTGGTCGATCGCCTCAGAATTCTGAGGAAATCTTCGTAGGTAGCTGTGTTTTGCGCGACGCTCATTTCGAAAGTCTAGTAAAGGCCGTGGGGCCTGCTTTGGGAAGCAAAACTATGGTGGTTCGAATAGTCGGTCCCTCGAATGCCGGGAACTGGAGGGGCCGCCGTGGGGAGTTTTAGGTTAAGTTCAAAGAGCAGGTTACTATTCTGGTTCCATGGCTTTTCGGCGCGCAACGACTCTGGGAATGATTACGGCCGGCCTCATGGCCTCTTCAGTGGGCTATTCGGGCGGGGGCTATATTTATGTCACCGACAGAGCCGACAAGAAATGCCCGGCACACTCGCCTGTCAGCGATCCGGAGAGCCGGATCTATTTTTTGACCTCCGGGGAAACCATCGGGACCTTGAGGAATTACTTCGCCGGCAAGCCGAATCCCGAGCTGATGGACGCGATTGTGGTGAATGCGGGCCTGAAGTTTTGCGGGCCCACAGAGCGCGCCGCGGTTCGCGGTTTCGTGCTTGCTGAAAAAGACAAGGAAAACGTCCCCCGAAAGGTGCTCGAAGTGGCGCGCAACTATTCCTGGATCCCTCAATCCAAGAAGTGAGACCCGACATGGCATTGTGGCCGCGCTCATGCCACAAGGGCCAGCGCCCGGTTATTTTTTCTCCATCAGCTTTTTCAGCTTTTGCTGACTCTTGAGTACCTGCAGCTGGGCCCGCAGCACCTTGATCTGATGTTCGTAGTTTTCATCGGATTTCGAAGGAGCGTCCGCTTGGGCCCTCTCTCGCGCTTGAGTTTCCTGTTCCCTCCTTCTTGCCATTTCAGACTCGAACGCCGGGGAAAGGGGCTGCGGCACTGCAGGGGGATTGTAGGCCGAAGCCTTCAACGAGGCATGAAACTCGGCCACTTTCTTCCTGGCGGCGACGGAAGCATCGAACTGGGATTTCATCTCCGCGCGAAGCTGCCCGAGGGGCTCGTCCTTTTCCCGTTCCGACAGGGAGCCCAGATAGTTTCCGAACTTCTCCATCGCTTTCTTCGAGGCGTTGAGGTCGAGCACGCCGACAACGACGGCGACCTTTTGTGGGTCGACCTCCGATTTGCGGGATTCGAGCTTGAGAGTTTCATTCGCCCAAAGAAGCAGCGCCTGATCTTTCTCCTCCTCGGTCAGCTTGAGCTGGTCCAAGGCCTGCAAAATTTCCCCGCCAGTGGCTACGCGTTTTGTCTCGGAGCCTTCCGTTCCCTTGCTGGAAACCCAAATGAGCGACTCCCAACGTTCGGCGTCCTCCGCTTCGATGAGTAGTGTTCCGGCAAGTTCCTCGGCGCTTCCCGGAGACGGCGTAGGCGAAGGAGCGGCGGCATGCTCCGGGGTCCCGTGGGAAGGGGCATCGATTGAGTACGCCGGCGCGGCCCAGAACAAAATGACCGAAAAACAGACCCTTACAAAGTAACTCATGAATCCCCCCTACCGTAATTGAACGCTTTCGGTGGGCGTAAGGGGGAGTAACCAGTTTGGCGCGATTACGAGTGGATGTGCTTGCGCTTGGGGTGGTGGAGTATCCACCTAACCTTCACTCCAGGGAAACTGTGGTGCGGCTGGGACAGCCGCCGTAAGAAACGAGCAGACCGCAGTGCAAGCCGGGAAGATCGAAGACGAGTCGGTCTTGCAGAATTTCGGGATTCGAGCAGTCGCCGAATATGGTGAAGGGAGGGGACGCCGGCTCACGCTTTCGAGGAGAGCTGAGGCAGGGCTCGTCGTCGCCCCAGTCTAGAACCTCGGAGGCTTCGAGTAATTTGAGAGAGTCCGGCAACAGACGAATGACCGAGAAGTAATAGGCGTTGGAGCTTCCTTCCCCCAAATAGCGGGTCAGCACGAACTTGCGATCGCCCCGCTCGAGATACAGGTACTGGAGATCGTCATAGCCGAGCCTTGCGACCTCGACCGGTTCCGCCCCGGAACGAACCAGCGAGTAAACGAAGCGGCCTTCCGGACCCAAAGTGTCGCCCTGGCCTTCGCGGACCGCGGTTTTCCAAGTCCCATCGAGCGGCTGATCGTCGGAAAACTTCTTGAACCGGACACCAAAAACCAGTTTCGCGCAGAAGAACACGAGGCCCAGCGCGGCCAGGGCGAAAAGGAGCTGGGGTAGAGTGTGCTGGCGGGTGCCGATTCTCATAAGTACGGGTGATTACAGGGTAGATAGGGCTGCCCGCGAAGGCAATTGGGTCATCGTAGCAAGCTTGATTCTTCTATGCTCCCGGTTTACAACCACGTTTCTTTGACGGGCGCCTAGCTCAGTTGGTTAGAGCGTCGCTTTCACACAGCGAAGGTCACAGGTTCGAGCCCTGTGGCGCCCACCACTTACGCCCTTCCGGCGCAAAACCTGGCGCTCCAAAGTATCAACAAGCCGATCTATATCTAAGTCGGCCGAGCCGAACCCCCCCCACGCGACGATCCCGGTCATCCTTTTTTGCCGCATTCGCTGATTCTCTGACGAAGCCATTTTTGGGCGGGATCATGGTGGGTGCGTGAGTGCCAAACTTGAAACAGCTCAAGGTGAGGAATGGGCACGGGAGTCGGAAAGTCTCGAAGCGGCAGATACTCGCATAGGCTGTCGATGATTCGGCCGGGCGCGCTGAGCACGAAGTCAGAGTGGGCCACCACCCAGCCGGCGGACAGAAAATTTGACGATCCTATGACCACCCGCCGTTGTTTGCCTAACTTCTCGAGTGCGTTGTCGACGATCCCCTTGAGGTCCCCTCTTGGGGTGACGAGGACATGGGAAAGCTTGGCGAACTGTTCCACCGTCAAAGTCTTGCTCGGATAGTCTCTACGTACCGCCGAGCGGTAACGGTCCGTAAGAATCTTCTGGTGGTAGAACCCCTCGGGCAAGTTTTCATAGATCCCCGCGATAACGAGATCGACGTTTCCCCTTTCCAGAGCCTCCTTCGGAATCGCTCCGTCGCCCGTGAGGAAGTTGAGCGCCATTCCGGGTGCTTCTTTGGCAATTCGGGGGATCAGTCGGGTCGCGGCGAGGGTCTGGAAATAATCGTTCGTGGAAATGGTAACGGTGTCCTTGAAAGAACCGGGCCGGAATTTTCCTTCTGAAGCATAAACCCCTTCAGCCGCCTCCAGCAGATCCGCGATGGTTTCCGCAATGCCCATCGCCCGATCGGTGGGTGAAACCCCTCGCGCCACCCGGACGAAAAGCGGATCCGAAAATTCAACACGCAGCCGTCCCAGCGCACGCGAAAGCGCCGGCTGGGTCATGCCGATGGTCTTAGCCGCTTTGGTGACATTGCGTTCCCTCCAAAGAGCGGCGAAGACAAGCAATAGATTCAGGTCTTTCCCTATAATATGTCTCATTTGGTATAGCTATAATATAACCAATGCATTTTTGTATCGAGGTACCTTTTGCTAAGCCCTTCTCCGACGAGGCACATCGAGCGCCTCGCAATGTAACGAATCGAGGAGGGCTCATGAAAAAGTCGTTAGGTCGGGTCGGGTATCTACTGGGGCTTTCCTTGCCCCTGTTTCATTTGGGGTTGCCGGGAGTCGAGGCATCCAATGCCGTCACCATGCGAACTGCGTTAACTTGCGGAACCGATGACGATGGCCCCAGCCTCTATACCATCGGGTTTGTGGCTACCGGCGAGAACGGGAAGTACACCGCCTATATCGTCAACAACACCTACCACGAAGCGAGACTGATCGGCGTGGTAAGGAAAGTGTTTTCGGGAGTCGACTCCAGTGGAAACACCGTGCTGTCGGACAGCCAAAGGCAACTGAGAGCGGTCATCTATAAGAAGAGAAATTTCAACGCGGGCCATTTTACCTATGTACGAGAGCAAGATGCCGTCAGCAGGGGGTTTCAAACGTGTGTTCGAAATGACGGTATCTCCTTCGATAGAAAAAGATGAAGCGTTAAGCGCCGATTAAAGAGGAGAACCGATTGGCGTGCGATGGCAAGGGCCGGTTTCCCCTTCGAGTCCAGGTTCGGCTCGAAGGGGAAACCGGCTCTTCGTTCTTAGTTCTTGGTCACCGAGGGGGAAAAGGGCGCCTCGACGATGCAAGGCACTCCCGAGCCCAGGCCGTCGCAGGTCCACTTGTCCGTGCCGTTCACCTCCGACGGAGGGCTGCCGACACTGCCCGACGAGTAGAAGCGCGCTTCCAGATCGTAGGCCAGATTGACGGTGAAGGTATCCCCCTCGACGATTACCAACGGGTCGGCGAGCTGGACATCGAGGTTTCCCACCTGCGCCCGCACTTCGTGGGCGGAAGAAGTTCCGAACTTCAGATTTGGCGACGTGGGGTCGCTGCTTCCCGTCGCTCCCTGGAAGTCGAGCCGGATGTATCGGTAGGTTCCCGCGTTGACACTCGCCTCGGCGGAGTCGCGCTGGTAGGACGCGAGCGTCTGGTTCACGGCCGCCGTGCCCGCGGCCAGATCGAAGTAATCCACGATATAGCTGCCGGCGGACGGGCCTATTCCGCAAAGGGTTAGGTCCGCATCGCACTTGTTGCTGGTCCAGATGCGGGTGAGCGCGCCCACGTTGTTGGAGCTGCCGTCGATATCTTCCACCAGGTACATCGCCACGAGCTTCATCTGATAGATGGTGGGGTCGACTCCCAGGTACGGTCCACCGCTCTGAAGATCCATCTCCCCGATCAAGGAGCGCGCGCCGAAGCTCGCGATGCTGCTCATGAGAGCGCCGGTGCTGTTGATGAAGGCAACGTTCACGGTGCCCGTGCCGACCTTCGTTCCGCATCCGGAGAGGGCAATGACGGTCGCCAGCCGGAGCGCCGTGAAGGTAAGGAAGGTTTTGTACTTCATAGGTTCCTCGTTATTTGAGTTTGGGCATTTGGGTTAGGGGAAAGAGCGAAATCCCTACGTGGTAGACCGCATCGGCGCCTTTGCTATCGGCCGAAAGCGCGTCGATCCGATCCAGCGTCTCGTCCAGAATCTTGAAAACCTCTCCGAAGCGGTTCACCGGGATCGGAAAAGTAAGCCCCGTTATGGAACGTTCCGCATGGGGAACCGTGTCCAATGCCTCTGACGCCAATTTCAGCATTTCCCGGTGAAATTGGCCAAACACGAGGCGAAAAATCTCGCCGGTGCATTCCAGCTTCTTGTTCACCACCCGCATTCTGCCGCCGTCTTTGCGCACGAATCCGTTTTCGAGCAGAAAGCCCATCGCCTTTTCCACGGAGGAGAGGGGCACTTTCACGCGCAGGCGGGAGCGGATCCATTTGGGGTCCCACTTGAATCCGTCCACGTTCACCAGTTCCCGAATGACGATATTGAACCATTCCGTCAGGTACTGGCGCACTTCAAGTTCCTTGGGATTGCTCTCGCGGTAGCCTCTGGATTTTTGCAGCTCCTCGAGGGCTTCCAGGCGAAGATCCTGGGACTGGCTTTCCGCGATGGTGCGAAGGCCCTGGAGGTATTTGCGTTCCTCCTGGTTCAGGCCGAGCCCCGCTCCCACCCGCTCGAGCATCTCGGAGGAGATGGAGCGGTCGCCGGACAGAAACATCGGGAGAAAGCCGGGTGCCACTTTCACTTCTTCCGAGAGCTTTCGCAGGGAAAAGCGTGGCCGGCTTTCCTTCTCGAAGGCGATCCGGTCTTTAAGGTACAGCCGGTAATCGTGGTAGTGGCGAATATCCGGTTTGTTCATAACCGCTCCGGGCTATCTGGACCGAGGGGCTGGGTGGTGTTGGATTCAAGTTCATTGTCGCATCGCGGTATTCGAGAGTCAAGACTATTCGATCACTTTTAGTGATCGATATCTTGGTGCTAACTAACATATAAAGTAATAATATCAAATATTTAATTATAATATGGATTCACATTATGTTGATATAAGTTGAAATATTGGTGATCGAATCACTCCATTTGCGTTGTTTCGGTACCCCGTCTAACCTTTGCCCATGCTGAGACGCAGTCTCGTCGGTATCTTGCTCCTTTTCACGGCTTCGGCCTTCGCCGCGCCCAAGCTTTCGGTGGCGGGAATCGAGGCGCGGCGGGCGAAGATCATGCGCAATTTCATAATCGCCGACGCCGCCTGGGTAGCGATGAACATGGGCATGAGCGCGGCACTCGTTTCGGGGTCCACGGGCGAGACTCACTGGTTTCACAACGCGAACCTGATCTTCGGTGCCGCCTCGATCCCGTTTCTTGCGGCCGCGATCCTAAGCGAAAGCGGCTCGGGAAAGCTCACTCTGAGAGAGACGGAAGCCCACCTCGATCAGAATCAGCGCTCTCTCTATTTTCTGATGGGACTGGACCTCGCTTTCGTGATGGCGGGCGCCATTACGACGACGCTCGCCCCCGATGCGGCGACCCCCGTCCGCCGCAATACGCTCTACGGTTCCGGAAAAGCCTTTCTCGTACACGGCGGATTCTTTCTGCTGCTTCATGGTCTCACCTTGATTTCCCTGAACACGCTCGACGACGAGGTTAGGGGAGTGCTCGATCGCGTGCAGCTGACGTCGAACTCCGTCTCGCTACGCTTCGATCTGTGAGGAGTCCCGCCAGAAATCTGACTCCGTCGAGTCCGAAGCCGACGAGGGTAAGTGACCGAATGAAGGCCGCCTTTGCCCGTATTCCGTGAGAATAGGGACTGAAGGTTCGTCACTTGCGGCCGCTTTCGGCGCTCCGGGGCGTGGCCGGTGCCTTGCACTTTCTCTACCCGAGAGGTGCAACATGCGTGGGCTCATCGTTCTTCTTGCCGGTTTTCTTTCGGCGACCGGTTTGGCCGTCGAGACCGAGGTTCCCTTCACCACGGCTCAGGAAGTTCTCAACGCCTGGAAGTCGAATCAGCTCACCGGCATCTGTCCGTACAACCGGATTTCCGACGAAGAGATGAGCCGCTTCAAACAGGCGATAGCCGCTACGGGCTTCACGCTTTCCGAGTACGGAAGGGGCCCCACGTATTGCACCATGATCCTCTGCCCACAGGCGAGACCGGTTCCGTACATGATTTCCACGGACGATGCTTTCAACAAGGCCTACATCGCCAGCGAGTCCGGCGGGCGTCAGTGTTTCGAAAACGCCTCGCCCGAGTAATTTGACTTTCCCCCTCGGCAGATCCCCAATGCGACGTTATGAGCGTCGTTTTCCGCCCGATGACCCAAGGTGAATTCGAGACCTATTGCGGGTGGGCGATTTCTCAATTCGCGAAAGAGGTGAGCCGCTCCCGCGATCTGTCACCCGAGGAAGGGCTGAAGGAGTCGCGCAAATCTTTCGCGACTCTCTTTCCCGAAGGCAAAGTGGATTCCCCGGACCAATTCGTACACTTCATCGAAGCCGCCGGTGCTGCCGTCGGCACGATTCACTTCGGAATCCGGCGCGACCGGGCGAAGCCCTACCTTTACGTCTGGGACGTCCACATCGAGCCCGAGCACCGGGGGAAGGGCTACGGCGAGGCTACGTTTCGTCATTTGGAGGAGCTCGGAAAGTCGATGGGCTTCAGGGAGCTGAAGCTTCACGTCTTCGGCCACAATGGGATCGCTAGATCGCTCTACGAGAAGCTGGGCTATCGCCCGGAATCGATCGTGCTCGGAAAGATTCTTTCTTAGAAGCCGCGGCAAACGCCGTTCGGCGCGAGGCCCGTGAAGAAACCCTTTCCGTCGAGAACCGAGGAAGCGAAGCGCGCCGCGAGATCCCGGACGGTTTTTCCCGTCACTCCCGGCTCGTTGTCGAGCTCGTGGAAACCGCCGAGGCACTGCACGGCCACCAAAGTGGAAGCCCGTCGCCCCCGCTGATTGACCGCCCATTGCTTCACGTTTTCGATCTTCACGTACTTGTCTTCTTTTTCTCCGCCCGTGAGGACGAGAACGGGAAGGTTCGGCAAATCCTGATGGCGGGCAAGTGCGGCGTTCGTCAGGAGCGACGCGGAGAAGGCCGGCGTGAAGAGCGGGCTACCAGGGCGAATGGGGCCCGAGTGAGGCGGCTTCGGATTCGAGGTCAGCGTGCGCTGGGTGACCATGCCGTGCTCGCCGACGAAGGGGAACACGGACACTCCCGGAGAAAAAAGAATCAGGGCCTGGGGCTTGCGATCCCAATGGCGGTTCGTCTGGGCGATGCGGGTGGCGAGTAGCCCTCCGGTCGACCAGCCGGCGAGTAGGAGCGGCCGAGAGGACTCTTCCCGGGTCGCCTTCTCCACGCTCTCGGCGAGTTTCATCAGACCGCTGTAGTTGTAGAGGTTCAGGTGATTGAGCGGGCCGAACGTTCCGCCGTGGGAGGGGTAATCGAAGGAAATCACCCGGAAGCCCTCGGCGTTCCACTGGGCGAAAAGCGGGCCGTGGTTGTCGAACCGGTCGCCGAACCCGATGAAGTAAAGAATGTCTCCCCGGGCCGGACCTTCGGGCTTGTAGATGCCCATCCGCAGCGTCAGTAAGCCTCCCTTAACCTTGAGGAAGCGGGACTCGAAACCGGCGGCCGAGGCCGCGAGGCTGAGGGTAAAGGCGAGAACCAGGCTTAGTGTTTTCATGGCCGTTCTTTATCCCAAAGCGGGGTCCCGTGGGAAGCGGTTCTGATTCCGGGGGTTAAGGCAACCGGCGGTGGGAAGCGGAGCGTTCTTCCCTTCCGCCGGGGCTTTCACGTATGGATCGGGGCTTGGGGGTGACTCATGAAATTCGGACTGATTGGACTGTTTCTTCTCTCTTCCTTGGCTTCCGCCGCTCTTCCCGTCGACGACGAGATCGCGGCGCTTCGTAACAAAGCGGACTACCTGGAAAAGCTGAAAACCTTGTTCGAGAAAAACGACTGCCGCGTGACGGTGGGAACCAACACGGTCTCCCTCGCGGCGGGCGCGCTTCGCTCGGAAGGACTTGTGATCGCGGTCGGGGACGGTTTCGCCGGAAACTACCTGGCCTACCACAAAGCTCCGAAGCCCGAGCAGCTCCAGGGCGTGATCGACATGACCCTTCAAAAGGGCGGCGCCGGCAAGGGAGCGAAAATTCTCTCGGGCCAGCTCTACAGCCAGAACAACGTGGACTACACCCATCTCGTCGTTTACGTGAACGAACCGTTTCGCATCAAGGAATCCGACGGCCTTTGGATTTACAACAAGTCCAACGTCGCGCTTAAGCTGAACGGTCTCGAGCTGAACGGCAGCCACACTGGAAAGAGCGTTTCCGGAGCCGCCGTAACTCTCGAGTGCAAGCCGCGCTGAAATAACGCTACAATCGGCGAACGCTTGTCGCGCCGAAGCTCGGCGAAAGCGGAACGAGCAACCTCATGGCGGACAAACATCAAGTCGTTCAAGCTTTTTATCAGGCATTCGCCCGGCGCGACGGCGACGCTATGGCGGCGTGCTACCACGATCAGGTGCACTTCTCCGATCCCGTCTTTCCGGATCTGGACGGCGACCGGGCCAAAGGCATGTGGCGCATGTTGTGCGAGCGCGCCGACGACCTGGAGATTTCCTTCGGCATCGAGGACGAGCAGGAAAACGGCATCCGCGTGAGGTGGGAAGCTTCCTACACCTTCACCAAAACGGGCCGGCCCGTGGTGAACAAGGTGACGGCGCACATTCTCGTGGTGAACGGGAAAATTATTTCCCACCATGACCACTTCGATTTCTGGGTATGGAGCCGTCAGGCGCTGGGGCTGCCCGGGCTACTTCTCGGTTGGACGCCGTTTCTGAAGGCCAAGGTCCGAAAAGATGCCGCCCGCGTGCTCGATCGGTACCTTAAAGAAAGCTAAAACTTCATCTCCGGGTCCCGGTACCACTTGAACTCGATGAGGTTGTTCGCCGGGTCCTTCAGGAAGAAGCTCTTGTGCTCCTCCCGCTTTTTCTCGAACCGCACGAACGGGGCGGTATGGAAGTCCACCCCTTTGCCCATGAGGGAGTCCACCAACTCGTCGAATTTCGCTTTCTTTTCCAGGGTTAGTCCGAAGTGCCGGGGATAGATCTTCGGTACCGCGGGAATCTCGTCCTTCGTGGAGAGGTGGCAGACGAGCTGCGCCCCGAAGAACTCGAAGGTCACCCGATCCTCGTACCGCCTGGCCAGCCGGCAGCCCAATACGCCGCAGTAGAAGTCCACGGTGGAGTCCAAGTCCAGGCAGGGGATGGCCAAATGAAAGATGGATTCAGTCATGGTGCCCGAGGAACTATAGCAGGTGGGACGGGGCGGGCGAAAAGCTAAGTAGAGTTGTCTTGGCTGAAGGTTTCGGTGTGGCATACTCGGACCTCATATGCCTGTTTTGGTGGATAGGTGGAACCGGGTCCGGGCTCAGCTTTGGACATTCTTGAGTCTGGGCGTTCGTCCGGGTCAGGATCTCGCGACCCGGGAACGGGTTCTCATCATCAATCTTTGCGCCTCGCTCTTTCTCATCATCACTTTGATGGCGCTGCCAAGCATCGGCCGGGGCTCGGTCTTCAACGACGCGGCTTCCATCGTAAGCGTTTTGTTTCAGGGGCTCGTACTCGCCTTCAACACCACCGGAAATTTTCGCACCGCTCGTTTTCTCTTTCTCGCGCTCAATCACGCTCTGCTGTTCGCCGCGACGGCGGGCAACCCTCGGGAGATGAATCTCTATCTTCTGTATTCTTCCCTGATCGTGTTTCCGGAAATCCTGTTCGGACGCAACGAGAGGCCCCTCGCGCGGTTCTTTCAGATTCTCGCGATCGCCTCCTACTTCGTTTTCGTGACCTTTCCGCCTCCGTGGTTTGCGACGAGCCCGCCTCCGGCCGAGGTGCTGGTGCGGATTTCCCGTCTGATGATTTTCGCGACCGGTATCTACCTGATCACGGCGATCCGGTTTCTCGGCAGAATCCGCGAAATTTACGAGTCGGAGGACGCCAATCACCGCGCCCGCATGCTGACCAACGCCAAGATGGCGGCTCTCGGCGAAATGGCCGGCGGCATGGCGCATGAGATCAACAACCCTCTCGCCATAATCCGGGGCAAAGCGGAACAGCTCGCGCACCAGGCGGCGACCGGCGGCCCGGTTCGGGAAATCGAGCAGGGCGCGAAGGTGATTCAGAAGCACGCCGACCGGATCGCTTCGATCGTGCGCGGCCTGCGCAGCTTCGCCAGGGACGGCGAAACGGATCCCTTCAGCAATTCCTCGGTCTCGAAGATTCTCGTAGAAACGGTCGCTCTCTGCCGGGCCCGGTTCGCCCACCACGGGATCGAGCTCCGGGTGTCGGGTCTCGAGAGCGACGTCGAGTTCCAGTGCCGTCCCGTTCAGGTCGAGCAGGTTCTGATCAACCTCTTGAACAACTCCTTCGATGCTCTCGGCACCGCGAGTGAGCGCTGGGTGGAAGTCTCTTTCCGGGAATGTTCCGACGGCATCGAGTTTTCCGTCACCGATTCCGGCTCCGGCATCTCTCCGGAGATCGCCGACAAAATTTTGCAGCCCTTTTTCACCACCAAATCCGTCGGCCGGGGAACGGGGCTGGGCCTCAGCATTTCGAGCGGCATAGCCCGGGCCCACCACGGCGAGCTCTTTCTCGACCGGACCTCTCCCTGGACCCGGTTCGTTTTGCTTCTTCCCAAGAGCCAACCCGTCCAGGCTTGAGGCGACTTGGCCTGGAAACCCTAGTCGAACCGGATTCTTACGGTGGCGTCCGGTCTTCCTTTTCATTCGATCCCGTCCGAGTATGATAGGGGCTCTTTCGGCCTGGGAGGCGCTATGTCCACTACGATCATCTGGGCGACGCTTGGAATCGTTCTCATACTTGCGGAAGTCTTCACTTCCACTTTCGTTCTGCTGTTTTTCGGCGTGGCCGCCCTTCTGGTGTCCGGTTTCAAAGCGCTCGGCCTTTCGAATCTTCCGGTGGAGATCGTCATCTTCGGGGCGCTCGGCATTTTGCTGACTTTCACCCTGAGAAAGAAGATCCAGGCGAGTCTCGGCCGGCCTCATAGCTATCGTTCCGACGAGTTTCTCGATCTGACCGAGGACATTCCGGCCAGGGGAACTAAATCGATTTCGTATCAGGGCACGACCTGGACGGCGGTCAATGAATCCGACGTCGCGCTGGTTCGCGGTGGCCGTGCTCGCGTGGTTCGGACCGAAGGGGTCCGGCTGTATCTCAAGGCCGTGGAGTAAATTCCCGGCGGCGTTTCGTGGAGGAACTATGGATCTAAGTTCGTTTCTTTTCATGTCGGTGGTTTTCGCGTTTTTCGCTTTCGTCCTCGTGGCGAAGATGGTGCGGATCGTGCCTCAGCAGTCGGCGTTCATCGTCGAGCGGCTGGGCAAATACCACCGCACTCTGTCGGCGGGCCTTCACGTCACCATCCCCTTCATCGATTCCGTGCGCTACCGGCACACTCTGAAGGAAGTGGTACTCGACATTCCCGAGCAGATTTGCATCACGAAGGACAACGTCCAGGTGGGCATCGACGGCGTAATTTTCTACCGCGTGCTGGATGCTTCGAGAGCTTCCTACGGAATCTCGGATTACGAGCAGGCGGTCGTTCAGCTCTCGCAAACCACCCTTCGTTCTGAGATCGGTAAAATCGATCTCGATAGAACCTTCGAGGAGCGGGAGAAAATCAACCAGGCTCTCGTGCTGGCCCTCGATCACGCCACCGACCCGTGGGGCGTCAAAGTGCTCCGCTACGAGATCCGCAGCATTCAGCCCCCGCGCGACATCGTGGCCTCGATGGAAAAGCAGATGCGCGCGGAACGCGACAAGCGGGCGCAGATTCTCGAATCCGAAGGCGAGCGCGACGCGAAGATCAACCGCGCGGACGGCGTGAAGCAGGAGACGATCAAGAACTCCGAAGCCCAGCGCCAGAAGCAGATCAACGAAGCGGAAGGCCAGGCGTCCGCCATTCTCGCCGTCTCGAAAGCGACCGCGGACGGCCTGAAGATGATTGCTCAGTCCCTCGACAGCTCGGGCGGGCAGCTTGCCGCGCGCCTTCGCATCGCCGAGGAGTACGTGCGCGAGTTCGGAAAGTTCGCCCGCGATTCGAACGCGATCATCGTGCCTTCTAACGTGGGCGACATGACCAGCATGTTGGCCACCGCGTTCGCGGTCTTCGAGCAGGCGAGCGGCCGATCGCTGAACGTGGAAGTGCCCACGGTGCCCACGGGCAAGCGGCCTTCGCCGCCGGCCCCCCAAGATCGCGCCTGATTAAGGCCGGTGTGGTTTAGGCTTCGGTTTGGGCGCGGGTTGCTGCGCGCATTTCTTCCAGACCATGCCGTACTTTTGTTTGAGCTCCCCGTCGGTGGAATCCACGGTCAGCATTCCCCGTCCTTGGACGCGGATGCTGGTACGGATCTTCAGGTTCCGAACTTTGCCCTCGCAGGACGAGAACTCGAGCTGATCCACGGGAGTGGTCATCCGGTGGAAGTAATCCTGCTCGACGGGTCCCTTCATCTCATAGCGATCGATCTCCTTCTCGTTGCCGTTGAAGTAGTAGGCCGTGCGCTGAAAGCCCTGCGCCTTTTTTCTGAGGTGGGCGAAGCCGCGCACGTCGACGGAAAACAGAGCGAAGGACCAGCCGGGCGGAACGTGCATGTCCAAAACGATGTTGCACGCCTTCTGGGCGGGCATGGGCTCGGGGCTCGAGTCCGGGTCGGGCTTTCCCTTTTTCGAGGTATCGACGATGTAGTCGTCGAACAGCAGAGTGAAGGCTTGAGCGTCGCCCGAAAGCTGGCTCGCGACGGAACCGGGGCGGCAGCCTGTGCCGTTGTACATCACTTTTTCGATGAAGATTTCACTCGGATTCGGGCTTTCGGCGAAGGCGGGAACCGCGATCAGGGCCAGAGCTGCCATCCACTTGGTAATAAACATCGAACCTCCCAGTCCACTCTGCGGTCTGAGATTGCACCGGGCATGCCAGGGGATATGGGCGAAAAAACGGGCTTTTCGGTGTCACTCGGACACCGGCGGGTGAGCCGGGGCCCTTTTGACCCTGTAAGTTTCGTTCGGCGGGGCGTTCCACGTTCCAATAATTCTGGAACAACTTGTTCCAAAAGTGGTAGATCCGGTTTTTCGTTTCTGTTATCTCTCGAAATGAGGGGAGGGGGCACTTGGGACCGGTCACCGCGCAACTCGCCATCCAGAAAAAACTCAACGAAGCGCTCATCGAAGCACAGCTGCGCAATCCCGCATTCTCGCTCCGCGCGTTTTCCCGCAAGCTTTCCGTCAGCCCCTCCGCGTTGTCGGAAATCTTGAACGGCAAAAGGCGCGTCTCGAAGAAGCTGGCCGAGCGGCTCCTGAAAAACCTCTGCCTCAGTCCGAAGGAGACTCAAGGGATCGTCGACTTATTCGTCGACAAACATCCGGAAAACGATCCCGAATCGAAGTATCAGTCGCCTTACATCGAGCTGTCCACCGACCAATTCCACGTCATCAGCGAGTGGTACCACTTCGGTATCCTGTCACTCGCCGAGACCGTGGACTTCAAGGGGGACGCTAAATGGATTGCGGAGCGGCTAGGCATCCGCGCTCAAGATGCCCAAGCCGCTCTCGATCGGCTCGAACGGCTGAAACTTCTCGAGAAGAATCCGAAGGGAAAGCTCGTCCCGACGGGTAACGGCTACTCCACTTCCGACGAGGTTCGGGACATGGGCCTCAGAAAGGCCCATGGCCAGAACCTGGAGATGGCCCGCCGATCTCTGGAGGAAGACCCGATCGAGCAGCGCGACTTCACGGCGACGACCATGGCCATCGATCCCTCGAAGCTTCCCGTCGCCAAGAAGATGATCCGGGAGTTCCAGGACAGGCTGTGCGCGTACTTGGAATCCGGTGTCAAAAGGGATGTGTACAAACTTTGCATACAAGTATTTCCGCTGACCTCACGAAAGGAGGCAACCGATGAAAAGTGAAATTCGGAAAAAGACGATGGTGATACTGGCCCTCCTCGTAATCCCCTTCTTCTCCGGCACCGCCGGAAACAGAGAGGGGAACGGCGGAGACCACGTACGAGCCACTTACATAAAGATGGGGCGCGCCATAGTCGCCTATCTGAAAGACACGAAGGAAGGCGCCGAACTGGTGCTGAAGAAGTCGCTCGACGTACAGAAGCTCGAGGACACTCTCACCATCGACAAAGTCGCGGTCGCCGAAGGAGAGCTCAAAGACAACGGCGGCTCCGACGTGGACGCCATCGGAGTGAAAGACCTCGTCACCCTCCGCAAGGAAATCTGGGTGGAGCACTTCGAGAAGGAGCGCGACGTGTACTACCTCGTGTTCCACGAGATGCTGCGCTCAGCCGGGGTGAACGACGACAACTACGTCTACTCCGAAGCCATCAATCCCTTTCCGGTCTCCCTCCGGGTCGCCACCCGCATCAATCCGCTCCTTCCTCTAGTCGACGGGGATCTCGTCGAGGCGATGGTGGACGTGGATCAAATCGTGGTGAACGGAACGGGTTGTCCGGTCAGCGACGGCGGCAACTACTTCGATTTCGATTCGGAAAAGAACCTGCTCGATATCCTTACCGACCGCTACAAGATGATCGACGGGCCCACGGCGGGTTTCACCGACACGAGAAAGGCTTGCGCGATGGCGATGCCGCTGTCGGTTCCCGCGGGAAAACGTCTCGTGATCTCTCAGCTTGATGTCGCAGCCAAAGTGAATCTTCCGCTCGGCGGAAAGGCCACGATCAACCTCGAGGCTTTCACCGCGGGCGCGACCGGCCCCAAGATCAAGAAGACCGTTCTCGCCGACACGAAACCGGTACTCGGCCGCGTGCAGATTCGTCTGCCGGCTTTCTTTCAGACGGGCTGCGGCGGGTCTCCGATTCTTCGCTTGAACACTTCGGGTCAGGTTGCGTCGGTCAGCGGACAAACGGCGACGATGAAGATCGATCGCATCCATATGTACTTCAAAGTCGAGGACTGCACGAGGTAACGCGGGCCTCTATCGACGATAAAATCAGTTGTGACGGGGGCGGCCATGGCCGCCCCCGTTTTCTTTTGCCGCGCCTTACTACCGGTGCCAAAGGCTTTTCAAGCCCTATAAATTTTTCCAAACACCACGCCCTCGCTGACACTGTTCCGAATGTTCCGTTTTTTCGGCGAAAGGAAAGCGATTCCGGTGTGATTCCGCGCCGTGGCGGTCCGGAGATTTTGGAACACGCCGATGACGTGGTCCGCTTAACAGATGTTTCGGAACTTTCTCGTCGATATTCAGGGACACAAAGGGACCGCGAGAGCGTGGAATTAGTGGCACGTCCCTTGCTCTTACAAGCAAGCGGGAGGCAGGGAACTTAAAACAAAATGGGGGTACTCATGAATCTGAATTATTGTAGCCGAATGAGAGCGACCGGCCTGGCGCTGCTCTTGTCGGCTGGAAATGCCCTCGGTGGGCATATCTCGGTCGGAGGGGGAAGCGCCCTCGGACCCGATCCTAGCCAGGTGAAGATCCAAAGCATCGCCTACGCGGGCAGCGGTTGCCCGGCCGGGTCGGTATCGGAAAGCGTCGCTCCCGATGCCAAGGCCTTCACTCTCCTCTTCGATTCGTATGTCGCCGAGGCGGGACCGGGCGTGCTTCTGAAAGAAGGGCGCAAGAACTGCCAGATCGCCGTGGATCTGCGGTTCCCGCAAGGATGGTCCTACACCATCGTCGACGTCGACTACCGCGGCTACGTCCAACTCGATCGGGGAACGACCGGCCTCCAGAAGACGAATTACTACTTCCAGGGTCAGTCGAGCGGTCCCGCTCTTCAGTCGACCTTCTCCGGTCCGCTGGAGAAGGACTATCACATCCGTGACAGCCTCGCTCTCGACGCCGTCGTGTTCTCTCCGTGCGGCTTGAGCCGCGCGCTCAACCTGAACACTCAGGTGCGGGTGTCCGCGAGCGGCGGCCGCCGAGCGATGATGACCACGGACTCCATCGACGGTCAGCTGACTCACAGATACGGAATCAAGTGGCAGCGGTGCCGCTGAGGATCGTGCAAGCGATCGGTAAGCGCGCCAAGTAGAAGCGCTTCAGCTGCTACTCATGAAGGGCCGGTTGCCTCTCGGGGCAACCGGCCTTTCTTTTTTTTGTGTGGCGCAAAGTAAATTCCCGATAGAAGCGTGTAATTTTTCGGTGGAGCCGAAATTTCCGACACCGGCTCTTGTTCCAAAAAGACCACCGGATTCGGAACATTTTTCCGGATTTCTCGTCGAAACGGTCGTTTTCGCCTGGCACGTCGATTGCTCTTATGCCTCCCCGGGTAGAGTCGGGCTCTCCAGGAAAATTCGCGGTCGTTCTGAGCAAACTCCGTGAACGCTCGTGGTGGGCCTTTTCAAAATCACAGTTCGAGTCGCCATCCAACAGGAGGATGAATAGATGAAGTTAACGAACAAAGCCGGCCGGGGTCTCGTGGCCCTTCTGGCGTTGGCCGTGAGCGGTAGCGCTCTGGCCTCTCCCAATCCGTCCCAAGTTAAAATCGCCGGCATTTCGTATGCGGGCAGCGGATGTCCCGCTGGTTCCGTCTCTCAAAGCGTCGCGCCCGACGCGAAGGCCTTCACCTTGTTGTTCGATTCGTACATCGCCGAGGCAGGTCCCGGCGTGTCGCTCGCGAGTGGCCGTAAAAACTGCCAAATCGCGGTCGACCTGCGGTTTCCGTCCGGATGGTCGTACACCATCTTCGACGTCGATTACCGCGGTTACCTGCAGCTGGACCGGGGCGCCACCGGAACCCAGAAGTCGACGTACTACTTTCAAGGTGGTGCGTCTCAGGCCTCGCTCCAGTCCAACTTCAGCGGCCCGGCCGATCGGGACTACCACATCCGCGACAGCCTCGGGCTGAATGCGGTCGTGTGGTCGCCTTGCGGCATGACCCGCGCCGTGAACATCAACTCGCAGGTGCGTGTCACCGCGAGCGGAAACCGCCGTGCTCTGATGACCATCGACTCGGTCGACGGTCAGCTCACGCACCGGTACGGAATCCAATGGAGACGGTGTAACTGAAAAAACTTTGATCGGCCCTGAAATGGTTCAGGGCAGGTCATGGCAAGTCGGTTGAACCCGGACTCGGCCGATCCTTCGAAAGAGGGATCGGCCGAAGTCTTTTCCCCCCGCCTTTTCACTCATTCTCAGACTAAGACTCATTCTCGCTCTCTCTTAGATCCAGCCGGCTCGGATCGGACAAAGCATGAGAGCGAGAATGAGTCTTAGAATGAGTGAGGGAAGGGACGGAACTATAGTTATGCGACCCTTCTTATGAGGCGGAAAATCCGACGGCCGAAGGAAAAAACCCGCCTTTGGAAACCCCCCGGAACCACGGGGCAAATGAAAGATGGATCGGCCGAAGTCTTTTCGGCCTATCTCCCTCGAGTGGTGATTAGGGTCAGGCGAACGACGCGCGTGCGGAGGACTATTCGTACGCCCCCGGCCGCGCGGTCGTCAGTCAGTCGAGTATCGTCGATTTGAGATTGTCCCGTTGCTTTTCACTCCCCGACCGCAGGCAAGTGCCCTGCGAGTCTCCGGCCGCTCAGTTTTGCCTGAGCCGCCTCGGACAGCAGCTCCCGTGTCGCTGAACGTTGTGCTGAGACGTCCCCCCGGCCGAATGGCCGGGGGGGACGGTCGGGCACGCGCTTTGCTCTATCTGAGTTCGGCCATAAGGGGAGAAGAGGCAGGAAGAGGAACCTGCCGTGCGCCGATTCGCTTTGCTATTAGGGCTTTGTCTCGTTTCCATGACCGCTTTCGCCGACAATCCCGGCATCATTCCCTTCGGAAACCCTGTCTACGCCGGTAGCGGTTGCCCCAAGAATTCCGTCGCGTCCTTGAAGACCGAAGAGGCAATCACTCTGCTTTTCAGCTCTTACGGAGTGGAAAGTTCCGGACGGGTCGGCGCCAAGAATTGTCACCTGCGGGTTCCCGTAACGATTCCGAACGGCTGGCAGGCCGATATCACGAGCGTCGACTACCGCGGCTTTGCCGGACTCGATAAATCGGCGTGGATGAGGCTCACGAGCTGGTTTCAGTTCGGCTACCGCCAATTCGGCGGCTCGAAGCCGACGGTAATCCGGGGAGCTTATGACGATGATTTCTTCCGCCGCGATTCCGCGATCCGCTGGCCCGGCGTCCGCCCTTTTTGCGGCGGCGGCACCGTGCCGCTCGATCTCTTCAACATCCTTTCCGTGTACGCGCCGAGGAACAAGGAAGCCATCGCTTCGCTTGATTCCGCCGACGGAACGCTCAGCTTTTCGCTGAAGTGGGCGCGCTGCCGGTAAATGAGACGGAACTACAATTATGCGACCTTCGGGGACGCGCGAACTTCAACCCCTTTGAAGGAAACCCACGCCTTTGGAAAAATCCCTAGTCGCGGCGGAAGGGGAGTTTGTAGCGGATTTCCCCTTCGTGGTAGCAGGTCCCGAAACTCGATAGGCCCGACACGCGCGGTATCGTGAATACCGTCGTGAGAGCGTCGCCGTCCGCGCCAAGCTTTGCTTCGAACAGAGCGGGGAAATTGCAGAAGGTGATCTTCCCCGGCGTGTTGAACTGCATGCGGTACAAGCCGAGCGAGTGGTACACAGTTTTCGTCTGATTCAATTTCAGAGCGTTCGCGAAATGCAAAGCCACTGGCACGCCCGTTTTCGGATGGGCGACCGTGACGTTCGTGCTCATCTTCAAATCCTCGTGGATCGCGATGCGGTAACGGGGATCGGAGATCATATGAAAGTCGCCGGAAATGTCGGCGAGGGCGGTGAAACCCGTCGTGAAAACCAATAGCCAGAGCGAGGCGATTCGGTTCATGGCGATGTCTCCTTTGCCGCCATTATAGCCGCTCGCCAGGTTGACTCATCGAGTCACATATTTAGTTTTTTATATATTGCGTCATGGCGAGCGGCAATGTTACCGAATCTCTCCGTCGGGCAACCGACAGCTTTCATAAGTGTGTAACCCAGGCGGCCTCTCCGCAGGCGAGTAGTGATGCGCGCGACGGAGGGGTCGCCACCCTAATTCAAAGTTAACGTTGACGTTAACTTTAACGTTAAAAAGCCCACTCATCCGCGAGGACGAGTGGGCTTTTTAATTTCTATTTAGAAGCTATCAACCGAAGCGATTCTGGTTCGTGTTCTTGCGAGCCGGGTACACGACGAAGGCATAGAAGCCGATCGCCGCGAGACAGAGCGCGCTAATCACGACCAACATGTGCTGGCTGAGGAAGCCGACGATGCCCACTTCGGCTTCCTGGACCTGAGCCGCTTGTTTCAGCTCGGACTCGGTCACGGGATCCATTTTCGGCATCGGAAGCGGAACGACCGCGGCTATCTGCGCGGGCGGCTGATTCGCCGTCGTCGCGACCACGGTCACCTCTTCCTTCTTAGCCTTGGTCCGGCGGAATTTTTTCTTGGGCTTCACGGCCGGAGCCGGAAGGACCGGCGCCGTGACCTCGGAAGCCGGTACCGCCTCGACGGCGGCCGTGTCTCCTGAAGCGGGCGCGGTTTCATCGGACGTCATGACCGGTGATTCCGCGCAGCCGGCGAGCCAGGTCGCTAGTACGACCCCCAAAAGCCTGTTCCTCGTAGTGCTACCCATAGATTCCCCTTCCGTGAAATCGTTTCCTCTGGCTCAATTTTGGGGGTCCAATGTGTTGCAAAAACGCCAAAAAAGTTTTGTTCTCGGCTACTTAGTCGCCTCAATTGGTGAAGACGAAAAGTTAAGCATTCTGAGTTCTTAACGAAAAATTTGGGTGATCGCGTCAGGATTCTTGGGTAGGGTCTGGCCCATTCGTTATGAAGTTTTCGGGGATTGGGAAATCAGCGTTGGCCTTGGCCATTTTCTGCTCGGTGAGCTTCGCGAGCCGAACGCCTATTAAGGATAAGACTCCTGGCGTCCTTTGCCGCGCCACCGATCCCGAGTTCGTGGAAAGACGGTACAAGGAGAAGGTTCCCTACTGCCGCCGTTATGTCCCCCCGCCCATCGTCGAAGCCGTTTTCAAGGAATACCGAATCGAGTCGAAACGATGGGGAGAGTTCACTATCGATCACCTCATTCCGCTGGCGCTCGGGGGGTCCAACTCGAAAAAGAACCTCTGGCCCGAACCCAAGGAAGTGAAAGAGAAGCGCTACAACCTGGAAAATACCCTTTATCTGAAGTTAAAGACCGGGTCCCTCACGCACTCTCAGGCCGTCGTGCTCGTGCTGCAGTCGAAATTCAATCCTCCGCCCGCCGAATAGCCGGTCGCAAAAGGCACCGTTCGTTTCAATCCTCGCCCCCTATATAATTGCTCTCGGGTTTGATCGACCACTAGGAGGTTCCGATGCGGGCGTTTCTGGTTGGCTTAATCACCTTTTCCCTTTTTGCTTTCGGCGATCGCTATCCGATGACTCCGGACGCCGGCGATACCAAAGGCGAGCTCTGCACGACTTCCGATCCCGATTTCAGAGAGTACCGGTACCCGGAACGCATTCCTTACTGCGAGCGAAACGTTTCCAGTTCCCTCAAGAAAAGGATCTACGAGGACTACGCCATCCCGCAGATCGAACGGAAGGACTACACGATCGATCACCTCATTCCGCTCTCAATCGGCGGGGACAACCGGCAGATCAATCTTTGGCCCGAGCACAAGGCGGTAAAGGCTCTGAGGCCCAATCTCGAGTACGATTTGTATCTGAAATTGCGCGACGGAAAGATTTCTCAGGACGACGCGATCGACGAAATCCTCTGGGCGAAATTTCATCCTAAGCCGCAGATCCAATCCAGTAGCGCATCTCCGGACCTGTGACCGGATCGCGGCCCGCAAAGCGGCTCTCGGAGCCGCGCCGAGTCCGTTTCCCTCGAAAAAAAAGATAAACTCCCCTCGCCTAGAGGGGAAATTCGGGTATTATTCTCCGCTAGTCACAGATCCATTTGTGCTAATTGGGGGTTATACTCATGGCTAAAGCCAAGAAAAAGACGACGAAAAAGACCGCAAAAGCGAAGAAGACGACGAAAAAGACTTCTAAGCGCAAACCCAACGCCGCGTTCATGGCGCCGATGCAGCCGAGCAGTGCTCTGGCTGAAGTCGTCGGCAGCAAGGCTTTGCCGCGCACCCAGGTCATCAAAAAGCTCTGGGAATACATCAAGCGCCGCAACCTGCAGGATCCGAACAATCGCCGGAACATCCGTGCCGACGAGACCCTTGCGAAGATCTTCAACGGCAAAAAAGTCGTCTCCATGTTCGAGATGACCAAGCTGGTGAACAAGCAACTGTCCGCCTAACGCGGTTAGTTTCTCGTTTTAGGGGTTCCCCCTCGGGGGAACCCCTTTTTTTTGTTCGTTGAACTTCCCCTCGGCAAGCCTTAGGCTTGGAGGCAATTTCTTAAGGAGTCACTGAATGAAGTCGAATCTTTGGCTTGCGGTTGGAGCGGTGCTTCTGCTGTCGGCTTGCAACAAAACGGGCGGGTGTTCCACGGATCTCAAAACGGACGAACAGAAATTCA
>CAZZHG010000060.1:0-33299 GCA_964653655.1 uncultured Pseudobdellovibrionaceae bacterium
TGGACTCGATGTTGCCGAAGCGGGTCGTACCGGCGACGTTGCCGGTGGCTTTGTCGATGGTGGCGAAGGGAAACGCGGCGCCCTCGTCCCGGAGCTGCAGGGCCTGAATCAGATAGTCCTCGACGGCTTGCCGCGTGAAGGGCTGATTCGGAGTCCACTTCCAGATTTCCCTATCGAGGCCGATCTCGATGAGGGCGGGGAAATGTTTTCGATCGAGGGGCTCGAGCCGCACGGCGCGGCCCTCGAGAGTCACGGGGTCTAGGATCATGTTCAATAACTACCACAAATGTAAGCGGCCGGGTTTTGCCGCGTTAATTTACGGCAAATCTTCGAGGGTGGGATCGCCGAGGTCGTCCACCTGTTCCTGGGGCGCCGGCCGGCCTTGGAGCCGCGCGGAAGGATCGGTGCCCGTGGGGAAGGCATCCATTCCCGGAACGATGTCGGCCTTTCCCGTGTACTGGACGACGGCGCCGGTCGTATCGGATTTCGTGACCGTGCCGCAGGCGAGGCTCTCGCCATTTCGGAAAAAGCAGATGCCGTCGCCGATTCGCCAGCTTCCGTTCTCCGGCTGAGTGATGAGAGCGATACTTTTTTCGGCTTTCACTTTAAGAGTCTTCGACGGATTGCGGGCGGCTTTCGTCCGGCCGGCCGTGCGCTCCCGGGGCGCGCGCTCCGACTGGCGATCCTTCCAGGACTCCGCCCGGCGGTTCGTCTCGGTGGAACTTTGCAGGCGGTTGCCCTGACCCACGAAGAGCGTTCCGCCGATGACGGCGCCGCTGCCTCCTCCGGAAGCGAGCGAAAAGGCCAATCCGCCTTCGGCCCTGAGTCCCCAGGTATCGCCGAAGCGAAAGCCCAGGGTGGTCGTGAAAACGGAGCTAGTGGTGACGTTGCCGGCCGAGCTTTTGGCGATGATGGGAGTCTGGTCCCGGCCCGCTACGTAGATCGCGACGTACTGATTGAAGTCGTAGCCGACGTTGAACTCGGGAACGATGCTCAAGAGATCGAGCGAGACGGTTAGAACGCTCGCGTGCGTGTAGGAGAGCCCGAGCGCAAGATTCATCGCGAATCCCTGGACCGAAATCAGCTGAAAGCGGAAATCGAGTCCGGCCTGGGGCGCATCGAGCGTGAACTCCGGCACGGCGAAGGAGAAGCCCAGGTCGAAGATCCGGCTGAGCCCCAAGCGGCCGCCGATCTCGCCGGTCTTCCCCCAGCTCGAACCGGCGGTCGAAACACTCTGGGTAGCCAGAAAACCGAAATGGATACGGTAAGCGCCGTCGGGCAGCGTGCGCGCGGTTTCAAACGCGGACATACCGCGGGCTTCGCCCGAGACGAGAAGAAAAAGAATCAGCGGAAATAGAGCTCGTTTGATCATCGGTCAAAACGAGCGACGTCGGAAATCGCTCGCGCTTACTTGCCGTGCACTACGGTGCAAACGGAAGTGTAAATGCCGAGAAAGCCCGTAACTTGTTCGTCGACCGAAGCGATGGAGCGGATTCCGCCGTTTTTCCGAGCGGTCTCGATGCTCGAATCTCCGGTGGCGATCAGTCCGAGAATGGAGGAAGCGCAGGCTTCTCCGCGTTTCATGCTGAGCTGAGCGGTTGCGCCCACGCCCTGCGATACGCCGGTATAAAGAACGCCCATCATCGGAAACCGCGCGGGCATCGCGCATCCGGTGGAAAAGATGAAAAGCGAAACCGCCGAAACTGTAGCTAAGCGCCGAAGCATACCGTACCCCCCCAGGTCTGGTTCACGTCGATAAGTTGGTAAAAACTCAAGGAATCCCAGTAATAGTCCCAAGATCCGGATCTTGAGTCAACCCGCGTATTTTGCTGCGGTGGATCGCGGACAAAGAAAAGCCCGGGTCCGTGCAGGACCCGGGCTCTGAATCATCAGACAGGTCAGTACCATCCGCCCTTCTTGAAGAAGTTGAAGGCGCCGGCCGCCCCGGTGCGGAGGAACATCTGGCTGCCCGTGAGCTTCACGTACAGGTTGCGGGAGTGGTCGTACATGACCACGCTGCCCGCGTCCGTCGAGACTTCCGTGAACCGGAAGGTCGGGTTCGCGGTGCCGTCCAGGTACTCGGACCAGCCGCAGCCGCTCTTTTTCCAGAAGGCGCCCGTGAGGCCGCCGCCGGAGTCTTCGTGGGTGAACGTCACGCGGTGATCGAAGCGGCCTTTGCGATATTTTCCCCAGGCCCCCGTCCCAACTTTCAGCCACATCGTTCCGTTTTGTAGCTCAACGTAAACCTTGCGCGAAGCATCATACAGGCGCAGGCCGGTGTCGCTGGCGACCGCCTGGAACGTGAAGGTCGCCTGGCAGTTGATCGTTTCGATGTAGGTATTGTTTTGCTGGTTCTTCAGGAAGTAGTGGCCGGGGCTTTCGTCCGACCTCCACAGGTCCCGGCCGTCGGCCAGGGCAAGGTTAGAGGTAAAAGCGCTCAGGCCGGTTACAGCGAGCAGAGCGGCACGAAACAACGATTTGAAACTTAACATAGGAATCCTCCCGTTACCAAGTTCGAGGAACGAAACGTTCCCCAACCGGCACGCGGGATTTCCAGGAGATTTGGCTCAGCAGGCGTCTTTAATGTGGAACTTGAGATTGAGCTTGGCGATTTGGATCGTGTCCCCGTCGGCGAGCTCGATGGGCCCGATGACTTTACGGGAATTGAGGGCGGTCGACTGTCCGTCCTTCGGGATGGATTCCACCCAGAGGCCCGTGTTGATTCGAAAGATTCTCAGGTGCTCGGGCTTGATGCCCTCGTTGACCTTCGGGTCCTTGATTGGAAAGTGCGACTTGCCGGAGCTGCCGATGATGGTCTCGTCCGCATAGAGGAAAAACTCCTTCTGAGTTTCCTTTCCTTCATCGAGCACGAGCTTGCCCACGCGAAGGGGCACGCGGCACTTCTTGCAATATCCCGCCTGCGACTTGGAATCGGCGAAACCGCAGTATTCGCAGAACGTGCAGGTCGACGGGTAAAGAGTCTTCGGCAGCACCGAAAGCTCGATGGGGGCAATCGCGTTCTTGTTGCGGAAAGGCCAGATGCCGGTACGGGTGAGCTTAGTCAGCTCGTCCTTCACATGGCGCGCGCGCTGGTAGCGCTTTTCCGGATCGACTTCCAGACACTTCTTGATGATCTCGCAAAGGCGCGGGTCGCGCTTTCTAGCGTCGAGCTTCGGCTTTCCGAGCTCCGGCGTCTCGCCTTCGGCGATCTCATAAAGAAGAGCGCCTAGCGAATAGATGTCGCCTGAAGCGGTGAACTTCTTCGTCTTGTCGAGGAACTCGGGCGGCGTATAGCCTTCCGATTCGAAAATGAGCGGATTGGAATCCGAGGGATGGTAGAGGGTTCCGAAGTCGATCATCTTCACGCGGGACGAGATGCCGTCCAGCATGATGTTCTGGGGCTTCAGATCGCGGTAGATGTAACCCTGATTGTGCAGCTGCTCGAGCGCGTCGGCGATTTCAATCCCGAGATAGACGAGCAGGCCGTCTTCCACTTTTCCGTTAGCTTTACGGTAGTCCTCGACGGCTTTGGCGAGCTCTTTCCCGTTGATGAATTCCATCACGAGGTAGAATGAGCCGCCGCGTACGAAATACTCGAAGCCCCGCGGGAACGCGGGATGCTTCACTCTTTTCAAAAACTTCGCTTCGCGCTTGAAGCTTTCCATCAGCTGGGTCTTGAACTGATCGTAGGAGCTCTGCTCGAGCATCTGCTTGATCAGGACCACTTTGTCGTCGTTGGTGCGCTTCGCGCGGAAGGTAGCGCCGAAGCCGCTTTTCGCGATGGACTCTTCGATGATGTATTTGCGGCGGCCGGTGATGCGCTCGCCGGGCGCAAGCAGGCCGGCTCCGCCTTTGGTGTCTTTAATGGTGGTGAAAGAAGATTGCCGGAGCTTTCGCGCGACGTTGACCGCAGCAATGGTCGCGCCGCAGCCGTCGCAAAACAGCGACCCCGGTACGATCTTCTGCGAACATGTCGGGCACTTTTCCACTGACTTCCTTCTCCCCCTCCAGGGATCTCACAGCCGTACGGCCAAGGCCCCCAGAAGGGACCTTGGCCGCGCAGCTTTGAGTAGTAACCGGACTGGTTACATCAAAAGACGGGTCTTCTTCGACTCGTCTTTGATGGTCGCCAGGTCATCCGATACCGACTTCCCTTTTTGGATGTCGGTAGCGAGGCGCGTGAGCGCCCGGGTGACCTTGTCCTGACCGAGATTGCTGGCAATCCGGGTCGTATTTTCGATGAGGCGGGCGGCCTGAGCCTTGTCACCCGACTCGATGGACTCCTGAATCTTCTCGCCGTTCATGTGCACTTGGAGCATCTGAATGGCGCGGAAGACGTCAGGGTCGATCTGCGTGAGATCATCCTGCTTTTCCGTGTTACGGATCTTGACCTCGATCGACTCCGTGGCCTTGCCGTCGTACTCGGCCGTCACCGTGAAGAGTTTCACCTCGTCACCGGTAGCGCCCTGAGCCTTCGAGCTCACCTGAACGACGAAAGACGTGGTGTCCTTCGTCATGGAGCCGGTCTTGAGATCGAATCCACGGCTGTTGCCGGGGATGTCGTAGATCATGATCTCGGGAGCGACCTTGGCGATGCGCATGAACTTGCTGTTCATGTCGGAGAACTTCAGCACGAGGTCGCCGACGACCGACGACTGAAGCTTTTCCATTTCCGCTTTCAGGCCTTCCTTGAACTTCTCGAGATCGTTCGCGTGGTAATAAGATCCGCGACCAAGCTCCGACAGACGAGAGATGAAGTCCGAGTCGTAATCATCGGCCGAGCCGATGCCGACGCCGGTCATCGTGATGTGCTCGTGCTTGCGCACGACTTCCTCGTACTTGTGCGTATTCTCGACCCGGTACCCTTGATTGTCGGTCGGGAATCCGTCCGTCAGCAGGATCACGTGATTCACGCGCTTGATCTTGTCCTTATCGGACCGCGCTTCGAACGCCTGATACGCGAGTTTGAGGCCGTCTTGAAGGTTCGTCACGCCCGAGGGATTCTCGAGCTTACGAATCGCTCCCTGCATCGCATCGCGGTTTTCCGCGAGCGAGGCCAAGGGAAACACTTCCTTCGCGGTGGACCCGAACAGAATGACGCCTACCCGGTCGTCGTTCTTCAAAGAGCCAACCAGCTCTTCGACCGCTTGCTTAACCATCGTCCACTTACTGCCTCCCATCGAGCTTGAAGCATCGATGAGAAACACGACGTTGGACGGGATCCGGCTCAGCCCCGATGGGGCCAGCTCGATGAGCGAGGTGGTGACGAAATCGCCGTCCACCGGACGCAAATCGGAGCCGTTTTTCGTTGTGATCTTCACGTCGTCTCCTTAGTGATGTTGCTTAGATTTAGGTGATGCTGAATCAACCACTTCCCCCTAACTAGGCTCGCGCGCCAAAGCACGCGGGCTTCTCTCCGGGCCGAAGCAATGCAAGGGAGGTGCCCGGTTTCTTACGCTTGTTTCGTGCTTAAACAGGGGTCGAAGGGATGGACGGAGAGCCGTAAAACGTCACCCGCAAGCCCAAAAAAGGAAGGGGAACCTTGGAAGAGCGTGAGCGAGAGCGAGCGCAAGGAAGACTTCTTGATCTAATGAGTGAATCAGTGCGGTCTCACGTCACCACCCGTTCCAAAAGGGAAGGTGTCCTTGCGCTCGCTCACGCTCTCGCTCTTTCTTACGTCAGACGCTGAATGGGGCGGAACTGGCGCAGGAGAAACCAGCCTATATCGAGGAAATTGTTGAAGGTAAGGGCCCGCGACTTGCGGCCCGGCCGCGCTTGAATCGGAATGCCCACCTCGCGGTAAGTATGACCGGTCCTCAGTAGCTGGAGGACCAGGTCGGCCTGATAGCCGAAGCCCGTGGTGTGCATCCGGCATTTGCGAAGCAGCGCCACCTTATGAAGGACGGTTCCGTTGTAATACTTGAGGCGGCGGCCCGACACGACGTTGAGCGCGACCGTAAACAGACGGGAGAGGGCCTGACGAAGGGGGGAGCGGACCTCGGGATTTTCCGTGAACGGAAGTATCAAGTCGGCGTCTCCGGCCATCTTGAAGATGGCATCGAGGCCGCGGGGATCGTTCTCGTTGTCTCCGGGGACCATGATGAGAAAAGTTTTCGACGCGTACTCGACCGCTTCGGCGTAACAGGCGCCGACGTTTCGCGGTTTTTCGTGGTGGAAGGCCCAGATTCTTTCGTTCTCGCGCGACAACCGTTCGGCGATCCGCCCGGTGCTATCCGTGCTGCCGTCGTTGAAGATAAGAATCTCCCATTCGTCGAAATGGCGAGCGGCCATTTCGGCGGCGCCCTTTACGGCCGCTTCGAGGTTTGCCTCCTCGTTAAGCGCCGGGATGCAGATCGTGATTCCGGGTTTCTCTGGCACGGCGTTGATTCCTATCCTCCTTTCCTTCGAGAAAGATCTCCACGTAAGTTCCCGTCACGGCTCTGACCTTTTTTTCGAGAGAAAGCAGTAGACGGAAAAAATCGGGCGGCGCGGATTCGCTTCCGAATCCGATGAGCCAGCGATCGGCTCCGCTCGTCGGAACGATTTCCACTTCCGGGCCCGCGTAACCCAGGTTTTTCAATTCTTCCTGAACCGCGGTGAGAAGACGGTAGTGCCTTTCGGCGAGCGAAAGCTTTCTCCAGGCCGGCGGGGCCGGCGGCGACCAGAATCTCTCCCCGCACGCGGGAATCTGATGGAGCAGGCGGACCAGGACTCCGAAAGCGGGGTCCGCGTTCTCCGGCATGACTAGACCCGAGACGGGCGGGTCGCAGTCCGGAGATCTCAAGGAGTACTCGAGACGAAGGGCTCCGTGATCCCTCGCTTCGGAAAGCGGGAGGCCTTCGGCGAAACGGCAGAAGGCTTCGAGGATCGCTTGCACGTCGTCCGTCGCGCCCTCGTGCCGGGCTTCCAGAATGATTTGTTCGGCGGAGAGACGGAAAGACAAATGCACGTTCAGTTCGGAAAGAGTCTTCCAGTCCGCCCCGGCGGATCCCTGCCGCTTCGGGCTCAAACGAAAAGGGGCGAGATTGGCCTCGTAGCATGGGTGCATGTCAGCCGAAGCTCACCGTGATGCGCGCCCCGCTCTCCGTGGTGGCGATTCGAACTTCACCCAGCTCGCGAAGCTCGTTGCCGAGAGTAGAGACATTGAATTGCCCGATGGCGCCGAATCCGAGATCGAGCCCGAGTTCCTCGACGCCGGCGTCTTTCGCCGCTTCGAAGATGCCGAGTACGCTTCGCCGCGGGTCGGCGTCGTGCACCCAGGTCTCGAGAAAGTCGGGGCCGCTTTTGAAATTGCGCAGCTGCGTGGAGAGGCCCGTCTCGTAGTTCTCGACGAGGCTTTCGTAGTTCAGCTGGAATCGTCTCGTGGTAATCTGCATTCGGTACTGAGTGTAGCCGGTTCCCTTTGACCGGTCACCTAGCTAAGAGGAGCCATGGGATTCGCCCGCGAAGCGACCGAACTGATTCTCGACGGCACGAAAGTGGCCTGGCATCAGGAGAGGCTCGCCGCGTGGAAGCGGGGCGAGCGGATCGCGCCCGTCACCATCGACATGGCTCTGACCCGCGCTTGCAACTTCGCCTGTAACTATTGCTACGCGATGATGCAGGAGAACGAGCGCGCGGTAATCACGCGCGACGTGATCCGTAATTTTCTCGACGACTGCGCCGAGGTCGGCGTGAAGGCGATCAGTTTAGTCTCCGATGGAGAGAGCACCCTGTCTCCGGTTTTCGTCGAGACGATTCAGTACGGGGCGAGCCGCGGGCTGGACATGGCCGTCGGCACTAACGCCTTCGTGCTCGGCGAGAGAAAGTTGCGGGAGATTCTTCCCCATCTCACTTATCTACGGGTGAACATCACCGCTGGGGAACCCGGGCGCTACTCCGAAATCATGGGGGTAAAGCGGGAGTGGTTCGACAAGGTTTGCGACAACATCTCCACCATGGCCCGGCTCAAGCAAGAGCTGGGGCTTCGCGTCACCATCGGTCTCCAGATGGTCTTGATGCCCGAGTATGAGGATCAGATTCTTCCGCTCGCCCAGCTTGGAAAAAAACTTAGGCCCGATTACTTGGTCATTAAGCACTGCAGCGACGACGAGCATGGAACTCTCGGAGTCGACTACTCGGCCTATGCCCGTCTCCACGACAAGCTGCGGGAGGCGGAGGCGCTTTCCGACGATACTTATAAGGTCCGCGTCAAGTGGTCCAAAATATTGGAAGAGGGCAAACGCTCCTACCAGCGCTGTTACGGGGCTCCCTTCATTCTTCAGATCTCCGGTTCCGGGCTTGTGGCCCCGTGCGGCATGTTGTTCAACGACAGCTACAAGAAGTTTCACATCGGCAACATCGTCACCGATCGCTTCCGCGATCTGGTGAAGGGAGAGCGCTACTGGGAAGTGATGAACTATCTCGCCTCCCCGGAATTCGATGCCCGCAAGATGTGCGGCACTCTTTGCCTACAGCACAAAGTGAACGAGTACCTCGACGGCGTTCAAAAGGGCCGAGTCGCTCCCAAGCAACCCGACGGCGACTCTCCCGCTCACCTGAATTTCATCTGAACTCGCTGCGTTAAAATTCAATTTTCGGGTGCGCTTCGCGCCCTCGTCTAATAGGATTAACGCATTCTCTTATCTACGTTTTTCAGGGGGTTAAGTAACCCATGCGCGTTTCCTCGAAGGTAGGCCGGCCCATCCTTTATGCCCTGATTTTTCTGTCCGGAATTTCCGGATTGATCTACCAGGTCGCGTGGCACAAATACTTGGCGATTCTTCTGGGCGCGCAAGCCCGCGCCACCGCGGTCGTGCTGGGAATTTTCCTCGGCGGCATCTCCCTCGGCTACTACACCTTCGGAAAATGGACGCGCTGGAAGCGCTGGAACCTGCTGCTCGTTTACTGCTTCGTGGAAGTGGCGCTCGGCTTCTGGGGCTTTCTCTTCCCGTATTTTTTCCGCGGAGCGATGGCGGTCGTTCCGAAGCTGTATGCGACGCTCGGCCTGACCAACATCCTGATCGACATCGTCCTCGCGACGTTGCTCATCGGGTTTCCCACGTTCCTGATGGGAGGCACGTTACCGCTTCTGACCCAGGGGCTCAGCGACGACCTGCAGGAAGCGAGCAAGACGCACGCCCGCATCTACGGTTTCAACACGGTCGGCGCCTGCTTGGGTTGCTTGCTTGCCGGCTATTTCCTGATTCCCCAGACGGATCTTCCGGTTACGGTCACCTTCGCCGGAATGATCAACGTATTGGTCGGGCTCATCGGCTATTTCCTGTTCGCCAAATGGTCGGCTCCTCAGGAAGTGGTGGCGCCCTCGAAGGCGGACAAGGCCGGCGCTTTCACGCCGGCTCAGATCAGCCTTCTCGTCGTCGGATTTTTCTCGGGCTTCTACATCATCAGTCTCGAGACGGTCTTCATGCGGCTCATGGGGCTGTCGACCGGCGCCTCGAACTACAACTTCACCCTCGTAGTCTCGATTTTCATTTTCGGCCTCGGTTTCGGAAGCCTCATCGTAAAGGACATCGGGAAGTACTCCATCTCCCGTTTGTTCTGGAACCAGATGTTCGTCACCCTGGGCCTTTTCGTCGTCTACCTCTCGGGTAACTACTGGTCGTACTGGGTGCACGTGCTCCGCGCCTCGCTACGGGACGTGGGACAGAATTTTTACTTCTTCCAGTTTCTTCTGGGCTCCGGCTTTTTCTTGCTGCTCGCCATTCCCGTCGGCCTTTGCGGTCTGACTCTTCCGTTGTGCTTCCATTTGATGAAGGACACGAAAGAGGGCCTCGGTCAGCGCGTGGGCCAGCTCTACGGCATCAATACCGTCGGTAGCGTGATGGGCGCCATCCTCGGCGGCTATCTCATCCTCGATTTCATCGACCTCGATCATTTGTTCAAGCTTTGCGTCTTGATGGCGGCGGTGACCGTCGTGGCGGCCGGAATGATTTACTGGCCCACGAAACCCAGCAAGGCGAAACAGATCGCGGCGATGGTCGTCGGTTTCGGTACTTTGCTCGCGACGTTGCTTGCTCCGGAGTACAACCACGATCGATGGATTCAGCCATTCCGCCACCCGGCGCCGATTGAAGCCACTTACCAGGGAGCGCAGAAATTTGGCGAGTTCCTCAGCCGCCATACGAAGCTCCTGCTTTGGGACGACGGCCCGAACACGTCGTTAGGAGTCGGCTCGAGCCTCTTTCAAGGCAAGGAAGTCTCGCGTTCCGTGTTCGTGAACGCGAAATCCGACGGCAATACCCGCGGCGACGCGTTCACGACGCTGCTTCTGGCGCACTTGCCGGCGCTCTTTGCCGAGACTCCGAAAGATGCCTGCATCATCGGATTCGGAACGGGCATCACCATCGGAACGCTCGCGCTCTATCCGGAAGTGAAGAACATCGACGTGGTGGAGATTTCCAACACCATCATCAACAACCGGCACTATTTCGATCGGTACAACCACGAGGTCTCCCGGAACCCGAAGGTGGCCATCCATGAGATGGACGCCTTCCGCTTTCTCGGCGGAACGAAAAAGAATTTCGACGTCATCATCAGCGAGCCGAGCAATCCCTGGGTGGCCGGCATCGAAAATCTCTATAGTCTCGAGTTTTACAAAACGGCGCGCTCGAAGCTGAACCCCCACGGCGTCTTCACCCAGTGGATTCACACCTACTCGTTCAACGACGAGCTCCTCCAGATGGTGATGCACACGATGGGAGAGGTGTTCCCGAACATCTCCGTTTACCAGCTGAAGGGCGGAGACCTCGGGCTCATCGCCACCGTCGAGCCGATTTCCCGGGCGGATCTTTTCCGCGCCGCGCAGCGGATGGAATCGAGCGCAGAGCTGAAAAAGGATCTGGCCGACAGCGGTCTCGACAAGCTAGAGACCATTCTCGCGCTCGAAATCGTTCCCGGCCCCATCGCCCGTACGATGGCGTCTGGCGGAGAGCTTCACAGGCTCGAGAGCCCGCGGCTCAGCAACGAGGCCGCGAAGGCGTTTTTCGCCGGCGAGGGAGCTAACATTCAGAGCACGCGCCGCAAATTCAAGGAGTTCTATCCGGCGATAGATTCCTCGCTGCTCGCGCTCTACCTCGGGGACAAACCGCCGTCGCTCGAAACTCTCGAGTCTTTCAAGAAGGCATTCTGCGACAGCGACATGAGCAAGATTCGATATCTTTGCGAGGAGACGACGGTTCTTCACCGGTTTCTGCAGCCGAAGGTCGAGCCGGCCGGCAACATGGTCGGCATTCTCGCGCCTCGGGAGCTCGCCAGCATCAACGAGTTCCACGAGCCGCCCGTGAAGAAGTTCGGCGTCGAGGATCTGCAGGAGGTGAACAACCTCTTCAACCTTTACAAGAAGTTCGCCTCGCCCATAGCGCGGCTGCCGGTCACCCATTTGATGGGCAGCGTGGATTACTGCCTGCGCACTACGACTCTTGCCGACGAGCTATACGGCGAGTGTCTGCTGCAAAAGATCCTCGTGCTCGAGACGACCAGGCTTCCCGGTCCAGATCTCAGCTCGTCGATTCAGCAGTACCTGGAATGGTTCCCGACCTTGAATCAAAAAGCGCCCAATTACGCCAAGCTGCAGGAAGCGAAGAACATCCTGTCGAAAATGGCGGCGCTTCGTCCTTAAGTTCGCGAAAGGAAAGTAAATGAAGGACTACCGAACGAAGAGTTCCGTGGCGGCGAGCCCGCTCTCGGCTGGGCCGCTTTCGCCTTCGATGGCGAAAGTGGTGATATTCACGTTGGTCTTCGTCTCGGGAGCGGCGGGCTTGGTTTACCAAGTCGTGTGGCACCGCTATCTGTCGATTCTTCTCGGAGCTCAGGCAAGAGCCACCGCCGTCGTCCTTGCGATCTTTCTGGGTGGAATCTGCGCCGGCTACATCGTGTTCGGCCGCTGGACCAGGTGGAAGCGCTGGAATCTGCTTCTGGCCTACGCCATCGTCGAGCTGTGTCTGGCGGTGTGGGCGTTTATTTTTCCCTATCTTTTCGGTTTCGCTTTCCCGCTGACTTCGACCCTGTACGGCTGGTTCGGCGTTCAGAACCTCCTCGTCGACATCGTTCTATCCGTCGCTTTGATCGGGTTTCCCACGTTTCTCATGGGCGGCACCTTGCCGCTTCTCACCCAGGGGCTTGCCAAGGATTTGGACGAAGCAAGCGAAACTCACGCGCGGATTTACGGTTTCAACACAGTGGGCGCCTGTTTCGGCTCGATGCTTGCCGGCTACCTCCTCATTCCGTATCTCGGTCTCGCGGGGTCGTCGACGGTAGCGGGAACCTTGAACTGCGCGATAGCTTTTCTAGCGTATTTCCTTTTCGCGAAGTTCGCCTCGGCAAATGAGGGCGATGATCCGAAAGCCGCGATCGAGTCGAAGCCGCTCGGAGTCCACACGGCTATACTCTTCGCCATCGGCTTTTGTTCCGGCTTCTACGTCCTGTGCCTCGAAACGGTCCTCATCCGTATAGTCGGGCTCAGCACGGGATCTTCGGATTACAACTTCACGCTGATCGTTTCGATCTTCGTATTCGGCCTCGGTTTCGGAAGTCTCGTGGCGCGCAAAATCCGCCGCTACACGGAAGCTCACCTTTTTTGGAACCAGCTCGCCGTTTCCGCCTTGCTCCTCTTCGTTTATTGGAGCGCGAACCATTGGCCCTATTGGACCCACCTCATTCGCATCATGTTCCGGGACAGGGTCGAGAACTTCTATGTCTACCAGTTCGGCCTGGGGCTTCTGTTTCTGGCGGTCCTGGTCGTGCCCGTGAGCGTTTGCGGGTTCGTGCTACCCCTTTGCTTTCATCTGCTGAAGGACCGCCAGGAAACCCTCGGGTATCGGGTGGGGCAACTGTACGGTCTGAACACCGTCGGGAGCGTGCTTGGCGCGATCCTCGGCGGTTATCTCTTTTTGTATTTCTTCAACCTGGATCATCTCTTCAAGCTTTGCATCGGCGTCACTCTCGTGATGCTCGCGCTGTCGGCCTATTCCTACTGGCAGATCCGCCGTCCGTCGAAGGCTCTTTTCGCGTTTGGCGGGGTGGCCGGGATGGCGGTTCTCATCGGCGTCATCCTGATTCCGAACTTCGACAAGGAGAATTACATCCAGCCGTTTCGCCAGATGGAGCCGCTGCCGCAAAGTTATCAAGGCATGGAGGCCTTCCGGCAGTACCTGGGCTCCGCCTCCGGCATCGTCTTTCACAAGGACGGACCCAACTCGACGGTGGCCATCGGGGCCCAGGCGAGGGACGGGAAAGAGTTCGCCCGCACGATTTTCATGAACGGAAAGTCCGATGGGAATACCAACGGCGATTTCCACACGATGGGACTCACCGGGCACATTCCGGCGCTTCTCGCCCGTAAGCTGGACCGAGTGGCTCTAGTCGGATTCGGAACGGGTATTACGGCCGGGTCCGTTCTGGCCTACGACGACATCGGAAAGATGGACATCATCGAGATTTCCGAGACCCTCATTCAGAACGCCCATTATTTCGATCGCTATAACGGGGGTGTTTCGGTCCATCCGAAGGTGAAGTTCCATCAGATGGACGCCTTTCGTTTTCTAGGAGGTACGGAGAACAAGTATGACCTCGTGATCAGCGAACCGAGCAATCCGTGGGTCGCCGGAGTCGAGAATCTGTACACGATCGAGTTCTACGAGATTGCCAAGAAGAAGCTGAATGAGGACGGGCTCTACGTACAGTGGCTGCAGGGCTATGCGTTCGAGGACAAGCTCGTCCGGATGGTGCTGAAGACCATCTCCTCGAAGTTCAAGTACGTCTCCGTCTTCCAGATGATGTCGGCTGATTTCGCTCTCGTCGCCTCCGACAAGCCGCTGACCAAGGAAGACCTCGATCGGTCCGCGGATCGCTACCAGAGGAACAAGCTCGCCCAAATGAGTCTCAAACGCCACGGCATGGTGAACTTCGAGACGGTGCTGGCTCAGGAAGTCATTCCGAACGAGATGATTTCGGCGGTCACCGACGGCGTCGATCCGCTCGAGCTCGCCAATCCGATCTTGAGTCACGAGGCCACGAAGGCTTTCTTCGTGCGTAACTCCGTCGAAATCGACGGTTTCCGCCGCTACTACAAGGAGTTCTATCCGGCGGTGAACGATTTTCTGCTGCGCAAGTTCCTCGGCCGGGCCGCCATCACGCCCGATCTTCTGGAGACCTTTCGCTACACGTTTTGTCAGGATCTCGTCGCGAAGAGCAATCGCCTTTGCGTCGAGACTTATCTTCTTTCGAAGCTCATGGGGCCGAGCGGCCGTGAAGTGGCGAGCTATCCGCTGGTCACGCCGGAAGCGGAGAAGAGGCACATCGAGGAGCTGCTGAAGCCGACCAAGCCCACGGGACCCTTCACGGCGGCGGATCTTCAGGATGTCGGCAATCTCTTCAATGTCTTCAAGAAGTATCAGTCACCGCTTTCGACTTTCAACTGGCAGCCGATGATCGACAAGACGAACCACTGCCTGATGGTGACCAAGCGTTCTTCCGATCTATACGGGGATTGTCTGCTTCAGAAGGCGGCGATTCTCGAGATCGTGAATCCTAAGGACGAGGTTCTTCTGCCCGTTCTCAATCAATACAACGACTGGTTCGTGTTCGTGCCGACGACCTCGCCGAGTTATTCCCGGTATCAGTCGGCAAAAATCATCCTCGATAAGATGATCGCGGAAATCACCAAGCGCCGAAGCGAAGGTTAATTCGGTTTCGCGCCTTGCACGGGGCCGGACACGATGAGCGAGTGGCCCGCTCCCGCGCTGGAGAAGGTGAAGCCGATGAGCGTTCTGAGCTTCTGGCCGGTCTTCGGTTCCTGATGGTAGTAGGAGTACATCGCCCGCAAAAACTCGCACCGTCCGCTCACCCGAAGTGAGTTGCGGCTCGCGCTCGCCGCCTGGCACTCCTCGGATTCCAGAATTTCAACGGACGGGTTTTCCGCCTTGTGGTCAGGGGCCGGCGAGGCAACGAGCACCCCACCGCGGTACGCGACGGAGGGAAAACCGTTCTCCACCGTCCCGAGGGCCGGAAGGGAAATTAGGAACACAACGACTAGGGTATGGCGCATAGGCCGGAGGCTACCCCAAAACGGGGCCAACCTTAACGTTAATGTTAACGTTAACGTTAATCCGGTCAGCCGCCTTTGGTGACGGCTAGCTCCAGAATTCGCTGGGGGGTTAAGTTCTGGTCATTCTGGTGGATTCGGCGGTACCAGTAGTAGTTGCGCAGCACGGAGGCCACGTACTCCCTGGTTTCCCGGTAGGGGATCAGGTCGACGAAGAGGATCGGATCGGAAGCGGGATAGCGCTGGGTCCACGTGGAGACCTTGTGAGGGCCGGCATTATAGGCCGCGAGCGCGAGGTGGATTTGCCCGTCCACCTGTTTCAGGAGCTTCAGTACGTAGTGGGCGCCTACTTCCACGTTGTCGTTCGGATCGAAGAGATTGTTGTCCTTGCGCAGCTCTTTCTTAACGGCGGGCAGTAGCTGCATCAGCCCGTGGGCGTTGGCGGAGGAGACGGCCTTGATGTTGAAGGCGCTCTCGCGGCGGGCGATGGAGATCAGTAAGTACGGATCCACGATGGAGGACTGGCGCTCGAATATAGGAAAGAACACCTTCGGGAAGTACAGCTCCATCGTCTCTTTCGAGACGAGGTTCGGATTGTTGTAGAGCACGTCCGTCAAAATCGAAATCTTGCCGTGGTAGTCGCCTTGCTCTCTCTTCAGCTCTGCCAGATAAATCTTCACTTCCGGCTCGATGCCGTAGGACTCGGCGACGGCCCAGTTGAGAACTTGGGAGGCGGTGGTGTCGAAGCCCAGCCGGTGCAGAATCTCGACCTGCTCGATAAGCGGGTTCACTAGAGGCATCTGGTTCGAGCGGGTGGTTTGGTGCAGATTGCGCTTTAGCAGGACGCTGCCCGGATCCTCGCTTCTCGCCGTCATCGCGATGAGGGTGTGGAACGAGAACGGGTACTCGGTCTCTAGCTTATCGAGGAGCTTCTTCGCTTCCGATTCCTTCTTCTGTTCGGAGTAGAGTCGGTAGAGCCAGTAGATGGGACGAGCGACGAAGCTCGACGGCGTTCCGATGGACTCTTTCAAGAGCCGTTCCGTCTCCCCGAAATCCTTGGCGGCGTAGTAGAAGAGCGCGGCCCGCGTGAGCATGTTCTCGCGGTCGGCCGTGTTGTTCACGATGCAGCTGCCGCCGCGGTCGTAAAGTTTCGCCACGTCTTCCAGCTTCGCCTTATCCGGAAGGTTGTCCTCGAGCATCGAGGCGATGGAAATCGCGACGTTGTTCGGACACGCCTTCTCCTTGATGGCGAGATCCTTGAGAAGGTTCAGATTCGCATGGCTTAGCGCCGCGACTCCACGCAGGCTCGCCGCGACCGAGGCCATCCGCATCTCCGCCCAGTTGGAGACCTTTCCCTTTTTGATCTTGGGATAAACCCGGCGCAGCTTGCGGGACGCCGCCGAGGCGATGCGCTCCTTGCGAGTCTTCACTTTTTCTTCGAAGTAGTCGCGGTTGATGATGCTGAAGCAAAAGAGGTTGTCGGTGGGGTTCAGCCGGCAGCTCTCTTCCAGACCCTCCACCTCGTCCTTGGGCAATTCGTCCTTCAGTAAGGCATTGAATTGCTTGGCTTTTGGGTAGACCGGATCGTCCACGGCGTTCGGGGCGGTGGCAACGGCGGACGGGCGGTCGGAGAAGTCGGTACTGACCGAAGCAGTGTTGCGGGGTTGCGGGCCCGAACAGCTGAATACCGAGGCAATGACTAGGAGAAAGAAAACCATGGTGAGGAAATTAGGCCGGAGTGGCCCAGGAACGAACATCGTCTCCTTATTATAAGGGTCCGCACGCGAAATTGCAGTGCCGGTGCGGCGCCAGCCTAGCGCGTGCCGCGTCGGGACAAAAAACGGCACCTGTGGTGGGCCACTAGACGAACGCAATCGGGGAAAGGGGGGTGAATTCCGCAGGAAACGACTTGGCCCCGCCTTTGCTTTGTACGGCACCCGAGAGGCGGGGCGGATAGCCCTGCGGTAGGAGTAGTGAGAGTTATGAAAAAGATTTTTTCTGCGGTCGTTCTCGCGTTCAGCTTCGTGCTGATCTCTTGCGGACGGGATTGCCAATACGGCGCGAACTACGGATATCAGGATCCGAGCTGCCCGGTGTACGGAAGCCCGTACCAACAGCCTTACGCGCAACCGTATCAGCAGCCTTACCAGCAGCCTGGTTACTCTCCGTACGGACAGCCGGGATACTACCCGCCGAATCCGTCGCAGTATCCGCAGATTCAGACGTATCCGTACCAGCAGCCGAACCCGTACTATCAGCAGACGAACTATGTTCCGGCGCCGTACTATCCGTCGAACAATCCGTACCAGTACAGCTGTTCGCCCGCGAATCCGTACTGCTACCGGGTGAAGTAAGGCTTCAGTTCTGAGAATCGTTTAAAGATTGAGGAGGAGCTTCCAGCTCCTCCTTTTTCTTTTCGAACTCGGAAAGTTTCGCGTCGTACACCGTGACTCGTTCTTTCCAGGATTGAAGCTGCCGCTCGAGCGGAACTTTCTGAATCGCAATCTGCCCCAGGCTATCGTCGATGCCCTTGATGAGGGCTTTCGTCTTATCCGCGTCCGCGCCGCTCTTATCGATGTCTTTGTACTTCGTCCGCAAGGCCTCGTGCTCTTTCTCCAGCTTTTCCAGAGCTCCGATTTCCGCCGTCAGGGTGTCGATGTTGTGTGTCGCCGCGGCGAGGTTCTTTCTCGCCCGGTCGATGTTCTCGCTGAGTACCTCGAGGTTCTTCTGAATGCGTTTATTGGCCTCGGGCTTGAGCACGGGCTCTTCCGCGAGACCCGGCAACGAAAGGAACGCTATCAATAGGAGGGACTTCATCGGGATCTATTATAGCCGCGCTTGGGCGTGGAGAGTGCCTAAGACTTCTTCGGACAGCCAGTTCTGGGGGCCTATCCACTTGTGACGGATGGCGCCGCTAGGCTCCATCCAATAGGTCTCGGGAAAGCGCGTGGTGCCCATCCGGGCGGAGAAGTATCCGTTCGGGTCGTGAAGAACGAGCACCGTCGGCGAAAAATCCAGCGTTTCGAAAAGTCCCGTCACGTCTTGCGCGAACTCGTCGACCGAAATGGTCACCAATATCGGAAGCTGGTCTTTGGGGCGCTGCTGGAGCTGGCGGTTCAGGTAGTCGAGTGCCGGCAGCTCGTCGAGACAGGGCGGGCACCAGGTTGCCCAAAAGTTCACGAGAATCCCGCCAGGCGAATGGGTCGCGAGGTCTCCGAGGGTCACCTGTCCGCGGCCTTTCAGGGCCGGCGGAAGAACTCCCCGTCCCGCCACTACCACGAACGAATGATCGAGGGGGAAAAGCGCCTTTTCGGCGGCATCCGTCGATTGAGAGGATTGGTATTGGAATCGGGTAGGGCGTACCCAGTCGGGAAGAAAGCCGAGCAAAACGAGCAGACCAATCACCACGAGGATCGAAGCAAACCCTACTCCGAATCTCCTCTTGGTTGTCGTCACGGGCTCGGTTTATTCCTTGTCTTTGGCTTCCTTCGCCTTGGGTTTCTTCGAGGCCTTGTCTTGCGGTGCCTTGTCGGCTTTCGCTTCCTTGGCGGCCTTCGCGGGCTTATCGGCCTTGGCTTCCTTCTTGGGAGCCGTCTTTTTCGTCGGCTTCACCGGAGTCTTGCCCTTGGCCTTCTTGGTGCCTTCTTCCGGAATGTAGCGGATTAGGCACATCGGAGCGTTGTCTCCGGGACGGTTGTCCGCGAGACGGAGAATCTGGGTGTAGCCGCCGGGCCGGGTCTGAAACCGGGGAGCCAGGCTATCGTACAGCTTACGTACGGCGTTGTCCGTGCGGTTGTTGCCGTTCGCGCTGGTCTTCGTGTGACCGAGAATCTGGTAGATGCGCTTGCGGTTGGCGAGATCTCCCCGCTTAGCGAGCGTCACAACCCGTTCGGCAAACCAGCGAAGTTCCTTCGCGCGTCCCGGCGTGGTGCGGATGGTTTCGTGCTCGATGAGCGACATCGTCAGCCCGCGGAATACCGCCCGGCGCTGATCCGAGTCCATGCCAAGTTTTCTGCCCGATTTACCGTGTCTCATAACAACTTCCTAACTACTGCAAACTAATTGAGCGCTTCGCCCGTGTCCGTCTTCTTCTTGTTGGCGAAGTACGTCTCGGGATCGAAAGCTTCAATCTTCATTCCGAAACCGAGTCCCATGTCGCCGAGGATTTCTTTGATCTCGTTGAGGGACTTGCGGCCGAAATTCTTCGTCTTGAGCATCTCCGCTTCGGTCTTCTGGACCAGCTCGCCGATGTACTTGATGCCGGCGTTCTGGAGGCAGTTGGCCGAGCGCACGGAAAGCTCGAGCTCGTCGACGGTCCGATACAGGTTGTCGTTGATCTTTTCCTGTTCGATGACCGGAACTTCCACTTCGGGTTCCAGGCTCTCGTCGAAATTGATGAAGATGTTCAGCTGGTCCTTGAGGATCTTGGAGGCGTAGGCCACCGCGTCCTCGGGGCGAACGGAACCGTCCGTGTGAACTTCGAGCTCCAGCTTGTCGTAATCGGTGTGCTGACCGACACGGGCGTGGGAGACGTTGTAGTTCACTTTGCGGATGGGCGAGAAGAACGCGTCCACCGGGATGACTCCGGCGGGGAGGTCTTCGCGGGCCATCTGCTCGGCCGGCATATAACCTTTGCCGTACTCGATACGGAGCTCGCAGCGGAATTTGCCTTCTTTGCCGAGCGTCGCGACGTGCTGGCTCGGGTTGAGGATTTCCACCGTGTCGTCCACCTGAATGTCGGCGCCCGTCACCGGACCCGCTCCCGTCTTCTCGATGGTGACCGTCTTGGGGCCTTCCACGTACATCTTGAACCGGAGTTCCTTGATGTTGAGGATGACGTCCGCCACGTCTTCGACCACGTCGGAGAGGGTGGAGAATTCATGTAGCACGCCGTCGATGCGAATCGCCGTCACCGCCGCTCCTTGGAGCGACGAGAGGAGAATCCGGCGGAGGCCGTTGCCGATGGTGATTCCGAAACCGCGCTCGAGCGGCCGGGCCGTGAACCGACCGAAGTTGTCGGTCAGGGAATCCCGATCGATTTCCAATCCCTTGGGCTTAATCAAACTGCGCCAGTTTTTCGGAGCTAGAGTAACGTCCATTTCGGTTCTCCTTAACGAGAGTAGAGCTCGACCACCAGGTTCTCTTCGACAGGTAGCGTGATGTGGTTCCGCTCGGGGAGATACTTCACGGTGCCTTTGAATTCGGTTTTGTTCAGCTCGAGCCAATCCGGAATCTCGCGCTTGCCCACGTTTTCGAGGGCGCGCAGGATGGCTTTCTTCTGCTGACTCTTCGCGGTGACGCTAACGACGTCATTCACCCGCAGAATCGTATTGGACACGCTGGCCGGCTTGCCGTTGACCAGGAAATGGCCGTGACGGACGAGCTGACGGGCTTCGGCGCGGCTGTCGGCGAAACCGAGCCGGTAGACGACGCCGTCCAACCGGGTCTCGAGGACGCGGAGCAGGTTCAAGCCGGTGGAGCCCTTCTGGCGTTGAGCAATGTCGAAGTAACGGGCGAACTGGGTTTCCAGCACGCCGTAAATGCGCTTCAGCTTCTGCTTTTCGCGGAGCTGGAGGCCGTAGTCCGAAAGCTTGGTGCGGCGCTGGCCGTGTTGGCCGGGCGGATAAGCGCGACGCTCAAAACCACATTTGTCGGAGTAACAACGGTCCCCTTTGAGGAACAGTTTCATGTTCTCGCGACGGCACATCTTGCAAACTGAATCGGTCGTTCTCGCCATGACTTCTTAGACCCTTCTCTTTTTGGGAGGACGGCACCCGTTGTGAGGAATGGGGGTAACGTCACGAATATAGGTAATGCGAAGACCGGCGGATTGCAGACCGCGCATGGCCGATTCACGGCCGGCTCCGGGGCCGTTCACGAAAACGGCTACCGAGCGGACGCCGTTATCGGCGGCGACACGGCCGGCATCTTCCGCCGCGACCTGAGCCGCGAAGGGCGTGCTCTTACGAGCGCCGCGGAAACCGCGCTTACCGGCGGACGACCAGGCGACCACTCCACCGGCGGGATCCGCCACGGTGATGATGGTGTTGTTGAAGGAGCACTGAATGTGGGCGTGCCCGTGGGGCACGTCCCGCTTGTTGGACTTCTTCTTACGAACGACTTCTTTACCGTCTTTCGTATCTTTGGCTTCCTTGCCTTCCGCAGCTTCCGCTACGACGGGCTTTTCAGCTTTTTCAGGCTTTTCCGGCTTTTCGGCTTTGTCAGCGTCACTCACTTACAACACTCCATTACTTCGAAACTTTGAGTTGCTTACGGACGGCCACTGTCTTGCGCGGACCCTTGCGGGTACGGGCGTTCGTGTGGGTGCGCTGGCCGCGCACGGGAAGACCCTTGCGGTGCCGAAGGCCGCGGTACGTACCGAGGTCCATCAAGCGCTTGATGTTCTGGTTGATGACCCGGCGAAGTTCACCTTCCACCCGGAAATTCTTTTCCAAGAAGTCACGAATCTTGGCGACTTCGTCTTCGCCGAGCTGATCCGTTTTCTTGTTCGGGTCGATGTTGACGGCCTTCAGTACCTTCAACGAAGTGCTGCGGGCCACTCCGTAGATGTACGTAAGACCCACTTCAATTCTTTTGTTTCTGGGGAGGTCGACTCCCGCGATGCGTGCCACTGATTAACCCTGCCTCTGTTTGTGCCGCGGATCTTCGCAGCTCACACGAACTACGCCACCGCGCCTAAATACGCGACATTTATTGCAAATTGGTTTTACTGACGCTCTAACTTTCATATACAGCTCTACCCAAATAGAGACAATATTTAGGCGAAGGACACTTAAGTTGTCAAATCCATTGCTCAAAGCCTGGAAGACAACCATTATTCCGCAGGCTTACTTCGCTCGGTAAGTTATCCTACCGCGCGTCAGGTCATAGGGGGACAATTCCACCGTCACCTTATCGCCCGCCAAGATACGGATGTAGTGCATCCGCATCTTTCCAGATATGTGGGCCAGGATGGTTTTTCCGTTCGAAAGCTGCACCCGAAACATAGCGTTCGGTAGCGGTTCGAGCACCGTCCCCTCCACTTCGATCATGTCGTCCTTCGGCATACCGTCTCTCTGAAACCCGGGCTCCTCTAGTTAATCTGCCACCCATAGGGCTTACCTTCCCATTCGGTAAGCACTTCCGGATCGCCTTCCGTTACTAAAATCGTGTGCTCGTAGTGCGCCGACAATTTTCCGTCGTCCGTCACCGCGGTCCATCTGTCGTCGAGAACCCGCACTCCCGCGGATCCTTCGCTGACCATGGGCTCCAAACAAATCGTCATCCCGGCGCGAAGCATGAGGTTCGAGGCGCCCGCTTCGTAGTTGGGTACCTGAGGATCCTCGTGCAGCTTCGTGCCGATTCCGTGGCCCACGAACTCGCGGACCACTCCGTATCCCATCGGCTTGACCGTGCCTTCGATCGCGCGCGCGATGTCTTTCAAGGTCTTGCCCGGGCGGCAGGCGTCGATCCCCGCGTAGAGGGAAGCCTTCGTCGCGCGCATGAGCTTCAGCGCGTTCTCCGGCGGCTTGCCGATCGGAACCGTCACGGCGCTGTCGCCGTAAAAACCTTCCAGAATCACGCCGAAGTCGAGCCCGATGATGTCGCCGTCTTTGAGGGCGTACTTACCCGGGATTCCGTGAACGATCTGGTCGTTCACCGACGTGCAAAGCGAGTGCTTGTAGCCCTGATAGCCCTTGAAGGCTGGCTTCACCCCGAAGTCTTTGCAGCGCTTCTCCGCCATCGCGTCCAGCTCGAGGGTCGTCACTCCGGCTTTCGCGGAATCGGCGAGCTCGATGAGAATCTGGCTCACGATCTTGCCGCACCGGCGCATGATCTCGAGCTCTCTTTTGGACTTGATGGTAACCATTACTGCAACGCCCGAAGGAGCTCTTTCTGAAGGACCTCGATCGGGCGATCCCCGTCGAAGGACTTCAGTTTTCCGCTCTTTTCATAGTAGGCAAGCAGCTTGCTGTTCTGGCCTTCAAAAACTTCCAGGCGGCGCTTCACGACGTCTTCTCCGTCGTCGGAGCGTTGAATGACGGGACCGCCGCAGCGGTCGCAGATGCCGTCCTTCTTCGGTTTCAAAGTGATGGCGTGGTAAGGCTCGCCGCAAGTCTTGCAAACCCGCCGGCCGGTGAGGCGGGCGATTAGCTTTTCGTTCGGCACCTTGAAGAACAAGGCGCGGGCAACCGCCGTCTTGGGGTTGCGATCCAAAGCTTCGGCCTGGGGAACGGTGCGCGGAAAACCGTCCAGAAGTACGCGCTTCACGGGAGTCTTCGCGAGCGAGCTCTCGATGATGGCGATCATGATGTCGTCGGGAACTAGCTCGCCCCGATCCATGAAGCCCTTGGCCTTCAAACCGACTTCCGTTTTCTCGACGATAGCGGCACGCAGAATGTCGCCCGTGGAAAAGTGGACGAATCCACCCGCCTGGGCCAGCTTCTTTGCTTGTGTGCCTTTGCCCGATCCGGGCGCTCCGAGAAATACCGTGATATCCATCGCTACCCTCGACGGCCCCGGAGCTTCGCATTCTTCATGAAGCCTTCGTAGTCGCGAGTCAGGAGGAAAGTCTGGATTTGAGCGACGGTATCAAGGGCAACGCCCACCAAGATCAAAAGGGTCGTGCCTCCGAAGAAGAACGAGACTTTGAACTTGTTGATGAGCAAGTCCGGAAGCAAACAGACGAGCGCGATGTAGAGCGCTCCGCCGTAGGTGATCCGGTTCAAGACTTTCTGGAGGTAGTCGGCCGTATTCTTTCCGGGACGGATTCCGGGCACGTAGCCGCCGTGCTTTTTCAGGTTGTCGGCGACGTCGGTCGTGTTGAACACGAGCTCCGTATAAAAGAAGGCGAAGAACACGATAAGTCCCGTGTAGACCATGTAATACACGGTGCCCCCGCGCTGAACCATGTCGCGCAGGAAATCGACGACCGTATTCGACGGCACGAACGCGAGGATCGTAACCGGCGCCATGAGAAGCGAGGACGCGAAGATCGGCGGAATCACGCCGCTGGTGTTGATCTTGAGCGGCAAGTGAGTGGACTGACCGCCGTAAAGGCGGCGCCCGACCTGACGTTTGGCGTACTGGACCGGAATGCGGCGCTGTCCCTGCTCGAGGAAGATGATGACGCCGACGACGACGACCATGAACGCTATCAGCATCACGAGAAAGAGCGGCGAAAGCTGGCCGTCCTTCACGAGCGAAAGCGTCTGGTTCGCGGCGACCGGAATACCGGCGGCGATACCCGTGAAAATGATGAGAGAGGTGCCGTTGCCGATACCGCGCTCGGTGATCTGCTCACCCAGCCACATGATGAAGGAAGTTCCCGCGGCGAGAGTCACCACAGCGATGAACTTGAAGCTGATGCCGGGAATCATCACGAAGCCAGCCTCGTCGGAACTCATGAGGGCCGAGGCGATCGAGAAACCCTGGAACATCGCGAGCACGACGGTGGCGTAGCGCGTGTACTGGTTGATCTTCTTGCGGCCCATCTCGCCTTCTTTTTGAAGCTGGGAGAGGTACGGCCACACGGAGGTCAGCAGCTGAAAAATGATCGAGGCGCTGATGTAGGGCATGATGCCCAGCGCGAAGATCGACGCGTTCTCGAGGGCTTTACCCGAGAACATGTTGAGCATTCCGAACAGCGTGTTCTGATTCGTTTGGAAAAATCTGGCGAGGGTGACGGTGTTCACACCCGGAACCGGGATGTGGCAACCCACTCGATAGATAGCCAGAAGGCCCAATGTGAAAAGAATACGACGCCGGAGCTCGGGGATCTTGGTGAGACCTTCAACTGCTGCCAAGGTTTACTCCTCGGGGCGGCGACCAGGTAGCGGAATTTCTTCCACTTGACCGCCCGCCTGATTGATTTTTTGCACGGCGGACTTGGAAAACTTGTGCGCCTTCACCGTGAGCTTCTTGTTCAAGGCGCCATCGCCGAGAATCTTAACAAGGCTTTCGGCGGAACGAATGAGATTTTTGTCGGCCAGCGTCGTCGCGTCCACGGTGTCGCCCGTGTTGAACAGGGTCTCCAGGGACGTCACGTTCACCACTTCGTAGGAAACGCGGAACGGGCTCTTGAAACCCCACTTCGGCAGACGGCGATACAAAGGCGTCTGACCGCCTTCGAAGCCGATACGACGGCCTTTGCCGGTGCGGGCCGTTTGGCCTTTTCCGCCGCGGCCGGCCTGCTTGCCCAAGCCGGAGCCGAAACCACGGCCACGGCGCGCCCGTTTTTGCCGGGAACCGGCGGGGGCGCTCAGATTGCTCAAACTAACCTGCATGGGATTGGCCATCTTAATCCTCGATAGACTTTACGCTGAGAAGATGAGGAACCTGGTTGATCTGCCCCCACGTCGCCGGGGTATCGGGCAGCTTCTTCACAGAGTTCAGCTTCTTCAGCCCAAGAGTGCGCACTACTACGCGCATCCACTCCGGGGTGCAAATTGTGCTTCTAACCAGTTTAATTTCCAGTTTCTTAGCCATGATTCACCTTATTACCCGTGGGCGTGTGAGGCCTGGGCCTCCGGCAAACGATCCCGCAGGATTTCCGCCGGATCCCGCATGGAACGGAGACCGTTCAAGGTCGCCCGCACCAGGTTGTGGGGATTCGTCGTCCCGAAGGACTTGGTCAAAGCATTGCGGACGCCCGCGATTTCGAGAACCGCGCGGCACGCGCCGCCGGCGATTACGCCCGTTCCTTCCATGGCCGGCTTCAAGAGCACCTTCGCGGCGCCGAACTTGCCGATGGTTTCCTGGGGGAAGGTTCCGTTGATGAGCGGAATCTTCACGAGATTCTTGCGGGCCGATTCACCGGCCTTGCGGATGGCTTCCGGAACTTCGCGCGCCTTTCCGAGGCCGATACCGACGTTACCCGTCGAATCGCCGACAACCACGATCACGCTGAAGCTGAAGCGGCGTCCGCCCTTCACGACTTTGGCGACGCGGTTGATGTAAACGATGCGCTCGGCCAGTTCCATTTCGCCCGCTTTACGGGGCTGTTGCTGATGCATAGCCATTAGAAGTTAAGCCCTGCCTCTCTCGCGCCATCCGCGACAGCTTTGATGCGACCGTGAAAGTCGTAGCCATTCCGGTCGAAAACCACTTTTTCCAATTTCTTTTCGGTAGCGCGCTTGCCGATGAGCTGGCCGAGAGCCTTGGCGGATTCCAAGTTCTTCTTGCCCTTGCTCGGGAAGTCCTTCTCACGGGTATTCGCCTGACAGAGCGTCTTGCCCGCGAGATCGTCGATGATCTGCGCGTACAGGAACTTGTTGCTCCGGTAGACGACCAGGCGGGCGACTTTGCCCTTCTGGGTGATGAGCTTCTTTCTGATACGAATCTTGCGCACCAGTCGGATGACCTGGCGGGGATTCGTGTTACTGCGGACTTTCTTAGACATAATTACTTACCTCCGCCCGCCGCTTTACCCTGCTTGAGGGTGATCTTCTCGCCCTGGTAGCGGATGCCCTTGCCTTTGTAAGGCTCGGGCGGACGCACCTTGCGGAGCTTCGCGGCCGTGCTGCCGAGCAAATCTTTGTCGGCGCCCGTTAGCGTAATCTTGGTGTTGGCTTCCACCGCGGCCTTGATGCCGGTGGGAAGCGGAAATTCCACGGGATGGGAGAAACCGAGGCTCAGCGCGATTTCATTCCCCTTGACCGCGGCACGATAACCGACGCCCTGGAGCTCGAGAGTCTTCGTGTACCCGTCGGTCACTCCGACGACCATGTTCTGGAGCAGAGTGCGCCAGAGGCCGTGGAGCGCGCCCACCTTCGGATCGGTGGAGCCCGAGGTCGCGACCGTCACCGTATCTCCGGCGACGGAAACCTTGATGTCCCGCGGAAGATCGCGGCCGAGCTTTCCGCCCTTGCCCTGAACTTCCACGTGCTGTCCGTTGACCGTGACTTTCACGCCCGCCGGAACCTTAATCGGTTTTTTTCCCACTCTCGACATAACTCACCAAATCCTGCAAAGGAGCTCGCCGCCCACTTTGTTTTCGCGGGCGATCGTGTCTGCCAAGACGCCCTTCGGGGTGGAGAGAATCGTGACGCTCGCGCCGTTGGCGGCTTCGATGTCCTGATGTCCCTTGTAAACTCTGAGGCCCGGGCGGCTGATGCGCTTGAGCCCGTGAATGACCGGGTTCTGCTTGCCCACGTACTTGAGGTAAATACGGAGGATGCCAGTGTCGCCCTGCCGGAAGAGTTTGTAGTTCTTCACGAACCCGTGCTCTTTCCAGATGTCCACGATGGCGATCTTCATCCGGCTCGGCGGAACGTCCACCTTGGGATGCTTCGCCCGGACGGCGTTACGTACTCTCGTCAGCAAATCTGCAATCGGATCATTTACCATGTTACCAACTCGCCTTAATGACCCCGGGGATCATCCCCGAGAGCGCCAAACCGCGGAAACAAAGACGGCAAAGCTGAAACTTCCTTAAGAAGGCCCGGGAACGACCGCAGCGCGGGCAGCGGTTGTACTTACGGGTCTTGAACTTCGGGGTCCTACGGGCCTTTACTCTGAGTGACGTCTTTGCCATCGTTTCTCTCTAATCCCTATTTGCGGAACGGGAAGCCGAGCTTCTCGAGAAGCTGGTACCCTTCCTTGTCGGTTTTTGCGGTCGTGACCACGGTGATGTTCATCCCGCGCATCTTGTCCACACGTTCAAAGTTGATTTCCGGGAAAATGATCTGCTCCTTCAGGCCCATGGAGTAGTTCCCACGTCCGTCGAAGCCCTTGGGGCTCAGACCGCGGAAGTCACGCACGCGGGGAAGGGCGATGTTCGTGAACCGATCCAGGAACTCGTACATCCGAGCTCCGCGAAGGGTCGCGAAGGCGCCGAGCGGAAGGCCCTTGCGCAGCTTGAAGGCCGCGATGGCTTTCTTCGAGCGGGTCATCTTCGGCTTTTGGCCGGTGATGACGGAAATTTCTTCCATCGCCTTCTCGAGCACCTTTTGATCGGTGGTCGCCTCTTTCATGCACATGCTGATGAGGACCTTCTCGAGCTTCGGAGTCTGCATGGTGTTCTTGTACTTGTACTCAGCCATGAGCTCCGGAACGATCTTCTTCTGGTAATGTTCGTAAAGCCTCGGTTTCACAAAATTCCTCTACTACTTATCGAGCTGGGTCTTGCACTTGCGGCAGGAACGCAGCTTCTTTCCACTTTCCAAAGTCTTGCGGACGGTCCGAACGCCTTTGCCGCATTTGTCGCAGTAAAGGAGAACGTTGCTCGCCTGGATCGGGCCTTCCTTCTCGACGATGCCGCCCGGCGCTTTGCCGGTGGGCTTCGTGTGGCGCTTCTGGATGTTCACCTTCTCGATGACGACCTTGCCCGTCTTCTGGACGATGCGAAGGACCTTGCCAGTCTTGCCGCGCTCTTTGCCCGACTTCACCTGAACGATGTCGTTCTTACGGACATGAAAAACAGTGGTCTCCAACATCACAGCACCTCGGGAGCGAGCGAAATGATCTTCATGTAGCCGTCCTTGGACGGAACACGAAGCTCACGGGCGACAGGCCCGAAAATGCGAGTGCCGATGGGCTCACCGTTGGTGCCAAGCAGCACGGCGGCGTTGTCGTCGAAACGGATGAAGGAACCGTCGGGACGGCGGAGCTCCTTCTTGGTGCGCACGACGACCGCTTTGGCGACCGTTCCCTTCTTCACTTTGGAAGTGGGGAGGGCGTCCTTGATGGCGACGACGATGATGTCACCTACGGTGGCATACCGCTTCTTGCTGCCTCCGAGCACCTTGAAGCACATGACAGTGCGGGCGCCCGAGTTGTCGGCAACGTTCAAATAGGTTTCTTGCTGGATCATGCTACGGATCCCTTCTCGACGATCTTCTGGAGCCGGAAGCTCTTCTTTTTGGAGAGCGGCCGGGTAGAGACGGCGATGATGGTGTCGCCCGTCTTGCTCTCGTTTTTCTCGTCGTGGACAAAGATGCGGGAGTGGCGCTCGGTCTTCTTCGCGTAAAGGCGGTGGGCGTATTCCCGGCCGATTTCGATGATGCGGGTCTTCGCCATCTTGTCGCTCACCACGACACCCTTGATGACCGCGTGCTTACGAATGGGAGTCGCCGTTGTAGTCGTTTCCATAAATCCTTACTCCTCCGCCTTCGCCGACTTCTTGGCCTTGGGCTTCGCCGTCTTCGCGGCGGCCTTCTTCACCGGCTTATCCTCGATCGGAGCCGCGGCGGCCTTGGTCTGCTTGGCCGGGACACTGGTGTCTCCCGAAGCCTGCTTTTCAGCGAGAATCGTGTACGCCCGGGCGACGTCGCGCCGGAGCTTGCGGATGATGCTGGTGTCGCGGGCTTCGGATTGCTCCATCTTGAACCGCGAACGGAAGATTTCTTCCTTCCACGTGTTCACCCGGTTGGCCAAATCAGCCGCCGAAAAATCTCTGAGCTCTTTTGCCTTCATTACAACGTCACTCCCCGCTGGATGATCTTCGTCTTCAGCGGAAGCTTATGGGAGGCCAGCGTGAGCGCTACTTTAGCGACATCCGAGGGCACACCTTCCATTTCAAACAAAATTCTGCCGGGCTTGATGACCGCAACCCAATACTCCGGAGCTCCTTTACCGCCGCCCTGCCGAGTTTCGGCCGGTTTGCGGGTGACCGGTTTGTCCGGGAAAATGCGGATGAACATCTTGCCAATCTTTTTCACGTGGCGGGCGATCGTCACGCGGCTCGCTTCGATCTGACGAGCGGTGATCTTGCCGTGTTCGACCGCGGCGAGACCGAAGTCACCGTTATGCAGGTCGGACCCACGGTGGGCCTTACCCCGGTTCTTGCCTTTCTGTACCTTGCGGTACTTGACCCGCTTGGGACTCATCATAAAGCGTTACCCTTCCTGAGGCGCGACGTTGACGGGGAGTTTCTTCCCGAGGACGTCGCCCTTATAAACCCATACCTTCACGCCGATCTGACCGTACGTCGTGTAGGCTTCCGAAAAACCGTAATCGATGTCCGCGCGCAGCGTGTGGAGCGGAACGCTGCCTTCGGCATAACGCTCGACGCGGGCGATTTCGCTTCCGCCGAGACGGCCGGAGCACTGAACCTTGATGCCCTTCACGCCGAACTTGAAGGCCTGATTCATGGACTTCTTCATCGCGCGGCGGAACGCCACCCGGCGCTCGAGCTGATCGCAGATGCTCTCGGAGATGAGCTGGGCATCCGCTTCGGCTTTGCGGACTTCCTGGATGTTCAGGAAGACTTCCGTGCCGGATAGCTTTTGCGTTTCCGCTTTCAGCTGCTCGATGCCGGTGCCCTTCTTGCCGATGACGATACCGGGACGGGCCGTGTGAATCGAAATCTTGATCTTGCCGGCGACGCGCTCGATGTCGATCGAAGACACGCCGGCGTGACGGAGCTTGTCTTTCAGAAAGCGCCGGATCTTGAGGTCTTCATGGAGCTGCTTCGCGTAGTCCTTCGTGGCGAACCAGCGGGAGGACCACGTTTTGTTGACGCCCAAACGAAAACCAATCGGATGTGTTTTTTGACCCATTATCTGGCCTCATCCAAAACGATAGTGACGTGACACAACTTCTTGAGGATCGGATAAGCCCGACCCTGCGACCGGGGCATGAAACGCTTCATGACCGGACCGTCGTCCACCATCACGGTTTTCACCATGAGCTTGTCCATGGCGATGCCACCCTTTTCACGGGCGTTGGCGACGGCGGAATTCAAAAGGGTGTGCACCATCTTCGCGCCCTTTTTCTGGCAATAGCGAAGCTGCACGGACGCTTTGTCGACCGGCATGCCGGCGCAAAGCCGGGCCACCAGGCGCATCTTGCGAGGAGTTACTCTCGCGTATCTGAGTACGGCGCGGACTTCCATTACTTCGGCGCTCCTTCCACTTTCGTCTTCTTGTCGCCGGAATGAGCGTGGAACGTACGGGTGGCGGCGAACTCGCCAAGCTTGTGCCCGACCATGTTCTCAGTGATGAACACGGGAACGAACTTGCGGCCGTTGTGCACGGCCAACGTCAAACCAACGAATTCAGGCAGCACAGTGGAGCGGCGCGACCAGGTCTTGACGACCTTGTCCCGGCTTCCGCCGGCGCCTTCCGCCTTTTTCGCCAAGTGGGCGTCCACAAAGGGGCCCTTTTTTACTGAACGAGCCATGAATTACTTCTTTCTCCGACGAATGATGAAACGTTCGGTCCGGTGATTCTTGCGGGTCTTCTTACCCTTGGTCTTGATGCCCCACGGAGTCGTCGGATGACGGCCACCGGAGGTACGGCCTTCGCCGCCACCCATCGGGTGATCGACCGGGTTCATGGAAACGCCGCGGTTATGCGGACGGAAACCGAGCCACCGCATACGGCCGGCTTTACCCCACACGACGTTTTCGTGCTCGAGGTTACCGACCTGACCGATGGTGCCCCAGCAGTCTTCGTGGACCCGGCGGATTTCGCCCGACGGCATACGCAGCTGAGCGTAACCGCCTTCGAAACCGACGATGGAAATCTGAGAGCCGGCCGAGCGGCCGAGCTTGCCGCCCGCGCCGATCTTCATCTCGACGTTGTGAACCGTCGTGCCCGCGGGGATGTTCTTCAAAGGAAGGCAGTTGCCCACCTGAATGTCCGCCTTCGGGGAGGCGATGATTTGCGTGCCGACCTTGAGGCCGTTCGGCGCGAGGATGTAGCGCTTCTCGCCGTCCGCATAGTTCAGCAGCGCGAGGTGCGCCGTGCGGTTCGGATCGTACTCGAGAGCGGAAACCTTCGCCGGGATCTCGCGCTTGTCGCGCTTGAAATCGATGATGCGGTACTTCCGCTTGTGACCGCCGCCGCGGAACCGGCTGGTGATACGGCCGTAAGAATTGCGTCCGCCGGTGCTGTGCTTGATCTCGAGAAGATGCTTCTCGGGAGCCTTCTTCGTCAGCTCGGAAAAATCCAGCTGAGTCAGGTAGCGCCGGGCCGGAGTCGTAGGTTTAAAAGATTTAGTCGGCATGTCTTAACCCGCAGCAAATTCGAATTTCTCGCCATCCTTCAACTTCACGATGGCTTTCTTGGTGTACTTCTTTTTTCCGGGAAACTTCCCCAGCTTCCGAGGCTCTTCGCGGCAGACCATGGTGTTGACCCGGGCAACCTTCACGCCGAAAAGCTTTTCGACCGCCTTCTTGATGTCCTGGCGGTTGGCGGTGAGCTCGACTTCGAAGCCGTGCTCGTTGTGGAGGCCGGCGCGCAGCGTGTTCTTCTCGGTGACGATGGCTCTCTTGATGATGTTATACATTGGTCAGCCGCTCCGTCAGTTTCTGAACGGCCTGCTGGCTCAGAACCAAATTCTTGAACTTCAGAAGGTCGAACACGTTCACACCCTCGGGACGCAAGCACTTCACGCCCTTGAGGTTCTTCACGCTCAGGTTGAAAAACTTTTCCTTGTCGCCGGCATTCGCATTCACGACGAGAGCCGTCTCGAACCCAAAAGCCTTTTCGAGGGCCTGGGACGCGGCCTTCGTGGAAAGCTTCGCGAGCTCCAGCTTATCGACGATGAACAGGCGGTCTTCCTTCTGGTGCATGGACAGTACGCTGATGAGCGCCTGACGCATGCACTTCTTGTTCATCTTCTGGATGCGGCGGTGCGGTTTCGGGCCGAAAGCCTTGCCGCCACCGACGAAGATGGGAGCGGTCGCGGCGCCGTGACGGGCCTGGCCGGTTCCCTTTTGCTTATACATCTTCTTCGTCGTGCCGTGGACTTCGCTGCGGGTCTTCGAGTTCGCGGTGCGATACTCGTAACGGCGGGCGATCTGAGTGCGTACGGCATCGTTGATGAGATGCGGTTTGATCTCTCCGGAGAAGACGGCGTCGTTCAATTCGACGGTGCCGACTTTCTCTTTCTTCAAATTGTAGATAGGCGACTGCATAAATCCTTCTTTACAGCGTGATGCTCACATCGATACCCGCGGAGAGGTCCAACTTCATTAGCGAGTCGATCGTGTTCTGGGTGGGCTCGAGAATGTCGATCAAGCGCTTGTGCGTGCGGATCTCGAACTGCTCGCGGCTCTTCTTGTCCACGTGAGGAGAACGGAGAACCGTGTACCGGTTAATCTTGGTCGGGAGCGGAATCGGGCCCGCGATTTTCGCGCCCGTACGCCGCGCCGTTTCCACGATTTCGGAGACGGACTGATCCAACAACTTATAGTCGAAGGCTTTAAGACGAATTCTGATCTTCTGACTCTGCACCGGTTACTCCACAATCTCCGTGATCACACCGGCGCCGACGGTGCGTCCACCTTCGCGGATGGCGAAGCGGACTT
>CAZZHG010000061.1:0-33247 GCA_964653655.1 uncultured Pseudobdellovibrionaceae bacterium
CTCTTCCACTTCCCGCTGCTTGATGATGGGACGAAGGCGCTTGTCGGAGCTATCGAGGGGAACGAACACCTTTTTAGGCGCACCGTTGTCCTGGATCTCGATGATATAGAAACGCTGCTTGAGTCCGCCGCTAAACTCTCTTTCCTCGATGCCGCGCACTACGCCTACACCGTGTGAAAGATGAACCGCATTCTCTCCAACTTTGAATTGGTGCATGTTTCCCTTACCCCTAACCGAAAAATTGAGACCTGCTTATAGCACAGTGGATTATTGATTGCATTCTTTTAGACGTTTGTGGCCCGCAGTATGTCACACGTGTCCAAATTAACTTAATAAATACAATGTGTTGCTGGGTGTCCGAAAACGTTCAGAAAGTTTCTTGACCATGAAGATCCAGTTACCTAGTATGCGCGCCCCTCGCTTTGCCAAAAAAGGGCACCGCGCGTGGCGGGCTCCTCGAGAATTTTTTTTCAAAAAATAGCCGCCGTGCCTCGCTTGTAATCGCTTCGACCCCGCGAGACATTTACTCCCCAATGGAAAAGCCGCCTCAGCTCGTACTCGCCAGCCAGTCTCCGCGCCGCCGCCAGATATTGGAGGCTCTGGGCCTAAAGGTGCAGGTTCAGCCGAGCTCGGCGGAAGAAGCGACCGGCACTTCCAAGGAGGTAGCCGCGATCGTGATGCAGAATGCTTTGGCCAAGGCCAAAGACATCTCGAAGAAGGTCCCCGCGGAGTCCGTCGTGCTGGGGGCCGACACGGTCGTCGTACTGGATAATGCCGTCTTGGGTAAGCCAACGGACGGCGACGATGCGAGAAGGATGCTCCGCTCGCTTTCGGGAAAGTCCCACGCGGTGGTAACCGGGATGGCTCTCGTTTCGGGCTTTCACGGTGAGCTGCGTTCGTGCGTGCGTACCGAAATCCGTTTCAAAACGCTTTCCGCGGATCAGATCGAGGATTATCTGAGGTCCGGCGAGCCCTTCGATAAGGCCGGTTCCTACGGAATTCAGGGTCTCGGTTGCCTTTTCATTTCGAAGATTGATGGCTCGTACACGAACGTCATGGGCCTTCCCATCGAGCAGCTGCTGAGGGATCTCGAGTCACTGACGGGAGTCCCTCCTTGGAAGTGGGTCGCCCCTTGAGCGTCGTGCGGGAAAACTGGGAGCGCATTCAGCACGAAATAAAAAAGGCCGGCGGCAGCGGTGTCCGCGTTCTCGGCGTGACCAAAGGACAGCCCTTGGAGCGGCTCCTGGAAGGAGTCGCTTGCGGCCTCACGCTTCTCGGCGACAATTACGTTCAAGAGGGCCAGCGCCTGAGGGAACAGCTCCCCTCCTATAAAGGAGAGTGGCACTTCATCGGCCACATTCAAAGCAGGAAGGCCCGGGATCTCGTGGCTTACGACTGCGTGGAGAGCCTCGATCGGATTTCCGTCGCCGAGGAGTTGAACAAGCGGGCGAGCCGGGTGATTCCGGTTTTCGCGGAGGTGAACGTCGGCGAGGAAGTTTCCAAGTCCGGGGTACGTCCGGAAGAGCTCGAAAAATTTCTCGATGCTTTGAAAGGCTTTCCCAGCTTGCGTCTCGAAGGGTTGATGGCCTTGCCCCCGCCGCTTGAACCAATCGAAGCACGGCGTCCGCATTTTCAAAAGCTGCGTCAACTCTTCGATCGGTTTAGTGGATCCCACGGCCTGAAATGGCTGTCCTTGGGCACCTCCGACGACTATCCGCTCGCCGTGGCGGAAGGGGCCAATTTGCTGCGCCTCGGAACGGCTCTCTTCGGGCCACGGGCGCCCCGGACCGGATGACACAGTCAAATATTTCGGCCAGAAGCGTTGGGCCTCGGACCTTCAATCCCGTAGCGCCTCCTACTCTGACAAGGCGCGATTCCCATCACAATTTTCTCCGTGGTAAATTCCCGATCGTCCTATTCGGACGTTTCCTCATTTAAGGAGTGGCGATGGAGAACAAAGACTCGGAACTTTCGTCCCGAAAGCTCAGCCCTTCCGACATCAAGAGCAAAGACTTCACCAAAGGTTTCCGCGGTTACGACACACGCGAAGTCGCGGAGTTTCTGGACCTCGTCGCCAAGACGCTGGAGAAGTCCCATCGGGAAGAAAAAGCTCTCCAGAAGAAGTTGCTCGGGTTGACCGAGGAGCTTGGCAAATGGAAAGCCCGGGAGACCGAGTTGATTCAGATGCGCGAGAAGGCCGTTGCCGACGCGGAGGAAATCCGCAACCAGGCTTCCAAGGAGGCCGCCCGTCTTCTGCAGGACGTGGATGAGCGCGCGGCCACCATCCGCCAAAGCACCGAGAATTGGCTCGAGGAAGTGATTCAGCGCCTCGAGGAAACCCAGCGCCAGAAGCACAGCTTTTTAACCGCGCTTCGCAGCTCTCTCGACAGCCACTACGAGCTGTTGAAGACGGAAGGCAGCGAGGCGAGTCCTCTGGGCGCGCAGCTCACCGAATTTCTGCAGGCCCGTTTGAATGGCGCTCAAGCCAACTGAGTCGCCCTATCTGGATCCCGCCGGTTACGACGCGGATACCGCCGGGCACACCCGTGACATCGCGTTCTACCGTTCGCTCGCCGGATGGGGCACCAACGTGCTCGATTTGTGCTGCGGCACGGGCCGGCTGACGCTTCCTCTGAAGGAAGTCGCTGGCTACGTGACGGGTCTCGATCGTTCCAAGGAGATGCTCGCGCTCGCGCGCAGAAAAGATCCTTCCATCGAATGGGTGCAGGCGGAGGCGTCGGCGTTCGACCTGGGCCGGCGTTTCGATCTGATCGTGTGCGGTTTCAATTCGTTTCAGCATTTTCTGAAAGACTCCGAGCGTTCGGCTTTACTCCAGGCCGTGAGGCGTCACTTGAGTCCCGCGGGGGTTTTCGCCTTCGATATTTGGAACGATCTCCCGCCGTCGCTTCGGCCCTATCGGTCCGGCCCTCGGCAAACTCTCAAGGCGGCGCTGAAAAAAGCGGCCGGTCCCTTTTCGAAAAAGCCCCTCAATCACTTCGTGGTGTCGCGGGAAGGAAAACTCTGCCGGATGGAATGGCGCCGTTACGGCAAGGGAGCGAGGTCCCGTTCGGTTCTCTACCGTTGCTACGGCTCCGGGGAGCTCGAAGGAGTTCTAAGGGAAGCGGGATTTCGGACGGAGGGTTTCTGGGGCGGATTTCGCCGCGAACCCCTCGGCCCGGCCTCGGAAAGTCTCGTGGTGCTGGCGAAGCCAGCCTAGCGTGGGGATCGAATCCCCACGGCGGCGCGCAAAGCCCGGCGTGGCCCGTGGTTCCCACCGATGAGACATGCTACTTACCCCCGCTGAAACATTCCCTGGGGGTTACCATGAAAAACGTTCTGTCTTTCTTGTCCGTTTGCCTGCTTTCGGCCGGTTGTCAGTTCAACAAGCCCGTCTCCGTCCGCCTGTCGTCTCATGACTTCGAAGTGCTTCGGCCGTCGCTGGTCAACACGTTGGAGCGTTACGGAATTCTGAAGGGCGGTTGCACGGAAAAGGCGGGTGACTTCCACTGCACCTTCACTCCGGGAAAATCCCTGAAGAAAGTCTCTTACGACTACCGTCTGCAGAAGGACGGATCCTGGCGCATCGTGATTCTCGATACGGCGGATTTCGGAATCGCGACTTCCCTGAAAGCCGACATCGACGAAGATCTCGTGGATGGGAAGTGGGTGAGTCAGGACGGAGCGATCACGATCGAGGCGGGTCACATGGTGAACGCGCCTCCGTGCGATCCCAATAAGCCCTGCAAGCCGAAGTGCTGCAAGTGCAAGGAGCCGCTCTTCACGCTCGAAACGATCGTCGTGCTGACGATCCGGGAGCAGGCGAAGCCGTGCCATCCCTGTCTGAAGCCTTGAGCGATTAGAGAGTGGTAGGAACTTCTATCTGCGCCTGTTGAACCCAGGCGACGATTGGACTGTCTATGCGGACGAATCCGTTTTGCGATTCTCCGCTCGAGTGCACGAGTGTGCCCGCGGGAAGGTCGAGTAGCTTTTCCTGAGTGTCGAGTTTGGGATTGGGAAAGACCGCGATGGCGGACTCCTCGGAATTGAGGACCGCGTATCCTCCGTTCCAGTCCCGGGAAACGAGCCCGATTCCGCAGAAGACCAAAATTGCGACGATCGGCAGCGTCCAAGCGAGCGCTTGGCGGAACTTCAGATGGTCGCGCTCCTTCCATATCCACAGCGAGATGCCGGCGATCATCCAGAAGGCGATCATCATCAGGCAGGTGAGCCCGTTGTCGGTGATGCAGACGCGCGCGAGAAAGCGGGTCTCCTTCGCGACGGCGTCACTTACGCCAAGCTCCCGTTGCATTCCGGCGAGCGCGGCTTGGGCGCGGGCGATATGGGGCAGGCTTTGGGCAATGAGGAGGCTCTTCAGTAGGGCGCTGGCTGCGGGCCCCGCTTCCTTGAGATCCCATCTGGCGATGGCGAGATTGAAGTGGGCTTCCGGAGAGTGAACCCCCGCCTCTTCCGCCTTCTTGATCCAAGCCGTGAGAGCGGCGGCGGCCGACTTCGGATCGTTCTTCTCCAAATGGGCGAGGGCGGCGGACCAATCCGCGGCGCCGTCCGCCGGAACTTTCGGCGCACGGGCGTAATCGTAGGCGAGGGTAGCCCCGAAGGTGAGGATTCCCACCAAGGCGCCCGCCGCCAGCCAAAGGACGGTTTTGTTTTTCATGGTTGCCTGTGCAACTCAGTAGCGGACTTCGTACTTCTCTTCGAGTACCCGGACGAGCAAGCGCAGTTCGTTGATCCGTTCGTCCAGATCATGCACCAGCTTCTCGAGAAGCTGAATGCGCTCATCCTTTTCCTTAAGAGCGTGCTCGAACGCGTCCACCAGCATGTGCATCGAATCCTCTCCCTCGGGAATTTGCACGGGAGGAGGTACCGCCTGCAGGCGTCTCTCGACGTTTGCTTGCGGACGGGGCGCGATCGTTTCGGCTGATTGGCTCTGATACGCGCCGGGCCGGCTCGTGCCGGAGGTCTTGCCACCGTTCTCGTCAAAGAGAATGAGGTAGCGGCCGTTTTCCAGGCGGTACGGGATGCTGTTGCTCTTGATCTTGCGCCGGATGGTGCTGAGACTGATTCCGCTCTTAACGGAATACTCGATTAAGGGAAGCCACGTTCCGCTACCTTCGTTGCCCGCCGCGGTTGCGTGGGTCATTGAAGGTCTCCGAATTTTCAGAGGGGGAAAATGGACTAGAAGCTATCCGAACAGACTAGCTAACTGATCTCAGTATAACCGATCCATGCTAGAATTGAACTGTCCGATCACCCTCTCATCCGCATTACCTCCTATGGGAATCCTGCTCAGAGTCATTAAACTGGTTTTCTTTGTCGCGGCGATCCTCGCCCTCGGCCAAATCCGGGTAGGGGAAAAACGCATCGCGGAACACGTGACCTCCAAGGCCACGGCAGCCTGGAAATCGGGCCCCGAGGTCTGGATCAAGCAAGGGGCCGCGCAAATGGACTCCGAGTCCGTGCGGCATTGGCTGAGTAAAATAGGAATCGAGACGGATTCCCGGCCCGCTCCCCGCAGGCGCGCGACCAGGCCCAGGCCCATCGTGGACGACATCGCGGAACGGGATCGGATCGAAATGCAGAAACTTCTGGAGAAGGAATCCAAATGAAGGAAAGCAACTTCATAGAGAGGCGCAAGGAGTACCGGCTTCCGTTCGAAGTGAAAATCATCTTCACGGACGGAAAAATCTCGATGACCGCTTACGCGACGAACCTGAGCCGCGGTGGAGTGTTCGTCACGAGCCTCGAGCCCTATCCGATCGACACCACCGGCTACATCGCCTTCTTTCTCCCCGGTCAGCCCACGTGCTTGTGCGTGAAGGCGAAGGTGGTTCATATCGTTTTCGATCGCCAGCGCTGCGAAATCGACTGCGGCATGGGCTTTCAGTTCCAGGAGCTGAACGAGTCCCAGAAGTCGCTTCTCAATCTCCAGGTCCTCAACGAACAATCGGCGTATCTCGAGCTGAAACGTATTCTCGCTGAGCCCATCCCGGACTCCGGCGAGATGGCCCGCGCGCTCAAAAAGCTGCCTGCGCTCGAGGGGCATGACCTTCTCCACCTTAGATATAAGGTGAACCGCATCTGCACCATCTTCGAGCCCGCTCCGGATCCCTTCGCCAAGGAGCACGTGGCCTGACGTCGTCACTGGCTGTAGAGAAACCGGACACCCGCCAACTACGGATCGCTTTTTCGATAGTGCCGAAAATACGCGCCTTTTCGCCGGTGGTGTCAGCGCACTGAAAGTGCTCGTCGGAAACGTTTTCTGTCATCGCCGTTTCACGCCTTTCCCGAACTCCACCCGAACACGGTTTTGTCGACGGGCACTTGCCTCATTACGCCGTCATTGGCGCTCTCCTTGCACTATTCGAGGTTTGAGTTTTGCTGTTAATGCTGTGTGGAAAGTTGAGCGTTGCTTATGATTGGGAGTACGTTGCTCATGATGAAGCGTTGGTGGATGGTTGCGTTGGTTTTTGCCCTCGCCTTATCTCTCACTAGTTGTTCCCGGAAATCTCTGGTTCCTCAATCCGGATACGGACTGGGATACTGCGACGGCACCCTGGGGTCCTTCGACGTTTACGTCTACCCCTCTTCGACCTCGGGACTCTACTCGGTGTCGGTGATTCCGGTTTCTCTCGACGCCGAAGGCGATATCGTGACGATGGCCACAGCCAACTCGTCGGACTTCTCTTACAAGGTGCTCCAGACGGAAGTCGTCGTTTACAGCAATCAGGAAGTTCTGGCCGGTACCCTCACGGACACCGAGCTCGAGCACTTCGACAAGTTCGCGATTTCTTCTTACGTGCCCGGGGTGGCCTGGGCCGAACAACAGCCCGAGAAGGACGCCATCTGCTGGTTGCCGTTGCCCGGTGAAAACGGAACGCAGTCGGGTCAGTAAGGGCTAGCGTAGACAGCCTGTATAGGGCTCCGACAGCCTTCCAGGGAGTTGAACGGTTTTTCAGCCTCGGCGGCGTACCCCACAATTCCTCTATCCCTCGTAAATTCGAGCTTTTGACCCTTTTTCCCCTCAATGGCAGCCGGGTTGCATTATTCCGATGTAGAGGGGAACACCAGTGTACGCACAACGGGCTAATAGAGGGCTTATGGCATTCGTGCTTAGCCTTGCCCTGCTCGCCGGCTGCGGCCGCGGCACTTCCCGCAATTCGAATCTTCCCAAAGCCACATACGGCCAGCTCACGTGCGATTACGTCGCCTCCTCCACTCAGCGCAATCTGGGTAACTTCGACCTTCAGCTCGTTCAGACGAAGGATCCGAAGCGCTATACGCTCTACATCACCACGGTTTCGCTGGCTCAGGTGGGAGATCTCATCAACATCACCGTCGCCGGCTCTAACGGCGATTACCGCGAGCTGATGCCGCAGGTGCGGCTGCAGGTGGGCCGGACGATGCCGGTCGGAATCCTGACCTCGGATGAATTGGAATCTTTCGCCTCGATCATCATCGCTCAGTATCAGCCCGGAGTGACTCCGCTCGAGTCCAAGGCGAAATACGTCAACATCTGCCCGCTCGTTCAGCCGGGCGATGGCGTCGACACCTCGGCTCCCGATACATTCTAAAAGAGCGAGTGCGAGAGCGAGAGCAAGGTACTTACCTTGGAGCGCACACGCCAGTGACGTAAGACCGCACTTACGTTCTCACGAGATTAAAAAGACTTCCTTGCGCTCGCTCCCGCTCTCGCTCTGGTTTTAATTCTCTTCGGGGGGAGGCAACGTCTTTACGTGCAGCTCGGTCAGCTGCGCGTCGGCGACCGGCGAGGGACACTCGCTCATGAGACAAGTCGCCTTCTGCGTCTTCGGAAAGGCGATGACGTCGCGGATGGCGTCCGTGCCGGTCATGATCATCGAGACCCGGTCCACGCCAAGCGCGATGCCGCCGTGGGGAGGGGTTCCGAACTCGAGCGCCTTCAGGAAGAAGCCGAACTTCGTTTTCGCTTCCTCGGCGGAAAGCCCCAGGATTTCGAACATCCTCGCCTGAACGTCCTGCCGGTAAATACGTAGGGAGCCGCCGCCGATTTCATAACCGTTCAGCACGAGATCGTAGGCGTAAGCGCGGACCTTCGCGAGTTCCTCGTTACTTTTCGACTCCAGGAATACCGCGAGATCCTCGTCGTTGGGACGGGTGAACGGATGGTGGGCGGCGTAGAGCCGCTTGTCCTCGTCGTTGTACTCGTACAGCGGAAAATCCGTGACCCAGAGGAACTTGTACTCGTCGAGCTTCGTGTAGCCCAGCTTGTTGCCGTACACGATGCGCAGGTGTCCGAGCGCATTGTTGACGACCTTTTCCTTCGCGCAGACGAGAAAGACCATCGCGTTCTGTTTGAAGGGAAGCTTCGCTTCGATTTCCGCTTTGAGTTCCGCGGAAAAGAACTTGGCCTGCGGTGCTTGCCAGTCGCCGGGGCTCTTGATGCGGATCCAGGACACGCCCTTCGCTCCGAAGGGAGCGGCCTGCTTCGGTAGCGTATCGAGCTCGCTGCGAGACAGCGGTTCCTTCTCCTCGAAGCAGAGCGCTTTCAAGATGCCGCCGTTTTCCAGGACCGTCTTGAAGACCTGGAAATCGGACTTCTTGCCCTGGGCCGAGAGATCGACGAGCTCGAGCGAGTTTCGGGTGTCCGGCTTGTCGGAGCCGTATCTCGCCATGGCGTCGGCGTACTTCAGGCGCTGGAAGGGAGTTTTCACTTCCACGTTGAGAACATCCTTGAAGACCTTCTTCATGAGCTCCTCGTGGAGCGAGCGGATGTCGTCTTCCGTGATGAAGGACATCTCGACGTCCACTTGGGTGAACTCAGGCTGGCGATCGGCGCGCAAGTCCTCGTCGCGGAAACAGCGGGCGATCTGCACGTAGCGATCGAGGCCCGCGACCATGCAAAGCTGTTTCAGAGTCTGAGGCGACTGGGGAAGGGCGTAGAACTGCCCGGGGTGCACGCGGCTCGGCACGAGATAATCGCGCGCGCCCTCCGGCGTGCTCTTGTAGAGAATGGGCGTTTCGATCTCCATGAAGCCGTTCGCGAAGTAGAACTCGCGCGCGGATTTGAGGAACTGGTGGCGGATGCGCAGGTTGTTCTGCAGCTTCGGCTTACGTAGCTCGAGATACCGGTACTGAAGCCGGAGCGACTCGTCCACTTCGCCGGCCGAAGGCTGATCGTCGTGGAGCGAGAAGGGCAGCTGGGCCGCGCGGCTAAGGACCTCGAGCTCGTTCACTTCGACTTCGACGGCGCCCGTCGGGATCTTGGAGTTCGCCATCCCTTCCGGGCGGGGGCGGATTTTTCCCTTGATGCCGATGACCGTTTCCGTGCGAAGCTTCGACGCCTCGTCGACCGGCATCACGGCCGGATCGAAAACAACCTGCGCGATGCCTTCCCGATCCCTCAAATCGATGAAAACCACGCCGCCGTGATCGCGCCACCGGTCCACCCAGCCGTTCAGGATGACTTCTTTTCCGACGAGGGACTTGTTGATGTGCCCGCAGTAGTGGGTGCGCCTGAGCTTCACTGTTTTCTCCTTACCAATTCCTGTTCGAGCTGGGCGAGGGCGACCTCGCTTTGCGTGCGCGCGGGAAGGTCTTTCAAGGCGACCTTACCGGCGGCGATTTCGTTGTCTCCGAGCATCACCATGAAGCGGGCGCCCGAGCGTTCGGCGTCCTTCAGGTAGAAGGCGGGCTTCTTGCCTCTCGCGTAGTTCATGTCCGCGCGGATTCCAGCCCGTTTGAGAGATACCGAGAGTGCGTAAAGCTTGTCGAAGGCCCCGTCGCCGAGAGGGGCGAGGTAGACGAAGGGTTTCGGCGCGGGGCCGAAATCGAACTTCGCTTCCTCGAGCGCGATCATGAGGCGCTCCATGCCGATGCCCCAGCCCACCGCCGGAAAGGCGGGTACGCCGAAGCGGGTGGCGAGATAGTCGTAGCGGCCGCCTCCGCCGAGCGCGCTTTGCGCTCCGAGATCGGAAGAGGTGAACTCGAAGGCCGTGCGGGAGTAGTAATCGAGGCCGCGCACGATGCGCGGATTCACGATGAACTTCACGCCGCAGGCCGTGAGATCTTTCTGGACGCCCTTGAAGTGCTCGGCGTCTTCCGGAGAAAGGTTATCGACCATGAGCGGGGCGCCTTCGGACTGCTTCTGGCACTCCGGGTTCTTGCAGTCCAAAATACGCAGCGGTGCCCGTTCGAAGCGGTTGCGGCATTGCTCGCAAAGCTTTTCGAGCTTCGGCCGGAAAAAATCCTGCAGCTTCTTGCGGTACGCTTCCCGCGACTCGGCGGAGCCGAGGCTGTTGATCTCGATTTGATAATTCTTAAGGCCGAAACTTTTGTAGATGTGATCGAGCAGCGCGATGAGCTCCGCGTCCGCTTCCGGAGACGGATCGTTAATTAGCTCCGCGCCGAACTGATGGAACTGCCTAAGGCGGCCCTTCTGCGGTCGTTCGTGGCGGAACATCGGCAGATAGTAGTAATAGCGCTGGGTCGTGCCGCTGCGCTGGAGCCCGTGCTCCACCAGCGCGCGGATGAACCCGGACGTTCCTTCGGGACGAAGCGCGAGCGTTCCCTCGCCTTTCTCCACGAGGTACATCTGCTTTTCCACGATGTCGGTTTGCTCACCGACGGACTTCGTGAAGACCTCGAGGCTTTCCAGGACGGGCGTGCGCACTTCCTGGTAGCCGAAGGAATCCAGAATCTTTTTGATGCGCTCTTCGGCGACGCTCCACCGGTGGATTTCATCCCCCAGCAGGTCGTGCATGCCGCGAACGGCTTTGATCTCCATTCGAACGAGCCTAGCCGACTTTCCGCTCCGTGGCGAGAGAGGCTGGCGGGTCCGCGGGGGCGGTGGTACGCTTTTCCCATATGAAAACCTCACTACTTCGGAAAGCCGCTCTGGCCTTCGTTTTCTGCACCGCTACCCTAACGGCCGCGGAGAGCCAAACGAGCCTCATCCGCCCCGATTCGGGACGGACCTGGCAGGTTTCGGCGGGCAGTGGCCTCGGGCTTTTCTCGGGGCAGGTGGGGTGGGGCGTGGGACTGGGGATTTCCCGGGGAGGCGGCATCCCGACACCCTTCTGGATGGGCCTCGATCTCGCCGTATACCGCTTCGATTACGAGGGAGCGAGCGATCCGATGAAGCCTTTCGCCTTCACGGCGAAATCCGGCGCGGCAACGCTCGTGCAGATGCTTCCGACTTTCGTCTGGGACATTCCGGTCGTCGGATGGCCGGGGCTTACCCCGTACGTCGGGCTTTCCGTCGGGCCCGCGGTTTATCTGGCCAGCGGCGACTCGGAAGCGGGCGCCCGCGCCCACGAATCTTTCGTCGGACTCGCCGCCTATCTGCGTCCCGGAGTGCGCGCGCTACTCGCGCCGTCGCTCAATCTTTCTCTCGAAGGGAAGGTGGGAATTTTCAGAAGCCGTACGGTTTTTCTCCCGCAATTCGCTCTCGCTTGGGCCCCCTAACCCGCCGTTATCCCGCCCGATAGTGCCGAGGTGACAAAAATTGTCACCTAATTTCAAACACTTACGCATTATTTTATTTGACGCGGCACAGCGCAAACCCTTATAACCAGCGCACTGACAGCTTCGCCACATCTCGATCGCTCTATTGGGGTTTAAGAAATTTTCGAAGGCTTACTTTTAAGGAGAAACCTAATGAACCGAGTTCGTGTGTTTTGGTGCTTGGCCATGTTGGCCTTTTCGGGCGCGCCGGCTTTCGCAAATAACATGTACATCAATGTGCCGAACGCTCCTGCTCTGCTCGAGCATCTCGTGCGTCACTCCGACGAGCTGCTCACGGAAACCAATCTGACCAGAGCGAATCAATTTCTCATTCTCAATCCGGTCATCGAACAGATCAATGTCGGTGGCGGATGGGGCGCGGGTCTTTACAACCGCATGCTCCACCAGGAAGCCAATCCGGCGCGCAACCCCGAATACTTCATCGGGCAGATCGTGAACAACTTCCGGATGGAGACGATTCTTCTTTACGACAACTTCTACAAGCAGAGTCCTAATCTGCCGAACCAGTTCATCGCCACCGATTATGCTTATACGAACGCGATGGCCGCGACGTATTGGTACATCGAAGCGCTCCGCCGAAGCTACGTGGTCAACGGCATGCGCCCGTGCTGGAACCAGCAGCTCCTTCTCCGCCGGCTCGCCAAGCTCGAGCGTCTGGCGTGGGAAATTCGTGAGCTCATGCTGAGCATCCGGTACGCGGCTGCGTTCCGCTTCCCGATGGGCCGGTCGTGTATCGAGTGCGCTTATCGGCCTTACCGCGTGAACGTGCAGGTGAATGTCGCGCAGAACTTCGTACCGTACCCGTTCTACTACCAGAACCGCGTGTGGGCCGCCGACGCCGTACGTCCGGTTACCGTCAACAACCCGCGCGAAATCGCGCCGGCTTACGACGTGGGTTACTGGAATCAGCGCTTCACGGCTATCGACCAGAGCTACGTGAACGGATATCAGCCGCAGCTTCCCGCGAATTACGATCAGCGTCCGTTCACGCCGGTTCAGGGCGGTCAGCCCGGCCAGTTGCCGGCGCAGCAGCCCGTTTACGGTCAGCCCGGCCAGTTCCCGGCGCAGCAGCCCGTTTACGGTCAGCCCGGTCAGCTTCCGGCGCAGCAACCCGGTGGTCAGCTTCCTCCGCAGCAGGGCGGACAACCCGGCCAACTTCCGGCGCAGCAACCCGGTGGTCAGCTTCCTCCGCAGCAGGGCGGACAGCCCGGCCAGCTTCCGGCGCAGGGCGGACAGCAGGATCCTCTCGCCGGTCAGCAGGGCGGAACGCAGCCCGGTTACCCGGTGGGACAAGGTGGTCCCGCGACGAGCGACGTGAGCCCGTCGAACGACTACGGCTATAACCAGTAAGCTAGTGTCCAAATTCTGACAGGGCGGGGAACGAGGAAATAAACCCCCTTCGTTCCCCGCCTATTTTTTTGCCGCTTCGAGCATACGGAGCACACTCCGCTAAGCGCTCGTTCCCTCTAGGGTTTGCCCCGATTTGAGCCTTTCCACCCCCCAACTTGTCTACACGTCAGCCTGAAAGCCCGTCCAAAGCGTCCGCACTCCACACAATTAAGTCCCGAAACTCCAGCGGAAATTCCCGTCCCGCAGGCACCGGACTTGCAAAATTAACAGTACGAATTGTGCCCAAGGAATAGGCGAGACATGCATCCGAGCGTTTCAAAATTCGCCGCGACTTTGACGGGAGCCCTGCTCACGGTGCTGCTCTCCGTTCTCTACGGCTGCGGCCGCGGGGGCGGCGGCTGCGACGGCCCGCAACTTCCCGTCGCCCAGCTCGAAAGCCTCCGCAAACAAGTGCAGGCCGGCGCGGGCCCGAAGGCGGCGCTCATTCTTCCGAACCCGATCGACGCGACCAATTCCACTGCAGTACAAGGCGGCAGCTCGGGACTTCAAAGCGTAACCTCCGCTCTCAATCTCATGGACCTGATTTCGCCGAACCGTCTCGAGAACGCGTTCGTCCGCGTCCGCATCAAATCCATCGAGGACTCCGCGGGCACGCTCGCCGCTCCGAACGCCCAGGGTAATTACCAGTTCGGCGTTCTCGATCCCCACTACTCGGAGACGATGGCGTATTACAGCATCCAGGCGATGATCAAGTACGTCGAGACTCTCGGCTTCTCGGTCGTGAAGAGCCGTCCCCTTTTCGTTCTGGTCCGCGCGCAGAGCGACGATCCCCAGGAAGTGAACGCCTTCTACGACCACAACTACTTCAGCCCCTCTAGCCCGCGGATGCTTCGCGTGTTCGGAGAGACCCAGTATCCGCTCGGCGCGGATCGCGACATCTACTGGCACGAGTTCGGTCACCTCTTCAATGAGAGCGCGAGCCACGAAGTCGGAATGGATTACGCGGCGGACGCCGGCGCGAGCTTCACCGAAGGGTCCGCGCTTCACGAGTGCCTCGCGGACATGCTGGCGATGTCGGTTTCGAACCGCGGCTACATCGGCCGCTGGATCGCCCGCAACTTCAACGACGTTCCGGCGGGCCAGCCGCTTCGGTCCGCGGTGGACGGCAACGGCGCGACTCCCCTTTCTTTCAAGAACATCATCAACGGCTCGAACGGGGCGGGCCCCGAGCGTTACGTAGTCGCCGAATGGTGCTCGCGCGTTCTCTGGGACGTGCGCAAGAAATTCGTTTCCGAGAATCCGGAATCGGGCGCATTCCAGTTCGAGCGGCTGGTGTGGAGCGCGGTCGGTCTACTGAAGCGCGACACTTCCATCCGGCAGTTCCACGACTCGCTCCTGCAGGCGGACGAGCAGCTCCACTGCGGCGGCCACGATGACTCCATCAAGCAGGCCTTCCAGAGCCGCGGCTTCGAAGCCGAAGCGGAATCCCTTTCCAAGCCGCTCACGGCCGACATCCGGCCCATCGGAATTTCGGACGCGAGCGGAACCGCACAGTTCGTGACCCCGGCTCCCGGAACGACGGTCGTCTTCGACGCCCGCATTCAAAATACTTCGGGCGTGATCGCCCGCAACGTGCGCATGATTGTGGAGCCGGTCGAGCGCGGAATTCAGCCCATCGTTTACATGCAGTCCTTCGGGGACATTTCTCCCGGAAAGACCATCGGCATCGGCGCGGGCGGCAGTCTCGACTATTCCAGCTCGGTCAAGTTCGAGATCGAGCGCGGCCTCGGCTCCGGCAGAAAGCTTCGCTACCGCATCAAGTTCGTACCCGAGAACGGGCCGGAGACGGTCCTCGACCGGGAGCTCACGCTATGAAAAAGTTCCTGGTCTTCGGAGCGGTCTTGGCGCTCGCGATTCTCGCGGTGCTGGACTTCAAGGAACAAAAGACTCAGGAAGCCGAGCGGCGCCTTCGTCCGCGCGGTTTTGAAATGCGCCGTCAAGCGGCCGTCGGCAGCTGGAATTTACCCGCTCGCGAGTCCGCGAATGTGGAAGAGGCTACCGCCCCCGCCAACGATCGGCCGGTCGCGGCGGAGGATACTCCTCAGGCGATTACCGACCGGTATTTGATGGAACATGGCGAGGAGCTGGGGCTGAAACCCTGGCACGAGATGAAACCTTCCGTGTTTCAAACGCCGCTCGGGGCGCGGGTCACCTATCAGGTTTTTCAGGACGGGCTTCCGATCCTCGGCGCGGAGCTTCGAATGCGGCTCGGCCGGGACAACGTCGTTCACCTAGAGAGCCAGTATCTTCCTTTTGAAAGAGCGGATGTGAACCCTGTCAGCGCCATCGGTACGGCTCAGGTACAGGATCTGATGAAGGCCTCGAACTACCTTCCCGATCCGAGCGTGGGAACGGAACCGGCGAGGATTCTCATTCCCGTCCAAGGGACTAACCGCGCGGAGCTCGCTTACGTGGTCTCGGCCCGCGAGCCGGGCGGAAGCCGCAGGCCCGTGCAAATCCTGCTTCGCGCAAGCGACGGCCAGGTCCTCGGCAAGAACTACTCAAGAATGGAATTCGGAAAGTAATCGTCCTTCCGAAGCCGTGCGAAGGACGAGGAAATAAAAAAGCCCGCCTCCTTGCGGAAGCGGGCTTTCCTACGTTGCAACTGATTACTTTAACTTACTTCAACGCAACCGCGTCCTTCGGAATTTCCTTGGACGGGGTGTTGCGATCGGTGAATACCCGGATTTGAACGCCTTCACGGGCGATGTTCTTCTCCGGAACCTTGTTGTTCACCTGCCAGTTCACGTCGGTTTGGCACGTGTACGAGCGGTTGAACTGAGACAACTCCTTCACGTCGAACTGACAGGGAAGGATCTGAGCGCCCTTGCGCACCATCTGAAGCACGAAGCTGAAGCTGTCGCCCTTCACGTAGGCCCAGGGAATCTCGAAAGTCTGATTCACTTCCTGCACCTGGCCGTTACCGATGGGCCAGTGCTGTTCTCCGCCGGGAAGTTTGATCTGAACGTCGCCGGGAAATTTCATTTCCAGACGCACATTAGAGATCGCGCTCGCCGGATCGCCGTTGTTTTCCAGCGTGTAGCGCTGAATCGTCATGAAGGTCCGGAAGGACTGTCCCACGATGGGACGGGCCATCGACGGTTCCGCGGCTTGCGCCACCGGAGCCGGAGCGGCCGGAGCCTGTTTCGCAACCGGGGCCTTCGGGGCCGCGGGAGCGGTCATGGCCGGAGCCGCGACCTCTTCGGTTTCCTCTTCCTCGGCATCCGCGCGGGTGCCGAAGACGGCCGCTAGGGCCAGAAATAGTGCCAGTGTCAGTTTCAAGTGCTGCATTGATGCCTCCTGCAAACGTTCCTCAGTAAGAAAAATATGGGTTCTGGTCGTAGTTGTTGTTCGTGTATTGCTGCCCGCCGTAGTTCTGCTGCGGCTGGTATTGCTGCGGCTGAAGCTGTTGCGGCGAGTAGGCAAATTGGGTCGCGAGTATCTTCTGAACGACGCGGTAGCGGCGTCCGTAGCCGTAACCCCCGCCGCCCATTTCCGAGATGTCGTACTGCTGCACCACCGGATTCTGCCCCCGGTAGGCGACTTTCAAAATCGAGTAACCGTACTGTCCCTGTCCCTCGAACAGCGCGACCTGATCGGTGCTGTAAAGGGTGATGCCGCTGAGGTTCACCTGGTAGGTGAACGAGAAAGTCTGATTGCCCGTGTAGCGATCCTCGAACCGGACGGACGTTCCGTTCGCGGCGATCTCGAAAGTTGCGACCTGAATCTGCTCCTGCTGCGGCTGTCCCATGAGCTGCCACTGCGAAGTGGGCTGCTGCGGGTACATCTGGTTCTGCTGCTGGTTGTACTGATTCTGCGGCGGAGCGGGAAAGTTCGTCGAGTAGAGCGACTGCACGACGTAGTTGAAAGCCATCTGCGAGCGGATCGTCGCTTGTCCGTAACCGGAGAAGTACTGGCTGAGGGCCTGGAGCGACTGCTGATAATTCTGCTGGTTGAGAGGATTGCCCGGATTCGGATCCGTCAGGCCTCCGCTGAGCCCAACCGGCCCGTTGGGATTGTTACCCTGGGGCGGAGGCTGAACCGCGGGAGGCTGATTGCCCCCGCCGCAGCCTACGAGCGCGAACAAGCCCGCCGCCGCAATCGAACGAAGTACATTGTATTGATACCGCCTCACGAGTCCCCCTTTGAACGCGCAGGCGTGCCGCGTTCGCCGAACCCACAAAGCAAGTAACGTTCCAGTGCGGCGCGAGCGTAAAAGATGTCGCCGATTCCCTCCCGGTGGCCCAAAAGCGTCACCCGGAGCGCCGTGAAGCGGCACTTCCCGACCATTTTTTCGGCGCATTCTGCGGGAATTCACGCGGCACGGAACTTGTAGTTTGTCGCCGCGGGGAAAACGGGAGGCGGGAATGAAAAACAACATCACTCAGAATCAGGGAATCGGATCGTCGGTAAAACAGTCCGTGCGAGGAAGAGAGCGGTTGCTCTCAATTCGGATCGGGGCATCGAGCCTCTTTTCCACATCCATCTTCGCTCTGGCGGCGTTACTGGCGTTATCCTCGGTTCTCAGCAACTCGGAAAGTCACGGCCTCGTCAGCGTCGGATCTCTCGGATGGCGCGATCCCGCTTCTCGTCCCTTCCCCAATGTTAGTCCCACGAGCGATGTCGACGACATCATCCAGGACTACGAACCGTACCTTCAGTTCGTCGCGGCCGTCGGCAAGGACGTCGACCCGAAGAACGCCAGGCTTCTCGCTCAGAAATGGGTGGTCTTGAAGAAGTCGGACAAAAACGGGGCGGCTCGGTTTCTGAAGCTTCTCAAGTTCGAGATGGACCAGCACCTTCAGCTTACCGGCGGCTCGTCCGTGCGCATGCACTCCGATTCACCCGCGGTGAGAAAATGGGTGAAGCGTTTCATCCGGGACTGGTACCGCGAAGCCGACGAGCAGCTCTTCCGCACCTACGCGCTGAAGATGTCGGCGAAGAACCAGCTCGCCAAAGCCGAGTAACCAAGCCCTATATACAGGCTCGCACTCCCATCGGAAGATCGGCCTCGATGCGCTTGCATTCAAAGGGATGGAAGACTCCTCGATGCAATAATCCTTCGATATCGCCTTTCAGAATCCAAGAGCCGCGTGAAAGGTCTTTGCAACTTTCCGGGACGGGGCCGGTGAACACGACTTCATAGGTGCCCATCTGCAAGCGTAGTAACCTGCGCCATTCGCCTTTGTAAAAGCTATGAACCCAAAACCGGGTCGTCTGAGATTGCGGATGAACGTAGGTAACTCCCAGCGCAACGATGGAGACTCCATCCATTTCCTCGCTGCTCAAAGGATTTTCCCGGATCGTCTCCCGCAAGTATCGCCGGTCTTGCTCCAGCGCTTTCAGATGCCTTTGGTAGTCCGCTTCCGTACAACGGCCCATGGTCTTTGAGGCGACAAAGAAACAAAGGCACAGGAGGGCGGGGCGCATCAGGCTATCCTAATCTAGAAGCCTGGCTTGCGGAAGTTGACCACCATGACGTGCCTATCCATACTGGGCGCGCTTTGAAAGTACTCCTCATTCACGATGCGGATTTCCCGGTCGTCGCCTATGGTGGCACGGAACGCGTGGTTTGGTGGCTGGCCAAAGGCCTCTCCGAGCTGGGCGAAGACGTGACCGTCGGATGCCGGCCGGGAAGCAGGATTCCTTTCGCAAAAACTGTCTTTCCCGACTTCGCAAAACCCCTCGAGCCGCAGGTCCGCGGTTACGACGTTCACCACCTTTTCAATACTCCGTCCGAAACTCCGTCGGTTCCCTACGTCGTCACCATCGAAGGCAACGGGAAGCCCGGCGAAACTTTCCTTCCCAATACCGTTTTCGTAAGCCGAAACCATGCCGAGCGACACGGATCTTCCGTGTTCGTGCACAACGGCATCGATCCGGACGAGTACGAGTTCCGTCGCGACAAGGAGGACTATCTCGTCTTTCTCGCCAAAGCTTCGTGGCGCGTGAAAAACGTTTCGGGGGCGATTCGCATCGTGAAGAAGGCCGGCGTACCGCTGAGGATCCTCGGCGGCACTCGCTGGTGGGCGAACCCTTTCTCCGCCGTGAAATGGGAGGGAATGATCGGCGGCGAGAAGAAGCGAAAGCTCATCGCCGGTTCGAAGGGCCTTCTCTTTCCGGTGCTATGGCACGAGCCGTTCGGCATCGCGGTCATCGAGGCGCTCGCGAGCGGTTCGCCGGTCCTCGCTACTCCCTTCGGCTCGCTGCCGGAGCTGGTCACGCCCGACGTGGGAAGGCTTTGCTCGTCGGAAGCCGAGTTCGGGGAGGCGATCGCTTCTCTCGGTGTCTTCGACCCCGATGCTTGCCGCCGCCGCGCCGTCGAGAACTTCCACTACCGGTCCATGGCGGAAAAATACCTGGCCCTTTATCGTCGAGTGGCTTCGGGGGAGAGCTTGAATCCGGGGCCGGTGAGGGGGGCTAGTCGAGATCCAGAACATGGGTGCGGGCTTGGCGCCCATACTGGGTGAAGTAGGTCATTTCCTTCCAAACGAACCGCTTGATTCTTTCATCGTAAACCCGGCACCTCGGCATCGGCCCCGCGTACAGGTGCATGGAAATGGCCGGCTTCTTCGTGACGTTGGTGATGCGATGGATTCCCACCTTGTCGTCGATGTAGAGAAGATCCCCTTCGCCCCTTGGCCGCTCTTCCTTCAGCTGCGGCAGGCGTCCTTCGTCCTCGATCGGGCCGAAGGTCTGAAATTGCAGAACCCCGGTGTGCATCGCGATCCAGGCGCGTTGGCCGCCGTGGTCGTGAATCTGGGTGCGGTTTCCCGGCAGCCAGGTCAGAACGGCCAGCTCGCAATGGGGCGTGCGGTGCACGAGGTTTCGCCCGAAGGAATCTTCCCGGAAGTAGACGTAATTCAGAAGATCGTCGGGGTCGATGGGGTTCGCGGTGAGGAAATTTTCAACCTCGCCGTTTTCGAACGCAGCTCCGCTCTGCTCGTCCAAAAAACGAAGAAATCGTTCCAGGGGCAGATGAGTCATGAGCGATGAAAAATTAACACATTAATCGATCTGTGCCCATATGCCCCCGAGGTTGATTCCTGATAGATTATGGATTACCTCTTTGGACCTGACGTACCAGGACAAAGAACGGATAATCCTACCGAATAAGGAGCACTACGAATGAATGCCAAGGCGGCCAAGAAGTCGCGCGGATACACCAAGCAGCTACTGATCCTTCCTTTCGACCACCGCGGGTCCTTTCAGTCGAAGATGTTCGGCATCACCGGAACGCCGACTCCCAAGGAAACCGAGCTGATTTCCTCTTATAAGACGATTATTTACGAAGGTTTTGAAAAAGCCGTTCAGGCGGGCCTTCCCAAGGAATGGATGGGAATTCTGGTCGACGAGCAGTTCGGCAAGGAAGTCCTCCAGCGCGCCAAGGCGAAGGGCTTCACCACGAGCATCTGCGTTGAAAAGAGCGGCCAGGACGAGTTCGATTTCGAGTACGGCAAGGACTACGGCGCCCACATCGAGAAGTTCGATCCGGATCTGGTGAAAGTGCTCGTCCGGTACAACCCGGAAGGCGACAAGGTCGGCAACGACCGCCAGGCGCTGAAGCTCGCGGAGCTCAGCCACTACCTCGATAAGGTGAACCGCAAGTACATGTTCGAGCTGCTCGTGCCTCACACCGAGGCCCAGCTCAAGCAGTGCAACGGCGACAAGGCCACCTACGACCGGGAAATGCGCCCGTCTCTGATGGTGCGCGCCATCGGCGAGCTTTACGCGAAAGGCATCGAGCCCGACGTTTGGAAGCTCGAGGGCCTCGATCGGGAAGCCGATTACAAGAAAGTTTGCGACGCGACCCGCGTCGGCGGCCGCGACAACGTCGGCACCATCGTGCTCGGCCGTGGCGAGAACGACGCGAAAGTCCGCGAATGGCTGAAGGCCGGAGCGAAGGTTCCGGGAGTCATCGGCTTCGCGGTGGGACGCACGGTGTTCTGGGAGCCGCTGAAAGCGCACAAAGAAGGCAAGATGACGCGCGAGCAGGCCTCCAACAAGATCGCCGAAACCTACGGCAACTTCTGCCGCCTCTGGCTGGAAGCCCGCGAGTAGGTAAAGCTCCTTCGGGAGAGATTCGAGGGCCCGCTTCCGCGAGGGAGCGGGCCTTCTTCATTTATGTGGCCCGCTTTTTTCGAGACTGTCCCCCTCATACCGGCTCTCGTCGGCATCGGCCATTGGGCTCAGAGATTTCTCTTCGGCGCGGTCTGCTTCCCGAAACTGGCTCCTCTGAGCGCGGGTCATCTTGGTCTCGTTGGGATTGTGTCGGTAGCCGCGGCGGCCGCCGCCGTTAATCTGGTGCTTCCGCTTTGGGCGCCCGTTTGGCTCGTACTCGCCGCGGGTCTGTACTGTTTCTGGCGGGGTAGGGCGGAGTTGATCCCCGTCTTTCGGCGAGATTTCCCTTGGCTCCTCGGGTTCACGATCGCCCACTTCTACTTCGCCTCCTTCGACGGTCCCAGCTACGACATGGGCCTCTATCACCTTCCTTCGCTGGTCTGGACGCGCACCCACGGGCAACCCCTGGGGCTCGCGAACCTCGCTCCGTACTTGGGTTACAACTCGATCTGGTTTCCCTTCGAGGCGGCGCTCTCCTGGAACGGAGGCTACCTTTCGGCGTTCGCGGCGGGCCCCCTGCTTGCCGCGTTTTTTCTGACGGCACTTTTGCGAATCCTGGAAATCGGAAAAAGCCGCTATTCGCTGGCGCTTGCTCTGTGCTGCTGTCTTTTTTGGAATTACCTTCTCGATGGCGTGGGGCAGCTTGGCGCGAACCTCCCAGCCCAGCTCTATTCCCTGTACGGTTGGTTTTTTCTCGTTCGCCTCGCCGAAGAACGGGAGCCTTCGGCCGCGTTGCCGGCGCTCTTCTTTGCTCTATTTGCCGCGGCGGCAAAACTTTTCGCCCTACCGGCGCTCGGGCTCGCGCTTATCGCCGCGGGAATTCATTTTCGCGCGCTTCGCAATCAGCGCCGTTTTTGGATCGGCTTCGGATCCCTGGCGGCGGTCTGGCTGACGAGGGGGCTTCTTTCGTCGGGTTGCTTTCTCTATCCACAGTCTCTTACCTGCGTTCCTCTTCCGTGGTCTTCGCCGGGTCTCGCGGCCTCCCTCAGCGAGGAAATTCAGAGATTGAACGGCGGGCTTTTGCGGGTGTTTCAGATCGGAGGAGACTGGTGGCAGGCGCTCCGCCGGGGTTTCGACATTCCGATTGCCCGAAAGGCCGGGATTTTTCTCTTCGCGGTGGCTTTCACGCGGGATCTATCCAGCGCTCGGCTCGCCGCCGTTCTTCTGGCCGCTCAACTCGCCGGCCTCGCTTTTTGGGCCGCCGCCGCCCTCCAGATCGAGCGTTTCGGGCTGCACTATTTCGTCGCGCTCCCGGCCGTGGCTCTCGGCTATGCCGTCGTACGGCTGGAGAAGGGACTTTCGAAGGCCATGGTGGGCGGGGCGATTTTCGTGGCGCTTGCCGGCTCAGCGCGCACCTTTCATCTGACAGCGGCTCCCCAAGAAAGACTTTGGCCATACTTGCCGGAAGGCAAAACCGAGGAGCGCGTGACCGCTTCGAACCAGATCGTTCGAGTGGGGGTCGTGGATCGGTCCTGCTGGGAGGCTCCCCCGCCTTGCACTCACGATTTCAGTCCGGGAATTTCCTATCGGGCGCTTGCGTGGGGAACGTTTCTATTCTACCGGGCTCCGTAAAGACGACGACGGAAAAGCAGGGCGAGAGTAGCCGACAAAGTCGGCCCGAGCCGCATCTTGCTGCGGCCTACTTTGTAGTCGTAGCGAAGGATGAACGGAATCTCCGCGAAGGTGAGTCCCTTCGCCCGCAGTTTCAAAAGAATGTCGAGCGTGCTCGGAAAGCCAGGCTCGTCGACAAAAGCGCGGCCGTAGTCGGTGAAGGCGTCCTGAAGCTTCGAGGCCCGATAGGCCCGGAAACCGCACGTATAGTCGCGCACTCCCGCTACCGGAAAAATCAGACGAAGGAGCCAGTTGCCGCCGAAAGAAATGAGCCGCCGGTATGGGGCGAGGCCCAACACCCGGGAGTCCTTTTGGAACCTGGAAGCAATCGCCACGTCCGCCTCTTCCAAGGCTTGCACGAGGGCCGGAATGAAATGCGGTGGGTGGGTATTGTCGGCATCGAGAGTGACGATGGCGTCCTCGGGAGCCGCGCGGCCGCTTGCCAGAAATAGACCGTCGCCGATGGTTTTTCCAAGCCCTTCGTTCGTCAGGTGAGATTGAAGGCGCACGGGAAGAGTCATCCGGTGGGCGAGAACTACGTCCCTCGTCCGGTCAGAGCTTCCGTCGTCGATGACCACTATCTCAAAGGGCCGGCCCATGGCCTCCAGGACGGCGCCGATTCCGCCAAGTAGCGGCCCGAGATTTCCCTCTTCGTTGAAGGCGGGAAGCACGGCCCAGATTTTCGGAGGAAGTGGCACACGCGAATCCTTGCAGAACCCCAGCCATCAGCCATGGTGCCGTGTGTCTGCCGGGGAAACGAACACTGAGAGCGAGAATGAGAATGGGTCTTAGAATGAGTGAAAAGGCAGGGACTTCCCTCACTCATTCTAAGACTCATTCTCGATCTCATTCTATTTAGTAAGGGGCGCCGGAAGCGGTGGTCAAACTACCCACCGCAATCCGGCGCCGCCCTGTCTTGCTCGCCTCAGGGATTAGGGAGAACGAAGGCGAGACAGTTGGTAAACCCGTGGCGATATAGTCGTCGCTCACTGGATACGCGGGAAAAGCTGGAAAATCGGCTAACGGGTAGTGTTTTTTATAAACCCAGGCTCTTCAGGAACGCTTTCTCGTTCGGATCGCGGCCCAGAAACGAATGGACCAGCTGAGCCGGATCCTGCTCGCCGCCCGGCTCGAGGATCCATTTACGGTAGTCCGCGCCGGTTTTCGTGTTGAGAAGGCCTTCCTTCTCGAAGCGGGTGAACATGTCCTGGGCGTACACTTCCGACCACAGGTAACCGTAGTAGCCCGAGTCGTATCCGCCCATGAGGTGGCCGAAGCTCGCCTGAGGCATAGTGCCGTCCTGAATGGGAATCAGCATGATTTCCTTCGTGAGCCGCTTGTAGACCGCCGTCGTATCGACGATGGGGGACGTGTGGTACTCGAGGTCGAGCGTTGCGAACGTCACCTGACGAAGGTAATTGAGCCCGACGTTGGCGAGCTTCGCCGCAATGAGCTTCTGGATGAGATCGTCGGGTAGCTTCTTGGTCTTGTCCTGGTAGTGGCCCGAAAGCTTCGCGAGCGATTCCTTCTCCCACACCCAGTTCTCGAGCATCTGCGACGGGGCTTCCACGAAATCGCGCTTCACGCGGGTCCCCGAGAAGGTCGGGAACTTAGCGGTCGTGAGTTGCTGGTGCATGATGTGGCCGAACTCGTGAAAGAGAGTCTCGACCTGATCGTGGGTTAGCAGCGACGGGTTCGATTCCGACGGAGCATTGAAGTTCGCCACTATGGACGAAAGCGGAATCTGATAGGTGCCGTCGTTTCTTCGGTACCCGCCGATGAGCGTGAAGGCGGCCGCGTGGCCGTACTTCCCGTCCCGCGGGAAGAGATCCATGTAGAACTTAGAGACGAGCTTTCCGTCTTTTTTCACCTGGTAGCAGGAAACCGCCTTGTGCCAGACGACGGCGTTGGTCTCTTGCTCGAATTTCACGCCGAGAAGGGTTTCGTAGATCTCGAGCATTCCCTTCAGGACGACGTCGAGGGGGAAGTACTCCTTGATCTTCTGCTGATCGACGTTGTGTTTGGTTTTTTTCAGAAGGTTTTCGTAGTATCGCCAGTCGTAGGAATGGACTTCCTTGACCTTCGGATCCTTCAGCTCGTCTTGCTTCAGCTTGAGAAGCGCCGCGAGATCCGCCTTGCCCTTGGGCTTTAGCTTCGCCGAAAGGCGCGCGAGGAACTTTTTCACCGTCTCGGGGTCTTTCGCCATGCGCTTTTCGAGCACGAAATGCGCGTGGGTCTTGTAGCCGAGCATCTGCGCGAGTTCGTGGCGAAGCTTGATGGCCCGTTCCAATAGATCCTTGTTCTTTTCACCGCCGCGGTTATCGAATTTCTTCTGCAGCTGCTGCCGGATGGATCCGTTCTTTCCCTCGCTCATGAAGGGGAAGTAGTGCGGGTAGGACATCGTGATTTTGTACGTGCCCTTGTCGGTCTTCTCGAGGCTTTCGATGTAGGCTTTGTCGAGCCCTTCGAGGTCGGCTTGGGTGACTTCCAGAAAGTCTTTCCATTCGACGAGGTTCTTCGAGAACTCCGATTCGATTCCGACGAGCTCCTTCTTCTTGTCCGCGAAAATCTTACGCTTGTCCGCCGGAAGTTCGAGACCGTTGCGCTTGAAATCGGTGAGGTACTCGTCGAGCAGCCGCTCGTCGCGGGGCTCGAGCTTTTCCTTGCCCTTCGCCGCCTTCACCAGCTGATAGAGGTCTTCGCGCATGAAGATGTCGACGAAGAGTTTTTCGACCGCGGTCTCGCATTTGTCGGCGGCGGCGCGGACTTCCGGGTCCGAGGAGACGTACTTCAGAAAGAGAACGGGGTTCACCAGGTCGCCGAACTCCGCCGTGATCCGCTCGATCTCTCCGATGGAGTTATTGAAAGTGGCTTGGGCCGGAGGCGTCTTCGCCAGCTGGTCCATCCGTTTGAGCAGAGTCGCCTGCTGGCTTTCGCAAAGCGAATCGATGTCCTTGGGCGACTGATTGAAACGCAACGAAGTGATCACGGCGTCCCCTCTCTCCTGGTGGCTGCATCCGGCGGCAATCGACAACAAGGCCGCGAACAGAACTTTTTTCAATGGAGCGACTCCAGATACCGTTCGGCGTCGATGGCCGATTGGCAGCCCGAGGCCGCGGCGGTAATCGCCTGGCGATAGACCGTGTCCTGCACGTCTCCGCACGCGAACACGCCGGCCACGTTGGTCGCCGTCGTGGGCCGCTTCTTCAGAACGATGTAGCCCTTTTCGTCGAGCTCGACCTTGCCCTTGAGGAAGGCGGTGTTGGGCTCGTGGCCGATCGCCACGAAGAACCCTTCGCACGGGATCGTGGAAACCTTGCCGGTCTTCACGTCCTTCACGCGCGCGCCGGTCACGGCGTTGTCGCCGATGATTTCCTCGATGACCGTGTTCATGACGAAACTGATCTTCGGATTTTTCTGCGCCCGCTCCAGCATGATTTTCGAAGCGCGGAAGTGCTCGCTGCGGTGGATGACCGTCACGTGGGAAGCGAAGCGGGTGAGGAAGGTGGCCTCTTCCATCGCGGAGTCGCCTCCGCCGATGACGATGAGCTTCGCGTCCCGGAAAAAGGCGCCGTCGCAGGTGGCGCAGCTCGAAACGCCTTTGCCGAGAAGCTTCTTCTCGGACGGAAGGCCGAGCCACTTGGTGGAGGCGCCGGTCGAGAGAATCACGGTTTTCGCGAGAATCTCCTGATCCCCGACGTAAACTTTCTTCGGGTTCGAGGTGAAATCGACCTTCGTCGCGTCCTTCTGGATGAAACGGGTGCCGAAGCGCTCCGCCTGGGCCCGGAAGTTGGCCATCAGCTCAGGTCCCTGGATTCCCTTCGGAAAGCCGGGGTAGTTTTCCACGTCGCTGGTCAACATGAGCAGTCCGCCCGATTGATACCCCTCGATGCAAAGCGGGTTGAGCTTTGCCCGGGAAGTATAGAGGGCCGCCGTGTATCCGGCCGGACCTGACCCGATGATGACTACGTTTTCGACCGACATGAAGGAGCCTCCTTAATATAGCTCCCCATGGTACTTGCGGATCGGTTGGATTTTCAAGTCCAGGTCCTGGATTAGGGCCAGAGTATCATCGGTAGGGCTTGAGCCGGCCATAGTCGAAGCGGCAGAGGATCTCGTTCAGGCTAGGGGTGATTTCGTCAGCCTCCTTGGCCGCGACGGCGGCCCCTTTCCATCGGGAGATGGCCTCGTCGGCGTTGTTCGCAAAGAGCATCCTGACCGCCAACAGCGGGAGCGGTCCGGTATCCACGAGCACGGGCACGCCGCGCTCCATGATGATGTTGTCTGGAGCAATGTCGAGGTGCAGATTCGAGACTCTCTGAATCTCCCGGGTTTTCTCGTAGAAGTCGCGCAGCATGGAATCTTGCTCAGGCGAAAGATTGGGATTCGCACGCAGCCATTTCGTCAACGTGGGTCCTTGGACGAATGAGGTGAGGATCCAAGCCCCCGTGGGATCGTAGGCGACGAGGTCCGCGGTGCGCAGGCTTCCGTTCTTCGCCAGCCAGATATGGGCGGCCACCGTCTGACGGCTGAGCTCCGCGCTTTCGGAAAGATGATTCGCAATCTTGGCCACTAGCACCCGGTCGCCGTCCTTGACCAGGTACGCATTGGCCACGGAGCCCGAGCCGATCCATTTGATCACGGGATAAACTTTCCCGCCGAGGTTGAGCTCCTTCACGTCTTTACTGGCGAGGGCCTCGGCGTATTTCTTCTTTACCGCCGCTCCTCCGCCGCGGCGCCGGTCCTCCAGTTCCTTGTAGATGAGAACCGTTTCCTTACGAATCGCCACTTCCTCTTCGGTCAGCGGGGGAAGCCGGATGCTGTTGAGATAAACGGCGTGGGATTGAATGAAGTGTCCCACTTCCTCCGGAACCGCTAGCGCATGCGGTCCATCCCGCATCCGCTTCGAATCGCCGTAGAATCCCGGTTCGAGGCGCAAGTTTTCCTGGATGTCGGCCGAAAGCTTGTCGTTTGCGGCGTCCCGACGCCGGACTTCGATCTGGATGGAGGGATTGATCCGGCGGATCTCCCGAAGCAAAGCTTCTTCCTGATAGGCCGCTTGCGTGAGGTAGGCCGTCTGAAGCCCCGAGGATTGCGGGTAGGAGAGAACCTCCGACCCCATCGCGGCCCGCTCGATCAGGCGCACCCGATTCTCGGCGCTTTCCCCGGGTTGCGTAGTGGGCGGCGTGACGGGCATCAGCAGAACGGCGTCCGCTCCGCCTTCCTTGACGATTTTTTCCGCCGCCGCGAGATCGCCGTTGTGAACGGGATCGAAAGTCCCGAGGACCACGACGATCTTTTTGGCTTTTTGAATTTCCTGGTCGGTCAGGGGCTTGCAAAAGGCGAGGGCGGCCGGCCACAAAAGCAACATGAACCGCGCGATTGCGAACAGAGAAGACCGTCGGTCTTCACCGGTATGAAAGAGGGCACCCAAAGCGTGACCTTTCCAATGCACAAGACAAGCCATGGACCTAGGAACGGGCATACCGCATAGCTTCGCCCAGAGGGGAGGCAGCAAGAATCAAGTTGGACAGCGCCGAGTATTCTCCCGGTCTTAGTGGGGGCGGGACTGTTCCCATTTGAGCATGTCGCGAAGGGTTTCCTTAACCGGCCGGAACTCGGAGTTGGCGACGATTCGGCTCAGTTTCGAAGTGTCGATCTGCAGCCCTTTGAAGACGTTGGTCCCGCTCATTTCCTCGGACTCGATGGGCGGCGAGATGCCGGCTTCCTTCAAAAGCATGTCGAGCAGCTCCTTGATCTGGAGCTCGTGAGGAGAGGCGACATTGAAAATCTCGAAGGGAGCGCCCGGTGTTTCCATCAGCCGGATGAGAATTCCCACCACGTCCCGGCCGTCCTGAAATCGACGGTAAGGGGAAAGCGGACCGGTTCTGAGCGGTGCCTTGGGATTTTTCTTCGCGGCGACTATCTTCGCGCAAAGATCGGCGGCGACGAATCCCTTCGCCTGACCGGGACCGATGCAGGAATAGAGGCGGCCGACGACGGCCCGGAAATTCTTTTGCTGAATCGTCGTGTCGCGCAGGAATTGTTCCGCGAGCATTTTCGAATGGCCGTATGCGCTTTCGGGCGCCGGAGCGGTCGCTTCCGAGACGATACCCTGGGCGTTTCCGTAAACGTGAACGCTGCTGGCGAAGAAAAAAGAAATCGGGCGGTCGATCGGTTGCATCGCCCGGACCAAATGCACCGTGGTCAGGTAATTTCTCGAAAAGTAATCCTCGAAAGGGATTTCGCTGGAAACCCGGCTGAACCCCGCGAGGTGAAAGATCGAGTCCGGGCGGAAGGCTTTCACGGCTTCCCGCGTGGGGCCTTCCTGTTCCAAATTGCAGGGGAAGTGCCGAACGTCGGGGCGCACGGGCTCGAGGCCGATGGTGGCGAGCGTTTCGGCGCCTCTCTGGTTGACGAGCTGTTCGACCAGATACTTGCCGAGAAATCCGGAACCGCCTGTGACGAGGGTTTTCACGGGGGAAGTTATACCTCGCGGGACGTCGCCCTCCAACTACCTAGCGGCCCGCCGTCAGAAGAATCCGGCGTCCATGGCGCTCTTCCCGCACTTCGACGACTTCGATGGCGGGGAAGCCGGCCCCGGCGAGTACCTCTTTCAGGGTGTCCAGGGTCAGCCACTTCGAATGGTCCGACATTCCGGAGAAGACTTCCGCCTTTCCGTACTCTTCGTATCGGCAGTAGCGGAACGTCTCGCCGTCCACCACATAAGAGTCGACGGCTTCCTCGTCGGTAGCGACGTGGGTATCGAGCAGGATTCCGGTCGATATCAGAGGCGCCATTTCCCGGAGGTGGCGCACCGGATCGGCGAGGTGATAGAGGACTCCGACGTGAAAGAGCACGTCCGCTTTCAGCAAATCCACGGGGAGCGGCCGCTTTTCCAGATCGCACGGAAAAAGCCGGGGCTTCACGCCGAGAAATGACGTCCTCACCATCGCCTTCACGATGTTTTCCAGGCGGGAATCCACTCCAGTCACTTCGCGGGCCACTTGGCAAAGGCCGGCCGTGTGCACGCCCTCGAAACAGCCGACTTCGAGCACGTGCTTGTCGGCGACCCGAAAACGATCGGTGAGAATTTTCACGCGCCGGTCCGGCATTTGCTGAGGCAGTTCCCGTTTTCCCGCGCGGGCGTTTTTCCCGAACCGCCGCCCGAGTCCGTCGGCGATAAAGCAGTTCCAGTCGAGAATCCCGTTCAGCTCCTTGAGTTCGGAGTCCGAGAGGCGATCGAGAAGGGGGAAGGGTCCGCCCGGGTGGTAACCCTTCAAAGGCAGGGCCGGGGAAGGCGCCGAAAACGTACGTCGCGCGCGGCGGTAAACCCGCCCGAGAACTCCGGTTCGAATGGCGTCGAGCATGGGAGCAAATTTCATTTTTGAGACGGGGAAGTCAATGGAGAGGTGCACTATCTCGATTTGTGCCGTTCTCGCGGGTTGGGCGACGGCGACTATTCCGAGCGGCCCGACCCGGGAATCCTTGAAATCCCATCTTTCCCACGTGGCTCTTGACCGCGAACGGAAGCACAGCGCCGTAGCCGCGATGCTCTGAGTAATCCGCAGGATTTGTAATGCGTTGCCCCGGAAAGGGCCTTCGGAAACGATCGGCAATTGGGGTAGAATGAAGGGCGAGTAAAACTCTCTTTCCTTCAATGCCCACCACTCTTTATAAACTCGCCGAGCTGCCCGCGGAGCTGCGGCAGCGCTGGATTGAAGTATTGGCGGCCAATCCGTCTCTTCCCGGCCCAGCTTTTCATCCGGATCTCTTTTGCACCATTGGAGCGCACTTCGATTCCTGCTACGTGGCCGTACTGGGCGAAGGCGATTCCCTGGGATTTTTTCCGTTTCTGAGAGACGAGCACCACAAGATTGCCCTGCCCGTGCCCATGTGTGATTACCAGGCAATCATCGGCGCTCCCGGGCGCAAATGGGAGCTCGATCGGGTATTGGCCGATCTGGACTTGGTGGCCTGGGACTTCGACTATCTCATCGGGATCGAGTCACTGAGCTTCACGAGCGCGTTTTTGGAGAGCGGGTCCGCTCCCCGTATCAACGCCAGGAAAGGGTCTGAAGCGTACTTCGAGGAGATGCGCCTAAAGGGAGTGAGCCTGCGCAGCCTCATGGGAAAACGGGAGAAACTCCAGAAGAAGCATGGAGCCCTGAGGTTTGAAGCCGAAGCGGAAGCTCCTGCAGTTGTCGATGAGATCCTACGCTGGAAGGCGGACCGCTTTTACGAAGGCCGCCCCATGGACCCCCGCGTTCGGATCACCTTGGAAAAGCTAAGAGGAAAGGGCGCCCTTTCGGGAGTCACCTCCGCTCTCTACGCGGGGGGAGAGCTGGTCGCGGCTCATTTCGGACTCAAGTCGGACGGGGTTCTTTACTACTGGTTTCCGGGCTTCAGTCCCAAGTTCAGCCATTTCACCCCCGGCCACATTCTGGTGTACGAGTTGGTCACGCACTTGGAAGCGATGGGCTGCGAGATTCTGGACTTCGGTCCCGGCGGCGAAGCGTACAAGCGATACTTCTGCAACGATACGCTTCCCATTTCCCGCGGCGGCATCGAGCGTTTCTCCCGTTTCACGCTCGCTAGAAAATGCCGGCGCCATCTCGAGGGTGCGGTTCGATCCACGAAGTGGCTCTACGCCGGCATGCGGCCTCTGGTGCGCAAGTTTCGCGCTCTCAAGGCGCGGCAATGACTATGCTGGCGTCGCTGAAGAAAATAATTCCGTTTCACCCGCGCGCGCTCATCCATGCCCTTTTGACTTATCCGCGCTTTCTCGGGCGCATCAAGCCGGAGCTGATGAAGGGGCGTGAGGACGAGATCCGCGCCCGTTTGCTCTCGCTCGCCGGACGGTGGGAGCCCGTGGTGCTCGAAGCTCCGGTCGGCAAGCGCCTTCTGGTTCTGGCGCCCCATGCGGACGATGAGGCCATCGGAGTCGGGGGCACTCTTCTCGCTCACAAGGGCAAAGCCGAGGTACACATCGTCAATCTCTTCAATGGCGAAGGCGGGGGGAACCTCGTCGGGCGTCCGCGAGAAAACAGCGATCCTTACCGGGCAGAACTGGTCAAGGAGCGGTCGAAGGAGCTGGGCCGGGTAGCCAAGCGCCTCGGAGCCGCCTCGGTGCAACACCTGGGGCTCAGAGACGGGATCTCTTTTGTTTCCGAGGCCGATGCGCGGCGCCTCCGGGATATCGTCGATACCATCCGTCCCGACGTGATTCTCATTCCCTGGTTTCTCGACGATCAAAGAGATCACAAAGTGGCCAACCTTTTGTTCGCTACCGCTTGCCACGACTACGATTGCCTTGTGCTGGGCTTTGAAATTTGGACGTTCTGCCAGCCCAACGCTCACTTCGACATCACAGACTGGCTGGAGGAAAAGGTGAGCCTCGTGTCGGAGTACGGAACCCAGACCGCCGACATCGATTACGGCCGCTACGCTCTGGGGCTAGGCATCACCCGCGGCTTTCTTCAGAGGGTACGCGGTGGCCGGGGGGCCGCCGAAGCTTTGTTTGCCGTTCCGAGCCGCGACTATTGTGAGCTGGTCTTGTCGCTCTACGGAAATCTGGAAAGCCTTACCCCGGCTGGATTGGCTTTAAGGTAGGAGAGATCGGTGCTATCGCGAAGTATAGGAGCTCTGCGCCGCCGGATCAAAGCCGCTCTCGGCCTGCGTTCCGTACTCTTCTTTCAGACTCCTCCGGGCAAGACTCCTCGGTTCGAAGGTAAGCTGATGGAAGTGGACGCCGCCCGCGCGGAAGTCTGGGCCGGCTCGGTCGCGAACTTCCCCTGGTCTGGCAAGGTAGCGAGGGGGCGGATCGACGACAAAACGAAGCTCTTCGCGCTTATGGTCGGCGATAGGCCCGTTTGTCTGGGGTGGGTCTCCACGGTCGCTACCTTTCGGCTCAGCGAGCTCGGTGGCGAGTGTCGCTTCGATCCGGTCGTTCACATGATCTGGGATTGCTTGACTCTTCCGAACGAGAGGCGAAAGGGCTATTTCTCCGATTTTCTCACCGGCTTGAGAAAAGAATTTCCCGATAAAGTTCTGACCATCTTCTGCCATTCGGAGCACGTGGCCTCGGCCGGCGCCATTCGCAATGCGGGCTTCCAAACGTGGGCGACCGTGAAGGCTTCGCGTCTCGGCGCTCGCGTAGTGCGGACTGATCCCGCTTCCGGGCAAATCTACGTGGCAGTTTAGCGGGAAAGCGCGGCGGCGATCGCCGCCCGTCCCGGTGGGGGTTGGGCGCCGTAGCGGATAGCCGGCGGGCCCAGCAGTTCTTGGTCGCCCGGTTACGTCAGCGAAAATGGAGGCTTGATGTCAGGCGGCAACGACTGGGGACCTGAATGCGCCGGGCCGTACTTCCTTCTGTTTTGATTGAGGTTTCCTTCCGATAAGAAGCATGGCTCTCACGAGCCGTTTCTCTCATGAAGATGCGTAAGGGCGAGCTTAGGATCATGGTCGGCCCCGCCGGCCTTGCTCTGTTCATGGTGGGCATTCTGGCCCTCCTGCCGGCGACTCGTTCCTTCGTCTGGTCGAGCGAGCGGCTCGACAATCTTTGCCAGTGCCTGAAGGCCTACAT
>CAZZHG010000062.1:0-32250 GCA_964653655.1 uncultured Pseudobdellovibrionaceae bacterium
AACGAGTCGTTGAATATGAGAGTGCTCGGAGCTTCCCCGTCGAATCCCCATTCCGCCTCGTCCTTGCCGTCGAACAGAGTCTTCTTCGCCGGCTGCGCGCCGGGTCCGGCCGCGGCGGCCGCCTCATCCGCGTGCGCCGCACCTACGGCGGGCTTTTCCGTGACGTCGGCAAGTCCGAGAACGGCCATGCCGAAGGCAATGAGCAAAGCGAATTTCTTAATCGGCTCCATATTACTTCTCCCCCGTGTGGGTGTCGGCGTTGACGACGCCTAACCCGGGCTCGACCTCGTCCGGCAAGAGCAGGTCGTGAAATTCCCAGTGGTAAGCGAGAAACCGCACGAGCAACTCCCGGAGCGGCACGTACATGCCGTAGAGCGAGAGATGGTTCTTCTCGAGCTTCGCCATCCGGCGCGCGAGATCGGCTGCCCGCTTCGGATTGGAGCTCCATTTGAAGTAGTCGTTCAGAGTCTTCTTCGAGTTCGGATCGCGCACGCGGACGCTGACTTCCGTCTTGTACTTCTGCGTGAGATCGATGTCCGTCTCGCTCAGGCGGTAGAGGTAGTACTCGAGCGCCGCCATCTCGGAGAAGAGCTTCCAGAGCTCCGGATCCTTGTCCGTGCGCTGCGGATACCACTGATCTTTCGTCGATTGAAAATCCTTGATGTCCGGGCCCTTCACTTCCTTCGCGGAAGTGCGGGCCTTGCGGTATTGCTCCTCGACCTTCGCAATCGCTTCCTCGAGCTTGTCCAGGAAGGCATCCGACTTCACGAAGTCCTTGGTGGCCGCCGGCTTTCCGCCCGTGAGCTTGGCGATGAGGCTTCCGATCGCGCTCTTCCCACCGGCCGGCGCCTTTCCATTCTGGGAAGCGGCGTAGTTGTCCGGAAAGAAGTTGTAGAGATAGCTAATGCTCGGAAACACGTCCTTATGAACCGTCGTCACGTCGACGTGGGTCCAAAGATCGTTTTTCGTGAATTGCTTCGCCTGCTCCGGATTCTTCATCAGATCGAAGTACGCCTTCGAGCCGAACCGGATCATATTGAGCACGTGAGTCCCGGCCTCTTCGACCGTCGCCTTCTGCTCCTCTTCCGCCTGCTCGACGACGCCGGCCGCCGGGCCGCCGTCCGGATAGGAATCCTTCGCGAGATCCATCATCACGAGCTCGTTGTCGTTCTTCACGAAAAGAGAACGGTCGGCGAACGCCGGAGCGCTCCAGGCGACCTCCCGCCCGAAGGCGTCGGTCGTAGGATCCACAAGGTGCTGGCGCCCGATTTCCTGGTACCCCTTATCGGTCAGCTTCGCGATAATCAGATCGCCCGTCTCGCTGAAGAGGTAGAAGAGGCCGTTCTTCGCGTTCTTGACGATGAAAGAGGTTCCGTACGGCGACCGGCGCGTTCCCGTCGTCGGCTTGAAGGATTCCCAAATCTGTTCCCCGTCTAACAGACCCACGGCGCGGAAGGATCCGTTCACGCCGTCCGCTCCGTAGATTATCCCCTTGTCGATGAAGGGAGCCGAGTTCGCCGGGCGGATGGCGGTCTTGCCCGTCTGATGCCACACGAGCTGCGGCTTATCGTCCGTAAGGCGCAGGACGATGGACTCCCGCGGCGCTCCGCCCACGAAAAGCAGATTGCCATCCACTCTCGGAGGCGCGATCGCCATACCGTGATCGGGCGCGAGGGGATAGCTCCAGTTCACCCTTCCCGTTTTGGGATCGATGGAGTTGAGCCCTTCCGCATTGAACATGAGGAGCTCTTTCCTGCCGCCGCGCTCGATCATCGCGGGCGGGGCGTAACCGGGTTCTTTAGCGGGAGCCGACTGCCACACGGTCTTGCCGGTGTTGCGATCAATGGCTACCGCCGCGCCTTTCTCGTTTCCTACGTTCGCAAACACCAGATCTCCGTCCACGAGAGGCGCGGACGCGTATCCCCACTGCGGAGGCTTCGGACCGAATTCCTTTTCAAGACGCTTTTCCCAGATCACTTTACCCGTCGAGGCGTCGAGGGCGAGCATCTGCCCCTGGGCTCCGATCGTGAAAACCTGGCCGCCCACGACGGTCGGTTGTACGCGAGGCCCGCTCGCGTAGGAAATCGTGTAGCCCTCGGGGTACTCGTGCGTCCAAAGAACCTTTCCGGTCTTCGAGTCGATAGCGCGGACCCGTTCGGTACCCGGCACGGAGGCGGTAACGCCCGGGTTGTCGCTGAGCTTTTTCTCTCCCGGCGTGAAGTCAGTGAGATAGATGATTCCTTTCACGACGGAGGGCGAGGAGTAGCCGGCTCCCACGGGAATCTTCAGTTTTGGCTTGAGACCGCTCGCGGGAATGCTCTGAACGACGCCGTCCTCGTTCCACACCGAATCGCGGTTCGGACCGAGCCATTGATTCCAGTCATCGGCTAGCGCGGACGCGCAAGACAACGTGAATACGACAAAAGATAGTACGGATTTCCTCAACACCAAGACACCCCCCCCAGGCGGCGGTATGTACTAGTGCAAAGGGAGGACCAAACTAGAAAGGGCTGCGCACGGGATGAATACCCCGCGCTTCGAAATAGGGATCGAGCTTGCCGCCGAGTTTTTTCCAGTTGTGGTGGGGAACGGACGGATAAAGGTGGTGTTCGAGATGGTACAGATGACGCAAAAATATCCAGTCAAAAAGAGTGCCCCGAAACAGCCTGGTATTCTCTTCGGAAGATTCACCCTCCGCCCGGTGAGGCAGAAGCACGGTGATGAAGGGAATCGCCCAGCTGCCCGCGATGACTAGAATCGCGTAAAACCCAAGCTGCGGAACGCTTTCTCGAAGCGCGATGGAGGCGGCGAGGAAGCCCACGAACCAAGCCGCATCGAGCACGAGCGGCAGTTTTTGACTCTCGGGCCGCTTCCACGCCCACAGCCAAACGCTGAATTGCTGAAAAGGAACCTGAACGATGAACTTCCCGAGCGAGTCGTGAATGGAGCGCCCCTCGACGTCGTCTTTATCCGGAAAGAGGTTGTGGTGGTTGAGGTGCGCGAGCTGGTACGCGTGCCCGCTGCGAAGGGCGAGCCGCTCAATCGTGTGCAGAAGAAACCGGTTCCAGAAGGGCGAAAGCCCAAGGCAGCGGTGCACCAGATCGTGGGAGCTGGAACCGTAGGTGACGAAGCTGAACCAAACCACGCAGAAGAAGGCGACCGCCCAGTCGCCGCGCAGGGAAAAGAACGTGTAGGCCGCGAGCGCCGCGAACGGGTTGCCAAGAGTAATGCAGCGGCGGATGGGTCCGGTGGAGTAGAGCTCGCGGGGAAGCTCGGGTTTGGTTAGGGTCGCCATCGGCCCTTCCAATATCCCGTTTGAGGCTTGTGCCGCAAGCCCCCGCGCGCCCTCATAAGGAGCCGGGCTTGAGCGGGCTGCCCACGGGCTCGGCGAGCCGCTTTTCGTACCAACGGGTATCGTGCCATTTCCCAAGCTTGAAGCCGCAGCGGGGGTAAGTCCCAATCAGCTTGAAGCCCATGGCCTCGTGAAACCCAGAGCTCGCCGCGTTCGGAAGAGTCATGCCGGCATAGGCATTTACGTAACCCCGCTCCACGAGGCGCGCGAAGAGCGTCTCATAAAGGCGGCGGCCAACCCCCGAGCGCCGGGCTTCGGGTGCGAGGTAAGCCGAGACTTCCACGCACCACTGGTAAGCGGCGCGGGCCCTATGGGGCCCGCCGTAGGCGTACCCGAGAAGCTTCCCTTCCCTTTCGGCCACGAGCCAGCAATGGGTCTTGGAGAGATCGCGGATGCGCCCGGCGAACTCCTCCACCGGGGGCACTTCCGTTTCGAAGGTGACGGCGGTGTCCAGGACGAAGGGGGCGTAAATTGCGATCAGCCCCGCGGCGTCCTCGGGTTTCGCTTCTCGGATCAGCAAGCGGCGAGGGCCCGTTCCAGATCTTTCTTGAGATCTTCCACGTGCTCGATGCCAACCGACAGGCGCACGAGCGTATCGGTGATGCCGAGGTTTTTTCGCATCTCCGCCGGAATCGACGCGTGGGTCATGATGGCCGGGTGGTCAACGAGAGACTCCACGCCGCCGAGGCTTTCGGCGAGCGAAAACACTTTCACGTTCTCCAGGAACTTTCTGGCATTCGTCAGATCGCCCTTCAGAAAGAAGGTGACCATGCCGCCGAAGCCCTTCATCTGCTTCTTCGCAACCGCATGCTGCGGATGAGAGGGAAGCCCCGGATAGAGAACCTTGTCGACCTTCGGATGCTTTTCGAGGAATTTGGCGATCTCAATCGCGTTCTCTTCGTGCCGCTTCATGCGAAGAGCGAGCGTCTTGATGCCCCGGAGCACGAGAAACGAATCGAACGGGCCCGAGCCGCCGCCCATGGAGTTGGCGATGTGGCCGATTCTGGTTTTCAAACCGTCGTCGTTGAACATCAGCGCGCCGCCGACGGAGTCGCTATGGCCGTTGATGTACTTGGTCGTCGAGTGCAGGACGATGTCCGCGCCGAGCTCCAGAGGAGACTGGAAATACGGACTCGCGAACGTATTGTCCACGACGACCAGGGGACGCGGATTCTGTTTTTTCGCCCAATCCACCACCCGGCCGATGTCGATGATCTTCAGCAAGGGATTCGTGGGGGTTTCAATCCAGACGATTTTGGTTTTCGGCGTCGCGAAATCCGCCGGCCCGTGATTCACCAGATCCGCGAACGTCGTGGTAACCCCGTGCCGCGCCCAAACCGTGCGGAAGAGCCGGCTCGTGCCGCCGTAGACGTCGTCGACGGAGATCACGTGGTCCCCGACTTCGAGCAGGTGCATCAGAATGTCGGTGCCCGTGCATCCGGAAGACAGCGCGTAGGCGTATTTCGCGCCTTCGAGCGCCGCGAGCGATTTTTGCAGGGCCGTTCGCGTGGGATTGTCGGTGCGGGAGTAATCGTACCCCTGGTGCTTTCCCGGCGACGTCTGCACGTAAGTGCTCGTCGCGAAGATGGGCGTCATGATGGCGCCCGTCGAGGGATCGGGCGTGACGCCCGCGTGGACTACTCTGGTTTCGAAACGGTCCGTCGTCTCGCTCATGCCTGGCCTCCGCGGCTCTGCCGCGCTAGGAACGTGATTAGATCGATGTTCGTGAGGACGTAGTTGATCTGCCCGCCGTCGGCGACGAACGCCACTTTACCTTGGCTGAAGATCTCCTTGAGCCACTCGATCTTGTCCGACGGGTGCACGATGGCGAACTTGTCGGACAGAAGCGGCCGGATGGGGCTGGTGGCTTTGATCTGACCCGTGAAAAGCGGGTGCATGATCTCCTTTTCCTGGATGATGCCCTTGAGCACGTCGCCCTCGAACACCGGGAACTGGGAAATGCCCTCGAGCCGCATGCGATCGACGACGCTCTCGACGGAGTCGGTCACCTGCGCACGGAGCACCTTCGAGCTCTTGTGGAGCACTTTGATGAGATCCGAGATACTTTCGTAGGTATCCGCCTCGAAGAAGGTGTTTTCCATCATCCAGGCGTCGTCGTAGAGCTTCGACAGGTAGCGGTTGCCGCTATCCGGAAGAATCACGACGCAGAGGCCGGGATTGGGAGTATTCGCCATGTACCGCATGGCTCCCACTACGGCCGCGCCCGAGGAGGAGCCGGTGAAGATGCCTTCCAACGTGAGCAGCCGGCGCGCCATCAGGTAGGACTCCTTGTCCTCCACGCGCACGATCTCGTCGATGTAATCGAAGTTGCAGTTGTCCGGCTTGAAGTCTTCACCGATGCCCTCGATCTTGTACTGGTGATCGGGGACCTTCTTTCCGGTCTCGAACAAATCTTTCAGGATGGAGCCCTTGGGGTCGACGCCTACGATTTTGATCTTCGGGTTTTTCTCTTTCAAAAACCGGCCGACGCCGCAGATGGTGCCGCAGGTGCCGATACCGGCGATGAACGTTCCGATCTTGCCCTGGGTCTGCTCCCAAATCTCGGGACCCGTCGTCTTGTAGTGAGTCTCGGCGTTGTCCGGGTTGTTGTACTGGTTCATGTAGATCGCGTTCGGCGTCTCTTCGGCGATCTTACGGCCGACTTTGTAATAGGAGCGCGGATCGTCGGGCGCGACCGCGGTCGGCGTGATGACGACGCGGGCTCCGAACGCGCGCAGGTTGCGCACCTTCTCTTCGCTCATCTTGTCGGGAAGGACGAAAACCGTTTTGTAGCCCTTCACCGCGGCGGTGATGGCAAGGCCCATGCCGGTGTTGCCGGAGGTGGACTCGACGATGGTGCCGCCGGGCTTAATCTTGCCCTCTTTCTCGGCCTTTTCGATCATGTAGGCGCCGATGCGGTCCTTGATCGAGCCGCCGGGATTCATGAACTCGCATTTCGCGTAGAGCTCGCCCGGGGTACTCCGGTTCACCTTGTTCAGGCGAACCAGGGGGGTGTTTCCAATCGCTTCGAGGATGTCTTTCTTGAGCGCCATAGGGGTAGCACTATAGCCCCAAGCCCCCGTTATTTTCAATGAAACGGCTGCCGGGCATTGACCCAAATCCAGTTGCCCCTTACCTTCCCCGCATGGAAAAGCCCATCCCCGTCCGCGCCGCATTAATCAGTGTTTTCGATAAGCAGGGGCTCGGGCCCCTGGTGGCGGCGCTCAAGAAGGCGGGAACCAAGGTTTATTCCACCGGAGGCACCGCGAACCACCTGAAGGAGCTGGGCGCGGAAGTGGTCTCCATCGAGTCGGTGACCCAGTTCCCCGAAATGATGGACGGCCGGGTGAAGACGCTCCACCCCCGCATCTTCGGCGGCATCCTCGCGCGCCGGGATTTTCCGGAAGATCTCGAGATGGCCCGGCGCCATGAGATCCCCCTTTTCGATCTGGTGGTCGTGAATCTCTACCCGTTCTGGGATCACCTGAAGGACGACATCGCGACCCAGACCAAGTACGTGGACATCGGCGGCCCCTCCATGATCCGCGCGGCCGCGAAAAACTTTTCCGCCGTCACCGTCGCCTCCGACCCTTCCGATTACGCGGAGATCATCAGCGACCTCGAAGCGAACGGCGGCGCAACGTCGCTCGGTTTGCGCCGGACACTTTCCGCGCGCACGTTTCAGCGGACCGCCCAGTACGACGCGCTCATCGCTTCCACCTGGCTCGAAGGAATTCCGCTCGGCGTTTCTCTCTCGCCGCAAACCTCTCTTCGTTACGGCGAGAATCCGCACCAGAAAGCGGCTTGGGCCGGGGACAATCCCGGCTGGAAATTGCTCCAGGGAAAAGAGCTTTCGTACAACAACCTGCTCGACACCGAAGCGGCGGCGAGAATCGTCGCGGAGTTCGAAGGCCCCGCCGTCAGCATCATCAAGCACAACAGCCCGTGCGGAGTGGCCGCCGGCCCCGAGCCCCAATGGGAATTGTGGAAGCGGGCCTTCGAAGCCGACAGCAAGTCCGCCTTCGGCGGCATCGTCGCCTTCAACCGCCCGATTCAGGGGCGCACCGCCGAGGAAATGAGCGGCGTGTTTCTCGAAGTCGTAATCGCGCCCTCGGTTTCCGCGGATGCGGCGGCGGCCTTCTCGAAGAAAAAGAATTTGCGCGTGATCGAATGGGCGAAGCCGGCGTTTCAGCCGTTCGAAGTCCGCACCGCACTGGGCGGCTGGCTCGTCCAGGAAGCCGACACGATGGGTTGGCCCTCGGAAGTGAAGACGGTCACCAAGACGCAAGTTCCGAAAGACGCGTGGGACGATTTGAAATTCGCTTGGCTCGTGTGCAAGCACGTCCGCTCCAACGCGATTCTTCTCGCGAAGAACGGCGCCACCCTCGGCATCGGCGCCGGGCAAGTGAGCCGCGTGGATGCCGTCCATCTCGCGCTCTCGAAAAGTCCCCCGGGGTCCGCCAAAGGGGCGGTGCTCGCCTCCGACGCCTTCTTCCCCTTCCGGGACAACATCGACCTGCTCAAGAACACCGGCATCCGCGCCATCATTCAGCCCGGCGGGTCGGTCCGGGACGAGGAAGTCATCCAGGCCTGCGACGAGCAGGCAATCGCGATGGTTTTCACGGGCGGCCGCCACTTCCGCCACTGATTAACGCAGTGCAATCAAGCCCCTGGACAAGACCTAGGCTTAGGCTTGGGTAATGGCTCCTTTCTGCCGATAAGACTCTGAGAACCGGTGGCATGAACAAAGAGCCTAAAAACTGGCTGGTACGCACGCGAGTCGGGGAGATTATCGGCCCCTTCACGCAGCGTGAGCTGCTCGACGAGCTGGCGAAGAAGACTTTTTCTTCGACCGACGAAATTGCTCCGTCTCTCGGCTACTGGATCTCCGCCCAAACGCTGCTCAACCGGGACTCCGACGAATTCACCCGCACGAGCACCCGCAACACGGCCATCACCCGGTCGACGGAAGCGAACCTCGCGCTCCAGCAGCAATCCAGAACGCAGCCGTCCTTCGAGCCCGACAGAAATTTGCGGGTCGAGACCGATGCGCCGCTGACCCCCGATTTTCTCCAGCGCCCGCCCCAGGAGCCCATGCTCCGGCGGATGCAGCCCGCGGTAACCGCTCCGCGAGCCAACACGAAATGGATGCCGCTCATCGCGGGTCTGATGATCGTCGCCGGTCTATGGGGCCTAGTGGGCCACTTGAAGCCGCCTTCGCCGAGCGACCGGGGCGGATCGCGCCAGACTCAGATGCCAGACACGACGGTGACGAACGGTGTCGGCGAAACGAAACACATCAGAGAGATCTACGCCCAGATCCACGCGGGCCAGACGGCGACCGCGCTCTCGCGTCTGGCCGAGTACCACGAAAAGTGGGCTTCTCCGAAGGACCTCGAGTACCTGATCCCCTACTCCGCTTTGCTCATCACCGAACAGGTTTCCCCGTCGCGCGCGAAAAAACATCTCGAGCGGGTGCTCGCCGCCCCCGAGGCCAACAACGAGTTGAAGGCCCGCGCGCACCACTGGCTCGGGTACCTCGCCCTCAGCCAGGACGAGAAGGATTGGGGCGAAAGCCACTTCCTAGATTCCCTGCAGCTGAACAAGCGCGACCCGGCGACTGCCTTCAATCTCGGCCGCGCCTACATGAAGCAGGAAAAGTATCGCCAGGCTCTCGACTATCTAAGCAACGCGGAGCTCGATCTGCCGAACCTGTGGCTCATCCACATGTACAAGGGACGCGCGAAGACGGCTCTCTCTCTGTACGACGAGGCCGCGAGCGATTTCCAGAAGGCGGTCACCCTCTCGAAAGATCGCTGGATCTCGTACCTCTACCACGCGCTCTTTCTCATCAAGCGGGAGGATCAGCCGGGCGCGCGCGCGAAGATGCGCACCATGCTCACTCGGGATCCGATTTACGAGCTGAACAACCCGCCGCCCTTCGGCTTCTTCCAGGAGAAGATCAACTACGCCGAGTACCTGAACAGCTTCAACCACGTCATGCAGGGGACCGCCGGCGAGGAACGCGAGCTGGGCCGTCTCTATCTCAGCTATCTCATGAACGGCCCGAACAGCGACGACGCCAAACGCCTCGAGCAGGTGGCCGACAAGGGCGGCCTCATGGCGAAAATCTTCGCTCTCAAAGTGGTGCTCGACCGGGAAAGCACCAACGAAGAGGTCAAAAAGGCGCTCGGGCGCCTGCCCCCGCACCTGTCGGATTTCGGTTACTACGCTTACGTGCTTCGCGGCGAAGGCCGCATGCGTATCGGGGACATGGAAGGGGCGCAGGCTGATTTCTCGCTGGCGCTTCAGCTGGAGCCTCAGTCCGCCATTTCCCACTTCGCCTACGCGACCCTGCTGAAAAAGACTGGCCGGGACGGCCAAGCCCGAGAAAAAATCCAAAGCCTGCTCTCCTACCATCCGGATTACATCCCTGCTATAGTCTTCAGCCAGAATTTCTAATCGTTTCTCGCAGGGATTTATGCTCACGTTAGTCCTCGGATCCGGCGGCCGCGAACACGCCATCGCCTGGAAATTAGCCCAAGATCTCGGCCCGAACGGCGTTTACCTCCATCCGGGTAACGCCGGAACGGAAGCCGCCGGCCTACGCACCCTGGGCGCGGTCGACTGGAAAGATCCGGACGCCGTAGCCGCCAAAGCGAAAGCCCTCGGCATCTCCCTCATAGTCATCGGCCCCGAGACCCTGCTGGCCGAAGGCTGCGCGGACCGGCTGCGCGAGTACGGATTTCTCGTGGTCGGCCCCGGAAAGAGCGCGGCCCAGCTCGAAGCGAGCAAAGTTTTCTCCAAAGAGTTCATGAAGCGCGCGGATATCCCGACGGCGCCGTTCGTGGTCGCCGAGTCGCGCGCCGAAATGGAAAAGGCGCTCTCCGCGTTTCCCATCGTGCTGAAGCTCGACGGCCTTGCCGCCGGAAAGGGCGTGGTCGTCGCCACCCGCCGCGAGGAAGCCGCCGCGTTCGCCGACAGGGTTTGGAGCTCGAACGAGTTCGGCCCCGGCCCGCACAAAGTGGTCGTCGAGGGGTTTCTGCCCGGCGTGGAAGTGAGCTACCTCGGCTTTTGCGACGGCAAGCGCTTCGTACCGCTGGCCACCGCCACCGACTACAAGCGAGTCGGAGACGGCAATCAGGGCGCGAACACGGGCGGCATGGGCGCGGTGTCCCCTTCCCCGTATTTTACCGACGATTTGAAACAAAAGATCGATTCCCGGATTTTGAAGCCGATGTTCCGCCAGCTTCAAACGGAAGGGCTCGACTACCGCGGCATCCTTTATGTCGGGCTCATGGTCGACGGCCAAGGCAACCCGGGCGTGCTCGAGTTCAATACGCGCTTCGGGGATCCCGAAACTCAAGCGATCCTGCTCCGTTTCGATCAAAATTTTCCGAAGCTCCTCGAAGCCACCGCCCGGGGAAATCTCGCCGGCGCGCCCGCTCCCGTCTGGTCCGAAAAGACGTCGATTTACGTCGTTGGAGCGGCCGAGGGTTATCCGGGCCCCGTAAAGACCGGGGACGCCATCGAAGGCGCACCCGATCCCCAGACCGGGGCTCAGGTGTTTTTCTCCGGCGTCAGCTCGAAGGACGGCAAGCTTGCGACCGCCGGAGGGCGCGTTCTCGGCGTAGGCACTCTCGGCAAAAACGCCGACGAGGCCCGCCGCTCGGCTTACGCCGCCTTGGAACGCATTCAGTGGCGCGGAAAGCATTTCCGAAAGGACATCGGAAAATGAATCATCCCCCTGTTTTCCGGCAGAACGATCCGGCGCTGTGGCCGGCCATCACGGGAATGAAGTCCATCGGCCCCGTGCTCGTCACGCCGACCGACACGATTTACGGTTTTTCCACCCTTCACACCAACGAAAAGGGTATTCAGCGGATCCGGGATCTCAAGGGGCTCGGCCGTTCCAATTTCATCACGCTCATCCGAAACGCCGAGGACTTCGCGCTGATGTCGCGGGCGACTCAAGATCAGGCCCGGATCGCGCTACGGCATTGGCCCGGTCCGTATACGTTCATCGTGCCCTCGGCCCAGGAAGGCGAGACGATCGCCCTTCGCATGCCTCGGAACGCTTTCGTCGAAAAACTCATCGAAACGATGGGCGGGCCCATCATCAGCACTAGCTGCAATTTGCACGGGCTGCCGCCGGCGGAGAACGTTACGGCCGCCCTTCAGCAGTTTTCCGATGGCGTGGATTTATTCGTGGACGGAGGCGCGGTGGCCAAGTCGATACCGAGCACTCTCGTCGATCTGACCGGCGCGGAGCCGAAAATTCTTCGCACCGGCGCCGGCCCCTTTCCCTAAAAGGTGCCAGGCACCTTTCCGGAAATGACTCACGGTTGCACCGGCGGTCAAAAAGGTGATAGGCACCTTTTCGACATGGCGGGGATCGACTTTTGACGAAGTTTCGGGTTTTCTGCCCGACAGGAGATAAGTATGCCGAAGATCTATCCTTTCGCCGGAATCTACTATAACCCCAAAACGATCGGGAACCTCGACGACGTCGTCACCCCGCCCTACGACAACATTCCCGACGAGGAAAAGGACAGCTACCTCAAGCGTAGCCCCTACAACTTCTGCCACGTCATTCTCCCCCGGGAGGACGACCCGAACTACAAGCACGCCACCGAGCTGCTCGCGCGCTGGCGGGAGAACAAGATTTTGCTCCAGGACCACGGCCCTCACTATTACCTGTACCGCCAGACGTTCACCGTCGACGGCCACACTTACAACCGCTCGAGTCTCATGTGCACCGTCCATCTGAGCGAGTTCGGCGAAGGCCACGTCCGGCCCCACGAGAACACTCACGGGCATCATAAGGAGGATCGCCTGCGCATCCTGCGCGCGACCAACCACAACCTCAGCCACGTGTTCGCGATGGTCCAGGACCCGGAAGCCTTTCTCGCGACGCTTTACGAAAAATGGTCCTTCGAGACTCCGCTGCTACGGGCGAAGACCAGCGACGGCGTCGAGCAGGTAGTCTGGCGTATCGAGGCCTCGAAAGCTCCCGAGCTTCAGGCGTTCTTCGCCGACAAGCCGCTCTACATTCTCGACGGCCACCACCGCTATTCGAGCGCCGTGATGTACGCGAAGGAAAAAAATCTTCTGGGCGATCCGAAAGCGCCGGAAGCCCGCATGCTGTTCTCGATTTCGAACAACGCGGACCCGGCGCTGAAAGTATTTCCCACCCACCGGAAGCTGAAGCACTTCGACGCCGCGAAGTTCCCCTGGGCCGCTTTCGAAAAGGAATTCTTCACGCAGCCGCTCCCCGAATCGGAGCTCGCAAAATTCGCGACGACGCTTCCGAAGGGCCCGGAGTTCGCGCTGTGGGTCGGCGGCAAGCTGCTGCGCGTGCAGCCGAAGCATCCCGAAAGCTGGGAAGCGAAGCACGGTAAGGCGCTTTGCCGTCAGCCCGTGCTCTGGTCGGACGAAAAGCTTCTCACGGGGCTGCTCGGCCTAGAAGCCCAGCAGCGGGTCCACGCCATCCATTACGAGCGCGATTGGAAGCTCGCCTGGAAGGAAAAGGACGCGAACGGGCTTACGATTTTCCACGCTCCCCCGAGCGTGAACTCGGTCGCGGAAGTCGCCGACGAGAAGGGCTTCATGCCCCAGAAATCGACGTTCTTCTTCCCGAAGCTGGCCGCGGGGCTAATCCTCCGCGACCACCGCACGAGCGGCTGACGAACGGACAACGCTTCAGGGAACCTTTCCTTGACTTCGGTTTTAGCCCGCCGCATTAACGGGCTTTTACTGGAGGTTCCCTTGAAGATTGCTCTGTTGTCCTTGGTGCTTTCGAGCGCCGCTTTCGCTTACACGACCAACCTGTACCCCAAGCTCGGTTACATCGAGATGTACAACTGCGACAAAGGAGTCCGCGCGACCTTCAACGAGTGGACCACCGACAAGGCGACTCTCTCTCTCCAGGGCTTCCGTCTCGCGGGCCCGGGCGTGCGCTGCCCCCAGGACGTGCAACGCAAGAGCACCTACGTCGTCACCCGTGAAATCACGAAAACCGGCGCCGTTTGGTACGGCGTGGATGGCCAGTCCCGTAAAGCCGTCCGCGTTTACGATTACCGCAAAGGCGCGGGCCCGCTCGCCCGTCCGCAGGCCCCGTTCATCGTGGAAGAGTACGATGCGAATGGTAACTCCATCCGCAAGCTCTATCCGCCGACCGGCTCGCGCGGCTAATCAGCGCAAAGTTCCCGAAGGGGAGAGATCTTTACTGGTCTCTCCCCTTTCTAATTTCCGGGGTAGAATATCCACTCCCCCCGGAAACATATGGAACACACGAACCCTCTGCTCCGCTTCTTTCATCCCGTTCTCAAAGCGTCGCTACTCGGCAAAGGCCCGAAGCAGATTCAGCTGGGAGGCCGCAAGTACGCCCTATTTCGGGACGGACAGGGCAAAGCGGCCGCTCTCGTGGACTCCTGCCCTCACCGCAATGCCCCCCTATCGGCGGGCACCGTACGACCGGACGGACGCCTCGCGTGCCCGTACCACGGCTGGAATTTCGACGCGGAAGGAAAAGGCAGGATTCCCTCGCAATCCTCGACGAACCAATGCGAGACGGCCTCGTTTCAAGTGGTCGAACGCCACGGCTACCTTTGGCTGGGAAACCGAAACCTTTCTTCCGATGCGCTCCCCGAAGTGGAATGGCCGGACATGGAGTTCGCCGATTCCTTCTCGACGCTTTTCGAGGCGCCGCTATTCGTCGCGCTGGACAATTTCAGCGAGGACGAGCACTTCCCCTACGTCCACAGCTTCTTCGGCTGGGGAGAGTCGGGCTGGCCCGAAGTGAAGTTCGAGTTTCGCCACAAAGGCGAAGAGACGGAGATCCACTACGAGGGACCGCAACGGCCCTCCCCGCTCCTGCCGTTTCTTGGAGTCAAGAAAGGCGACCTCTTCCACAACGACTGGTACACCCGCTTCGATCCGCTCCGATCGGTTTTTACGTTTCACTGGTACGGGCCCGGCATGAAGGAACGGCCGTTCGTCGCCCGGGCCGCCATCTTCATGACGCCGGAAACGGAAACCACGACCCGGTTCCACACGTTTCTTTCCCTCAAGTACGGAAACGCGTTCCTGAGGCTCATCAAGCCAATCGTCCGCCAAATCGCGATTCGTCTCGCTTTCAAGGAGATCGAGTACGACGCCCGCTTCATTCCCCTCGTGGCCGGCACTTCGCCGGAAATCCGGGGCATGCGCCTCGGCAAATACGACAAGGGGGTGACCGAGCACCGTAAGCTCATGAAGAGCCTGTACTGGCCCGGGCTGTCACTGGAGTCTTCCTCCACCGCTAGCGCCGCCCGGACGCCCTGAGCCATTCCTTTTTTACGTCGATATAAGGTGCCGAACATCGGCCACACGCCGGAGCCGCATTTGGCGGCTATAGAGAAAAGCCGCGTTCCAGGATCTCTTTGCAGAAGAGATTACTCTCGGCGCTCTTTCGGGCCGGACTAATCGTCACGAAGGCCGTGCCTTTGAACTTTCCCGATAGAGGGAGAACGAATCCCACGCCATGGGCATTTACGGCCGCGATCTCGGTGACGCTCGACCCTTTGGCGACGGCGGTGAGGGAGGAGATCTCGTACTCCCCCTCGAGCTGCCCGAGGGTTCCGCCTCGAAGGTCGTTCACCACTTCCCCCTCTTTGCGGAAAAAGCCCGAGCGAAGCTCGTACTTCATCTCGCCCGCCCCGGGGCTTTCGAGTTTCGAGTAGATGCTCTCGGCGCCTTTGGACAGCGAAGCGCCGAACGACCTTGGATCGGAAATCCGGGTGGCGACTTCGACGGGGATCGCGCAACTGAGCCGCATGGTTTCCCCGGGAATTTTTCCCTGAAAGACGATCTCCCCCGTCCGGACGAGCTGGTACTGCTTCGCCGCTGACCTCTGGAGATCGAGCCGCAACGACGCGGACTCGACCGGCTGGGGCCCCGAGGCCACCTCCGGCTTCTTTCCCCCGAAGGCGCACGCCAAGAGCGATAGGAAGAGGATGGCCGCTCGCCGGCTCATTCGTAGAACTTCTTTTTCCCGACGGCGAGCCGCTGCAGATACTCGCACGGCTTGAACCGATCTCCGTGCTTTCTGGCGAGCACTTCGAGGTCCGCCGCGATGGCGTCCGCGCCGACGGAATCGGCGTACCGGAGCAACCCTCCCCGGAACGGCGCGAAGCCGGTGCCGAAGATCATGCCGACGTCGATGTCGGAGACCGTTCGGACGAGCTCCTCGTCGAGACAGCGGGCGGCTTCATTGACCATCACGTAGATTAGCCGCTTCACGATCTCCTCGTCCGGCACGCGGCCGTCGCTCTTCGCGCCAAGGCTCTTCAGCCAGTCGAGGTCTTCTTCCTTTTCCTTCTCGCTCGCGTGGATGTAGATGCCCTTGCCCGATTTTTTGCCGAGCCGGCCTTCCTCAACCACCTTGTCGAGAAGGGGCGGCGGCTTCATGCGATCGCCGAAGGCGCCGTAAAGGACTTTCGAGACCTTGCTCGCGACGTCGAGCCCGACTTCGTCGAGCAGCTCCGCGGGGCCCATGGGCATACCGAAGGCCACGATCACTTTATCCATGTGCCGGGGCGTGACGCCTTCCGTGAGAAGGTAAGCCGCCTCGTTCAAGTACGGCCCAAGAATGCGGTTCACGACGAACCCGGGAGAGTCCTTCACGACGATCGGCGTCTTTCCGAGCTTCTTCGAGAGACTGAACACGGTAGCCGTCGCCTCGTCCGTCGTTTCCTTGCCGCGAATGACTTCCACGAGCGGCATTTTGTCGACGGGATTGAAGAAGTGCATGCCGACCACGCGCGACGGGTTGGCCGCGCCGCGGGCGATCTCCGTAACCGAAAGGCTCGAGGTATTGGTCGCGAGCACGCCTTCCTTCTTCACGATCTTGTCGAGCTCTCCCATCACCTTCTTTTTGATTTCCATGTTCTCGACCACCGCCTCCACCACGATGTCCAAGTCGTGGAACCCTTCGTAGGTTGTCGTGGCCGAGATTCTCTCCATCGCGTTGTCGAGCTCACTGCGCTTCATGCGGCGCCGATCGACCAGCTTCTTGAAAAGCTTGTAAGCGTGGGCGTAGCCCTTCGTAATGGCGTCCCAGTTGATGTCTTTCATGCGCACTCGGACGTTCTTCGCCGCGAAGAGCTGAGCGATGCCCCCGCCCATGACGCCCGCACCGAGCACGCCGGCGAGCTTCACGTCGGCCGGCTTCACCTTCGCGGCGACTCCGGCGTCCTTCTTCACGCCTTCTTGCAGATAGAAGACGTTGATGAGCGACTTCGACTCCGGCGTGACCACGAGCTCCGTGAACGCTTCCGCCTCCACTTTAAGTCCCTTTTCGAGGGATCCGCCGTAAGTCTTCCCGATGACGTCTAGAATCTTCAGGGGCGCCGGGTAGTTGCCGTGGGTCTTCTTCATGACCTGCTTCTTCGCCTGGTCGAGGATGATCCACTTCGCTCCGGGAACGCGCTCCAAAATCGTGTGTTTCGATTCCTTGTCGTAATTTCTCTTGTGGCCCTGCTTGCCGAGGTCCCCGGCCCACGCCACGGCCTTTTCCTCGAGCCGTTCCACGGGGCAAACTTTGTCGACGAGTCCCATCTTCTTCGCCTTCGAACCGTCCACCGTTTTACCGGTGAGAATCATGTCGAGGGCGGCTTCGAGGCCGATGAGCCGCGGCATGCGCTGCGTTCCGCCCCAACCGGGCAGCACGCCGAGCATTACTTCCGGCAGCGCGATCTTGGTCGCCTTGTCGTCGGTCGCGATGCGGTAGTCGCAGGAAAGCGAAAGCTCCGTCCCGCCGCCCATGCACGCGCCGTGAATGGCCGCGACCGTCGGAATGGGAAGGTGCTCGAGGAAGGTGAACACGGACTGAAGCTTCATGAGAGCTTCCGCGGAGCCCGGCTCTCCTTGGGAGAGGCGCTGAATCTCGCTGATGTCCGCTCCCGCGATGAAGATCGTGGGCTTTCGGCTGATGATGACGAGAGCCTTCAGGGTCTTGTCCGTCTCGATCTCCACGAGCAGCTCGAAGAGCCGCAGCATGATCGGAGTGGACAGCATGTTGGCCTTCGAGTTCGCCGTATCGAATACGATGACCCCCACCGCCCCTCGGCGCTCGAGGCGCAGGGATTTTTCGGCGAGGTCCAAGGACTCCGGTTTGAAATTGGATCGGAACCGGTTGAGCTCTTCTTTGTTGTCTCTGGATAATTCCATCGGTGTCTCCTGAATCAGTGGTTCCGTTCCAACACGAACGCCGCGCCCTGCCCGCCGCCGATGCAAAGGGTCGACAGGCCCCGCTCCGCGCCCCGGCGCTTCATTTCATGAAGCTGCGTGACGACGAGCCGCGCCCCGGTGGCCCCCACCGGATGGCCGAGCGCGATGGCCCCGCCGTTCACGTTGAGTTTCGCGTCGGTGATTTCGCCGAGCGGTTCCTTGAGGCCTAACTTTTCGGTGCAGTAGGTTTTCGATTCGAACGCCTTTTGGTTCGCGATGACCTGGGCCGCGAAGGCCTCGTTCAGCTCGACCAAGTCCACGTCCTTCATCGAAAGGCCCATCTCCTTGAAGAGCATTCCCGTCGAATAAACCGGCCCGAGCCCCATGCGCCGCGGGTCGCAGCCCGTGAAGGCGAAACCGGTGATGAGCCCGAGAATCTCCCGGCCCTCGGCCTTCGCCTTTTCCAGGTCCATCAGAACGAGCGCGGAAGCGCCGTCGGTGATGGGGCACGCGTTGCCCGGGGTGATCGTCCCGTTCTCCCGATCGAAGAAGGGCCTCAGTTTAGAGAGCGCTTCCATCGTCTGACCGTCGCGGGGCCCGAAGTCCGCCGTGAGGAAATTCTTGAAATCCGGTTCCAGAACGGTGGCCACGATTTCGTCGGTGAGCCGGCCCTCTTTCTGGGCGGCGACCGTCTTCTGGTGGCTTTTGAGGGCGAACTCGTCCTGGGTTTTACGGTCGATGGAAAAATCCCGCGCGAGCACTTCCGCGGTCTGGCCCATGTTGAGACCGCTTATCGGATCCGTGAGTCCTTCCATGATGGCGACACGCGGCTTTAAATGCTTGGGGCGAAAATTGGTGACGACCCGGATCTTGTCGCCGGGGCTTTTCGCGGCCATGAGTCCCGCGAATAGTTCCTTCATCTCGTCGCTATAGAGGAGCGGCATCTCGCTCATGCTCTCGGTGCCGCCGACGAGCATCGTGTCGGCTAGACCCGCGCCGATCTTCAAACAGCCCTGGGCGATGGCTTCCATGGCGGAGGCGCAGTTGCGATGGACGGTATAGGCCGAGATCGATTCCGGCATTCCGGCCCTGAGAGCGATGACGCGGGAAATATTGGCGGCATCCGCCGGAGTGCCGGCGTTGCCGAAGACCACCTCGTCGATGTCGTTGGGGGAGAGTCCCGCCTTCGCGATGGCTTCCCTGGCGGCCGTGACCCCCAGGTGAACGGCCGAGGTGTCTTTCATCTTCGTGCCGGCTTTTGCGAACGGAGTCCGCACGCCGGAGACGACCGCCACCTGCCTCTTTTGATCTTTGGCTACCCAGGCTTTCATCGCGCTACCTCACTCGTTGTTGAACCGAAACCCGACCCATCCTAACCTCAGCCGCACAAAACACAACCCGTCTCCGCCTTCTAGGCTCCGCCGGGCGATCCGCGCCCTCACCACGGAGCTACGACGGGCAGGCCCGTCTCTTTCTGCCGAAGCGCCTCCGAGGGAAATTCGAAAAATCTGAAAATGTCCACACTCACCGAATCACGCCAAGACCAGCTACTGACGCGCACTCCCGGTCGATCTGCTTTGTCCGATCGGCCTTTCGTGGAATAATGATTTCAGTTTCCTTAAACCAATTCGGGGCGAGACAAAGCATGGGGCGATGTCATTACTGCCGTAACCCACTCCCAGTAGCGGTTCAGCAGAAGAACCGCCTGTGCCCGAATTGCGGGTCCGACATCCACTGCTGTAAGAATTGCGTCCATTACGATGAGAGCCTGACCGCGAAGTGCCGGGAGCCCGAAAGCCCCTGGGTGCGGGACCGTGGCACCACGAACACCTGCCCCCTCTTCGAGTTCCTGGGCTCCGCTCCAGCCGCCCACGGAGCCCATGCGGCCGACGACCCCAAGAAGGTCGAGGCCGAAAAAGCCAAGGCCGCCTTCAAGGCCCTCTTCCGCGACAGCCAGTAACCCTTCCTTTCGGCTCGAAACCCTTGACTTAATCGGGCCTTCCAAATAGGTATAGCCGTTCAACTGAAAGCGGTTTTACCTATGGCGAAGAAGCCCGAAAAGCAGGACCAAGACTCCAAAAAGACCTCGAAACCGGCGGCCGACAAGGCTGTCGCGAAGCCCAAGGCCAAGCCTGGCGTCGAGGCGTCGGCCGCGAAAGCTACCGATAAAAAAGAGAAAAAGGCCAAAAAGCCCGGCGCCGCCCCCGGCGGCAAGCGCGCTCCCTTGGCCCCTAAAACCTTTTTCGCCCCCTGGGGCACTTACAACAGCAAGTGGAAGATCATCGACGCGAACGGCCTGACCCTTGGCCGCATCAGCGCCCATATCGCCCACCTGCTGATGGGCAAGCACATGCCCCAGTACACCCGCCACGCGGCCACCGGTGATTCGATCATCGTTGTGAACGCCTCGAAGGTCGTGGTTACGGGCAAGAAGCGCTCGGACAAGCTTTATCAATGGCACACCGGATACCCGGGCGGCGTGAAGACTTTCACGCTCCAGGAAATGCTGGACCGGCATCCGGAACGGTTGGTGGAACGGGCGGTTTACGGGATGCTGCCCAAGGGCCCGGTCGGCCGCCAATGGGTGAGACGCCTGCATGTGTACGCCGGCTCCGATCATCCGCATAAGGCTCAGCAACCCGAAACGGTCACCCTTCCCAATTTGGGCGGTGGCTCTCAGAAAACCGCTTAACTAGGTTAAAGAATGGCACAGGAAATTATCGTCGCTACCGGCAGAAGAAAAACCGCAGTCGCCCGGGTTCGTCTCACGACGTCCGGCGAGGGCAACATCAGCGTGAACGAACGGGCCTTGGAAGATTTCTTCCCCCGCGACACGCTCCGGATGGCGATTCACTATCCCTTGGCTCTTACTGAAAAGCTGAAAGCTGTCGAAATCCACGCCCGCGTGGACGGCGGCGGGATCTCCGCTCAGGCGGACGCTCTCGCTCACGGCATCAGCCGCTGCCTCATCAAGTGGGAACCTGCTCTGCGTGGCGTCCTGAAGAAGGAAGGCCTGCTGACCCGCGATCCTCGCATGAAGGAACGCAAGAAGTACGGTCAGCACGGTGCCCGTAAGCGCACCCAGTTCTCCAAGCGTTAAGGCTGGCGACTGTTCTCCAAGCGTTAATCGCTTAGAAAAAGCTGTAACTGAGTATCGCTCGAGTCGACACGACTTGATTGAGCTCGTTTGGAATGTAGCCGGCTCCGGTGATGGAGGCCGCGCGGGCTTCCAGAACGAACGTCGTGGCGGGCCAGTGTCGCTTCAGAAGAATTCCTCCGCCCAATCGCTCTTCGGCGACGGTGCCGGCGCCGGGATGGCGGTTTCTGCTCTCGAGAAATCCCTGAATCTCCCCGCGCCACGATCTCAGGAGCGGAAATCCCACGTCCACGTAGCCGCCTAGAGCATCGGGCCCGAGCGGATGACCAAGAGGCAAGCCCTCGTACACGAGGCCCTGCGGATAAGTCGGGTGGCCGTAGGCTTCCGGCGCGGTGTAGGCCGCTTCCAATCTAAGATCGGCGTTTCCCAGTTTCGGAAAATAGAGACCGGTGATGCCGCTGACCTGGCCCGAGCGGCCGTCGAGATGAGCCTGCACGTAAATCTTGGTGTGGCTTTTCGCTTCGCGCAGCGAAATCTGAAAAACCGACTGACGGCTTCGTTTCACTTCCAAGGCCGGATCCCCCAGATACACGAGCATCTTGAGAAGATCGGTCGGCTCCACGGAGGGCACTCCCACGCCGCCGAACTGATAGAGCTCCATCCACGCGAGTTCGAGCCACGGCGCCGGCCGAAACCCGAGAGCGAGGCCCGCAAGGCGGGCTCCGTCGACAAAAGTGCTTCTATCGAGGTTGCCCGCGAAAAGCTTCAAAGAGAACGGCCCGAGAACGGAAAGCGGAGAGCCCAGAATGTGGGGCCTTATCGTCAGCTCGACGGAGTTGATGGGCTTTGCGGCCTGAGAAAGGAGCAGATTGCCGTGGCGGGCGTCGCCGAACTCCCGCGGCAGCCTTCCCGCCGCTATCTCCGCCCAGCCGTAGCCGAGCTTCACGAACCAGTCCTGCAGATAAAAACGGCCGAAGGGATTCGAGTAATTTTCCACGGCGCCGAGAAAGCCCGGGGTCGCGCCGAGGGCGTAACCGATGTGATCCTCCCGGCCCGCCTGAGCGACGGCGCGGAACTCGAGATTGAGATTCACCCCGTCGAAATCAGGGCGCCCCTGGCGCAGGGGAAAGAGCGGAGTCACGGCCGCTTCGAGGCCCTTGAGCGCCAGACGGTCGTTCTGCTGAAGAAAGACCCCGGCCGAAGCGGCGTTCGTGTAGGCCGGGGCGAAAAGCCGGGCTCGCTCGGCGAGAAGCCACTCGGGGGCTTTGCAGAGCTCCTCGGCGTCCTGAACATAAACGGCGGAGCGCAGATCCTCGTAGGTTTGGGAGCGGATGAGACGGAAAGTGGGGTAGGCACAGCCGTAAGCTTCGAGCTTATCGATGGCCTCGTACCACGAATGTCCCGGATCGACGTTTGGGGACACCCTAGCCTCCGCGAAAGCGGAGAAGACCAATAAAAATGCCAAAAAATTCTTTAAAAACACGCTCAAAGAGAAGCCTATCCTATTTATTCATTGAAGCAGGCCAGATATAGTTTGCCTATGCCGAATGCCGACGCGCGGTGGAAAACCCAGCTAAACGTGTTTCTTGGGCTGGTCCTTACGCTGCTGTTCTTCTATATGATGGCGCCCTTTCTGGTGCCGTTTCTGCTCGCCGCCGTCATCGCCATCATTTTGAATCCGCTCTTCGACCGCCTTCAGAAGAAAATGCCGAAGGGTTGCGCCGCCGCCGTAAGTACCCTTTCGATCACGGCGCTCATCATCGTTCCTTGCGGGCTTCTTTTGTTCGGCGGTTCCCATAGGATTTTGCAGGTTATCGGGGAGCTGCGGGCGAACAAAACGCCCCTTTCGCTTTCGGGCCTCGCGCAAGCTCCGTGGCTCCGAAAGGGGCTCAACTGGGTTTCCAGTTACGTCGATGTCGACCGAGAGTGGGTCCGCGATCAGGCGAAGGACATTCTGATGACCGGCGGAGAGGCCATCTCCAAGATGATCGCCTCCACTCTCGCGGCGATGCCTTCTCTTCTCGTCGGGCTTTTCGTAGTCGCCGTGTCCGTTTTCTTTTTGCTGAAGGACGGCCCTCAGTTCGTGCAGTTCCTTCAGAGCTTGTCTCCCGCTCCGCCCGCGCGCTCGAGAGAGCTTTTCCGCGCTTTCGAAAGCTCCTGCCGCGGCGTCGTACTGAGCTTGCTGGCGAGTGCCGCCGTCCAAGGCCTCATCATGGCCATCTTCGCGCTTTTGACCGGCATGAAAAACGCGGCTCTGCTCGGCATGCTTACGGTAGTTTTCGGAATGGTGCCGGTAGTGGGCGCCGCGCCCGTTTGGATCGGCGCCGCCATCTATCTTTTCGTCCAAGGCAGCACTGGTGCTGGGGTCGTCATGATCCTCGGCGGCGTGCTCATTTCCACATCCGACAATATAGTTCGGCCATTGATTCTTAAGGGCCACAGCCAGATGCACCCCTTGCTGGCCCTCGTAAGCGTGTTCGGCGCCGTCAACTTGTTCGGAGCACCAGGGATCTTTCTCGGTCCCATCATCGCGGCCGTATTCGTCTCATTCCTGAAGATCCTCTCGCTTGAGAACCAAGGAGGAGGGGGAATTATCCCTTCCAGCGAGATTGGAAACGGCACCGGACTGATTTAGTGCTATGACGGCCATCAACCAACGCGAAAGGACCTACGATTCCTATGACCTGGGAAACCACCATGGCCGCTAAACTTCCGTCGGAAATGCCCTTTCTCCTTCGCATCAAGGTGATTCGGCAGTTTTGGCATCTGATGGAGCGGACTCCTCCGTTTCTCGCGGCCGTGTTTTCTTCCCGTGGAATCATTCATCCCCAGGGACGTCAGTTGCTCCTCGGCAAGTTCCGCCGGGGAATGCTCAGCTTTTTTCCGTCGGTGGCCAAACGCGTTCAGAAACACTACGGCATGCAGGGCGGCTGCACGAGCTGCGGGGCGAGCTGCAACATGATGTTCCGCTGCCCGCATTGGGACGCGAAAACCCATCTCTGCACCGTTTACGAAGACCGCCCCAACATCTGCAAAACGTTTCCCATCACGCCCGGGGATTTGAAGGACCGCGCGCTTTCGGGCTTCGACGCCCCCTGCGGGTTCACATTCGTTAAGGGCGGTCCCAAAAAGCCCTCTTGAAATTCCCGGCCATCCCCTTAGGATGGCCAACATGAAAACGATTCTCATTATTATATTCCTGGCTTCGGCCCCCCTCCGGGCCGCAACGGTGTTGTCCGGCTACGTGGACTTTCGACCCTCCTGGACCGGAACTAAAGGTAGCGTCCATACTGAGAACGAACTCGGGGCGGCTTATTCCCTCTCGGAAACGTCATCCCTCGCCTACGTTCAGGAGTTCCGCACGAACCTCTACCAGGGGGGCGACGAATTCGCCCTGCGCGACGGCTCGCTCAGGGGGATCTGGGACAATCTCGGGGATACGGCTCTTGGGAGGCTATCCTTCGAAGCCCGAGCCATTCTTCCCACGGACTCCTCCGAACGAAACGCGGGCCTCAGGGGAACCTTGCGGCCCATCGCGAAACTCAGCTGGGAAATCACTTCCTCCTTCGGTTTGGAACTTTGGGAGAGTCCGGTGATGCCCTGGTACGGGCGGGACGGGGTGGATACCGAAGACGGCCCCGCCGCGAACCGCGCCTTCGAGAACCGGCTAGAGCTCATTCCCCGTTTCCGATTGTTCGGCGACAAAGTCTCCCTGCGGCTTCCGCTCATCTATCAGGCGCTGCGCCTACGGCCTTACCAGCAAGCGGCCGCGTGGAAGCATGTTCTGTGGGTGAATCCGGAGCTTCTCGTCTCGGTCGCGGAGGGAACCTCGGTGGGAGCTTCGTATTACAGCGAGACCTTCGTGGGAGACGGGGCCGATCTCTCGGCGGGCCTCAAATCGGGCGTCGCCCAACTCGTTTTCCAGCAAACCTTCTAGCCCTACAGGAAGGTACGGCCTTCCTTCTTGTAGTTACGGTTTTACCGGGCGGTGAATGCGGCTTTCGAGGAGCTGGTACATCTGCTCGATCCGATTGGCGCGGATGTCGGCCTCGTCCGGCTTTCCCCACGAGTCGATCATCCGGTAGAGGCGCACGAAATCGACGTAGAAGCCGCCCGGAAACACCACCACCGGCGGAATGATCTTCGTAAAGACGCGCTCCACCGCCTCCTCCCATTCGGGTTTCGCATAGGCGAGGCGGACGAAGCTCAGCTGATTGCGGACGATGCCACCGCGGTTTCGGTCTACGGCACCCGGCACGGCGGAGGTATCGAACTCGAAATGCAGAGCGAGCGCCATTCCCTTTTCCTGCCACGAGGCTTTCGGAAGCGCCTCCCGCAAACCGCGCGACAAGCAACCCAGCACGTACGCTCTCAAATATTTTTGCGTGCCCATCACGCGCCCGAAGCCGCCGACGAGCTTTCCCTGGCCGTCCAGCTCCACCTGCACGCGCACGCTTCCCGTCACTCGTCGATAAACGAAGTCTTCCGGATAATCGACGGCGGAGTCGAGCGCGTTCCAGACGGCATCGAGCCACGGCCGGCGGGCGAGCTCCTCCTCGAACCTCATTCCGCGGGCCACCGTCATGGTGTCGAGATCGCTTCCTCCCGATCCCCCTCTTCCTTTTCCGCCGTTTCCTCCTCCTCCTCCTCCGAACCCGGCCGCCGGGCCGGCCCCCAACGCGAGGAGATCTTTCATCCGAAGACGCTCGGCCTTTCCGCCGCCGTGTCCGCCTCCGGAGCCGGCGGTGCCGGCGCCTCCGGACGCAGGCCACAATTCGACGGGAACCGGTTTCTCGACAGGAGGCGCGGCGCGAAACGTCCAAAGCAAAAGGCTCACGTGGAGTAAAAGGGAGAGAACGAGAGCGCGGCGCACTAAGTGAAGACGAGTCTGCTAGCACACCCGTGACCCGAAAGCGGCCTCGCTTCTGCATGCTCTAGGTACGTCACAAGGAGGCACTATGAAGCTCGCGATTTTAGCTTTGGCGTTCATTGGCATTACGGCCCAGGCAGGCAACCCGATCGATCTGGGCATCACTCCTGCATCAGACTCGCTACAGGCGAAACTCGAAGCTCTGCTTCAAGCGCAGTTCGATGAGGAGGAGCGCGGCAACGTCGATCCTGCCGCCAGACTCGTCCATCAGGCGCGAGAAGGCGGGTACGAAGTCCGGGGAAGCAACTCAGTTCTACGCTGCCGAGAGTACTCTCCGACGGGCGGTGGCTTCGAAATCCAGATTCAGCAGTACGGCTGCCGGATCGAAACACCTTAGAGGCGAGAGCACGAAACGGGAATCTCGATCGGCACGACTTCGTCGACGGAAGGCAACCGTGCCAGGCGAAGGAGCGCCGTCTTTAGAAGCAAATAGTCGGCGTCATACTGCCCCTGCAGCTCCATGAGCGCGGCCTCGGCGCCGGCGAGCCCGCCGCGCAGCCGGGGAAGACCTTCGAGAATATCCTGGCTCTCCGTTTGAGGATCGGCGCTGATGCTATCGGAAAGCACGGAGAGGCGAGATTCCAGCTCCGCGAGAGCCTCCTTCGACTGGTTCGCCGAAGAGAGGGCCTCTTCGTAGCGGGAGCTGGCAAGGCGGGCGCGGGAAAGTTTTCGAAGCGCCTCGTTCAAATACCTTTTCTGCCGTTGAATTTCCAAACGGACCGAATCCTGCGCTCGGGCCAGCGAATTCGCCGGATCTTGCGATAACAGCAGCGCCGCCCTTTCCTCGATTCCGGCAATGCGGCCGCGTTTGGCCGCCGCATCGGCCCTCGCTCCCTCCAGAGCCTCCGCCGAGGCACTGAGGCTGGCGAGAGCGCCGTCCCGCTGGGACAAAAGAGAAGCCAACTCGGCCTGGCGGGAGGCCAGCCAATCGTTCAGCGCCCGGGCTCGCTCTTGCATCGAATCGCAAAGCCGGGTGAGCGTCTCCATCTCATCGGCGATCTTTTCACTCTGATTGTTGAGATACCGAAACTCGTTTCGAACCTCGCGGCGGGAGCTGTTCCGATCGATGACGTTCGAGCCGTCGTAGTCGTGGGCGCTCGCGGCAGAAAGGCACAAAAGAAAGGAAACGAGGGTATAGCGCTTCATGGGGGATCTCCTTACCCATAGAAGCGCTATTATCACCGATAAAAGCTCACTCGCAGGGTGCTGATTTTATTAGATAAGAGGAACGATGTTGAAGCCCGACGACTTCCACTGGAAGTGGAACTCGTAAACGAAGCGGACCAGGCCGTCGTCGTCGAACATCTGCAGGGGCGGGTTCGGAAAGGGCTCGCTGTCCCAGAAGGCTTTCTTCGGAGCTTCGTCGAGCTCGCGCACTCCGCTGCTTTTCAGGACTTTCAGCGACGCAATTTCACCGTGCTTGTTGAGTACGACGGTGAGCTTCGTGATGTAAGTTGCCGCGCCCAGTTTTCCGCCGCCGGCGTAAACCCGGTCGACCGCGACTCCCGCCTGAGCGACCCATGCGTCGTAAATTTCGTCGGCGACGCGGTTGATGAAGCCCGCGTACATGACCGGATCCGTATTGAGAAGCGTCTGCCCGCCCTTCGCGATCTCGCCCGGCAAGGCATGGGGACTTTGCGGAAACGCCATCAGATCGGAGAAGCTCTGGCCGGGAGACGCGCCAGCCTCTCCTTCCGGCGTGGAGAAAGGAACGGTCGGGGTGATCTGACCCTGCTGAAAACGGCCGCTTCTATCCGCCTGCACTTCCTTCTTCACCCGGTTGCGTAGCTCGCCGGCGAAGTGAGCGGGCTTGTCGTCTTCTTCCTGATTTTCGGCGATTTCCGTCTGAACCACCTGGCGCCCGGGATCCGTTTTGGGGTCGTAAGGGGTCAGCTCGATGGCTTCCTTTTCGGGAGTTTTGAAAACGAGGGGCAAGCCTTTGCGGAACGCGGGAATCTGCAAGAGGGCGACGTGCAGGATAAGCGCGACGACGAAAAACCAGCCGAGAGAGCGTGAAGGATAGCGGCGGTCTTCTAGCATACGCCCTCCCCGTAATTCACGCGCACGAGACACAAGCCTCGGGCGGGGGCGGTCCGGCCGGCCCGTCGGCGGTCCCGGCTCGCCATGATCACCGGAATGTCCTCGATGCTGCGTTTTCCCTCTCCTATTTCGAGGATGGTCCCCACCAGGTTGCGGACCATGTGCTTTAGAAAGCCGGAGCCCTCGAGCACGAACCTATGATACCCCTGACCTTCGTCGAGGATGTCGAATTTGAAGAGCGTCCGGTCCGTAGTCTTGACCGTTGAATTCGCGCCCTGGAACGCGGCGAAGTCATGGTGTCCCACGAACTGAGCCGCAGCGAGGCGCATTTTTTCCCAGTCGAGCTTGGCCGGAAAGAACAGAACGAAACGGTCGAGCGCGCTCGCCGACTCACGGTTGAGTACGCGGTACTCGTACAGCTTCGATACCGCGCTCTTCTGCGCATGAAAGTGTTCGGGCTGCGCGGAGGCGCGCTGAATGCGGATCGTCGGGGGCAGATGCGTATTGAGAATGTAGCTCCACCGCTCGGGCGGCACGGGATAGAGGGACTCGAAGTTGGCGACCTGGCCCTTGGCGTGGACTCCGCTGTCGGTCCGGCCCGCGCCGAACACGATCACACGGCGGCGCTCGACCTTGGCGACCACATCTTCGATGAGCGCCTGGATCGTCGGACGGTCCGCCTGACGCTGCCAACCGCAGAAGTCAGAGCCGTCGTACTCGATGTCGAGCCGTATGTTCATTCCGCCTAACGCCGGCTAGTTCATCCGTCGGTAGCCGTACAAGGTGCTGAGAGTCTCGAGGACGTTGAGAGCCGCTCCCTTTCGCAGGTTGTCCGCCATCACCCAGAAGCTGAGGCCCGCCTTCACCGTCGGATCCCGCCGGATGCGGCCCACGAAGGTGTAATCGGCCCCGGTGACTTCCCGGTTCGTCGGATAAATGTCGGCCTCGGGCTTATCGAGGACTTTGACGCCCGGAAACTTTTCGAGCAGCTCACGGACCTCCTCGATGGAACCGAAGTTGTCCTTCAGCTCGACGGTGGCCGAAAGGCCGTGGCCCGTGAAAGTGGGGACGCGGATGGCGGTCGCCGTCACCTTCAGATCCGGAAGCGCGAGGATCTTGCGAAGCTCATTGGAGACCTTCTGCTCTTCGTCGGTGTAGCCCGACTCGAGCATCTTTCCGATGCGCGGAATGCAATTGAACGCGATCGGATGCGGGAACACCTGGGGATTTTCCTCGCCCTGGGCGTTGAGCAGCACCGCGCACTGGTGCGAGAGCTCCTCGTTGGCCCGGCGCCCGGCGCCCGAAACGGATTGATAAGTAGACGCAATCACGCGCTCGATTCCGTAGTGATCGGAAAGCGGTTTGAGCACGAGCGCGAGAGGAGTGGTCGTGCAGTTCGGCGTCGCGACGATGCGGCCTTCGAAATCCTTCAGGATCGAGCCGTTCACTTGCGGAATGATGAGCGCGACGTCGGGCTTCATGCGGAAGCAATTGGAATCGTCGATGACGAGGCAGCCGCGCTCGACGGCGGCCGGCACGTATTTCAGAGTCACTTCGGTCGGCGTCGAAAAGAACGCCACTTCCACGCCTTCGAAAGCGTCTTCCGTCAGCTCTTCCACGGCGATGCGCTGATCGCCGCACTCCATGAACTCTCCCGCGGAGTTTCCGGAGGCGAGAAGTTTCATCTTGGGAAACTTAATCTTATGCTCGGCGAGAATCGCGAGGAACTCCTGGCCGACAAGGCCCGTGGCTCCGACGATCGCAATCGAGGATATGCTCTCCAAGTGTTCTAACTTCATGACCTACCTCCCGGAATATGACCCGATTTATCTTTTGCCTCGGCGGTTTCAGCCGCCGCCGGCTGGACCCGCTTGGTAGTGAGGCGTTTCAACGCCGACAGGGTTTCCCGGAAAGGGCCCCAGGCGGCGTAATATCCGAAGATGACCGCCATGGAGAGCTCGGGCCGGATGGCGACGAAGGCGAGCATGGCGACCAGCACCACGAGCCAAACGAAGCTCCGTTTATGGCGCACATCGAAATCCTTGAAGCTGCGATAACGAATGCTGCTGACCATCAAAAGACCAAGGCCGAAAGCGAGGGGAAGCACGAGCTGTTCCGCGTAGCGGAAAGGCGTGTCGTGGTACGCGATGACGACGGCCGCCACCACGTTCGCCGCCGCCGGAATCGGCAGGCCGATGAAATAGCTTTTCGGCATGTCCTCGTCGGCCATCGCGTTGAATCGGGCGAGCCGAAGAGCGCCGCAAGCCGCGAAAAAGAAGGCTCCCGCCCAGCCGACCCGGCCGAAACCGTGGAGCATCCAGGAATAGAGCAGCAGCGCCGGAGCGATGCCGAAAGACACGACGTCGGCGATGGAGTCGTACTCCACTCCGAACTTGGAAGTGGATTTGGTGATACGCGCGACCCGCCCGTCGAGTACGTCGAAGACGCCGGCGAGCAGAATCGCGTACGCCGCGTACACGAGGTCGTGGTTCATCGAGTGCACGATGGAGTAGAACCCGCAAAACAGGTTCCCCGTCGTGAACAAACTGGGAAGAATCAGAATGTAAGCATGGCGATCGCGCCTACGCATTTTTCTTCTCTTTCAGTTTCGCTACCGTCGTTTCTCCGCCCAAAACCTTTTCGCCGACCTTCACGAGAATCTCGGTGTCGTTCGGCAGATAGAGATCCACCCGGCTTCCGAACCGGATGAGCCCCATGCGCTGACCCTTCAAGATGAAAGCTCCGATGGTGGGGTAACAAATGATGCGTCTGGCGACGAGTCCCGCCACCTGAACCATGACGATGTTCTGGCCGTCCTGGGTCTCGAAGAGCAGCGAGTTGTGCTCGTTCTCCTCCGAGGCCCGGTCCTCGTTCGCGGCCATGAAGCGGCCTTTTCGGTACTTCATGTTGCGGACCGTACCGTCGACCGGAACGCGGTTCACGTGGACGTCGAAGAGATTCATGAAGATGCTGACCTTTTTGAGGCGCGTCTTCAGGAACTCCGGTTCCACCGAGTCGCCCACGAAGATGACTTTGCCGTCGGCCGGCGCCGCCACCATGGCCCCGCCAACGGGCGGAAGCCTTTCGGGGTTACGGAAAAAATAGAGGATGTATGCCGTGACCAGCCAGAAGAAGACCGAGATCGTCATCGAACCGCCGACCCAAAAGGCCACTGCGGCACCGGCGGCGATCAGTACGAACGGGACTCCTTCGGCTACGATGGGAACGCCGTTGTTTTTCACTGGGGGATTTACTCTTCGGAGTCGTCGTCTCCGTCGAGGTTGTCCTCTTCGGCGACTTCGGTGTCGTGAAGGTCCATCTGGACCCAAATGCCCTCGGATTCGCTGTCGGGAAGCGCTTTGAGGTGCCTCTCGAGCTCTTCCTTTTTGAGAAGGCCTTTGGTGACGTAGCGATCGGCTACCCGCTTATCCAAATGTTTCTTTTCCATCTGCTTACTCTCTCCTCTTGGTGACCCTTAAATTGATGCCGGCTTCTCCGACTCCGGAGCCGACGGCGCGAACGTCATGCCGGGGGCGCCCGGAAGCGCCGCGGTGAGATCTTTCTTCTCTTCCACGATGGACGGAGCCCTGCCTTCGAATTTCTCGATTAGCTCGACGAATTCCTTGCCCTCTATCACTTCTTTAACGGTCAGGATGGCCGCTATGTGACGGAGCAGACCTTGTTTGCTCTCGATGACGGCCTTCACGCGGCGATAGGACTCCTCGAGAATCCTCTTCACTTCGCGGTCGATCGCTTCGGAGGTGGCCTGGCTGAAATCGCTGCCCGTGACGCCGCCCGTCTGCAGGAACGTGGAACGCTCCGCCGTGAAGGCGCGGGGGCCGCAGATGTCGCTCATGCCGTACTCCATCACCATGCGCTTGGCGATGTCGGTGGCCTTTTGAATGTCGTCCTGAGCACCCGTCGAAACTTCCTTGAACAACACCTCTTCGGCGACCCGGCCGCCGTAAAGGACGTCGATGCGGGCGAGAAGCTCGCTGCGGGTCATCAGATACCGGTCTTCCTTGGGAAGATTCATCGTGTACCCGAGAGCCCCGAAGCCGCGCGGAATGACGGAAATTTTGTGAACCGGATCGGTGTTCGGCGTGAAGTAGGTGACCAGGGCGTGGCCCGTCTCGTGGTGAGAGACGATTTCCTTTTCGCGCATGCTGATGAGCCGCGTCTTCTTCTGGAGACCGGCGATTACGCGATCGATGGCGTCGTCGAAATCGACCATTTCGACGATTTCCTTGCCCTTACGGACCGCGAGCAGCGCCGCTTCGTTCACGACGTTGGCGAGGTCCGCGCCCACGAAGCCCGGCGTCCGAGCCGCCACGACCTTGAGGTCCAAGGCGGGGCTGGTGCGCACGTTCTTCGAGTGAATCTTGAGAATCTCTTCCCGGCCCTTGATGTCGGGGCGATCGACGAGAACCTGGCGATCGAAACGGCCCGCGCGCAGCAGCGCCGGATCGAGCGTCTCGGGGCGGTTGGTGGCCGCCATGATGATGACGCCCGTGCGGGTGTCGAAGCCGTCCATCTCGACGAGCAGCTGGTTCAGCGTCTGCTCGCGCTCGTCGTGACCGCCGCCGAGGCCCGCGCCGCGATGCCGGCCGACCGCGTCGA
>CAZZHG010000063.1:0-31665 GCA_964653655.1 uncultured Pseudobdellovibrionaceae bacterium
AGCTCGATGTCGTAAACGGCGATGTCGGCAAAGCGCTTGAACAGAACCCCTTTGCCTTCCACGACGGGTGTCGCGGCGACGGCGCCGAGATCGCCGAGGCCCAGCACCGCCGTGCCGTTACTGATGACGGCGACGAGGTTTCCCTTCGCCGTGTATTTGTAAGCATTGGCGGGATCTTTGTAGATCGCTTTGCAAGGCTCCGCGACACCGGGCGAGTAGGCCAGCGAGAGATCCCGTTCGGTGAGACACGATTTGGAGGAGATGACCTCGATTTTTCCCGGGCGTCCCGAAGCGTGGTAGTCCAGCGATGCTTTGCCTAGGTCGACGATCTTGGTCATGCCGTAGCTATTACTACGGCGAGCGCATCAGGTCGAGCACCAGGCGCCCGGCTTTTTCGAGGGGCTGGTGGGTCTCGAACCGGACGGAGGAGTGAAGGACGAGCTCCAGGGAGATGTCGCCGTCCTCGACGGGCGGGTAGAGGACGACTTCCTTCACGAACTTGCTCTTCTTGGGAAGCTGTTTGAGCATCTCGGGCGTCAGTTTCACGTTCTGGACCGTCCGAAGATTCAGCACGAAGCGGGGCTCCCGGCGCTTTCCGGGCTCGGCCGGCTCGTACCTGAGACGAAACCGGGGGGCCGCCTTGCCAATCTCGCGTCCGGCGGCATCCGAGAAGTCCACCACCCAGCGCTCGATTCCGCCCGGGTGCTGGGCGAAGCGAAGGCCTTCCAGGTTCGCCCTTACCGCGTCCCCTCCTTCATAAAGTCCCTCGCGCACGAAGTGGCGCGTGGAGACCCGTGGGATTCCCTGAACGGTTTCCGTCGGGGCTTGTACCGCGAAGGCCGCCTGGGCAACGCACAGAACCAGAAAGAGGGGTTTCATGGAGAAAATTCTAACACAGCCGCGGGCCGCTCTCCCAATCCCGGCGCCACGCTCGGGCGATCTTCTTCGCGAGGGAAGAGATGGGGATTCGGTCGAGCTCTTCGGGGGCAATCCACTTGCCGCCCTTCGGAAGGTCCCGAGGGGCCTTTTGCAGCCGGAGCACCGCCGGAACCACGCTGAGGCGGTGGTGCGTCACGGTGTGTTTCTGCGCGCCGAGGGGGACGGCCGGCGAGTTCCCCTTGCGGCCGAGTCCCTTCAATTCCTTGGAAAGGGCGGCGGCCCCTTCGAGCTTCACGCGCGGAAAATCCCAAAGCCCGTTCCACCACTCGCCCTCGGGGTTGGGGCGCAAAAAGATTTTCCCCCGGTGCTCCAGAACGAGTCCGATCCAGTGGACGTCCACCTTTTCGCGGCGGGGTTTTCGGCGGGGAAGTTCCGCTTCGATTCCTCTCAAATGGGCGACACAGGAGGCGGCGAGCGGGCAGGAGCCGCAACGGGGTGTGCCCTTCGCGCAGACCATCGCCCCGAGCTCCATCAGCGCTTGGTTCAGCACTCTCGGCGATTCGGCCGCCTTCACCCACTCCTCCGCTTTCTTCCAGAAGAAGGTCTTGGAGGCAGACGACTCGATGAGATCTTCCCAGCCGTGATAACGGGACAAAACCCGCTGCACGTTTCCGTCGACGAGCGGAATCGCTAAATCGAAAGCGATGCTCAAGATCGCCCCCGCTGTGTAGGGACCGATGCCGGGCACTTCGAGGATCTCGTCCCGGGTGCGGGGAAAATTTCCGCCGAGCTCTTGGGTGAGATACTTCGCGCCCCGATGCAAGTTGCGCGCGCGGGAGTAATAGCCGAGCCCCGACCAAAGCGCGAGGACGTCGCTTTCCGGTGCCTCCGCGAGGCTTTGCACGGAGGGAAAACGGGCCATGAATCTTTCGTAGTAGGGAAGGACCGTCGTCACCTGGGTCTGCTGAAGCATCACTTCGGAAATCCAGATGGAATAGGGGTCCCGGGTCAGCCGCCACGGCATGGGCCGCTGGGCCTTTTCGAACCATCGGCTGAGAGCGGTCGCGGGGCGTTTCATGGGTGGCGGCAAAGTAGCGCGGGCCCGGGCAAAAGTCTTGGACGATTTGGGGGAAGGCGGGGTAGAAGACGCCATGGCCGAACCCAGTCTTTCCATCATCACCGCGGTCCACAACGGGCTTGCGATGAATCAGATCTATTGGGAGACGCTGTGTCAGAACACTTCGGTCCCGTTCGAGCTCATTCTCGTCGATAACCACTCGACCGACGGCTCCGAAAACTATTTTCGAAAACTCGCCGAAAACCCCGGCGAGAACCACCGAGTGGTTTACCTGCGTTCGGAAACGAACCAGTCGTACCCGGCCTCTCAAATTCAGGGAATGGCGAAAGCCTCCGCCGACGTGCTCGTCTTTTTGAACAACGACGTGTGGATGCCCGCCGGCTGGGAATTGCCGTTTCTTTCGGCTCTCGAGGAAAATCCGTACCTCGTGCTGAGCCCGAGCGGTCAGGAAGCTCAGCCCGCCCAAAGGCTGTCCGACTCCCTGAAAAACCGCTGGCGCCGGGTCACTTGGATTTCCAAAGTCTGGCAAAAGATTTCACGCATCAGCGAGAAGGAACGCCTTCTCGCTTCGGTCCGCTGGATGTACGGGGACCTCGAGCATTTCGAGTCGCCCACCCCCGAGCGCGAGCCGGGTCACATGCCCGGGATCAAAGGCGACTGCGTCGTGTTTCACAAAAAGCTTTTGCAGAAACTTCCGGAACCTTGGAACGTGAGAATCGAAGCAGCCGATTGGCACCTTTATCTTTCGGTCGCCGATCTTCACGAGCGCGATCCCGAAGTCCCTCTGCCGCGGGTTTTGTTTTCGAGTTACGTGCACCATTTCGGGCGCTACTCCGCCCGGCAAAAGTTCGAGCCCCTCAACCTGACCCAGCCGTTTCTCTCCATCGCGGAAGTTTGGGGGGACGCGGCCGTGCGCCGTCTTTGGTGGGGCTACCGGCTCCCGGAGCACTGATGTCCACCGTTCACGTCACTCAGATTCCCCTGCTACAAGACAACTACTCCTACATCTTGAGAGACGAGGCCACCGGTACGGTCGGGGTCGTGGATCCAAGTGAAGCCGAACCGGTTTTGAAGGCCCTGGAGGGGCGCCTAGATTTCATTTTGCTCACCCACCACCACATCGATCACGTCGGCGGAGCGGAGGAGCTAAGGGCGAAGACAGGCGCGAAGGTCGTGGGCTTTGCCGGCGACGCCCATCGCCTTCCGAGGGTCGATGTCCGGGTCGATGAGGGCGGCGAGTTTCGCCTCGGCCAGGCCCGGGCGAGGGTGTTCTTCATTCCCGGCCACACGCTTGGGCACATCGCTTACTGGTTCGAGGAAAGCCGGGCGCTCTTTTGCGGGGACACGCTTTTTACTCTGGGCTGCGGCCGGCTCTTCGAGGGGACTGCCGAGCAGATGTGGAACAGTCTTTCCAAGTTGCGGGGGCTTCCCGACGCCACCCGAGTCTTCTGTGGCCACGAGTACACGGAGTCCAATGCCCGTTTCGCCCTGCATCTCGATCCCTCTAATGAAGCACTTGCACGACGCGCTGCGCGTGTGAAGGATTTACGCTCCCAACGTCGACCCACCGTGCCGTCAACTCTGGTGGAGGAACGGTTGACGAACCCCTTCCTGCGCGCCGATGATCCGGATCTCATGCGTACGCTTGGCCTTGGGGATGCCGTGGCCGCGTTCGCCGAGATTCGTAAACGCAAAGACAAGTTTTAGGAGTTGTTTTGGGGGGACCCCGGACGATAGTCCAGCGCGCGCTGGCGGACCGGCCGACCGGCTTTTGGTTCGCATTGTTTCTATTCGTCAACCTCGCCTTTGATCTCGGTGGGGGAACGAACGCGAGCTCCCGTTATGCGACGCTTGCCGCGCTCGCCGAGGACCACAGCTTTCAAATCGACCGCTACGTTACTTGGACCGCGGACTGGGCCCGCACTCCGGACGGCCACTACTATTCGAACAAGGCGCCGGGGCCCGTTCTTCTCGCCTATCCTCTTTATTGGGGAATCGACAAGGCGATCACTTTCGGCAAGCACACGAGAGAGGCGAGGGACGAGGTCCGTAAGCAGTCGAAATTCACCGTCCTCAAAATTCTCTCGCTCGTCTTTCAGGTGATTCCGTTCTTCTGGCTGACGGCCGCCTTCACCGTTTGGCTTCGCCGCAAGGATTGTTCTCCCGGAGCGCGCCATCTCTCGGCGCTGCTCATGCTCTTTGGGTGTACGGCGAGCCTCTTTCTCAACTCCTATTTCGGCCACGGCCTCGCGGCGGTTTGCCTTCTCGGCATGGCGTGGGCATGGGTGCACCGTAGCCTTTTCTGGGTCGGGCTATTCTTTGGGTTTGCCGCGCTCTGCGACTATCCGGCGGCGCTGCTCATCCTGCCGCTCATCGCCGTCCTTCGCCAGGAACGCCACCGGCTTTCCCTTGGAGATTTTGGTCTCGTAGTCATCGGCGGGGTGATTCCGTTTCTCGCCTGGACCGGGTACCACACGGCTTGCTTCGGCGGTCCGTTCACTCTTCCGATGAAATTTCAGAACCCGGACTTCGTCGACGTGGCTACAGGCGGGATCTACGGAGTCTTGCACTGGCTGCCGGATCCGAAAGCCATGTTCGAGCTCGTCTTCGGCGGCTCGCGCGGGCTCCTTTGGACGAACCCTTGGATTGTCCCGCTCGCGCTGTCGATGCTTCTCTTGTGGCGCCGGCACACGCCGTGGGCGGACGCCAACTCCTCGGATCGGGTCAGCCTCGGCAAGCTCGCCTTCGGCGGGCTCTTCGCGATGTGGGTGCTCAACGCCGCCTTCGGGGCGTGGCACGGCGGTCAGACGGTCGGCCCGCGCTACCTTGCGGCCGTGCTTCCTCTGTTCGGACCTGTGCTCGCTCTCGCTTACGATCGCATGACGCCGCCGCTCCGGCTTTGGTGCTGGCTCGGAGTAGCCGCGGCCTTTTTGCTTAACCTCTTCGTCTTTCTCTCCAACGCCGTTCCCGTTCCCGGGGTTGCGCTTTGGCCGTACTACTTCCAGCAACTTTTCCTGGGACCCAGTCTGACGGCGCTGCTTCGAGCCGCTTTGCTTCTGCTCGGAGGAGCGGTGGTCTTTACGATCTTCGTGAAAATCTGGCGACGAGCCTCCCTGGGGAGCGACTTCTGACGGACGCCTGGAATCCAGACCAGTACCGACGCTTCGAAAAAGAAAGAGACGCGCCTTTTTGGGATCTTGCCGCCGGCTTGCCCGCGTTGCCGGGTCGGCGCGCGGTGGATCTCGGTTGCGGAACGGGAAAGCTGACGGCGGGGCTGCACGCGAAGCTCGGGCTGCAATCGACCTTGGGTTTGGATAACTCTCCCGCGATGTTGCGCGAGGCGAAAGCCTTCGAAGGCGGCGGAGTCACCTTTCGCGAAGGCAACCTGGAAACGTTTTCGGCGGACCACGAGTACGACCTCGTGTTCTCGAACGCGGCCGTGCAGTGGGTGGACGATCATCCGTCGGTGCTTGCGCGCCTGAAGAGGGCGCTAAGCCCCCGCGGTTGGCTCGCCGTTCAAATGCCGGCGAATCATAAGCATCCCTCACATTTGATCGCGGCGGAAGTGGCGGGGGAGAATCCATTTCGGGAAGCCCTGGGCGGATACCGCCGAGAGAGCCCGGTGCTCGAAACTCACCGCTACTCCGAGATTCTGGCTCGTCTCGGGTTCTCGGAACCCGTCGTCTATACCCGCTGTTACCTGCATCGGCTACAAAGCCGCGACGAAGTAGTCGAGTGGGTGAAAGGGACTCTTCTCACCGACTATCAGAAACGGATGCCGGCGGAGCTTTGGCCGAAGTTTTTGGAGAGATACCGGGAGCGGCTCCTTCCCGAGCTTCGGGACGAGCATCCGTATCTCTATCCGTTCAACCGAACTTTTCTTTGGGCGCAGTCATGAGGTTTGCTTCCAACGATTGGGCGCTGATTCTTGGCGGGTCGAGCGGGTTCGGTCTCGCCTCGGCGAAGAAGCTCGCCCGCGAGGGCATGAATCTCTGTCTCGTGCATCGGGATTTGAGGGGAGCGATGGCTCGGGTCGAGCCCGAGTTCGAGGCGATTCGGGCGCTCGGTCCCCGTCTTATCGCGCTCAATCTCGACGCCTTGTCCCCCGAAGGCCTGCAAAAGACGCTCGCCACTCTTGGGGATGCGCTGGGGCAGACGGGAAAAGTCAGACTGGTTTTGCATTCCATCGCCCACGGAAATTTGAAACCGCTCACGGGAGACGGGCCCGTTCTGGAAGACGAGGATGTGGCGCGTACGGTGTTCGCCATGGGCACGAGTCTTTTGACCTGGGTTCGGGCCCTGCACGCGGGCGGCCATTTCGCTCCCGACGCGCGGGTGCTGTCGATGACCAGCGAGGGAAGCCGGCTCGCGTGGCCCGGTTACGCGGCGGTCTCGGCGGCGAAAGCGTCTCTCGAAGCGATTTCCCGTTCCATCGCGGTCGAGCTTGCTCCGTTTGGCGTGCGGTGCAACGTGATTCAAGCCGGCGTGACGGACACACCCGCGCTAAGGAGAATTCCCGGAAGCGAGGCCATGAAGGCGCTGGCGATGAGACGCAACCCCATGGGGCGTCTCACCCGGCCCGAAGACGTTGCCGACGTCGTCGCGCTGCTAGCCTCGCCGGAAGCCGCCTGGATCAACGGCGCGGTCGTCACGGTCGACGGCGGAGAGAGTATCGCGTCTTTGAAGGGGGACTTGTGAAGCCCGTTGCGCTCGTTACCGGCGGAGGCACTGGAATCGGAGCGGCCTGCTGCCGCGAGCTCGCCCGAGCGGGGTATCGGGTGGCCGTTCATTACAATTCGAGCGAAAAGGCCGCGGCCGAAGTAGCCCGCGATTGCCCGGACAGTCTTCTCGTTCGAGCGGATCTCAGCAACGAGCAGGGAATCGAGGTTCTCTTCCAGGCGATGAAGGCGGAGGGTAACCTCGAGGTGCTCGTGAACAATGCGGGCATCGGCCACAGCCGCCCGCTTGCCATGACTTCGATCGACGATTTTCAAAAAGTGGTCGCCGTGAATCTGACCGCGGTGTGGAGCCTCACCAAAAGGCTGTCTCTTCTGATGGTCCGCCGGAAAAAGGGACGCATCATCAATATTTCGAGCGTCGTCGGTTCCACCGGCAACGCCATGCAGTCGGTTTACGCTCTCACCAAGGGAGCGGTGGACAACTTCACCCGCACCGCGGCCCGGGAGCTCGCCCCTTACGGAGTCCTCGTGAACGCGGTTTGTCCGGGGTTGATAGACACCGCGCTGCTCGATGAGATTCCCGAGGAGACGCAGAAACAGATATTGGAGCTCGTGCCGATGGCCCGAAAGGGCACGCCCGAGGAGGTAGCGAACCTCGTCCGCTTTCTCGCCGTCGAAGGCACCTATTGCACCGGCTCTCTCTTTCACGTGAACGGGGGGCTCTACTGTGGCTGAGCTGACTCCGTCGAAAATTCTGCAAGCCATTCCCCACCGCCGCCCGTTTCGGTTCATCGACGAGATCGTCGAAATCGACGACTCCCACGTGCTTTCCCGTTACACGTTCCGCCCCGACGAGTTTTTCTACCCGGGCCATTTCCCCGGCTATCCGGTCACCCCGGGCGTGATTCTCACCGAGGCGATGTGCCAGATGGGGGTGCTTCCGCTGGGCATTCGCCGGCTCGCGCTCGAGTTGGGCGAAGGGGCGAGCCGTTTCGTGACGGTGCTGACCGACGCGGAAACGGAATATTTCAAGCCGGTGCCGCCCGGAACGACGGTGACGTGCAAGGGCGAGCTCGTGTTTTGGAAAAGGCGCAAGCTTCGGGCGAACCTCGAGCTTCGGGACGCCCAAGGCGATCTCGTCGCGGCGGGAGTGGCGGCCGGAATCGGAGTGCCCCTTGAGTAAGAAGCGCGTCGTAATTACCGGCATGGGAGTTGTCTCACCGGTGGCGAACACTCTCGCCGATTTCGAAGCGGCGCTGAGAGCGGGGCGATCGGGAATCCGCCGCGTGAAGGCTCTCACCGATTACAACTTCGGCTGCCAGGTGGGCGGGCTTCCCTCGGGAATCGACGAGCTTAAGACCAAGTACTTCACCGAGGAAGCGCTTTTCTCGATGAACAGCCACATGATTTACGGCGGGATAGCCGCCATCGACGCCTGGAAAGACGCGGGCTTCGAAGTTCCGGCCTGGAACAGCGAGGAAGTGAACTGGGACACCGGAGCGGTGCTGGGTACCGGAGTCGGCGGGCTCGAGACGCTGGAAGCTCTCGAATGCGAGCGCAAGGTGAAGGCGGGGCAGGTCAGGCGGCTGGGCGGCACGATCATCGAGCAGACGATGGCTTCCGCCGCGAGCAGCCGGCTCAGCGGGCTGCTCGCTCTCGGAGGACACGTCACCACCAACAGCACGGCTTGCGCGACCGGAACCGAAAGCATCGCGGAAGCGTACCTGCATGTGGCGACGGGCCGGGCGAAACGGATGCTCGCCGGCGGTACCGAAGGCGCGACCGAGCGCTCGGCTCCTTTCATGTGGGGCGGCTTCGATGCGATGCGCGTGCTTGCGCGCGGTTTCAACGACACGCCCGAAAAAGCATCCCGGCCTCTCAGCGCTTCGGCGACCGGATTCGTTCCGTCGGCCGGAGCCGGAGTCATGTTGCTCGAAACTTTGGATAGCGCGCTTGCGCGCGGCGCCCGCGTGTACGCCGAGATTCTCGGCGCGAACGTCAACAGCGGCGGGCAGCGGGGCGGGGGCACCATGACGGCGGCCAATCCCGAAGGGGTCGTGCGCTGCCTGCGCCAGGCCGTGCGGGACTCCGGCATCGGGCCGGAGCAAGTGGATTTTCTGAACGGACACCTGACGGCGACCGGCTTCGACGTTCCCGAGGTCGAAAACTGGCGCCGGGCCCTCGAGCGAAAGCCCGGAAACTTTCCGAAGCTGACCGCGACCAAGTCGCTGCTCGGCCACGGGCTTGGGGCCGCCGGAGCCTGGGAGTCCATTGCCACGGTGCTTATGCTGCACCGGGAGTTTCTTCACCCCAGTCTCAACTGCGAAGATTGGCATCCTGGACTCGCGGGCTTCGAGCAAGCCGTGGTCCGGGTGGAGACTCCTTTCTCGGCGAAGATCGCCGCGAAGGCGAGCTTCGGTTTCGGGGACATCAACGCCTGCATCGTGTTTCGCAAATGGGAGCAAGGATGAACGAAAAAGACGCCATCAATCTCGTGCTGAAAGTCTTGAAACCCTTCGTGAGAAACGAGGAGAAGTTTCTCGCCGCGACCGGCGACAGCCGGATTTGGGAGGACCTCCAGGTCAATTCCGCGCGCTTCATCGATATCCTTCTCGCTTTCGAGAGCGAGTTCGACATGGTGATCGACGACACGCAAGCCGAGGGAGTGGTTACGGTCGGAGACGTGGCGAAGCTGCTGCTCGACTACGCGAACAAGCATCCCGAGGTGGTCGCCGCCGCCCGCGCGAAAAGACAGATCGATGTCCATCCGAACTGAACCGCTTCTGGTCAGGGCCGTCGCTTGGGCGGTCGGGCTATGGTTGCGCCGGTTCGACGTGCACGGCATCGACGCCGTCCGGGAAGGCTATCGCCGCCTGCTCGTAAAGCGGGGGCCCATCCTTCTTTGCGCGTCCCACGAGTCCCTCGCGGACGGGCCGCTGCTATGGTGGGCATTAGCCGCGGTGAAGGCTCCTTACGTCGTCACCGACGTCTCACTCTTTCCCCGCTGGTTTGCTCCCTTTGCCCTCTTTCGCACCGTCGCGGTCCGCCAGGGCGCGGGACTTGCCCCGGCAACCCGAGCGAAGCTTGCCGAGTTGGTACGGCGCGGAGAAACGGTTCTGATTTTTCCGAAGGGAACCCGAGAGGAGCCGTTTTCCTACCTCGTTGGCGCGCTCCTTTCCGAGTTTTCCGAGTTGCGGGTGGGCCTCATTCAGCTGAAGACGGCTCCGCTGTCGGAGAGCTGGCGGATTCCTCGTCTCGGTACGCGGTTCGATCTCAACTGGGCCGTGATGAAAAAGCCCGAGGGCGGCGAAGGGCTCCACGGGATCCGGGAGAGGGCGCTGAAGGTGACTTCCGAGCTGGAGGCCCTTCCTTGCTAGGCAACGACATCGTCGATCTGGAACTTGCGCCCGAAAAGCTTTACGACGAGCGGTTTCTCGATCGCGTCTTCTCTGCGCGGGAGATGAGCCTCATCTACTCCGAGGAAGCGCTCTGGACCGCCTTCGCCGCGAAGGAGGCGATGTTCAAAGCCGTGAAGGGAGCTCACCCCGAGCGGCCGGTTCCATTCCGAGAAATTGAAGTAGGCGAGAACAGGGTGGTGTTCCGGGAGCTGGAAGCCTCCCTGCGCATCGGGCGGGGCGAGGGCTACGTTCACTGTTTGGCTTGGACGGAAAGGGAGCCGCTGGTCCGGATCGAATGCGTTCCCGAGGAAGAAGCATCGCTCCTTTTGCGGGACTGGGCGATTCGCCGGCTCGTCGACCGCGGGTTCCCGGATTGCGAGATTCGAAAGGACGGCCCCGAACGTTTCCGCCCGCCGCGAATCTACAGCCGGGGAGATCTCGTCCCCGGAGCTAAGCTCAGTTTTTCCCATGACGGCCGCTTCGCGGCGCTAGCGATGGCTACTTGACGTCGAGCAGCTCGACTTCGAAGACGAGGGTCGCGTTCGGCGGAATCACACCGCCGGCGCCCTGAATTCCATAGCCCAGCTCCGGCGGAATGGTGAGCTTTCGCTTGCCGCCGAGCTTCATGCCCTGAACTCCCTGATCCCATCCTTTGATGACCTGGCCGGAACCGAGGTTGAAGCTGAAGGGCTCCTGGCGATCCACGGAGGAGTCGAACTTCGTTCCGTCCGTAAGCCATCCCGTGTAGTGGACCGTTACCGTTTTACCGGGCATCGCCTCGGCCCCGGAGCCGGCCTTCAACTCCTCGAACTTCAAGCCACCCGCGGTCGTCGTCGCCGCGCCGGAGCCCGCCGAGGTGTCGTCCTTTTTCGTGCAAGCCGCGAAAGGAAGAGCGAGAAGAATCACGAGAGCCACGAGGAGCTTGGAAAGTTTCATGAGGAAAATGTAGCGCCTGGGCGGGGTTTTGCCAACCTGCGTATTCAGCCGGTATGCGTCGGGAGAGGCCCCTTTTGTCTAGAGATCAAAGCCACTTCACAATCTCTCCCGCACGAAAAGGCGGGCACTGATTGTGCACATAGTTCAGGACTATGTTCTGGGGAGGGTCTGGGCGTTTGGGGCGCCTATTGGTCTTGTTTGCCTTCGCGGTCGCGGCGGCATGCCCCGCCACGCCCTCCAATCCGTGCCCCGAGTATGGGGACGTCGGCCGCTGGTCGATAAACGCCTTCAAAATGCACCTCGCCTACACCGTTCCCGGCGCCGACAACCCGGCCTTCATCAAAACGGTGCGGGACGAGCATCGCCAGTTCGGCCTCTATTTCCATGTCGAGAACTCCGTGATGAAGGCGATGAACGACCACTATTTCAAGGACAAGGAAATCACGGCTTCGGTGGTCTCTCTCTACGAGCAGATTCTGATGAAGTACCTGATGACGGATCCCCGCTACCGTCCCGAGCAGGTCTACTCCGACTACAAGTCTCTGCGGTTCGCTTTCGCGAAAGATACGCCGGAGCTGCGGAGACATTTGAACGATGCCTTCGCGCTCGCCGCCGCCGAGTTCAAGGAAGAGCTGCTGAAGTATCCCTCGCTGAAGAACCTGTTCGATTTCGAGGGGAGCAAGATACGAGACACCTCCCGTTGGCATCTCGGGGGCTTCGGTCAGTCGGCGGATCAGGCCGGAACCGCCGCGCGTTTCGCGCGCTACCACAAGACTCCGGAAGGACATTGGACCCCTCCCATCGAGGATTTCAACGACCCCAGAGTGCTGAACGATTTGAACATGAAGGTGACGGCGGCCGAACGTTACCGCACTCGGGTCTCGGCCGCGCTCCGCTTCCTAGATCCGAGTACGAAGGCGCTCACGGCCATGGACTCGGCTCACTGGATTCTCTCGCCGGCGGCCATCGACATTCTTCGTAAGGTCGAGGCGAATAGCGAAGCCGAATACGTGAAATACGTGCAAGACAAGTTCAAGCTTCGGTTCGGGCTCGAGCTGGATGCTCAGCTCGTGAAGGATATGCAGGTTTATTTCCACGAGATTGAGGCCTTCGCGCCGAGCATTTTCGAGACTCAGGAAACGCTTAGTCTGGGCTTGGGAAGCAGCGGCGCCGACGGCATCGTGGCCGCGGACCTCTCGGGCCAGAACGTGCGAAACCTCCACGCCGTCATGAAGTCGGTTTCGGAGGCGGCCCGCACTTCGGTGAAGGGCGCTGAGGCCATCCGCGCCGTGGAGCTTGCCCGTGCCGGCCAAGAGAAAGCGTCCCGCGATTTCGAGCTTCGGCGGGAACGCTTCGGCGACGCTTTGACGTCGGCCGGTCTCGCCGGCAAGGATCTTCCGTTCGCCCGCTCGGGCCTGCTCTTTTCCGGCGACGACGGCGTCTTCTTTCCGAAGGCTCCGCTGAAAACGCCCGAGAAGATTGCGCTGCTTCGCAAGCTCTCGGAGCGCTCCATGCAGGCTGACGACTTCCGGGTGACCTTCCTGTCGCCGACCTTCGCCGGAAGCTTGAAAGAGCTAACGAACACCGAGAAGGCGGACCTCATTTCGCGGGCCGAGGGTACCGAGAAGGAACTGCGCAAGGTGCTGGAGAACCGGGGTGTTCGCTACGAGGACTTGAAGTCGGTGGGACTCGCGCTGGATGTGCAGCCGACGCTCGCGGAAGGGACCAAGATCAAGGTGTGGGTCACGGGAGAGGGCGCTAGCAAATTGAGGGAGGCGATCGAGAAGGCTTTGCCGGACGTTCTGCCGACGGATTTTAAGGCAGATGGGGTCGAGGTGGTTTTACCGTCTCTAAGGGGAGACTATCGGCCGCGAAGGGCGGTGCGAATCGTTTGGGCAAATCAGGTTGAAGTCAGGGATGCCGTTACTTTGCCCTTCGCGGCCTAAGCTCTGCTATTAACGGGGGCGAAAATTACTTCTTCATCGCGCCATAGAGCTGGCTGACGAGGGTGTCGATGCGGCCTTGGATGCGGCCGATGTGGTTCAAACTTTCCTGGTCGATGCGCTGGTTCTTCAGCTGCTTGCGGATACCGTCCAGCTTCGACTGAATTTCCGAAATCTCTTCGAAGGAAGCCTTCTCCGACTTGCGGAGCAGCTCCTGAATGCCCTGCTTGAGGGCGGGGCGAACTTGGGTGCCCTGACCGGCGAAAGCGAATCCGGAGTTGAAAGCGAGAAGAGCGGCGATGGTGTAGACCCAGAAGAGCTTATTCATGTGTTCTCCCAACCAAGGCTCTGAAGAAGAATCGAGATGCAGTATCAGGCGTCGTACCAGCCAATATTGCAGCGGCCGTGCCACCCGGAGCCTTTCGGGCTAAGGGCTCGGAGCCAGGCACCGTTTCACCGGAGTACCCAAAATCGGGGGGTGTATTCCGGGTGTATGCGGGGGTGACGATCCGGATGAATTCCTTTTTGCAAGTGATTGGAATGACTAGGCTTTGGCATGACAGGGGGATGACACCCCGGTTGTATCGCCCGCTGACGGGCCCGTTGCACATTTAGACGGAAAATTATAAGGTGCGGCTTTCAAAATCCCCGTTGAGAGGTGCCCCTTGGCGACTGTGACCGCGGATTCCCGATCGAACAAGTTCCCCGAGCAGATCAAATATATCGTGGGTAACGAGGCTTGCGAGCGCTTCAGCTATTACGGCATGCGCTCCATCCTGGTCATCTTCATGATTCACTATCTGATGATGCAGGAGCCGCACGCCAAGGGCGTGTACCATCTCTTCATCAGCGCCAACTACTTCCTGCCGCTCTTGGGCGGATACCTCTCGGATCGGTACCTCGGTAAGTACCGCACCATCATCTATCTCTCGCTCGTGTACTGCCTGGGCCACGCGGTCCTCGCGGCGTTTGAAAGCAAGATGGGCCTTTACTGCGGTCTCGGCCTCATCGCGCTGGGCTCCGGCGGAATCAAGCCGTGCGTCTCGGCTCACGTCGGCGATCAGTTCACGACCAAAAACCAGCACCTGCTGAGCAAGGTTTTCGAGATCTTCTACTTCTCGATCAACTTCGGTTCCTTCTTCTCGACGCTGCTCATTCCGTGGGTACTCCCGAAGTTCGGCCCGAGCGTGGCCTTCGGCATCCCCGGAGTGCTCATGTTCATCGCGACCTGGGTCTTCTGGATGGGCCGCAAGCAATTCGTGATCGTCCCTCCGAGCGGCAAGGAAAACAGCGCGCAGTTTCTCGGCGTCGTGACCCACGCGGCTCTAAATCAAAAGAGCAAGCAGCCTGGCCAAAGTTGGCTCGACGTCGCCCGCGCCAAGTACGGTGAAGAGCGTGTCGAAGGCGCGAAGGCCGCCATCAGCATCATGAAGGTATTCATCACGGTCGCCGCTTTCTGGGCGCTCTTCGATCAGCAGGGCTCGACCTGGACGATTCAGGCGCAGAAGATGAACCTGGTGTTCCTCGGCATGAAGCTGGACGCCGCGCAGATTCAGGCGTTGAACCCGATTCTAGTCATGATCCTCATCCCGCTCTTCTCGAAGTGGCTGTACCCGACGGTCGAGCGGATGGGCTTCAAGGTGACTCCGCTCCGCAAGATGTCGGCCGGCATGATCGCCGCCGGGCTTTCCTTCGCGGTCGTGGGCCTGTACGAAGTTATGCTCGAGGGCGGAACGCAGCTGAACGTGGCTTGGCAGATCGTGCCCTACATCATCATCACGGCTTCCGAGATCCTCGTCTCCATCACGGGTCTCGAGTTCGCGTACACGCAGGCGCCGCGGGCGATGAAGAGCACCATCATGAGCTTCTGGCTCCTGACGGTCGCCGTCGGTAACTTCCTGACGGCCGTGTTCTCGTACATGAACCGGTTCACCGGCTCGGGCGAGTTCTTCTTCTACGCCGCCATGATGTTCGTGGTCGGCGCGATCTTCGTGCTTGGTACTCTCAAGTACAAGGAACGCAATTACATTGAACCGGATCTCGCCGCTCAGCCGGCCTGAAGGAAACCGGAATAAATAAAAAAGGCCCCGCTCCTCGAAGGGGCGGGGCCTTTGTATTTTCATCGTCATTGCAGGCCCAGCGTAGCGGGCCGTGCAACCTTTGGCCGTGGGCGCTAGATGCGCCTGTAGAGGTCAATCCATCCCGGGTTAAACTCAGAAATCAGCGCATTCTTGTTGTCCCGCGAAAAGTCTTTTAACTTCTTCTCCCTGTAGATCGCGTCTCTGACGTCTTCAAACATCTCGTAATAGAGCAATTGGTTCACGTTGTACTTGCCTGTGAATCCTCGATAGACCTTCGACGTGTGCTCCCAAACTCGACGTTTTAGATCGGTGGTTACGCCGATGTAGAGGACGGAGCCCGTCCAGTTTCCAAGAATGTAGACGTAACTAAGTCTTTCGCCTTGCATCGGGCAAGGTTTGCATCGTCGCTTCGCTCCTCGCAATGACGAGAGAGGAGCGTACTTTGCCGCGAAGCCTTTTAAGGCGCCGGGGCCGGAGCGGGCGCCGGAACCGTGAACTCGCCTTCCTTCGGCTCGAAGGTGCCGAGGAACGGGAAGTGGTCCAGCGGAAGCGGCTCGACCTTGAATGTCTTCTTTCCGTCGTGGAACGTGTAAGCGCCAGCGACGAAGTAGGCGACGGCTGTCGGGCTCGCGAGCGGCTTACCCTTCGGGGCCTTGCGGAACGTCGCCTGAAACACCCAGAACTTCTGTTCGCTCGGCCCGAGCTTGCGCGCCCAGGTGTGCGCCGAAATCACGGCGCCCGAGTAAACGAGGCTCGGGTCGGCTTTCTTCGCGTCGGCGACGGCTTTGTCGCCCATCTGCTGAAGCGTGCTGAGTCGCGCGAGCACCTTCGGGTGAAGGACTACCTGCGCGGGAACGGAACCTAGCGCGTACAGCTTATCGAGTGAGGTGGCCGTCTGAGTGCCCGGATCGATGTTCGGATCGGACGTCACTTCGACGAAGTTTTCCTGAACGGCGCCGGGATCCGTCGGCAGAGGGACATCGGCGAGAAGGCCGCCGGAAAACAGAGACAAAGAGAACAGGGAAACCAAGAGAGACTTATTCATCTATTCACCCCCAACTAGTCTTCGCTATACGGCGCTGGCTGCGGCGGGTCAACGAGGGTGAATAATGCGGGGCGTTGTCAGACTTCGAAGAACCATCCGATGGCGAGCATCGGCTCGGAAAGGGCATTGCCTTTGGTGGAGACGTGGAAGCCTACGGAAGCGGTGAAACCGGACTCCGTCAGATACTCCAGGCCGAGGCCCGCGTAGCCGTGCATTCCACTTTGGGTGAACCCCAGAATCGCGTCCCGGCCCCCGTGGCTCACGCTCGCGATGTGTACCGAGGCCCACGGGGTTAGGTTCCAGTGGGGAACGAAAAACTTCACGCCGACCGCCCAGGTGGTTACGTGGCTAAGCTCCAGGTTGCGCCGGCCGACTCCGAGCTCCAGGCGCATCGTGGAACTCGTGTTCCAACCCGCGGTGACGCCGATAAGCGACGGATAAGGGTCGAGCAGTCCGACCATCACGCCCAGATTTTTTGGTTTGCGAAGCGAATCGCGCCCGCCGGACTCGGCGAAGGCCGGGCTGGCCCAGAGGCAAAACAAAAGAGGAAAGATCCCGAGCCGCTTCACGCCTTGCCCCGCACGTGTTCGTTCACGATCTGAATGAGGCGGCCGTGGTCGAAGGGCTTGGACAAAAGAGCGACCGCTCCCTTGGCGAAGGCCTCCGACGGATTTACGTCGGCAAAACCGGTCATCAAAATCACGGCGGTGCCGGGGCTTACCCGCTTGCCTTCCGAAAGCACTTGGAGCCCGTCCCCTTCCGGCATCCGGACGTCGGTGAGAATCAAATCGAGGGGGCTCTTGTGGATGATCGCGAAAGCTTCCTTCACGCTGGAAGCGGTGAGGATTTTGAAGCCTTCGCCTTCGAGGCTGAACTTCAAAATCTCAAGCAGATCCGGCTCGTCGTCGACGATTAGGATGGTGCTGGCGTGCGGGGCGGCCGGTTTCATTAGGCGGCTATTGTGCTCAAAACCCGACGGGCGCGCAATGGCTTTGGGGTTAAGTTCTATTCAACCTAGACGGGGTTCTGGCGAAGTTCCGCGAGCGAGTAAACGGTTCCCCGCCATTCCATTCCCCCGCGCCGGAGGATGACGACGGTATTTCGCACGAGCGCCCACAGTAAAAATAGTTGGGAAAAAGGAGTCAACAGCCCGTAAAGCGGCGAATTCCCGCCCATCCACGATACCCAGGAAACGGTCACCACTTGGAGTGCCGCCGCGCCGATCGCCCAGGGAAGGGCTTGCGGCCCGCAAAGGAAGGGAAGTGCGAACGGAAGGCCGTGCACGAAAGTGCTCCCCACAATCCCCACAAAAACTTGCGAGACTCGGTAATCGAAGCCGGGGAAGACCGATTTTTCGAGACCGCGCAGGCAAGCCCGCAGAGTGGGGTGCCATTCGCACTCGAGCTCCTCGGCGGCGGGAAAAAGCTCCGTCCGGAATCCCGATAGCTTCAGGATCTTTCCGAGCTTCACGTCGTCGTCGGGCCGCAGCCGAATCCTTTCGAATCCTCCGGCCGCCGCCAGCGCCGTCGCTTTTACCAGGTTGAACGCGCCCACTCCGACGAAATCCTTCGTACCCCGCTTCGGGGCGCGCCAGGGGCTGAAGTAGATCATGAACTGCATTCCGAAGAACGCGATGAAACCGTCGGCGAGCCAGCTTCTGGAAAAAAGATGGGGAAGGGCGGTCGCGTGATCGATGCCGTCGTCGATCATCGTGGGCAGAATCCGCTTCAGAATGGAAGGGTCTTTGTAGACGACGTCCGCGTCCGTGAAGAGCAGATACTGCCCCGAGGATTTCCTCGCGCCGGCGTATAGAGCGTGGTTTTTTCCGAGCCAGCCGGGGGGAAGCTTTTCTATCCGGATGACTTTCAGCCGCAACTCGCGGTCCTTCATCTGCTTGAGAACCTTCGGAGTGTCGTCCTCCGACCGATCGTCGACGACGATCCATTCCAGGCTCGGGTAGTCGAGGGAGAGAAGCGAGCCCAGGGCTTTCTCGATTCCGGCGGCTTCGTTTCGGGCGGCGACGATGATGGACACCTTGGGCCAATGGCGCATCGGCTTGGTCACAAGGCGGCGAAGGGGACGCAAATGCATCCTGCCCCAGATCCCATAAAGAAGGATCGCCGCGGCTAAGATGAATTCGGCCTGGCAGAGCAGCGTCACCGGATGAGTTTAATCCAGATTGTGGGTTCTTCTCCACAATCCCTTCATCGGGCCTCCGGAGTCTCCCGGTAGCATGGGGTTAGCCCATTCGGGCATTCATAAGCCAACTCAAAAACGGAGACTGTCATGGACAACTTCAAACCGAACCACAAAACGCCCCCCGCCGCCACCAATCCGACGCCGGTGAACAACCGCCCCGGAGTGGCCAATCCGATGCCCTCGAAGGGTAACGCGCCGGCGGGCGGCCAGGCCGGTTGGCAGAAAAATCCCCAGAAGAAAACGGGTTGATTAAAGAGTAGATTTACAGGGCTCCGAAGCGCCCTTACGGTGCTTCGGAGCCCGACTCTTTTTAGGGCCCCAGAGGTAGAGATGAAAGATCCCCGCCCCCACCATCCCACGGCCGTACTGGTCGCGGTTCAGCTTCCCGAATGCGACGACTTGGAGATGACCAGCTCTCTGGACGAGCTGGAACGCCTCGCGGAGACGCTCGGCTTCGAGGTGGTGGGAAGGCTCGTTCAAAAGCGGGACTCCCTCGCTCCCGGCACGGCCATCGGCGAAGGAAAGCTGAAGGAGCTCGCCGCGCTCACCGGTGGAACCGGCGACACGCACGGAAAAGGGGACGCGTTGCCGCTTCCCGAAGGCACCGCCCGCCGCGCCGAGAAGATCATTTTCGATCACGATCTGACCCCGAACCAGCTGCGCAACCTGCAGGCGGCGACTTCCGCCGAAGTGCTGGATCGCTCGGGTGTCATCGTCGAAATTTTTCACCGTCACGCCAAAACCCGCGAAGCGAAACTCCAGGTTGAGATCGCGCGGCTTCGGTATCTGACGCCACGCCTGCGCTTGACCGGCGCTAGCGAGCGCAGAGGCGGAGGGATTGGATCCAAGGGTATCGGCGAAACCGCCCACGAGCTCGATCGGCGCCGAGTGCGCGACCGCATCGCGGAGTTGCAGAAGGAGCTGGACGGGATTCACGCCGGACAAGCGAGACGCCGGGAAGCCCGCAGCGGACAGCCGAGAGTGGCGCTCGTCGGGTACACGAACGCCGGCAAATCCTCGCTCATGCGGGCGATGACCGGCAGCGAGGTCCTCGTTCAGGACAAGCTTTTCGCGACTCTGGATACGACCGTCCGCGCGCTCCATCCGGAAACGCATCCCAGAATTCTCGTTTCGGATACGGTCGGTTTCATCAAGAAATTGCCCCACGATCTCGTGGCCTCGTTCCGTTCGACTTTGGAAGAGGCCCACGAGGCGGATCTTCTCGTTTTCGTCGTGGACGCGAGCGATCCGATCTGGCGCGAGCAGTTCGGCGTCACCTTGGGGGTGATCAAGGAAATCGACGCTTCCCATATCCCATCGTTTCTCGTTCTGAACAAAATCGACAAGCTCGACCGCGCGGAACTTGCGCTGCTGCGGCGGGAATTTCCCTCGGCCCACGCCATGTCCGCCTTGAATAAAGAGGACGTGGACGAGCTGAAGAAAAAGATCCGCGGCTTTTTCGAGCAGGCGATGGAAGAGAACGAGATAGAAATTCCCTATACTCAGAACGCGGTCGCCGCCGAGCTTCGGGCGAGCACGACCATCGTGAAAGAGTCCTACCAGGAAAACGGAGTCCTCATCCGCTTCCGGGCCAGCCCGGAAGTCGCGGCTCGTTTTAAAAAAAAGTTAGCAGCCTAAGCTAAGTCTGGGATCGCCCACGTTAAGGCGCACGGCCGATGTTCACGTCGCTCGTCCACGACCGCGTCCACGTCAGCGACAAGGTACAGGTCGACTTCACTTGAGGCTTGTCCTCGACCCTGACGTCCACGTAGACGTGGATGAACCACGTAAACCTCGGGCGTGCGCGTGAACGTCAACGGGTTTTACTTCCTGCGGCGCGTGAGGCGGCCCAGCTTTCGGGCGACGTCATCCAGAAGTGTGTACAGATCCGCTCCCCGTTCCCTCAGGTACAGGTTCAAGCGAGGACCGGTCAGGTGCAGACTGAGGGCGGCGGCGCGGCCTTCCCGGGAGATCACGACGTGAGCCAGGCGGGCGCGGCCGGTGAATTGGTCCAGCACTTGGGACAACTTGGATTCCAGGGGGAGTGAGCGGGAAACGTGGCGGTAAGTGACGGTGTAATGCATGTGGGGTCTCCTTCCATAAGCTTAGACGGAGACCGGGGCCTTACGTGACGGGGCTGGAGAGGGCGCGGGCGAAGAAGGGGGAGTGGCGCGAGAGCCGCTCGACGTAACCCTTGATATCCTGGCGGAATTTTTCGGGAAGCCGGTTGTAGTCCACCCAATGCTCTTCGGGCACGAATCGGAAAGTGAAGTTGATGCGTCGGGTCTCGAAGCCTTCGACGTTCAGGGAAAAACGGACCTTGTCCCGCCGATCCACCCGCTGAACCCGGTGAAAGAGATGCTCCTTCCAGCGGGAGCCTCCGAAAATCTGAAGCGAGCCGTCCTCCAGCCACTGGTTGAGAGCGACCGAAGTGGGCGCGCCCCGTCCGCGGCCTTGAACGAACTGAAATATCGCGCGCTCACCGAGCGAAAGCGAGGCCACCGGTCCCGGCTCGAAGTCCTTGTGCTCTCCCACCCGGGCGGAGTCCACCCACTTCTCGTTCTCCCAGCGCCGGCCATAGAGGTTCACGAGGCAAGTGTTCAGCTTCCATCCCCTGGGGATGTCGGCGGGCTTCAGAATCCGCCGCGTGGTCTTTTCTATTTTGTCGACGAGCTTTTGAAGGACCGCCGGAAACGGCTCCGCCCGCACGCAGCGGTTACGGATGCCCTTGGGCGGATGGTAGTAGTTGAGGCAGGCGAACTGCCAGTTGCCGAGCCAATACACCGGGCGGAGCAGTCGGCGCTGGGTCTTTCCCTCGGGAGGAGGGTTGTGCTCTGAGAAGCGGAACTCCCAAATCGGGTGAATCGTGCCCAGCCAATCCATCACGGCCCGGCGGTCGTCGGGCGAAAGGAATCCGCGGTCGTAATAAAGGCCGTAAGCCATCGCGGAGTCTTCCCAAAAAAGTGCTTACATCGTCAAGATGGAGAGTCGCCAGTAGATGAAAAAGAAGCCGAGGGCGAAGATCAAGTCGATTCCCCCGAAGATGGCCACCGGAAGGGGAACCTTGGCGAGAATGTAGAGCGCGATGATGGAGAACCCGAAAGTCAGTTTTTCGAGTCCCGCGGGAATGAAGAACCCGCGGTGGGGAAGGGGCTCGCGGCCGAGCAGCAGAAAGGCCACCTGCCAGGAAAGGCCGAGGCACAAAAAGCCGTAATAGAATTCCGGGTGATTTACGGGCGGGCCCTGGTGATAGCCGAACTTCGCTTCGATGAAGAGCAGAGGCAGCAGCGTGACGATGCCGTACCATCCGACGAAGGTGCAGAAGTTTCGGGCGAACCGGACGGGATCCCTCATTGGCCCTTAAGTATACCGGCTTGACGGTGCTTTGCCGAGATGTCACGCACTGGGCATGGAAATCGGCTTTCTCACCTGCGCCGAGTACCCGAATCTGACGAACGACGATCGGCTCGCCGCTGACGCGCTCGCCCGGGACGGGATTTCGGTTCGGCCCCTCATCTGGGGCGCCGACGTGCCGACGCAGTTCAAGGCGGTCATCGTCCGATCCCCCTGGAGCTACTACCGCGCGCGCGAGGAGTTCGCCGAATGGCTGCAGGAGGCCGGGGAAGCGGGCGTTCCGTTTTGGAATCCGCTCGCCCTTGTCCGCTGGAATCTCGACAAGAAGTACATGCTCGAAATGCAACGCCAGGGAGTGCCGATCGTGCCGACGTTACGGCTCGAGGGGGAAGTCGCGGAGGCGTTGAGGAAAATCGAGTCGGGGGACTGGCCCGAGGTCGTAGCGAAGCCCGACATCTCGGCGGGAGCCTACCGCACGCTCCGGCTCAAGAGGGAATCGGTCGCGGAAAAGAAAACGATCCTTTCCGCCGTTTTGAAAACCGGCGCGCTGCTCGTTCAGCCTTACGTCGAGAGCATCGAGACCGAAGGGGAGCTTTCGCTAATCTATTTCAACGACGGAAAATCCGTCGAGCTAAGCCACGGCCTGCGGAAAATGCCGAAGGCCGGAGATTTCCGCGTGCAGCAAAAGCACGGGGGAACGATTATGGCCGATCGGGGTAACCAAGAGTGGGACGACGTGGCCCGCCGCGCGCTTGCTTCGGTGCCGCACCCTTGGCTCTACGCGCGAGTGGACATGGTCCGTTTCGAGGGCAAACCGGTTCTGGGGGAGATGGAAGTGTTCGAGCCGGAGCTCTTCTTTCGCTTGGACGCGTCCGCGCCCGAACGGTTCGCCAGATGTCTTCAGAAAAGACTGGCTGATAGCCCCTAGTGCTACTAGCTTCTTCTACAATGCACAGGAAATTTGGGCGACCCGCGGATTCACGAATCCGGGGACGGCTCCGTCTCTCGCCGATAGATCCTTGCAGGAAATTTCGACGTCGAGAGAAATCTCGGTACGGGTCGTCTGAATCTGGCACTTTCCTTTGCCCGTACCCTTGTCGGCGCCGGGAACCCAGGAAAAACCGAACTTATCTTTCATTTCGACGGTGGAAAAGGAGTCGGAATCGATGTCCCAGGTGAGGGAGCCGTTGCGGGCGAGGGTGGCGTAGTCGTTCAAGACTAGGGACCAGGTTCCCCCTTCGGCGGATTCCGCGTCGATGAGCAGGTGACGATTTTTGACACCGCACTTGGGCTCGGCCCCGAAAGCTCCGATGGCCAACGTAAGAGCCGCAAACAGGCTTATCGCTCGCATGAAAACCCCTCGAGAAAAAGTGGAATCTATTTATAGAGGATCGAAGAGTTCCGGATCAAGAGTTCCGGATCAAGAGTAGTCACGTGTCGTACGGCTTTCGGCGCTGACAAAAAACGGCTCCGAAAAATCGAAGTTAATTCAACGAGTCTCCGTCTGTGCACAATCGGTCCACGGTTTGCTCTAGCTAACCCGCGGTGCGTATATGGGTTCGTTGCGGTCGTTTGTAATTTGGTCCCTGATAGTGGCTCTGAGTCTGCCGGTTCGTCTGGTGGCCGACGAGCCTACGTCCGCCCGGTCGACGGACGCCACTACCATCACTCCGGCCGCCGCTTCCGCGGACACTCCGGCCAAGCCAAAGGCTCCGAACCTCCCCGACTCGGTCGGCAAGATCGTCGAGCTGGAAAAACTCATCGAGCTTACCGAAAATCCGGACTGGCTGCTCGTCATCGGCGGTATCGCCATTGCCTTCTGGGGTACCAATCAGCTCACCGGCGACGTCGGAAATCTCCTTACCAGTTCGCTGCCCGCGGCCGTGAAACTGAGCCGCCTCGTGAAAATTTTGAAACTCGGCGACGAAACCGGCCGCGCGCTTACGGAAATGGCGGCAGATCTCAAGTCGGTCGGTGGGCTCGCCAAGCGGACGGCCGATGCTTTGAAGGCGCATCTCGACAGTGTTCCCGAAGGTCTCGCCTATAGGCCGAGCCTTCAGGGTAAGCGCCCGGACGAAGTGCGCGATGCCCTAGCGAGAGCCGGAGTCCGCGAACGGATCTCGCAAGATCCCCGCGGCGAACAGTGGCTCAGGGACTACGATCGGCTGAATGGGAAGAACACCGACGCCCAAAGGATCGTGATGGATCGTTTCATCGCGGGCATATCGAGTTTGGAAGCGCTTTCCCAGAAGGCGAACGATGCGTCCCGCGGCTATTTCCGCATGGAAGAGCTTGCCCACAAGCCCGTCCGCTTTTCGATCAAGCCGATGGAATACGGTCCCGCGGGCGCGTTTCACCTCCATTCGGACGGGGGTTTTCTTTTAGAGGCCAATGATCCGAGTCAGATTTATCTATTGGGCAATATGCCCGCCACCCGGTGTGCCGAGATCATGGCGAAGGTCCGCACCGCCTACGACAAGAACGTCGTTGCTGCGAAGACCGGAGCGCTGTTCGGGCCGGCTTCCCATCTCGGTGTCATCGCCCTCGGCTATTCGTTGTATCGGTTGGGCGCGAACCTAGTGCGCAACCGCACGCAGTCCTCGCCTAACGAAATCATCGCCGCGCAGAAATCCCAGGCGCAGCAGGAAGTGGTGCGGGAGCTCATTCGCACGGGCGAGATCACCAACGTCGCCGATTTGATCCGCGAGTACCGCCGCGCCGGCAAAGACGCCGACGTGAAAGAGCTCTACAAGATATTCCGCGAGATTCTCCGCAAGCGTCTTCCTTCCATCGCGCAGCAGCTCCGTGGCAGGACCGACGCCATGCTGAGAGAGAAGGCCGATTTCGAAGGCAAGCTCTGGTCGTTTTTGCAGGACGACGAAGCCGCCGACGCCATTTTGGATTCCGCGCTCGCCGAAGCGGCGCAGGCGGAACTCAAGACGACCAATCCGGATACCGTTTTCGGCCTGATGTTCTCCAACGACTCGGGCTCGCAGCCCCAGATCGAGCGCCTGCTCATGCGGCACTACGGTACGACCGTGAAGTACCTGTGGCCGACGCTCAGCGTGGACGGTTCGGCGATTCCGGTCGACGCGTCGGTCTTTGCTGATGCGGTTGGTCAGACGGCTTCACCGCTCGGCGAATTGTCCAAAGCCCGCAAGAAACGCCTCGGTCTGTCGGCGGAGTCCATCCCTCTCGCGCCGGCTCACAAGCCCGCGGCGGCCGTCTCGGAGATTCGCTCCGGCGCCGGCGGAATGTAACGCGTCCCAGCTCACGCCCGGGTAGTACCATACCGATAAGGGATAGAGCCCCTACATGTCGGTACAGGCAAAGAAACTCAATACCATTCGGCACCGCATCCGGCGGCTTCGCGAGCGCGAGACCGCGAACCGCGGAAATTTCAGCCGCTGGGGTTTCAAGCTCCTCCGCTGGAGCTCGATGCTTCACCACGAGTTTCTGTTCGACGACGTCCGCATCCGTGCGGAGAGCATGTCGTTTCTGATGCTCTTCTCCCTGATGCCGCTCATCGCGGGAATCTTCTTTCTCTTTTCCATCTTCACTCAATTCGGCATGGTTCAAGACGCGCTCGCCGACGGGGTGACCCGTTTCCTCATGACGATTCCCGAAGGGCACCGGGACTTCGTCCAGCAGTACGTACTGAAATTCAAGGACGCCTATCTTTCGGGCCTTCAGCAGAAGAGCGGCTCGATTGGAATTTTCGCGCTGTTCATCCTCGGCTGGGTGGGCTTGCAGCTCTTTCGTAACGTCGACAAAGTGCTGAATGACATCTGGTCTTCGGACAAGGCGAGGCCGTTTCTGGAACAGGCCCGCAACTTTCTCGTCGTCTCCATCGTCGCCCCCATTACGTTGATCGCGGCGCTCTCGGTGCCCATCATCCTGAAGCGCACGCCGGCGGGCCAGGTCCTGATCGATCAGGTTCCTCTTTTTGCCTGGATCATGAAGACTCTTCTGACTCCGGCGCTCGCCTTCGGCACGTTTGCGTTTCTCTACCGCTTCGTTCCCGTGCGCCGGGTGAAATGGAAATCCGCCCTCTGGGGAGCGACGTTCGCCACCGTCGCGCTTCACCTCGCCAACGGCGCCGTGGACATTTACTTCCGGTTCGGCACGCAGAGCGCTTACGGCAAGGCCGCGGCGGTTCCCGTGCTCGGCTTTTGGATCTACGCGGTCTGGATCATCGTGATCCTCGGCGCCGAGGTCAGTTACCTCGTTCAGAACGGCCGGGACTTGCTCGTCACGCCGGTGTGGGACCCCTCGCTGCGGGAAGCGGAAGGGATGCTGGCCATTCTCACGGAACTTTGGCGTGCGCATCGGGACGGCACCAACCCCGTCGAGTTCGAGCGGCTTCGCAATGTGACTTCCCTCCATAGCAACCGCCTTCACGAGCTGTTGCACTATCTAGAACGCCACAAGCTCGTTCTGGAGTGCGCCGTGTCCGACGCTCCGGAGAAGGGCGCCTATGCGCTTGCCCGCGATATCTCGGATCTGAAGGTGGGAAAGCTTCTGGAGGATTTCTTTCAGTCCGCCCGATCGGATACGTCGGTCGGCCAGTTCTGGAACACCGCCGTCGAGAAATGGGCCGGAAGCTTCGACGATCTCGGCATCGAGGAGCTTGCCCAGGAAAACGGCAAAAAGAAAAAGCGCGGTTAAGTCGGCAAGAGCCGCCGCCCCTGAGATCGCACGAATAGCGCGACCGCCCATCCCATCAGTCCTCCGATTAGAAAGCCCGCGAGAACGTCCGTCGGATAGTGAACGGCGAGATAGATCCTGGAAAGACCCACGAAAAACGCGGCGAACATGAGAGCCATGCCGGTGGCCGGCTGAAACAGAACCCAGGCGGCCACGGCCATCGCCATGCCGTTGGCGGCGTGATTGGAGGGAAATCCGTAGCGGCCCCCGCACTGCTCGGCCACCACTCGAACCTCGTCGTGATCGGCGACGCAGGGCCTTTCGCGCCCGACGAGCGGCTTGATCACCTGTCCGCAAAGTAGATCGGTCACTAGCACGGCGAGAAGGAGCCCAACCGGCGCCGTGAAGCCCTTGAAGCGTTTACGCGCAACTCCCCAGACGAGAAGCACGACGGCGACCGCCCACCAAAGCCAATTGGAAGACAAGAACAGCGCGAAGTGATCCAGGCTCGAGTTGGCGAGCCCCTCGTTCAGGGAGGAAAGCAGGGCGAGGTCGATGCCGTGGATCCAGGTCATTGTTCAGAAATAGCACCGGGAGCGGGCGAAACCAAGGCAAGCCGCGCTCAGCGGAATAAAACGAACCGGCCGATGGAAGACTGGTACATGTCGTGCCCCGAATGGCCGACTTTCGCGACGGTCGCCGCCGAAAGAAGCGCGGGCTGCAGGTACGTCGTCAGGTACTCGAAATACGTCATGCCGCGATCGTAGCGGTGAATCCCCTGGAGATTCGCCCCGCAGCTGGCATCCAGAAGCTCCGAGAGCTTGTCTTCCTCTCCTAGGAGAAGAGTGAGATTGCGGGTGTTGAGATGGTTCTCTATCTCCGCCACCGTCACCGAGGCCGCGTAAGCGTTCGGTTTCTGCACGCCGTAAGGGTATTCATCGTAATCCGGGCAGCCGGCGGCCGGAACCTCGAAGGTGCTTTTACTTCCGGGCCGGAGGCGGAACTCGTTGAAGTAGAGCCAGGTCGACGGGTTGGACGGCACGTAGCGCACGGAAATCCCCTGGAGTTTCTCTTCGGCGCGGCTGAGAGCGACGTAACGGCTCATAAACTGGCCGCCCGCCGAGTGTCCCGTTAAAACGATGTGCCGGAGGTTGGGGAAATTTTGCGTGTCGGCGAGAAGCCCCACGAGAACGTCCAGGACGGCGAACGAGCTCGCGTTCGGGCCGTTCAGGGAATCGTCCCCGCGTTTCCAAGTGCTGTCGGCCCAATGGATTAGATCCGGCGCGGGCTTATCTTCGTCTGAAAGGTAATGGGGAGCGAACACCGCGGTGGTCTGCTCGACCTTCTCGATCCGGGCGGCTTCCGCCACGTCGGTGAAGTACTCGTCCGCGTTTCGGAGAATGCCGTGGACCACGATGACCGCACGGGTGATCTCCGGATGGGGATTGGTTATCGAGTGCGTGCTGAAGAGCGGAAGGTTCGCCGCGCCGAAATTCACGAGCTCCCGGCAGCTCGACGCGGGCGTGGTGCAAGGAGCCGCGAAAGCCGCGGCCGACAGAAAGAGACCCAGAACTCCCCAAAGTTTCATTTCAATCCCCCTATTCGGGAGGCTAGACCACCGGACGGCCGATCTTCAAGAACAAGGTTGGCGGGCGAAGGTTAATAGCGCTTCGGCCGCGCGCCGAGCGCCCCCGGCTTCGCGCCCGAGCTCTCCCATGCGTTTCGACCGGCCGGCGAAGGCCGGCTCCGACGTCACGCGCTCGACGGCCGCGAGAAGCGACTCGGCCGTGAGAGTTTCGGGAGCGAGATGGAGCCCCATTCCCAGCTCCGCGACTCGCAAGGCATTTACCTTTTGCTCCGGCATTTGAGGAATGACGACGAGAGGAACGCCGAAGTGGGCGGCTTCGAGAATGCTGTTGATGCCGCCGTGGGTGACGAAGGCCTCGGCGGCCGAGAGCTCCGCGATCTGATCGAAGCGGGGGCGGAAGTCGAAAGGCTCACCCGGAGAAGGGAGGGTTTTGCCGGTCGCGACTGCGATCGTGCGGGGCGATACGCGAAAGGCCTCGGCGAGAAGGCAATAGAACTCCGGCCAGTCGTGAAAAACGGTACCGAGAGAAACGAACAGGCGCCGCCCCTTCGGTGCGGGTTCCTTCGCCTTTCTCAAGCAGGGACCCACGAAGGAGAAGGTCTCGTCGAAATCGTCGGCCGCCGGATGAAAACCGCGCGCCATCTGAACTACCGTGAACGGAGCTTGAAAGCCGAATAATTCCTGGGGCGGCAGACCGCCAAGGCCGTGCTCCCGCAACACCGGCGAGAGGATGGCGAGCGCGCGTTTTCTTATCAATCCGTCGGAAAGCGGCGGAGGCAGGCCGAGAGCCTTCGGTACGTTCCATTTTTCGTTGGAGGCGAGCACCGGGCAAATCCTCGCGGCGCGTAGGCCGAGCCGCCGGGCCGCGAGCCTTCCGCCGTGGCAGAGGGCATCGTAGACGACGAGGTCGGGGGCCAATGCCTTCAGCCGGGGAAGCAGCTGGGGAAGGGAGAGGGCGCAGTCCTCGGCGAGCCGAATCGGAAGTTCCGCGACGTCGAAGCCGGATTCGGATCGGGGGGAGGCTCCCTCGAAGAAGCTTTCGTACGGTTCGAAACGGGCGCCGGTTTCGGCGATGGCCGCGCGAAAGGGCTCGGGCGCGAAGTAGTGAACCTCGGCTCCCCGCTCGACGAGCGAGCGCGCCACTTCGAGCGTCGGATTCACGTGGCCGTGGGCACCTACGTTGGTGAAGGCGATCCTCATGGTTCCACCTTCCCACAACGGGCGGGACGGCAGAAATCGGATGCGTTTATGAGTGGGATAGCCCCGTTCTATGCAAGAACGAGCGGAAACGGGCGTCCGTGGAAGCCCAACGGTAGGCGAAATAGCCGACCGGTATCAGCACGAGCAGCCAATAAAAGGCGAGCTCGAGATAAAGCTTCCAGAGGCCGTTTTCGGTCAGCTCCACGACTTCGTATCCCTCGTCGGTTTCCTTGAGCTGAACCGCGACGATGCCGGGACCGAAGTCTCCTTTGATGACCGCGCCGCCAGGCAAGAATCCGGTGACCTTGAGGTCGGGGCCGCCTTTCGTCGAGGCGAGCGCTCGGATGGCCGTGCGGGGCTTAATCTTGGCGATCGCCTTTTTCACGGCGGCGAGCCTCGGCGACTCCTTGCCTTTAACGGGCAAAGCGAGAGAGGCCGGCTTTCCTGTTTTGTCCAGGGCTCCGCGGCCCGAACCGTCGTCTTTCAGCGCCTGTCCCGCGGCTCCGAAGCCGGCGGTGTTTTTCGCGAGATTCTGCGAGCCGATTTCCGCCTGGGCGAACGCGATGCCGCCAAGACTATCGATTTTGGAAACAGCGTTGCCCTCCGCGCCCATCAAAATCTGGCGGGGCGAAAGCGATTCGGTGGTCTCGGAGCCGGGAGCAGGAGCTTCGGAATCCTTCTGCTCCTGAATCGCGGTGTTGGGATCGACGACCTGACCCGTCGGTCCGGTCAGGCCGGTGATCACCCCGTCTTCCATAACCGTGCGGCCGCCGCCGTCTTCCATCTCCACGCTTCCACCGCCTTTGTTTTCAGCGATGCCGCGGGTTTCGTCGAAGGTATCCGAATTCGGATTGAGAATGCTGCTCACATCCACTTCGATGGATAATTCGCTCTTCACGAGCTCCACGTCTTCGGGCAACAGATTGCCCTTGCCGACGTCGGCCTCCACGTCCGCCACCCGGCGGTCCACTTCCGCTTTCGCGTCCTGAACTTCCTTGCGGCGCCAGTCGTCCATGGGATTGCCCTGCAAGAGCTTCATCGCCAGGTTCATGTTGTTGATGGCCTGCTGAAGACTTTGATAGGACGGGGCCGAATGATGGTGACCCGTGAAGCGAGCGTGCGGCTTTCCGCCGCCGCCCTTTCCACCGCCGCCGTGATGGTGGCCGCCAGTGCCAAAGGCAAGGCTGCAGGAAAAGAAGGTGAAAAGTAAGGCAAGCCCTTGATGCCGTCCCCAATGATGCATATCAACCCCCGAAGTCTACCTGGGAGTAAATGCAACCCGTAGACCAACGGGATGCGTTGAAAGCACAGGGTTTTTCCGGAGGGCTTTGCCTAACAACTTACTATCACTCACTTAATTCTGACGGGTTTTGTCCCCCCAAATGGGGCTAAGTCATTGACGCGACTAGTAAAATTCACTATGTTAGGCAGTCCGAGTCGAGACAAAAATGAAGGCAGCCCTAATCAAGCCCCAGCTGAAGGACCAGCACCAGCTAGTCCGGCGCTTTTGGATCGCGACGATACTCGTATCGTCGGTGCTGGGCGGATTTCTGTGGAAAAAGCGCGACCTAGTAAGCGCCCAAGCCGAGATAAACGAAATCGTCGGGCTGACGACTCTCATCGGGCGCAACGTAATCCGCACCGCCCTCTTGCTCGAGTCGGCGAAATCTCCCAAGGAGCCCGCCGAGTATAAAGCGCTCGCGGAAAGGCTCGACGAGCAGCTGGGGCTCCTCAACTCCTCACTTCAGAGGGTCGTGGACCTTCGAGCCAGCCAGTCCGGCTACAAGCGGCGCTTTGCCGAAGTGTTTTTCGATCCCGAGCTGGGCCTGCACCTGCGATACGAGAAGTACACTCGGGAGGCCGAGCACCTTGGCGCGTCCTTCCGTGAGGGCAAGCCCATGGACCCGGTGAGGCTCTCGGCGCTCGTCGGCAGCGGGCTCGCGGAGCTGCTCGCTTCCGTGGATACCGTCCGCCGTCAAAGCACCTTGCTTTCGGGGGCAAGGCTCCAGGAGCTCGAACAGATTCAGATCGTCGCGTACTGTTTCATCCTGCTGCTCTTCATCGGCATGGCGGTCTACATCATTTTTCCGACGAAACGCCTCCTGCAAGTGCAGGGAGCTCTACACGAGGAAGCGGTCGTTTCGCTGAAGGACAGAAACGCGGAGCTGGCTCTTTCCCGCGAAAACCTCGCCGTGCAGAGGCGAATCCTTCAGTCGGTGCTGGACAGTATCGGCGAAGCGGTCGTCGTGTTTCATTCGAGCGGTACCGTCATGCTCCAAAATCCCGCGGCGCTACGGCTTTTCCCGGCGAGCGCCGAAGGTTCCCACTTCGACGCGTGGTCCAAGCTGGTGGGTCTCGTGGACACGGAAACGTCCCTTCCGCTGACCCTCGACGAGACGCCCATCTCGGTTGCCACTCAGGGAAGTCTCAGCGGCCGGCTGATGGAAGTGAAGCGGACTCCGGCGGTTTACCTGACCGTTACGGGGCAAGCGATGCTAGATGAGCAAGGTAGCCACCAGGGCGCGGTGCTTTCCTTTCACGACGTGACCGATCGGGTCCGTTCGGAAATGGAGCTGCGCCGGGCGAATGCGACGGCGGAGGCGGCGAGCCGCTCGAAATCCGAGTTTCTTGCCAACAT
>CAZZHG010000064.1:0-23538 GCA_964653655.1 uncultured Pseudobdellovibrionaceae bacterium
GAGAACGCCCCGGTCCGACTTCAATGTATCGGAGAGGGAAATCGTCTTTCCGCCCAAGGCTTCCGCCTTGAAAAGGGGAGCCGGTTTAGCGAGGGCCACCGAGCTCAGGAACACGACTGCCGCGAGAAGTTTCGTCATCAACAGTGCCTCACTGGGGGTTCTGGATCAGCTCCACCACACTAGCCACGATGTCGTCCGGATGGAAGGAGTCGGCGCCGGGCGCGAACTTCTTCGATACCGTACCGTCTTCGAAAAGGATGACGGCCGCGGGCAAAGCTTTGGGCACGCCGGGAAAATATTGGCTGAAAAGCGGCCACCGGGGCGGCCTCTTGTTCGGGTCGCCGTCGGGCGTGGCCTTGCCGTTCAAATGGAGAAAATTGAGGTAGCCGTCCGCGCCTTCCTGGGACGGTGGGAGCGACGGGGTCTTTCCGGTGGGCACCTGGAGCACCAGCTTCACCCTAGAGATGGCTTCCGGGCCTAACGCCTCGTTTAATTTTTTCTGAAGAATGGGCAGATCGGCCTTACAGGTACCGCACCATTCCGCCCCGAAAACCGCGAGGGTCACCGTCTTGCCGTTCAAAAGAGGCGGCAAATTCACCCGGGGGCCCTTGCCGCAGCTACCCAGCGTTAGGGCACCAACCACCAGAAATAGCAGAGTTTTGACTCTCATCTTCGGCTCCAGGCGCGGGGGAGAATGTTAGGGTTTAACCCAGATTACCCCCAGCGTTGCCAACCGGAACAACAGGACCCCGGCTTCTGTTAACAGGCGAAAACGGCCCGAAACCCCCTATTGACGGGCTTTCCCGGACATTACTAAGTTTGGGGCCTCTCAAGAAACTGTTAAGAGATACGTCAATTATCGCAGGAGGTCGGGGAAATGTCGCGCGAAGTTAAGAATGGAAAGATTTTCATCAACAATGAATGGGTGAACGCCCGGTCGGGAAAGACGTTCCCGGTACTCAACCCGGCCACTGAAGAACAGCTTTGCGTGGTCGCCGAAGGCGACGCCGCCGATGCCGACGCCGCCGCGAAGGCCGCCCGCCGTGCTTTCGAAACCGGCGCCTGGCCCAAGATGTCCGCCCGTGAGCGTGGCCGCATCCTTTACCGTGTTGCGGGGCTTCTCGAGAAACATAAAGAGGAATTCGCCGAGCTCGAGACCCTGAACAACGGAAAACCGATTTACGAGACCCTGAACGCGGACCTTCCGCTCGCCATCGAGACCTTCGAGTACTACGCGGGCCTCGCGGACAAGATCCACGGCGACACCATCCCGGTGAACGGCAACTTCTTCAACTACACGCTGCGCGAACCGGCGGGCGTGGTGGCTCAGATCATTCCCTGGAACTTCCCGCTGCTCATGGCCGCGTGGAAACTCGGTCCGGCGCTCGCCACGGGTTGCACGGTCGTGCTGAAACCCGCGGAGCAGACGCCCCTCACCGCTCTTCGTCTCGCGGAACTTTTTCAGGAAGCCGGGCTTCCTCCGGGCGTCTTGAACGTCGTTCCCGGTTACGGCCCGACGGCCGGCGCCACGCTCGCCACGCACCCGGAAGTCGACAAGGTCGCCTTCACGGGTTCGACGGAAGTCGGCAGAGAAGTCATGCGGCTCGCGGCCCAATCGCTAAAGCGCGTTTCGCTCGAGCTCGGCGGTAAAGCGCCGAACATCGTGTTCGCCGATTCCGACTTGGACGCCGCCGTTCAGGGCGCGATGCGCGGAATCTTCTTCAACCAGGGCGAAGTCTGCTGCGCCGGTTCCCGGCTCTTCGTCGAGGAGAAAGCCCACGACGAGTTCATTTCGAAGCTGAAGGCCAGCGCGGAAAAGCTCCCGGTCGGAGATCCGATGGATCCCAAGACCCGCATGGGCGCTCAGGTTTCCGAAGAACAGTTCAAGAAGATCCTCGGCTACATCGAAAAAGGTAAGGCCGAAGGGGCGAAAGTAGTCACCGGCGGCGCCCGCGCCCGGGAAAAGGGCTACTTCCTCAAGCCCACGATCTTCGAAGGCGTGAACAACAACATGACGATCGCCCGCGAAGAAATCTTCGGACCGGTCGTGTCGGCCATCAAGTTCACGAACACCGAGGATCTCGTCCACCAGGCGAACGACACCTTGTACGGGTTGTCCGCCGGCATCTGGACCCGCGACATCGGCAAAGCCCACCGCCTCGCGCGGCAGGTGAAGGCCGGCACCGTGTGGGTGAACTGCTACAACTGCTTCGACGCGGCTTCGCCGTTCGGCGGTTTCAAGCAGAGCGGCTTCGGCCGCGAGCTCGGCAAATATGCGCTGGAGCTCTACACCCAAGTGAAGTCGGTTTGGGTGTCTCTGGACTAAGGTCGTTTCTGCGATAAAATTTGCGCCATGGGACGTTTGACCTTTGGGCTCAACGTGACGTTGGACGGGTGTATCGACCACCGCGCCGGGATCGTCGACGCCGAAATGAACCGCTATTGGACGCGCCGGATGGAATCGGCGGGCGCGATGCTTTTCGGACGCAAGACCTACGAACTGATGGAGAGCTACTGGCCCCCAGTGGCGCGGGATCCGAAGGCGGAATCGTCGGAACGCAGCTGGGCGAAGAAGCTCGAAGCCAAACCCAAGTACGTGGTCTCGAAGAAGCGTCGCCACTTCCCCTGGAACAATACTCATCACCTCTCGGGAAACCTGACCCGGGCGATAAAGGCGCTGAAGAAGGCCACGCCGCGCGGAGTGCTGGTAGGCAGCCACAAACTCTCGGCCGAGCTCGCGCGTCTCGACCTCATCGACGAATATCTATTCCTGATCCACCCCGTGGTGGCCGGGCACGGTCCGTACTTGCTTGCGGGCTTACGGCCCTCGGCTCATCTGAAGCTCGTCTCCACCACACGGCTCAAATCGGGAATCGTGGCCTTGCGCTATCGCCGGCGCTAGCGGCTAACACCGCTGAGTTATAATCGGCGGGTGCGTCGGCTCCTCATACTCGCGGCGTTAGGTTTATGTCTCGCGCTTCCGGCGCCGCAATACTTTCGCCCCGACGGCTGCGACTACGCCTCACTCGCCAATGTTCCAAAGACGGTTCCGGGTCTCGGCCCGTGGAAACCTTCCTGGGAGAAGGGCATCCTGCGCGCGTCCCTCGAAGTGGCCGATGCCACCGGCAGAGGAGACTCGCTGAAGGCGACGGTCTCTACTCTCGATCGCAATGAGGGCGGAGGAGCGGTTCATTTCTCGGGGCACGCCGAAGTCGAATACTCGATGAAAGCCGGAAGACCGCCGGCCGAAGGCGACCTGGAAGTTCAGATGAGCCAGAGAAACGGAAAAACCCAGCTATTCTTCAAACGGGCTTTTCTAGACGGGTTAACCCTAGGCGACTTCGAGATGGTCGGCATTCCGAGAGCGGTGAAAACCGAAACGGGAAATCACCGGACCGCGAGCCTTCTGTTTCGGGAAATCGTGGGCGCCATTCAAGAGAGGCATAAGGTTGGCTCCGCCGACGAGGTTTACTCGACGGAAGTCGTAAACCTTCCAACGAACCTCAAGATCCTGGGAGCGGAGCTGCGCTGGAAAAAAGCCAATCCGGGAAAACCTGTCCCAGATTCCGTCCGGGTAGCCGCCTTCCAGGAAAGCACCGTCGATAAATTCATCCACCGGACTTTGAAGGATGCCGGTTACGAGCTGCAGATGGATGCGTCACCTTTGACGGGCGGAAGAACGGAAAGCATCGGCGATTATTTCGTTCCCACCGAAACGAGACCCACGCAACGAGCGACCGACAACCGGATTGCCTGGGAGGAGTTTAAAGCGGAGATGGCGAAAACCGATCCCGACATCGCGGCGACGTTGAACGATGGCACCGAGATTTTTGCCCGTTACAGCGTGAAGTACAACGTTACGAAGAAGCCTTAGCGCAGACGAGGCACGTGGGATTTTTGGAGCAGGACTGAGTTTCGATATGAAGGTCGTGTGTCCAGATGCCGATGCGCTGATTGAGCGCTTGGATCTCTCCGAACCCGCCGAGGAACCGCAAAATATCCAACGAAGCGTGGCTCGCGGCCGCGAGGTTCACCGGCGCGAACGAAGGCGCCTGGTAGCGGCCGTTGATTTCGCGGATGAGGCTCCAGGCCAGATCTCCGGGCTTCGGCTCCGTCGCGACGAGGGAGTGACAGGCATGGCAGCCGGTCTCTCCGGGAATCACGAGGGGTCCCCATACGGCGACGTCCTGAACGAAGCCCACGTCGATATACGGAAGACGGCGGCCGATCGCGTGCGCGTTGAGCCGCGCGACGAGACCGCCGGCGGAATCCGACACCACGATCAAATTACAATCGGGAATGGAAAAGAAATCCGCGTCCGTCTTGAGGGGATTTTGCACGACCTCGACGGCGAGCTTGCCGTCGCGGCGAAGGAGCTCCCTTCGAAGTACTTCGGCCTTCGACTGGCCCACGTCCTCTTCGGCGAAGAGAAACTGGCGCGATAGCGAAGCGGGCTCGATGGAGTCCTGGTCCACCAAAGTGATCCGGCCCACTCCCGCCGAGACGAGAGCGCAGGCCACCTGGTTGCCGATGCCTCCGCAGCCGAGAATCGTGACATGGCTCGCGGACAGTTTTTTCTGTACCTGTTCGGGATCCGCTCCGGCCAGCGCGTAGAATAGCGCGTGCCGTCCGTACCGGTCGCCCGGCTTGAAGGCCGTCGGGCGGATCAGGTAGCGGTTGCCCAAAAGAAAATCCACCGTCTCGGCCGCCTCGCTCTCGGAGGCGCCCGCGCGTTTCACCAGATACTGGAAGGCTTCCGCCACGGTCGACGGAGTCATCCAGAAATGGGAAAGAGAAAGCAGTAACTCCTGCCTTCGCCTGTCGGTGATTTTCTTTTGGAGGGATCCGAATCCCAGATAGAGGGTGCCGCCATCGAGGCCGGCGCGTACATACGGAGAGAGTACCCAGGGGCCGGAACGCTGTGGTCCCGGCTCGTTAGCAAGTCTTGCTTGGTTGGCTTTTAGTTCCAGCTCTGATCGTTCATGGCTGTCCCCTTTGCGTTTGGTCACGTTGAAGAATTCCAAAACCGACATAACCCGGACCAGTTCCCCTTCAGTATCGGTTGATCTAGGGATAACACCCGTTGCATATATATTCAATATGAATAAATACGGATCATATGCTTCGTCGGGGCTAGCCAAACCCGACCGATTCCGGATATAACCAAGACGCTGTAAGGAGTATTCGACCCTTGGAAACCTGGACTATTGACGCCGCCGCGTACGAGAAGTGGCTCGGGGAACGCGCCCCGGACTTCAGTGAGAATCTGAAGCTCGCCAATGCCACGGTTCGTTCCGTGGTCTTTCTCGCCCTCCTTGATTTAAAAGGAAATCCAGCTACTTACACCGAGATCAACGAGATCATCAAAAAACGCAAAGCCGTCCGTTCGCCTCAACGCTCGCGCCAAGGCGGAGGCTGCCTTCCCGTTCCGACGCTTCGAGTCGCACTCTCCGAGCTCTCCAAAACTTTGCCCCGCACCGAAACCCGCTTCCGGCTGAAGACGCTGAAGGTGGGACGGGAAGCGAAGATGGAGCTCGTGGATCAAGACGGCACGGCGGAACCGGCCGCAAGCCAAGGCGCCCGCCTGGTCGGCATCGCCGAGGAGTCGGCGAGCATCTCGGATCCGCGAGCAATTGCCAAAGAATTGGTCCGCGACGGCGGCGGATTGCCGTTCGCATGCCTCTACAGCACCTACCGCGCCGCCGCCTGGTGGCTCAGCTTTTCCACCAAGACGGCGGCCGAAAAGAAAATGTACGAAGCCGAAGCGCTCGACGCTTACGGCGTCGCCGATCGTTTGGTGAACGCGTCGACCGACGGACGCATCGCCGTCGTGGCGCTTGCGCCCGGCGAAGGCCTCGGCGAATCGGAGATGCTACGGCGTCTTCTCAAACGTAAAGACGTGAAGGTCGATTACCTAGCGGTTGATACGAGCGACATTTTGCTCATGAGCCACTCGAAGCTCATTCAAGAGCGCTTTCCCGACGAGCTTCGAAACGGAAAACTGCGCTACTGCCCGATCATCGGCGACTTGTACCGGCTGAAAACGCTTTTGCCCCAGGCCAGAATGAAGATGGGCGAAGGTTTTCTAAAGCCCGCGCCAACGCTTTGCACCTTTCTCGGAAACTGCATCGGCAACTACGAAAACCACGAGTGGGACTTCTTCGTTTCGGTGCGGGAAGCGTTTCAGACGGGCAAGCCGCTCGCATTTCTCGTCGGAGCCTCGATCTTGCGCCGCCAGGGCCCGAAGGAAGACGGCGCGCCGATCGCGGAGAAGTACACGCTCGATCCGTTTCTGCTCGAAACGCCCAGGCATCTTCTTCATGACCTCGAGCTTCTCGTTTCGAAAGACGAGAACGGCAACGTCATCCCCCTCGAGAAAAACCGGGAATTTCTGTATGAAGCGGAAAGTCCAGAGTTCAAGAACATCATCCCGGCTCTCGACTACCGAAGCCCCCAGGGAATCCGGGGCCAGGTGTACCGGTTCTATTACACGCTGAAAAATCAGCTCACGACGGCGAGCGGCGAGCAGGTGATTCCCGCCGGCGAAAGAATTTTGCTCTATTCGATCATCAAATTCGAACTGGAATCCCTCGCCCGCTTCCTGGAAGCCCGGGGATTCGAAGTGAAAAGTCCGCCCACGGATTACCCGAACCAGGTAATCACGGAAGGGGACGAGGCGTTCAAGTACGGAGTACTCGCGGCCTTTATCAAGTAGTAGGGTGTACGTGTGCTGAAGTGGCTCGTTGTCGCAAATTTCCTCGGCGCCCTCGCCTCCAGCGCCCTTCTCACGAAGGGAATGTTCGCTTTCGGGCCCGGTAGCGATTCGATTCTTGCCTTTCTCATCGGCTCCACGCTTTCCCTCATACTCATTCTGAAATTCAGAAAGAAAGTCTCCCACGTCGGCGGCGCGCTCACGTTTGCTTCGGCGGCGATCACTTTCTCTCTCATCTGGGCGCTCGACGGAAATCTGTCCCTGGCCTTCACTCTGCTTTGCTTTCAGTTCAGCTGCAGTTTCGTTTCGCGGGCGTTTCGAAGCGACCTCGCCGCGGACGGGACGGGAAGGCTGCCTTGGGTGGAACTTTCCCATTCCCTCGGCTACACGATCGGCCTTCTCGGCGCCCAGCGCCTTGGCGACGTAGGGCTGAAATCCATATTGCCGCTGGCGGCCCTAAGCTACGCGGCCGCCGGAGTACTCGATTTTCTAGCGGCGAAGCAGGTCATCCGGGCGGAAAAGGCCGAGACAGCGCCCGCTCCCGCCGAAAAACTCACATGGGGCGCCGGCTGGGCGACGCTTTGTCTCATCGGACTCACTTTGGGAGTTCAGATCGCGACTCAGATGCTGTCGAAACTTCTCGGCAGCACGGACCCGCTTGCCGCGTTCGACGTGGGAACGACGCTTGCGCCGATTGTTTACGGCGCGTTTCTGTTCGGACTTCTGTCGGTCGGAAAAACACTCTTCTGGACTGAGCTGAGGAGCAGGAAAGGGCCGTCGCTTCCCTTCGGCATCGGCGTAACCCTGTGCGTGCTCGCCATGGCGGCGGGAATGTTTTTCCTTCCGGAGCTCAATCCCGTGGGCGGGCTCCTTCTGATCGTGGCGTCGGCTTTTCTCTACGAGTTTCTCGCGCTCGCCCTTCTCGACTGGCTCGGCGAAAGCTTCCCGGGAACCGGCGCGGTCTCCATAGCGTACGGGCTCATGGCGCTGACCGGAACGCTCGCGTACGGCGCCTTCCTCAAATTCGACTGGGCGCTTGCTCAGATTGGAGGACTGCTCGTGGTTTGCGGAGTGATTTGCGCGGTCGCGCTCGCCGGCCGGGCCGTTATTGGTACACGTCCAGCTTCTTCATGATCTTCGGATAGTACTCGTCGCCCTGGCGTACGTAATTCCTCGCCCGATTCCAATACTGCTTGGCTTCCTCGATGCGATTCATGCTCTCGAGAATGTAGCCGTAGGTGTAAGCCTCTTTCGCAAGCCGATATAGTTGCTTCTTAGATTTAGTGAGCAACTCGATGGCCTCGTCGTAAGAAGGATCGCGCTTCAACATCTCCTCGCATAGATCGCGGGAAGCGTTGTAGTCGCCTTCGGCGTATTTTTCCTTCGCCTGGATGAGGAACGGCTCGAACTCTTCCTTCTGGAGCATCCGGGCGCGGTCGATGATCTGTTTCGCCTCGTTGAGATACTGAGTATCTCCCTTCAGCTCGATTTTTCGGATCTTCTCGGCAGTGTCGATGGCTTCCTGATAGCTCTTGCTCGTGAAAGCTCCGACCGCACGCTGGAAGAGCTCGCTCACCACCTTGCGCTTCTCGGTTTCCTCGTCTTTCTCCGCGGGAATCTCATCGAGACTCTTCACCTTCGCGTCGACCGCCTTCAGGCCGCGGATGGCGGTGGGGTTCGTCGGATCGATGACGACGGCGGAATTGAACGCCTCGCCCGCGTGCTCGAAGTCGCCCGCCTTCAGATAGTCCAAGCCTTCTTCGAGGTAGAGCTGCAGATCCTGCTTCTCGTCTTCCTTCGCCCGCTTCTGAGCTTCCTGCACCTGATGGTCCTTCACGACCTTAAGGTACTGGTCCTGAAGCTCTTGTGAGTTCTTATAGAACGGCAGCATCGAATGAATGCGGCGAAGATACTCAACGGCGCTCTCGTATTGACCTTGCTGAGCCGACTGCACGGCCGCGTTGTAGAAACCTTCCACCTTACGCTGCTGCTCGGGGCTCAGCTCCGCGTACTCCTTGGGCATGCTGACCGGAATCTGAACGTTCGCGAGAGGATCCTTCACGCCCTCGCCCTTATTGGTATCGCCGACGACGGCCGTCGCGTTGTCCTTCGGAGCGGGCGGCGCGCTGGGAAGAAGGAGATAAACCACGCCGAGGGCCACGATCAGGCCGAGAAGGACGATGTTGCGGCGGCTCTTCGGGGCGGTCTGCAAATCCGACGGGTCGAGATCGCCCTGTCGCATTTCGCCGACCGCCGAGTACGCGGGCTCCGCCGATCCGGGGCGGGGGCGTTGGAGCTCGAGGAGCACTTCGTCGGGAAGCGCGCCCACGGCGAGCGATTTGGTCTGATCGATGGCTATGGCGGCACTGCCCGTGCCCATGTTGATGCCTTGGTCGACCACCGCGAGCGTTCCGGCCCGCTGCATCTCGTTCGCCATCACGTCGTGGATGAGGAACTTAATCTTGGAGTTACCGATCTGGATCTCGTCGAAGCTGTTGAGCGGATGCTCGAGCACCCTAACGCCGTTCACGTAGGTGCCGTTGCGGCTGTTCATGTCGATGAGGCGATAACCCATGCCGACGCGGGTAACTTTCGCGTGAATGCGGGAAAGCTTTTCGTCGTCGAGGAAGATGTCGGCCTTCTTGCTGCGGCCGAGGGTGACCTCGAACGTTTCGATGAACATCTCGTCGCCGGCTTTGGGTCCTTCCGAGAAAATGAGCTTCGCGACGATGGGCTTGATCTCGAGCTGGGTTTCGCCCCGGCCCATGTTCGTGCCATCGGGGCTCGGCTCGAGCTCCGCTTCGGCGAGCGCGACCGCTCCGCCGAAGTTCTCGTTCTCCATGCCGCCGCCGCTGGGCTCATTGGAGGGAGACTCTTCGGAATTCTCGTTCGCTCCCTCGGCCGGAACCGGAAGATTTTCGCCGCCGTCGGCATCGGGCTGGAAGTCGGGGGCCGCCAGCGCCGCGTCCGGAGAGATGTTGCCGTTGTCGCCTTCCGCGGCCGGAGAGTCTCCAGGGGGAGCCTCCGCCGATTCGCGTTCTCCGTGAAAAACGACGACTTGAAAGGGACCAATCTTGATCTCGTCCCCGTCGTTCATCTCGGCGGTCTCGACGGCCTGGCCGTTGACCTTAACCTTGCCGCCGGCACTCATGTTCGTGAGGTAGACGGCGGCCTCCGTCACCCGAAGCTCGAAGTGACTGCGGCTCACGCTCGAGTGATTCAGAACGATGTCCGAAAACTCGGAACGGCCGACGCGGTAGACTCCCTCCGGGAAAATCTTGGAGAGAACCTCCTGTCCGTCGATATAGGTTTTGACCGTTATCTTCATTTATCCTTGTCTTTTTCCATCAAAGTCTTCGCCTTGGACTCAAACTCCTTGGTCTTTTCCAGAATCGCCGTGTCCTTGCGCGGGAAGGATCGAATTCGGCTGACCAACTCCGTCGCTCTCTGAAACTGAACCTCACGCGCCGGTGCGTCTTCCGCCGGCAACCGTTCGAGCTCCACCACCGCCGTCTCCAGCTTTTCGCTGAGGGACATGAGACTGTCGGAGTTGACCTCGCCCGGATAAAGTTCCGCGGCCCGGAGCGCCTTCTTGCACTGATCGATGTACTTCGCCGACTCCGCCACGATGGGCTCCGTCGGGCGATGGGACATCAACACGATCACTTCATTGAAGTGATACATGGCCCGCTGGTACTGGAGGCTGTGGTAATAGTTCAGCCCGAGTCCCAACTGGCTCTTCGCTTCCAGCTCGGCTTCGTAAACCGACCGCTTCAAATACCGCTCGGCGAGCAAATGCCCCCGGAAAAGTTGCAGCGCCGTCTGAAAACACTCGATGGCGCGGTGATAATTCTGGCTCAGATACTCCCGCTGCCCCTTTTTGAACCACTGCTCCGCCTGGCGAAGGCTGGTGTTGTCCCAGTCGAGGCCAGCCATCTGCTTTTCGGCTTCCTTAAGAATCGGATCCTCGAGCCCGGCGAGTTTCTTCGGCTTGTCGTCGGGATTGAGGTTCGCCGCTTCCGAAACCTTGAATTCCCGGGCGAGCTTCGGCTCGTTCGCGTCCTTGTCGCTTTCCGAAGTCGTATCGCCGCTCATGAGGTAGTAGCCGGCGCCGAGCAAAAACAGCACGCCGTAAATCATCATCCGCTTGTTGGGCTTCTTCTTCGCCTTGCCCTTTTTACCGACGGGACCGACGGCTCCCACAGCCCCGAACTCGGGCGTGATGCCGATCGGGATTTCCATCTCGGGAGCCGACGGCGCCGCCATCGGCACCTGCGGCTCCGACTCGGGCATCGCCTGAGCCACCCCGCCCGTCGGATCGCTGAAGCGGAAAACAAAATCACCGACCTGAACTATGTCTCCGGTCTGCAGCCAGCTCTCCCGGCAATTCTTGCCGTTGACGAGAATGCCGTTCTTGCTGCCGTTGTCGCGTATGAACCAGCCGCCATCGCTTTGAATCAGGCGCGCGTGGAGACGGGAAACCGCCTCCGACTGCACGATGATGTCGTTCTCCTTCGCCCGCCCGATGGTGAGCTGATTGGAGCCGAGCTCGAAGACCTTGCCCTTATCGGAGCCGGTCACCTGCTCGATGAAGGGCGACAACGGGGCTAGCTGCGCGCCGGGACGAGTGCTCATTGGCCACCTCCCGACTTCGCTTGCTTCGCCATTTCCTTGTCCGCTCTGTCTCGGCAATCCTTCGCGGGCGTGTAGGCCTCATCCCGCTGCAACATTTGGTCGCAAAGTTCCCGAGCCGTGCGGAACGCCCCTTCGGAGATCATCGAGTTCGCCTGCTTGAGAAACGGCTCGAACTCCTCCTTCTGCTTGATCTTCGCCTGATCGATGACCTGCTTGGCTTCGTTCAGGTACGCCGTCTCGCCCTTGATCTCGATTCGGCGGATTTCTTCCGCGAGGTCGATAGCCTTCTGGAATTTCTTCGTCAGAAAAGCGGCGTTGGCTTTCTCCATCAGTCCGCGCACCTGCTGCTTTTTCTGTTCCTGGGTCGGGCCCGTTTCCTTCGGCGGCGCGGGCGGCGCGAGCGACTGGGCCTGGCGCGAAGCGAGGCCCTTGTCCGAGCTCGCGGTCTCGCGGGCTCCTTTTTGAGCCGCTTCCATGCCCTCGGCGGCCGCCTGATTGCGGGGATCGATGAGGATCGCGAAGTTGAACGCGATGGAGGCGCTCTCGAAGTCGCCCTGGGCGAGGTAATGCTGGCCTTCCTCGAGATAGATCTTCAGCGATTTGCCGGGCTCCACCTTCTTGGCCCGGTTGCGCGTTTTGATCTCCAAATCTTCCTTCGTCATCTGGCGCACGACCGAGCCGTCGGCGACCGCCACCTTGGGAGGAGGATTGGGCGCAGTGGGAGCCTGAGCCGCGGCCACGGCCTTGGCGACGTCGACGAGACTCTTCTGCGGAGCCACTTGGCGCTCCGGTTCCTGTGGGGCTTGGGCACCCACCACTTCCTCTGCCGGCGCGGAAAGCACGTTCTCCTTCTGTACCGCCACGGACGGACGCTTCGGCACGAGAGCCGGAGCGACCAGAAGGTAGAGAACGACGCCGAGCAAGGTACCGAACACCCAAACCGGGCTCGGCGCGGATCTGATGGCCCTGAAAGCGGGGCCTTCGGAGAGATCCACTTTGCGCTCGCGGGCCTTCGCCTTCTTGCGCGTGGGGTCCACGAAGCGGAATACGAAATCTCCCACCTGAACCAAATCGCCCGACTCGAGCTTTTGGTTGTCGGTCTTGTTTCCGTTCACCTGAATTCCGTTTTTCGATCCGTTGTCGCGGATGCTCCAGCCCTCGGTATCCTTGAAAAGGTAGGCGTGGATGCGCGATACGGCGTCGCTCGCGAAGAGAATGTCGCTCTCGTCGCTGCGGCCGATACTGACTTGGTCTCGGGCGAGCTCGAACTGCTTGCCCTTGTGACGGCCGACCAATAGCTCGATGTAGGGCTGTGCCCCAGCTTTGTTACCGAGCAACGTCAATGTATTCGTACGGTCCATCTAAATCGCTATTCTTTGCTTCCGCCGAGTTTCAGGAAAATCAAAACGAACTTCAGCTCCCCGCTGGAAAGCTTGTGCCCGACGGCCACCATGCCACGGGAGACGCCGTTCACGTCCAAAGTCGCGGTCTGGGTCGCTCCCAGGGATCCGATCACGCTTTCGGTCAAATCGATGCAGGTACCGGCGAGGCCGGCGTCCTTACAAGCATCGCCGATGTTCTGGCCTTCGGCGTATTGCTGCCGCAGTCCCACGAGCTCGCCGAGAATCGTGCCCACGAATTTGATCTTCTTGTCGCGGTCGAGAAGGATGAGACCGTCACTGCAGCCGGCATCCATCTCGCGCACGGAGCGGATGTACTCCGCCTCTTCCTCCTCGTTGTCCTCTGGATTGACCGGGCCGCCGAGACCGGCCTCTTTGCGCATGCGGCCGATCATGAAATTCATCTGGGTAACTAGGGCTTCGAGCTCGGGGAACATCGACTCGCAGGTAATCTGGACGTTCTCCCCCTTTAGAGCGGCGTCGAGCTGCTCGTTCATGCTCACGATGGGACGGGTCACCATCTTGTAAATGAAGAAGAAGGCCCCGAGCGACATCAGAATGGCGAACAGCGAAGCCTCCACCAAGGGCTCGAAGGTCGTCGTAATTTCGCTCGAAACTTCGAAGTTCGCGATCACGATGGCCGCGATATTGGTGAGATTGTTCTCCGTGGGCGCGAGCTTGATGGGCTGGGCGAGAACGAAGATGCCGTCGTCGCGCTCCACCTGCGCGCGATCGGTTTTCTCTCCGCCCTTCATGATCTTTTCGACCGCGGCGAGAGACCAGTTGTCGGTAAGAGACTTGTTGTAATACTTGGGCGGAGCGAGGATCTGCTTCGTCTTCGCGTCGATGATGTAAACGCCGAGCATGCCGGGCTCGTTGTCGGCGGCTTCGACCGTGAGGCCGGTGAAATCGCCCGTCTTGGCGAGAATGCGGTAGTTCTCGCGCACGGCCTGGGCCACCACCGTCTGGGCTCGCTCGACCGCTTCCTTGGAAGTGATCTTCTTTCCCCAGCGGACGATGGGGATCACGCTCAGGATCACCGAAGCGGTGAGGGAGATGAGCAGAATCGAGGAAAGGATCCAGCGCCAATCCATCGACTTCATCAGCCCGTAGTACGGAACGAGAATTTTCTCGTCCATGACGGCGAGAAGCTTCTCTTGGGCGCTCTTTTCGGGCTCCGCCTGCTGCGTTTCCTGCATCGGAGCCTGGAAGTCCATTTGAGGCGCGGCGTTGCCGCCGAAGTCGAGACGGAGATCCTCGCCGCCTCCGAAACCCGCGTTCAGAGTGGTCGGGCCGCGCGGGGCCTGAGGGCGGCCGGGCGGAGAAATGCGGATTTTGAAATCGACGATGACGATGTCATCCCCGGGCTCTACGCGCTGTTTGCGCACGAGAATCCCGTTCACGAACACGCCGTTGGAGGAGCCCAGATCCACGATCGCGGCCTTGTCACCCTTGATGACGAGCAGCGCATGCTGCTTCGAGATCTGAGCCGACTTCAGGCGGATCTCGCACTCGGGCGCGCGCCCGATTTTGTACGAGCCCTCCGGGAAATCCCGGTTCTCGATGACCTGGCCGTTTTGTGAGATTTCGATTCTCACTTCCAAACCCCCGGATACTCGAGCTTCACTCCCGCTTTGAGCCCCAATTCCTTCACTCGCGAGTTCTTCAGCTCGACCACGTGCTTCACGCCCTTGCGCGGAAGAAGCATCCGCCAGGGAGCGAGCCCCTCCATCACCTCGACGACTTTTCCGTCGTCCGACACGAACAGCACATCGATGGGCATGCGCATGAAGAACGTGTGGATGGAGTTACACTTCGGAAACAAAATCCCCTCTTCCGCCGGAAGCGACTTGCGCCCCATGAGCCCCATGAAACGGGAGAAAAAGCTCGAGGCGAAATAGCACTTCGAGGCGATCACCCGGCCATTGGATTTGAGTTCCGCGAAACGCACTTACTTGACCCCCAGGAATCCCAGAATCACCGGACCGAAAATCATGATGAACACCGCGGGCATGATGAAGAAGATCAGCGGGAACAAAAGTTTCTGCGAAGCCGCGGCACCTTTTTTCTCGGCCTTGGTGAAACGCTGGGTCCGAATCAAATCCGATTGCACGCGAAGCACGGGACCGAGCGGACTGCCCATCATGTCCGCGGTCACGAGCACGGCGACCAACGAAGCGATGTCACCTAAGTCGATGCGCCAGCCCATGTCGCGAAGCGATTCGCCGCGGGTCGTACCCAACTGAATCTGCTGCAGCATGCGCTCGAGCTCGCCCACGAGCGGGCCTGGCCGCGTTTTCTCGACGACTTTCTGAATGGCGCCGATGAAGTCGAGACCCGCTTCCGTCGCCAGCGTCAGAAGATCGATGACGAAAGGAAGCTGAAGCTGAATTTCTTCGTGCCGGATTTTGCGGCAACCCTTCACCCAGGCCGTCGGGTAAATGAATCCGCCTATGACCATCGAGCCGTAAAGCCACGCGGGCAGCGGGCTTCCGTTGGCGAGCGTGTAGAGCATCAGCGCCGACGGAATCACGACCCCCATCGAAATCTTGAAAGCGAGCAGCTCGTCCGCATCCAGCTCGTCCTCGAGGCCCGCGGAGATGATCAGGCGGCGGTGTTTCTTCCTCCACTCGTCGAAGCGTTTCCAGCCGAGGCTGTAGGGCAAGATGAGCGCGCGGAAGATCGGGCGGTTGATTCTGAGCAGGGCGTTGGAGGCGCGTTTTCTTTCCTCCTGAAGGCGAGCGGCGGCGGCGGCTTCCATCTGACCGGAAAAAAGATTCCAGCCAAGGTAGAAGGCCCCTCCACCCATGATGAGAATGCTGGCCAATCCGAGCAGCATGCTTTTTCCTTCCCGCCCCGGCACAGTGGGGCTCTGATGTCCTTATCGGTAAGAATCACCATGAAACTTGATGACTTACCTTTCGCGCGGAGAAAGCTTTATTACCCTTATTATAACACGCTGCAGCACCCTGCCGTAAGGCCTTAACCAGGCGCAATTGATCATGTATTTCAATTGTTTATAGATTTACGGAAAACCTGCTGATTGACGCCCGGCGTGTTTGCTACGATCTGCTTAAGAGGCCAAATGGCTTCCCATCAGCCCAGCGGGCTGAGGATAGGGGGTGATGTACTATGGTTTCGTTACCTAGTACGGAGGTGAACCCGACTTAGTCGGAACACCTCCCGCTTACTAATAAGCGGATCTCCCTTTACCGGGAGATCCGCTTTTTTTATTCCGTTTGTCCCCGCCCCTCACTCATTCTCAGTCTAAGACTCACTCTCATTCTTTCCCCGTCCGCTTCGAACTGAGAATGAGATCGAGAATGTGTATGAGAATGAGTGTCGAACTACTGCTTCCGCAAAAGACTAGTCAGATGCTTGCTCTCGTCCCCGAACGAGTAGATCTCGCACTCCGCCACGTTCGCATCCAAATACTCGCGCTCGTGGGGAAGCATGTAGCGGCTCTCGAACTTTCCCGTCTGCTTGAAGTTCAAAAGCATCTGATAAGTGGAGTTGCTGAGATCCTCGTCGAGGCCGAAGTCGATCGTCTGGCCGGGAAGCGACGTGTGAATGTCTTCGAGAATGTAGTAGCCGCCCGGTTTCAGAAACGGAAAGGCCGCGCCGAGAGTAATCTGCTGATCGTCCACGCGGTGGGAGCCGTCGTCGATTAGAATGTCGAGCGGTCCGGTATGTTCCGCCACCTGCTTCAGAAATTCCCTGTCCTCTTGACGCCCGACCATGACCTTCGCGCCGAGAAACCAGCGGCCGCGCCGGGTTTCGCTCTCGACCGCGAAAAGTTTCGCGTTGGTGAAATACCGGCGCCACATCCGGATCGAAGCACCCCGTCCCACCCCGATTTCGAGAAGCGTCAGCGGCTTTTCGCGCAGCTTCGCGAAGTGGCGATCGTAAAACTGGGCGAAGTTGTGAACCTTGTGACTCTTGTCCGTGCGGTAACGCACGGCAAGGGCGTCGAGGGAACGGGGACCGAAGAAATGGCTGAGCATGGGAAGGGTTTAGGCGCAGGCGCCGCCGGAGTCAAACCCCGGCGTTCTCGACGAGGGCGGCGTGCAAAGCGCGGGTGGCCTCCGCCTTTTTCGCCGACGGCACGGCCGCCGAAATGGAGACCGAGCTCACGGAAAGGAGCAAGGGCTCAACGCCCGCCTTCTTCAAGGCTTCCGCGAAACTCGGAACAAGCTCGGTGGACGCCGTGAAGCCGTCGCCGACCGCGGACACGACCGCGACATCCGAAACGTGGGTCTCGGGGATGGAAAGCACCGACAATTCCTTTTGGAGGCCCGCCGCCTTTCCGGTTTCGCAAACGAGCCGGGTCTCCCGCTCGGAAGCCGACAGAAACCGCAGCGAAACTTTTCCTTTGCGCAGAGCCGGCAGAACCGCGTCGAGCGGCGCCTCGACCCGGAAGAAAGTAAAGCCGTCCTTCGTGGCGATGCCTTTGACGACGGTATTTTCCATGTCTTCTCCTAAATCGGAATCGACGAGCAGCGTGCCCTGGCAGCCGGGCTTCGCGCTCGAAGCAATGTGTACGGGAACCTTGTAACGGCGGGCGACTTCCATGCTGCGCGGGTGCATCTTCGCGCCGAGACTCGCAAGCTCCAGCGCCTCGGCGTAAGAAAGCCGCCGCAAAAGGCGCGCGTCGTGGACGAGACGGGGATCGGCGCTGAAGAGCCCGTCCACGTCGGTCAAAATATCGCAGCGGTCGGCCGAGAGATAGGCGGCAAGGGCGATCGCCGTCGTGTCGGAGCCGCCCCTTCCCAAAGTCGTCACTTCCTTCTCGCGGCTGACTCCCTGAAAGCCGGCAATGATGACGACCTTACCGCGCTTCAACTCCTCCTGAACCCGGGTGCCCCGGATTTCGAGGATGCGGGCTTCGTTATGATCGCTCGTGGTGAGGATGCCGACCTGGGAGCCGGTGAAGGAGATGGCGGGGACTCCCGCCTCTTCGAGGGCCATCGCCATTAGCGCCATCGAGACCCGTTCCCCCGCGGTCATGAGCATGTCTAGCTCCCGCTGGTGGGGCTGGCGGACGGTGCGCTCGGCGAGCCGGATAAGGTAGTCGGTCATCCGCCCCATGGCGGAGACGACGGCAACCACCTCATTTCCTTCGTTTTTCAGAGTGCGGATGCGCTCGGCGGCCGCTCGAATATGGGCCGGCGTCCGAAGGGAGGAGCCGCCGTATTTCTGTAGGATGAGCGCCATTCGGGGGCAACTTACCCCCTCGCCGTGCCCGGATCAACCAACCCCGAAGGCTTCCGTCCAAAGCTGGAAAGTCATGAGGTTGTAGAGCTTCATGCAGTGGTCGGCCTGCTTGTCCCGGTGCTCGTTCAGCCACTGGGTGGGCAAGTCCGGATCGAAGTACCCCTGACGGCGGAGCCGGTCGGGGGACAGGAGATCGCGGGCCATCGGCTGCAGTTCCTCGAGAAACCATTGTCGGAGAGGAAGCCCGAAGCCCATCTTTCGGCGGTGGACTATCGCGCGCGGAAGTTTTCTATCGGCGAGACGCTTGAGCAGCACCTTGCCGCTTTCGAGAGTCACCTTGTAACGGCTCGGCACCCGCTCGACGAGATCGACGATCTCCGGATCGAGTAGCGGCACGCGAAGCTCCACGGAGTGCGCCATGCTGGTCTTGTCGCTGTAAGTGAGGTTCAGCGCGGGCAAATAGGTTTTCGAATCGAGGAAAAGCATCTGGTGGATGCGATCCCAGGAGCCGGCGGACTCGAATTTTTCGAGATGACGCCGGAAAGGCGAAGCCTGCATCCCGCGAAGCTCGGGAGAAAGAAGCGCCATCATCTGCTCGGATCGCATCGGGCTTCGCAGAAGAAGAAAAGTATCCGGCCACGCCTCCCGGGAAGCGGCGAGCACTTTCTGAAGCCGGTGCACCGACTGGATCTCACGGCCGCCGATGGCATAAGGCATGTGCCCGGAAAGGCTCGCGGCGAAATCCTTCACGAGACCGGGCAAACGGTTCACCGCGGAGCCCACCCAGCCCGCCTGGTAGACGGGATACCCGCCGAAAAGCTCGTCTCCGCCCTGCCCGCTGATCATGACGGTGAATTTCTTCGAGGCCGCTTCGCAAATCAGATAGCTGCAAATGGCGGCGGCATCCGCGATCGGCTCTTCGAGACAGGCGACGACTTTCGGCAGAATCGAGACGATGGACGGCTCGAGTAAAAGCTCGTTGTAGTCCAAATCGAAGTGGGACTTCATCAGCCGAGCACTCTCGACGTCGAGCTGATCCGCTTGGCTTGCCCCCCACTTGAAGCCGGTCGTAAAGGTTGCCGGCTTGTGCTGCTTGAGTCGCGCGGCTTCCGCCGTAAGCAGCGACGAGTCCACGCCCCCGCTCAGAAAAAATCCGAGCGGAACGTCGCTTCGCATCTGGCGATTCACGACCCGGCCGAGAACCGCATCCAACCGCTCGGACCATTCGGCAAGCGAAACGTCCTCGTCGCTCTTGAAGTTGAATTCCCACCACCGGCGGTTCGTCACCGTTCCACCCTTGTCGAATTCGAGATAGTGGCCGGGCTCGAGCTTTCGGATTCCTTCGAAAAGGGTATCGGGATCGGGAACCCAGTTGCACATCAGATAGGTGCCGAGAAGGCTTCTATCGAGCCGCGGCTTTCCGGCAAGCATCGGAAGCAGCGCCCGGATCTCGGAGCCGAAAAAAAGCCCGCGCCGATCCTCGCAGTAATAGACGGGCTTCACGCCGAGAGCATCGCGAGCGACCCACGTTTTTCCGGTTTGGGTATCGTGAAAGGCGAAAGCGAAAATGCCGCGAAACTTCTTGAGGGCGTCCATGCCCCATTTCGCGAGCGCGTGGACGAGCACTTCGGTATCGCCCGTGGAACGGAACTTCACTTCGGGAAGTTCTTCCTTCAGCTCGACGTAGTTGTAGATCTGCCCGTTGAAGATGAGTACGTAGCGGCCGTCGTGGCTCGTCATCGGCTGAGCGCCGTTCGGAGAGAGATCCAAAATGCTGAGCCGGCGAAAACCGAAAGCAACGGAGAAATCTCCGCCCTTCTCTCCCGGTTTATGCCAGCGGTGAAATTGTCCGGAAGGAGTACGTCCCCAGAATCCGCTGTCGTTGGGGCCGCGGTGGACGATCGCCTCGGCCATCCCCTCAAGTTCGGTGGCGTTTACCGTGCCTTGTTTTCCGACGAATCCGGCGATTCCGCACATAAGTAGTTACTTTAGAAGGCCAATGCGTATTGTATCAGGCGCTAGGAGATGACGGTGGCCCAACTTTCGTCCAGACAGCGCACCGCTATAAAGATAGGGCTCACGGTCCTGTCTATCGCGGCGGTCTACTGGACCGTGCGCGGCCGCGAAGATCTCTCGTGGCCCGCCATCGCCGCCGCCGTCCGCCAGTTCCGTATCGAAAACGCCATCCTGGTCGCCCTTCTCGGCGCGGCGCAGATCCTTTTCATGATCCTCCGCATGTACGCCCTGTGTCCTACCCGGCCGGTGGTTCCCTTCAAGTCGGTCACCTTCGCCGTCGCCGTGGGCCATGCCGCCAACATGTTTCTGCCGGCCCGGGCCGGGGAAGCGATGAAGATTCTTTGGCTCGGCCGATCCGGGGGCAAGGAAGAAGGTTACGTCGCGCGCGGCGCTGGCTGGATCCTCGCCGACCGCGTGGCAGATCTCGCCGGCTTCCTCTCGATGATCCTTTTTACGGGGGTGCTCGGCCTTCCTGAGTTCAAGTCCGTCGTCCCGTTTTCCCTTTGGTGGGTGGCGGCCGGGGCAGTGGCGATCGCGGCGATCGTGGGAATCCTCAGCCGGGTTTCCCAGAAATTTCAAAACCGGTTGAAGACTTGGACCGCCCGCCTGAAGGAAGGCCTGTCGGCTCTGAAAAACCCGACTCGTTTCGGGCTCGCGTGGCTTGCGGCGCTGGCCGCTTGGGCCGTGGAGCTCGCGGCCATGCACATTCTGACCAAAAGCTTGGGGTACGATATCGGTATCTCTGAGATTTTCTTCGTGCTGGTGGTGTTGAATCTGGCAATTGCCGTACCGGTGTCGGTGGCGAACGTAGGACCGTTCGAGGCATCCGTCGCTTTCGCGCTCGGCCTCTTCAAAGTTCCGCTCGCCGCTTCGGTGGCGATCGCGGGAGCTCATCATCTGCTTCAGTTGTTTGGAATCGCGGGCTGGGCGTTATTTGCGCTGGCGTGGAGCCGCGGGAAAGTTTCCACCCCGGTCACTTCGGGTCCGTCCGCCTGACCGGACCAGCCGCTGCCGGCCTTTTCGAAGCTGAAAATCCCGTCCACGGACAAAGCAAGCGGCACGCTTTGCGTGATGAGGATTACGCCGGAGTACTTCTTCTGAAATTCGAGCGTCGCCGCGATGGAGCCGATGGACGAATCATCCAGCCCCCGGAAGGGCTCATCGAGCAGAAGAAACGGCCGCTTCGTGAGCAGCCCGCGGCAAAGCGAAAGGCGGAACCGATCGCTCTCCGAGAAACTCTTGAAGTCCCCGATGGACGCGTCGAGCCCTCCCCGATCGCGCGCGAACTCGTAGAGTCCCGTGCGCTCGAGAAAATCCCAGAGGACGGCATCGCTCAGGCGATCGGCGTTTCCAAAAGTCAGATTTTCCCGAAGCGTTCCGTCGAACAGAAAGGGCCTGGGCTCGACGTAAGCGCAAGCTCCCACGGGAAGCCAAACCCCGCGCTTTCCTCCGGACTCCCACGAAACCTGGCCGTCTTTCTGAACGACCTTCGCCGATCCCGACAACGCCGGACGAAGGCCGGCGAGAACTTCGAGGAGAGTGGATTTCCCGCAGGCCGGCGGGCCGACGATCGCCCAAAGTTCCCCCCGTTGAATGGAGAGATCGAAAGGCCCCGCGGTTACTCCTTGCTCGTTGCCGAGAGTAAGCCCCCGCACTTCGAGAGCGGCGGCGTGCTTGAAAGCGGAAACCGGCTTTTCCCCTTCGGCCGCCAGCGCGAACCGATCGGTTCCGTAAACGACGGAGCCGAGACGGCTGCCCTCACCGAGATAGGCTTTCCATTCTCCGTACGCGGCCACAAGACCGAGTGCGGCCTTGTAGAGCAACGCCAGAAAGAACGGAAACACCAAAGCGTCCACCGGAGCCAATCGGCCGAGCTCCACGGCAAGCGCCGCCGCGGTTAGCGTCACCGTGAAGAGAACCTGAAGCATCAACCCCTGAGGAAGCGCTTGCCCTTGATAGGGAGGCGGGAGACTTGCAATCTTCGCGTCGAAACGCCGCTCGAGAAAGGGCTCGGCGCCGTGGGATCGAATCGTGCGCATGCCTTCGAGAGTTTCCCGGAGCATCGAGAGAGCTTCGGCGTGCTCCGATCTCACCCGCTCGCGGCCGGGGCGCGCTTTCGCTTCGAGCCAGTCTTGAATCAAAGCGAGGGCGAGCGCTCCGACGAGGGCCACCGCGGAAGAGAGCCCGCCTCGCAAAACCAGCAGGAAGGCGACGCCCGCAAAAAGCGAGAGGTTACGAACCTGGCGCGGAACCCCTTCGGAAAAGAACTTTTCGACCGCCGAAAGATCCCGCGTGACCCGCTCGACCCACTCGCCCCGCGCGGAGCCGTCGAGGGCGGTGAGCGGAATCTGATGGAGCCGGCGCATGATGGACCGGCGCAGGTTGCTTTCGATTTCGAAACGGAAGGCCGCTTGAAAGTATTTGCCGAAGGACCCGGTCAACCAAACGACGCCGGCCGCGGCGAAGCCGAAGGCGAGAAGCGCGGTGACCTGGGCGGAGGCGCCCCCGAAAAGAGTGCGCTGCGTGAAGAACTCGAGGAATCGGGCGGGTGTTAACGCCGCGAGGCCTACTCCCGCCATCGTCAGAGCGAAAGCTCCGTAGCGCCAGCCGAGTCGTCCCATTTGATCCGCGAAAAGCCGGAGGGCCACCGATCCGCCCGCTGATTGTGTAGTCGCAGTCATGGTTTTATGCCGTTAGCGATCGCGATCAACCCCAGCACCTCCATGAGTATTGCGAAAGCCATGCCACCACTCGGATATTCGCCAAATGAGCCCTTTCAAGGCTGTTAACAAATCCGGGCGCCGCGCTATGACCGACATCAGAGGGTAAAAATTTTCACGAAAGGGCGGAGCACTTTTGGCCCCGGTAGCTGAAAAGCACGGAGATCGGTATGTAGGCCGAGGCAGAAGACTTTTCCGAGGGGGATTGAACGAGGCGAGCGGTTTCCGGTAAGAAAGGGGATCGGCTTTCCAGCGGCCCCACCCGTACCGAAGCCGTTAACGTTTTGAGCGGCCCTTGGCCTTACGCCACGCCGCTTCCCACTCCGCCTTCGAACAATCGGCGAGCTTTTTTCCGGAAGCCTTTAGGTGCTTTTCCACGTGGGAAAACCGGTCGGCGAATTTCGAAACGCCGGCGCGGGCGGCCGCCTCCGAATCGAGATCGAGGTGGCGGGCTAGATTGGCGAGGGCGAAAACCAGATCGCCGAACTCCTCGGCGACTCGTTCCTTATTGGGTTTCGCGCGGCGGGTTTCCGCCTCCAGCTCTCCCAGCTCCTCACGGACTTTCTTCAAAACTTGTTTGGCGTCCTTCCAGTCGAAACCGACGCTGCTCGCGATCTCCCCGTACCGCTGAGCCCTTTGCATCGAAGGCATCGCTCTCGGAATACCGTCGAGAAGCCCGCGCTTCGGCTTCTCCTTCTCTTTCATCCGCGTCCAGTTACGAAGGTGTTCCTTCATGTCGCGGACCTGGGTCTTTTCGTAAATGTCCGGATGCCGGTGAATCATCTTGTCGGTGATGGAGCGGGCCACGTCTTCGAAAGAAAAGCGCCCCTTCTCTTTCGCG
>CAZZHG010000064.1:23548-31504 GCA_964653655.1 uncultured Pseudobdellovibrionaceae bacterium
TATCTGCAGAAGAACGTCCCCGAGCTCCTCGCGGAGCAGATCGGGCTTCTTCGCTTCGATGGCGTCCACCGTCTCGTATGCTTCTTCGAGCATGTATTTGCCGAGGGTTTGGTGGGTCTGCTTGCGGTCCCAGGGGCACTTCTTCCGAAGCTCACCGACCACCTTCAGCAGGCGCCCCGTTTCTTTCAATTTGCTCGGATTCATGGCGGCGTTGACATTCCCACACCCCCTAGTGAAATTCAACGTTTGCCCAGGGGGTTTACCGTGAAATTCGCCGTTCTTTCTCTCTCGTTCCTGCTGTCCGTTTCGTTCGCCCAGGCGGGCAACTCCAAACCGCACAACCGCCCCATCGACGCGCAAAAGTACAAGATCGACTGGGAAGTGAATCCGGCGGAGGATCCTTCCACCTTTCAGGCGGAAGTGACGGCTACTTTCAAGGCAAAGGCTCCTCTGGAGTCGTTCACCCTCGACATCGACAATTTGAAAATCAACTCCGTCACCGACGGCGGAAAGAAGGCGCTCACCTTCACCCCGAAGGAAGGGGCAGTCGAGATCGCGCTCGCGAAGAAGGTAGCCGCCGGGGCTTCGTTCACCGTGAAGGTGCGATACGAAGGAAAGATCGGAACTAGCCACGAAGGCCTTTTCAAGGTTACCGATCCCGACGACGCCTCCCGCGGACCGATGCTCTTCACGCAGTTCGAGTCGCAAGCGGCGAGATCTTTCTTTCCCTGCAACGATGAGCCTTACGACAAAGCCATCACCGAAGTGGTGACCCGCGCTCCCGAAAAATACGAAGTGGTTTCGAACGGCGTGCGCGCGAAGGATCGGTTTTTCAAGAAGGGAGACGGCCGCTGGAAAGAGGTGCGCTACACGATGCCGCTTCCGCATTCCACTTATCTCGTCGCGGTCGGCGTTGCCCCGCTCACGAAAATCGCGGATCGCCACGGCAAGAAGGAAGTCAATTTCTGGGTCGCCGACAAGAAGGTGGACGCCGCAAAGTTCGGCATTGAGGCCACCAAGCGGCTCATGGGCTTCTACGAGAAGTACCTCGGCACCGCCTATCCCTGGCCTAAGTACGACACCGTCGGCATTCCCACCTTTCTATGGGGAGGCATGGAAAACACTTCGGCGACGTTCATGAATCAGGAGCGCATCCTTTTGAACGATCCGAGCACCGAGTTCGAAAAGAACGGCGTCGTGGGACTCACTGCCCACGAGCTCGCCCACCAGTGGTTCGGCGACTTCGTGACCATGGCTTGGTGGGACGACATCTGGCTGAACGAATCTTTCGCCAGCTACCTCGGCACTCTCGGCGAGCGCGACTTTTTCAACTCCGTCGAGCCCGAGCTCAACGTCATCGTGTCCAGCTGGGACGAGTATTTCCGCGAAGAGGACGGCCCGCGAAGCCATCCAATCGTGGATAAAAACATCGGCAATCCGGACGACCACTTCGATACGATCAGCTACACGAAGGGCGAAAACGTGCTGCGCATGCTCCACCACTACATTGGCGATGCGCCTTTTCGTAAGGGCCTCGCGACCTACTTGAAAAAGCACGGTCTCGGCAACGCCACTTACCTCGATTTCTTCGCCCGCATGGAAGCGGCGAGCGGACAATCGCTCGTCGCCTTCCGCGACACGTGGCTTTTGCAGAGGGGTTATCCGGTCATCAAGTACAGCGGAACGTGGGACACGAAAGCCAGCTCCTACAAGCTGACGATCAACCAGCAGTCGAATCACCCGGAAGATAAAACGACTTTCCACTTCAAGTTGCCGGTCGTGTTCCACCGCAAGGCGACGCCAGCCTACTCGAAATCCATGGACCTCGTTCTCGGCGAGCCCCAACGCGAGGAAACCGTGAAACTTCTCGCCGAGCCCGAATGGGTGACGGTGAATCCGGGAGCCGTAGTGCTTTCGCGCATCGAACAGGAAAAGCGCGACGAAGGCGCCCTTTCGGCGCAGGCATTGGGCGATCCGGATCCGGTCGCTCGCACGTGGGCTTCCTACAATTTGGCCGGCGGCCTTCTCGAGGGAAAATCCGTAAGCGCTTTGGCCGAACGGACCCTTCTCACGGTGCTGGAGCAGGATCCTTCACCCTACGTACGCAATGCGCTGCTCGAAGGGCTCATCCGCGCGAAGTCCAGGTGGCTGCCCGAATCGCTGGCGAACGGTGTGTTCGCGCTCGCGAAAACGGCGACTTCGAAAGGTTACGCGCAGGCCGCGGCCTTCGCCTCCGATCCTCACGGCTGGAGCCAATGGCGCTCGCATCTGCACACCGTACTCGGAAAAGTGAATCAGCCGGGCGCCCTTCCCTTTCTCGCCGAGAAGGTGGGAAAACGCGACATCTCCCTCGATGACTTGAAGTGCGCGGCGCGCGCAATCGCGATGCTCGGCACCGAGGAAAGCAGTGAAGTCCTCAAGACGACGGCGCAGCTGCAGGGACCCCGCGGTTACCGCTTCCGTTACTCGGTTCAGTACGCGCTCGGTTACTACGAAAACCCGAAGGCGGCCGACGACATCCGTGAGCTCGCGAAAACCGCGGGGACCGACATCATGGCTCGCATCGGCTGGGCGGTTTCCTACAACGAGACTCTGAAGAATTCATCCGAGTGGGCGGACTTCCTCCAGGAGTTCATCCTAAAGGACACGAAGTTCGGCGAAACGGTGAAGTCCCGCCTGCTCAGCACGATCGAGGACGTGAAGACGTCGGACGTGAAGAAGCTTCTGCAAACGCTCATGTCCAAGTCGGACTCCGCGCGGATCAAGGAAGCGGCGAAGAAGATTCTCGACAAGAACTTCCTGTCGGCCGAGCAGGCGGCTACCAACCTACACGCGGCGAAGGTCGCGGAATCAAGCTCTGCGGCGCCTTCGAATGCCCTCGGGACGAGGTAACGGCGGAGCCGGGCTCTTCGGAGCTGGAATGAGCTTCGCGACCGCCTTGCTTTCGGGCCTCTCGAGGAGCCGGGCCCGGTTGTGCCGAAAACTTGGGTTCTCCGGCGAGAGGGCAATGGCCCTGTCGATCCAAACCAGAGCCGAGGCGGCATCGCCCATCCTCTCGTAGGCGCAGGCAAGATTGTTCATCGCGTCCGAGTTCCGGGGATTGCCCCCGATGGCGGCTTCAAAGTATCGGCGGGCGGTCGCGAAGTCTCTTCGGGAAAGGGCCCAAACACCCAGCCCATTCCAGGGATCGGCAAGACCCGGGTCCAGCGTCAGTGCGGTCCTCAGATAGATCGCAGCTTCGTCTCCTCTTCCCCGTTCGAGAAGCCAGGATCCGAGGTTTGCATGGGCCCGTCCACTAAAGCGGCTTTCACGCTCAAGGGCGGTTTTCCAAAACCTCTCCGAATCGTTCCACGACTCGAGCTGGGAGAAAGTAATCAAAGCGAAACCGGCTGAAACCGCCACCGGCACTATTCGGATCCAACGGCGGGCAGGAGGGGCTGCTTTCAGAAAATGGGCTAAGAGCGCGGCTAATGCCAAACCGGGGAGATAGGCGTAGCGATCGGCGAAAGCCACTCCCTCGGAAGCGGCGGCTCCAATCGCGGGAAGCAGGAGAACGAAATACGCAAGCGCCCCCCAAACGAGGGCGCGGCTCCGTTGTCTCCGCCGATAGATCGCCAGAGCTACCAACGCGACGAAGATTCCTTGGTAAACGGCCACCCCTGTCGAAGGCAGAGGGTAGATAGGAGAAAGGTTCCAAGGCCAAACAAGACGATAAAGCGCTTCCGCTATAACGGTGAGAGGCATTCCGGCTCTTTCACCCAGGCGGGGCAACGGCACAAGAAGGTCTCTTGCCCTCAAAGCGGCAACGCCGCCGAGAAGTGCCGTCATCCAAAAGGGCCAGTCGCTTCCCCACCGCATCGGACTCCCTTTTGAGTAGCGAAGCCCAAGAAAAATCAGCGGCAGCGAGAGGCAGTTCGCCTTACAGCCCACGGCGGCCACGAACCAAGAATAGGCCCACCAAAAAGCGCGGCGATCGCCCTCCAAGTAATCCAGATAAGAGAGAACGCTTCCCAACGAAAAAAAGACACTCCAGAGAAGGGGCTGGCAGGAGGCCCAGGCCACGGCTTCGACGTGCAGCGGGTGAATCGCAAAAACCGACGCAGCGATGGCACAAGCGAAAATACCTTCCTTAAGCGGATCAAGCCGGAGCAAAAGACGAAACAGAAGAATGGTGTTGGCCGCGTGGAGAATTACGCTGATCCCATGAAAGGGCAGAGGCGAGAGTCCGAACAGGGCCGTTTGAATCCTCAACAGTACCCAGCCGACGGGCTGGAAGACACCGAGGGTGGATGAGCGCCATGCCCAGGCCAAGCTTTCTCGAAACCCCATATGAAAGAGCGGGTTTTCCAGAAAATTCTGATTGTCGTCCCAGTTTAGAAATTCACGGGAGAAAACGGACGGCAAGAAAACCAGACAAACCAGCAAAACCAAGAGGAGGCCAACCAAGGGTTCGAGAGTCCTTGATCTCCTGAGAGCCGTTTCCATTCGGGCTAGGACAACACGGTGGAAAGGTAGTTTCAAACCGCCAGCGTCACGTCCGGCATTCGCGGCTGGTCGGAGGAAAAAAGAAAGCAAAGGGAAAGAAACTCGGTGCTAATATCATCGCGAAAAAGGAGTCTTTATGAAAAAAGCGGCGGTTCTACTTTGCGGAAGCGGCCATCTCGACGGCACCGAAATACGGGAAGCGGTCGGCGCCCTTTGGGCCTTAAGCAAGCACGGCTTTGAGGTTCAGTGCTTCGCTCCCGATTCGCCCCAGAAAGAAGTGGTCAACACGCTGACGGGAAAGCCCGTGAGCGGCGAGTCCCGCTCGATGCTCGTCGAATCGGCGCGCATCGCTAGGGGCAATGTTCTGCCGCTCTCCAAGCTCAAAGTGTCCGACTATTCGGCGCTCGTCATTCCCGGAGGCTACGGCGCCGCGAAGAACCTCTGCACGTTCGCCGCGCAAGGATCCGCCGGCACCGTGCTTCCCGAAGCGGAGAAAGTGATCCGGGGCTTTTTCGAGGCGGGAAAACCCATCGGCGCGCTTTGCATCGCGCCCGCGCTCGTGGCGCTAGTGCTCAAGGGAAAGGGACTCGAGCTGACCGTGGGCGCCTCCGGCGAAGTTCCCCAGGAGATCGAGAAGCTCGGTCACAAGCACGTCGCGAAATCCGCGTCCCAGTGGCAAGTCGATCGGCGGCACAAAGTGGTGACCACGCCGGCCTACATGTTCGACACGGCACCTCTGCACGAAATTTTCGAGGGAATCAACGGGACGGTCGCGTCCCTGGTCGAGCTAGGCGCATAGCCTGTTAGCGCGGTCCGCAGCCGCCGGCCGCAGCCGCGGGAGCTCGCCCGCCGCCGCCCCTGCCGCCTTTGCCCGTTCCAGGCATAGGCCCCAGGTTCATGGCCTTCTTGGAGAGAGTCGGAATGCTCGCGAGCGCCCGGCTGTCGTTTCTCGCCTTATAGACGCGGATCTTCAGATCCAGGTCTTCATAGACCAGCGGCAAAGCCCGGTGAATGACTTCCGCCCGGCCTTTTTCGAGAGTAGGTGTAACGGCGATGAAGTCCATGGGCTGGGCCCGGACCTGGCTCACCAAATCCCGTGGATCGCCCATGTTGAAGATTTTTTCGTGAGCGCGCCGGCGTGAATCCGGCGAGTAACCGAATTGCTCCGCGTTCTCGACGCCTCCCATAAAGAGCCGCCGGCCGGTCATCACCAGCGGTCCGAACGTTTTTTCGTTGGACGCCCAAACGGCATCGCGCGGAGTCTTCTCACGGATCCAGTTCATCAAAGCGTTCTCGCTGGAGTACCTGGTCGCCTTGGCCGGCGCGTTCAGCCGCACGAGGCTGACGAACTCGGCGACGCCGGTGCAGGTCAGAAGTACGGCGAGCGCAATGGCAGCCGCGCGGGGAATTCTCACCAGGACGGTGGCGGCAACGATGTTGAAAAAGAGAACGGCGACAACCAGGAACTTGTGATTCGCATCCAGATCTCTCGAGCAGAAAAAAGTGAACGCGGCGACGAGGGGGACGGCGAAAGCCGCGGCCCACGGCCGAAGCCCCGGTGCGTAGCGGACGAGCCCGACCGCCGCCACTAGCGGAAGCGCGCCAAGTACACGCCAGAAAAACCAGGCCACATTGCCGTCTCCCGCGACTCTGCCGAAGTCCCATTGGAGAAGCGTCTCGAGCTGGCCGGTGAAGACGCGGGACTCGACCAGCACCAGAACGAGAGCGAGAGCGGCGGCCGCGAGAATCTCCCAGCGAAACCGCGTATGGAACGCGAAGACGCCGAGAATTCCAATTCCGGCGAGAGCGACCGCTCCGTTCCAAAAGCCGAGTAGGCCAATCAGCACTCCGAGCCCGAGAATCTGCCAGGGGAAAACCTGAGCGGACGGCGGGGGAGCTTTCTTCTTCTTTTTCGCCGGAGCCGCGACCGAGGCCGTGAGCGAGCAGCGCACGACGATAGCGGTCAGGACCACGAGAAGCAGAGCGAGCGAATAGGCGAAGTGCCGCTGGGTAACGAAGGCGTTCAACGACCAGATCCCCTCGTGCTCTCCTTTGGTGGAGCCGAGGAAGGTGCTGAAGGGCGCCGCAAGCGATCGCTGATTCCACATCTCGGTAAAAAAGGAGAACGAGGAACGGAAGAGAAACAGGATGCAGGCGATCATCCCTATCCGGCGATCGGAGGTGAGCAGCACCGCGAACTCGCACAAAAGCCAAAGCAGAAAGAACATCGAGAAGATGCTCGGCAGGTTCATGGCCCAAACGAGGGGCAGGCCGAGGAACTCCAAGTTCCCGACGAAAAACGGGAACAGAAAGTCGTAGCGCATGTTGCCGTCGGCAAACGGCGTGTACTGGGCCGGAAAATTGCTGCCCTGGGAGAAGGAACGGATCAAGGAGAGCTGAAAGCGGAGATCTCCCCCGGTCGTTCCTCCGAGCAGTAGCTCGTTCATGTGGGAGCGAAACGTGTAGGTCATCAGAAAAGCGCAGAGCAGAAAGCAGGCCGAAGAGAACACCAGATCCTGCCGGTTCTTCTGACGAAGGGTGGACTGGGCGGCCCGGTATAGCGACAGGCCGTTGGCGCGGTGGCGCCGCCAAGCAAGTCCCAGAAAGGCGAGCGCGAGAACGGAGGCGGCGATGTTTCCGTAGAGTAACGGAGCGGCGGACGCGTGGAACCAGCAGGCGCCAAGGTATGTCGCCCAAGCGAGGGTAAGCGTTCCCACGAGAACGGCGGTCGCCAGATAGACGCGGAACCATTGCGGGCGGCCCCCGGGCTTACGCTTGGTAAACAGCGCATCCCAAGTCTTCAAGTCGGGCAGAATCCAGCCCAGCAGGGCCGTGCCGAGTGCGAAAGCGAGAATGAGATAAGCGAAGGCGAATAGCGCGTGCATAAAGCTCCAGACTCCGGAGAAGCGGAGATGTCTCCTTTCCTTTTCGGAAAGGGCGAAGCGGCGCTTTAGTCACACCGAGCCATATAAGATCGGCGCTCTAGGATGCGGGAATGATTGAGGAAGGGGGGAGAGAGAGCGGTCAGCTCTCTTCTTTTTTAAGCACGGCGAGACGGAGGTTCACGAAGTCGCTGATGCCCGCCGTGAAGATGACTTTCTTCAGCAGGTTGAACTGCAGGCTCTTGTCGGCCTGAAGCACGACCGTGCCCGTGAAGCTGTTGGGGTCGGGCTTCTTGGACGGATCTTCGGAGTTGGCCTGCTTGTAGTATTCCGTCCGCTGGCGCTTCTCCTTGAGAGCCCACGCGAGCTTTAGGATCGTAACGCCATCGGTGTGCAGATCTTTTTTGGAGATCTCGCCGTTCGTCACGGTCACGATCTCTTTGTCGTCGAGCAGGATGGCGCTCTTCGTTACCACGAGCTGGAGCGCGGGCTGGGGCGGATTGAGCGCGGACGAGTAAGGCAAGGTGATGTCCTTGCCCATGGCGAAGTCGGAAACGACGGTGGAATAGTTCTTCAGGAGGAAGAACAA
>CAZZHG010000065.1:0-29531 GCA_964653655.1 uncultured Pseudobdellovibrionaceae bacterium
GTATTTCAGTTTCCCGCGATGAAGCACTTCAAGACGGTCTTCACGAGTTACGAGTTGAAATGCAGGAAGCCCGAGCCAGAGATCTACCGCAAGGTCGAGAAGGCCACCGGCTTCACGGCGGACGAGATCCTCTACCTGGACGATCGCGAGGAAAACGTCGTCGGCGCGAAAGCGGTCGGCTGGACAGCCGCTCAGGTGTTGCGATCCGCGGCGGCCATCACCGAGCATTTGAGCCGTAACGGAGTCGTGCTTTAATCGCTCCATGAAGACCCTACCCTTCGGTTCCTGGCCCAGCCCCCTCGGCGCGGAGGAGATTTCCGCCCACACTCTGAAACTCCGCGAGGTTCAGTGGGACGGCAGCCGGCTGTTTTGGATTGAAGGCCGCCCGTCGGAAGGCGGACGCCAGGCGGTGATGACCCAGGCCCCGGGGGAGTCCATCCGCGAGGCCTCGCCTCCGGCAACCGATGCCCGGACGAAGGTCCACGAGTACGGCGGCGGCTCTTACGTCGCTCACAAAGGTACGCTCTACTACACGCGCTACTCCGACCAGACCCTTTGGAGCGCCCCTTACTTCGGCGGGGGCCGGGCGCTGACCGAGCCCGGCATGCGCTTCGCCGATCCCATCGTCGACGAAAAGCGCAAGCGGCTGATCCTCGTCGGCGAGCAGCAAAAAGAGAATTTCCTGGTCGCGGTCCCGCTTTCGGGTGGCACCCCCAAACGCATCCAAGAAGGCGCCGACTTCTACGCCTTTCCGAGACTCTCGCCCGACGGCAAGCAGCTCGCCTGGATGCAGTGGAACCACCCGAGCCTTCCCTGGGACTCGAGCGAACTTTGGATGGCGAACGTTTCCGACAACGGCGCTCTGACCGGCGCGAAAAAGCTCGCGGGCGGGCCGGGCGAATCGGTCTTCCAGCCCGAATGGTCGCCCGGCGGAAAGCTTCATTTCGTTTCCGATCGCACCGGCTGGTGGAATCTCTACCGTTGGGAGGCCGGCGGCGCAAAAGCCCTTTGTCCGAAGGAAGCGGAGTTCGGCGAGCCCCTTTGGCAGTTCGGCGCCTCCACCTACGCCTTTCTTTCGGAGACTAAGCTCGTCGTCAATTACGGCAGTGGCGGGAGCAATCACCTCGCCCTGCTCGACGCCACGACGGGAAAGCTCGAAACGCTTCAATGCCCCCACACCGCGATTATGTTCGTGAAGGCGTCGGGCACGGATTTCGCCTACATCGGCGGCCGGCCCGACGGGCCCGCTGAAGTGGTCCGTTCCGACGGAAAGCGGTACGCCGCCATTCGAAAGGCCCACGAGATCGAGTTGTCGGCCATCTCCCTTCCCGAGCCTTTCACTTTTCCCGGCTACAAAGGCGCCGAGACCCACGGCTTTTTCTATCCGCCGGCGAGCAGCGAGTATGAAGGGCCGGACGGCTCGCTTCCTCCGTGTCTGATGGTGCTTCACGGCGGGCCCACGGGACAGACCACCACTTCCATGCTTTTGAGCTACCAGTTCTGGACGAGCCGGGGGTTCGCCGTCGCCGACATCAATTACGGCGGCAGCACCGGCTACGGACGCGCGTACTGGGAGAGGCTTCGCGGCGGCTGGGGAGTCGTCGACGTGGAGGACAGCCGGGCGGCGGTGCGGTTTTTGACCGAGCGCAAACGGGCGAGCGGGTTTGCCATCCGGGGCGGAAGCGCGGGCGGGTACACCACGCTTTGCGCCGTTCTCTCCCCGACCCCCTTCAGGGCCGGCGCGAGCTACTACGGCGTCAGCGATCTGAAACTTCTCATCCAGGACACTCACAAGTTCGAAAGCCGCTACGACGACTTTCTTCTCGGGCCGGATGCTTCCGAAAAACTCATCCGGGAGCGCTCTCCCATCCATCAGATCAGCCGCCTCTCGACGCCCGTCATCTTCTTTCAGGGGCTCGAGGACGCGGTGGTGCCGCCGAATCAGAGCGAGATTCTCTACAACGCCCTCAAGGAAAAAGGCGTGCTCACGGGCTACGTGCCTTTCGAAGGAGAGGGACACGGGTTTCGCAAAGCCGAAAACCAGAAACGCGCTCTCGAAGCCGAGCTCTATTTCTATTCGAAGGTGTTCGGCTTCCCCCCGCCGCCGATGAGCCCTCCGCTGTCTCTCGCGAACGCCTAGCTCTACAACTGACGGGCCGTACCACGACAGCCGACGAGCCAGGCTGTACCTTACGGCCACTTTGGGGAGGTACTTCATGGTCCGTCTTTCGCTGGCCCTCGTCTTAACCTTTCTTAGTTTGACTTCGTTCGGCGGCACGAGAAGCCCCGGCATCATCTGGTTCGGAGACTGGGGCCAGGGGACCCGCGACCAGAAAGAAGTGGCCGCCGGGATCGGCAGCTACTGCAAAACCGACGGCTGCGCCTTCGCCATGACGGTCGGAGACAACTTCTATCCGAGCGGAGTTTCCTCGACGAGCGACTCCCAGTGGAAAACGAAATTCCACGACGTTTACGATTTTCTAGGGCTGCGCTTCTATGCAAGCCTCGGCAACCACGATCACTACGGAAACCCCGACGCCCAGGTCGCCTACTCCCGCGTCGACTCCCGCTGGATGATGCCGGCCGCCTACTACGAGTTCACCTTCGGCGACGCCCACTACTTCGCCATCGACACCGAGAAATTCACCAGCGCCCAGGCCGTGTGGCTGAAGACCAAGCTCGACTCCTCCAAGTCCACTTGGAAAATCGTTTACGGGCACCATCCGATTTACTCCTCGGGCAAGCACGGAAACACCAAGTCGCTCATCCGCGACCTGTTGCCCATCTTGCGCAACCGGGCGGACATGTACCTCGCCGGGCACGATCATCATAAGGAAGCCATCCGGGCGGAATCCGGCGTGAACTTTTTCATCAGCGGGGCCGCGGCCGAAAACCGGGGCGTTCAGAAGGGCAAAAACACGGTTTATGCCTCCTCGACGCTGGGTTTCTCGCACCTTTTGGTCCAGGGCGCGAACGCCCGCATCCGGTTTCTCGACAAGACGGGAAAAGTTGAATGGGAAACCATTCTCAACAAGACCTCGGCGCGCCGTGCCGCCCGGCCTGTTTTCCCTTGAAAAAAAGACCACGGTCCCCGAAACTAGGCCCGGGTCGTAATTTCGGCGAGTTAACTGTGATTCCCCGAGATGATTCCCGAGCGCTTTTTGAGAGTTTTAATTCTCTAAAGAGACAGAAAGGAACTAGTAATGCATTCGATGGAAACCGGCTCCTCTACGGAGCGTCGTACCGCACTAGCCAGCTTAGCGAGCGACAGCAAACGAACCGTGCGTAAGCCTCACACCGCCAAAGAACCCACACCGCCCATCTCCAGCTTTTTCGGCGAACTTACTTTTGGACTAGGCCAGATGCGCGAGCGTCTGCCTCACTCCGCTTATCAGGATCTGCTGAAAGCCTTGGATCAGGGCAAGAAGATCACCAAGGAATCCGCCGACGCCATCGCCCAGGTAATCAAGGAATGGGCGGTCGCCAAGGGCGCGACCCACTTCTGCCATTGGTTTCAGCCCATGACGGGCCTGACGGCGGAAAAGCACGACTCTTTCATTTCGATTCAGCACTCTCACCACTCGGAGCTCAAAGTGGTGGAGCGTTTCACCGGCAGCATGCTCATTCAGGGCGAGCCGGACGCTTCCAGCTTTCCGAGCGGCGGCATGCGCTCCACGTTCGAGGCCCGCGGTTACACCGCGTGGGATCCTTCGAGCCCGATCTTCCTCATCGAGAGTGAGACCGGCCGCACGATGTGCATCCCGACGGTGTTCTTCGGGTTCCACGGCCAGGCGCTGGATCTCAAGACTCCGATGCTCCGTTCGGTTCAAGCCTTGAACTCGGCCGCCTGCGGCTTTCTGAAGGTGCTCGGCGACGTCGACGTGAAGCGGGTGACATCCACCCTTGGTTGCGAGCAGGAATACTTTCTCGTCGACAAACGTTTCGCGGCCCTTCGCCCCGACCTTCTGATGACCGGCCGGACGCTCCTCGGAGCCTCCTCACCGCGCCATCAGCAGCTCGAAGACCACTACTTCGGATCGATCCCCGAGCGCGTGAAGGCGTTCATGGAGGACTCCGAAACGGAGCTCTATAAGCTCGGCATCCCGGTGAAGACCCGGCACAACGAGGTGGCTCCGAGCCAGTTCGAAGTGGCCCCTATTTTCGAAGACGCCGGGATCGCGGCCGATCACAACACGCTGCTGATGGAAACCATGAAGCGCGTGGCCCTTCGCCACGGCCTCATGTGCCTCACGCACGAGAAACCTTTCGCCGGCATCAACGGCAACGGCAAGCATTGCAACTGGTCGATGTCGAACGACAAGGGCGAGAACCTTCTGGATCCGGGCTCGACGCCCCACCAGAACCTGCGTTTTCTCGCCGTCACGGCCGTCGTCATGAAGGCCGTGCACGATCACTCGGACGCCCTTCGCGCCTCCATCGCCTCCACGGGCAACGATCACCGCCTCGGCGGCAACGAAGCCCCGCCGGCGATCATCTCCGTGTTTCTCGGCTCGCTGCTCGCGAAGATTTGCGAGGACATCGAGTCGGGCAAGGCATCGGGTGCGACCGAAGGCCAGATCATCGAGCTTGGCGTAAGCCACATCCCGAACATCTCGCGCGATTACACGGATCGTAACCGCACGAGCCCGTTCGCCTTTACCGGCAATAAGTTCGAGTTCCGCGCGGTGGGCGGTTCGGCAAACGTCGCGGTTCCGGTCGCGACTCTCAATGCGGCGGTCGCAAGCTGCCTGATGGACGCCACTGAGCGCCTGAAGGAGCTTCTCGGCAAGAAGGGCCGCGACGAAGCGGTCATGGAGCTCATCCGGGAGTACCTGAAGGCGTCGCGCGCGGTCCGGTTCGAAGGCAACAACTACTCGGCCGAGTGGCAGGCGGAAGCGAAGAAGCGAGGCCTTCCAGTCCTCAATTCGACGGCGGAGGCCCTGCAGGTTCTCAATCAGCCGAAGTCGGTCGAGTTCTTCCAGCGCACGAAAGTGCTCACGAAGGACGAGCTCCACTCCCGGTACCACGTAGCCGTGGAGCGCTATAACAAGACGTTGCTCATCGAGAGCTATACGCTCGCCGAGCTCGTCAATACCCAGGTCATTCCGGCGGTCGAGACTCAGCTTCGCCATACGGCGGCGACTCTCGCGACGCTGACGACCCCGGGAGCGAAGACGGCGATGCAAAAGCGGGCGGGCAACTTGGAGGCCACGTTCGCTGAGATCCTTGGCGGCCTCGAAACCCTGAAGGGCACCCTAGAAAAGGCGGCCTCGTTCACCGACGAGACGGAAGCGATGAAGTACATCGCCTCCGACGTGACGCCCGCGGCGCGCAAGCTCCGTAACGCGGCCGACAGCGCGGAGACCCAGGTGGCCGACGATCTGTGGCCGCTGCCGAAGTACCGCGAGATGCTCTTCGCATTTTCGCTGTCCTAATTATTGGTTAGAAGAGGCGGGGCCGGCGAAAGCCGGCCCCGTTTTCTTTTTAGGGCTCGGTAAAACTCTGCGCGCCGACCGCGAGCGAACTCACCGTAGCGTCGCTCAGCTCGACACCCCAGTACGTGCCCGATCCCGACGAGGGAGTCCCCGTTTCGTCGTCCACGCGGGGCGTGGTGTTTTGAAAATCCGTGACGCTTTCGTCCCACATCAGGACGTGAATCGGGTTTTCAGTGTTGTGGATATCGATTTGATACGTTAGCGCCGTCGAGGCGTCGACGCCGACGAAAGAAGAAGAGATATCCTTGTCCGGGCCCGAGCCCTTTAGCCGGACCTCGAGGGTCGTGCCGTTGCGCTTGAACTCGACCTTCACGCCGCTGCCAAGAGTCGCGTCGCTGTTCGCTACGAGAGTGACCGTCCCGCCCGCGTTCAGCGTAAAGGCGACCCGAAAGCTATTGTTGGTGGAGGCGCCGGCGAGAGGAGTCGCCGCGACCACGCTTCCGGTTCCCGTCATCGTGGTCCCGATGGTGAGCGTACCCTGACTTACGACACCGAGGCAGATGGCTCCAAAGGTGGTGCCGGTGCAGGTAGCGCTACCGCCGCATCCATTCAGCACCGAAATCAGACCGAGTCCCGCGAACAGGCCCAAGAACTTTTTCATATCGATTCCTCCAGATGCCTTAATACCGACGCCCCGCCTCAAATGCAAACAATTTGCATCAGGTGATCCACCTCAAGTCCCGGCGGCAATGGGCCGATAGGTCTAACGTGATTCTTCTGATCGTAAATAACCCGACCGGAACCGTCGAGGCCCTTGAAGAAGCGGTTAAGCGCCACTGCGCTCCCCCTTCCAACCCCGGCGTTCCCAGCCTTCAACCGGCCACGAAGATTCAAACCTTCGAGTGCGGGGACGACCTCAACCAGACCCTCGAAACCCTCGAGTGCCACCTGGTCGAAAAGGCCCTCCTGAAGCACGACTACAATCAGGTGAAGGCCGCCGAAGCCCTCGGAATTACTCGGGGCGCGCTCCAGTACAAGATGAAGAAGTACTCCCTCGAAGCCTCGAAACAAGCCGCCTAAATCCCAGAAAAATCGTTCAGGCCAAAGCGCACGTCCGAAGTTTACGTCGTTCGTCCACGCCCACGTGGACGCTGACGTAGAGGTGGACGTGGACGAACGACGTTTACCTCGGACATGCGCCTAGACCGTTCCCCTCCGCCCCGGTCCTGTGCTACAAGCGCCGTCATGAAAATGAAAGCCATGATCGTTCCGAAGCCCGGTGCCGCCGACACGTTCGAAATGCGTGAGGTGCCCGTCCCCGAAATGCGCCCCGGTCACGTTCTGGTCCGCGTGAAGGCGACCAGCGTGAACCCCATCGACATGAAAGTGCGCTCCCTGAATCTTCCTTTCAATCCGCCCTTTCCGGCCATTCTTCACGGAGATTTCGCGGGCGTGGTGGAGGAAACCTCCCCGGACGTCACCTGGCTCAAGAAGGGCGACAAAGTTTACGGCTGCGGCGGCGGCATCAAAGGGACCATCGGCGGAGCGCTTGCGGAATTTCTTCTCGTCGACGCGAAGCTCACCTCCCTCATGCCGGAAAAGCTTTCCTTCCCCGAGGCGGCGGCCCTTCCGCTGGTCGCCATTACGTCCTGGGAAGCCTTGCTCGATAAATTGAAAATCCGCGCGGGCTCCACGATTCTCATTCACGGCGGAGTCGGCGGCGTGGGACACATCGCGGCCCAGCTCGCAAAAGCCTTCGGCGCCGTGGTGCACACCACGGTCTCGAACGACGCGGACGCGGCGACCTCGAAAGACCTGGGCTCCGATTTCCCGATCAACTACAAAACGAACACGGTCCAGCAGTACGTCGACAAGTACACGGGTGGTCAGGGCTTTGATTTCATTTTCGACACCGTCGGAGGCCCGAACCTGGAGGCTTCCATCCAGGCGGCGAAGCTCAACGGATCAGTCGCCTGCATCGCCACCGGCGGCAGCCACGATCTATCGACGATGTACGTGAAGGGAGTGAGCCTTCACTCCATAATCATGCTGATCCCGCTCATGACCGGCCTGGGGCGCGAGCACTACGGCCGTCTCTTGTTCGAAGTGAAAAAGCTCGTGGACCAGGGGCGGATTCGTCCGCTCATCCACAAGGAAGTCTTCAACTGGAAAGACATCGGCAAGGCTCACACCCTCATCGAAAGCGGCAAGCAGCGCGGTAAAATTGTCGTGGAAATTGCTTAACTGGCTCAACAGCCACACCCGTGAAGACAATCGGAAACCAGCTATCCATTGAACGAACCCAGGCACCTTGGACGCGCACTCCCTGAGATCCAGTGCGCAATGCAATGGTACGGGTTCTGCAGGTAGATCGCGGACTCGAACCTAAGGGGGCCGCCGTGAAGCACGCTGTTTCGTTCCTATTCTTAGCTGCATTTCTTTCCCTCTCATCTTCAGGGGAAACCGACCAGTCGCATATTCCGGTGACCTCCGCTTCCTCGGAGGCGCACTCGGTAAAAGCGGGCAGCTGCCAGTCCGAGCTGAAAACGTGCCAGGAAGAAAGGGCGGAAGCCGCCAAGAAACTCAAGAACCTGAAATTTGTCTGTCACGCTCTCTGCGGGACACGAAAGAATCGCCTGCTTTCAGGGTACACTTTCTCGATCGTTTCAAGCCACCACGAAGAGATCGGAAAGGCTTTTCAGGGACTCAATCTTGAGTGCGAGAAGTTGGGAAGGAAAAAGGGCGAGGACCGAACTCAGATCGTGGCCTACTCGCCGGACGGATATAGCGCCGCCTATCCGGTGGAGCCCCAAACCAATTGCATTCGTACCGGGGAATGAGACCGATACTCAGGCGTTCTTGTAGCGGTTTAGAAAAATGTCCTTGAAGCGCTGGGCGAGCAGCACCTTTCCCGTGCGCTGGGTAAGCGTCGGAAAAAGACGGTACATCTGAAGGGCGAGTTTTCCATTCCACGTGGGAAATATTTCTTCCCGGCCGCGAGCCACCCCGTCGAGCACTTCCTCGACCACGGACTCTGGGCTTGCGACCGCCCATTTGAGCCAATCCGGAAATTTGAGGCCGTCCGCGCCGGGCCCGATCATGGGCGTGTCGACGAATCCAGGCGCGACGAGAATCATCTTCGTGCAGGAACACTCGAGCCGTAGCTCCTCGCGAACCGCCCGCGTGAAACCGACGACCGCGTGTTTCGTCGCGCTATAGAGCGACAAGTACGGAGCCGGCAAGAATCCCGCCACGGACGCGATGTTCACAACCGAGCCTCCGCCCATCGTCTCCATGTGGGCTAACGCGGTCTGAGTCCCGATGAGGACCCCGTTTAAGTTTACGTCGACGATTTTCTTCATCGTCGTGGAGTCCACTTTGCCGAATCCGCCCCTCTGGGCGATTCCGGCGTTGTTGAACCAAAGCTCGATGCGGCGGCGCTCGGTCAAAATCGCTTCAGCCGCCTTCTTCACCTGCACGGGCTTCGACACGTCGACGTGGGCCGTGTGCAGCCAAAGACCGCCGTCCTTCGCCTCTTTTTCCAAAGCATCGAGCGCTTCCTGATTCAGATCCCATGCCCAAACTTCCGCGCCCCTTTCGCAGAGCGCTTTGCAGAAAAGCCTACCGAGGCCGCCCGCGGCTCCCGTTACGACCGCTACTTTCCCGTCGAACCTGTCCTTCATATGAGAGCCTCCTGGAGCCATTGCGCCCCATCCTTTTCCACGACGAGAATCTCCTCGAACTTGGCCCCGAAGCCCGCGCCACCAATGTGCGGCTCTATCGCCCAGAGCCCCGTCAGCCCGCCCTGGTGAAAGCGCGCGAGCAGCTGCCCGAAGAGCCCGCGGCTCATGAGCGACCAATAACTTTGCCAGCCGAAGTGGAGCATCTTCAGAGGGGAAGCCACGTCGGCCACCCGAGGAACCCGATGGCCCAGGACTTCGAACGGATAGCGCTGATGAATGTTGTCGTATCCGGCGGCCTTCAGGCGCCTATCGACTTCAGACCAGACTTCAGCGCCCGTTTCCGACTTCTGAAACAGCCCGGGCAGGTCCCGGCGGATTTCGTGGAGCCAGACTTTAGCCCGGTCGAGCTCCTCGTTGGGACCGAGGCTCGCCGTGTAGCCGATGTCGCAAACGAAACCGTCCACGATCGGAGCCACATCCAGGATGAAAACGTCGCCCGGTTTAAGGCGCCGATTCGTCGGCTGATAGGCGGAGTACGATCGAATCCCTTGAAAGCGGGTGCGGGGGCCGAACCAGGCGAACGGATGGTGGAAAAAAGATCGGACTCCTTTGTCGCGCAGGTAAGTCCCAAGTAGTTCCGCGGCCTGCGTCTCGGTCCAGCCTTCGCAGGCGAGCGCCGCCACTTCGACGGCGGCCTCCCGGGCGATGCTTTGGGCGTGGGAGTATCCCGAAAGCTCCGCCGGAGTCGGCTCGTGCTCGACCGACGGAGAAAACCGGCTCAGGACGGGGAGGCTTGCCACCTTCGACAATCTTCCCATCAGACGGCGGGCCGAAATCATTCTGGCTCCCCTTCGTGAAAAAAGCGTTCGAGCGCCTGATTCACTTCCTTCGCCTTCTCCCGGTGGATCCAGTGGTTGCCCTGAATCACGCGGGAAACCGGATGAGCGGCGTAAGGCGTCAGCTCGTTCCACGTAGGCGGAAGAAGAAACGCGTCCTCCGACCCCCAGAGAACGAGTACCGGCGCCATCACCTTTACCGGCCGCCTGCGGCCGAGAAAGGGAAACTCCCGCGCGTACGCGCGGTAGTGGGGAAGCGAGCCTTCGAGGGTCTCGTCGAACTGCGGCCGATCTTTTTCCCCGAGCCGGCCAATGGCGTGGGCGAGCCTAAGCGACGGCCCAGGAAAGCGCTTGGCCAAGAATTCGGGAATCTTGGGAATCTGAAAGGCGTAGATGTACCAGGATTTGAGATGCTGCTTGAGTGTTCCCTTGCGGGAGAACATCTGCACGAGGGAAAGACCGTTCACGATGGCCATGGCTTTCAGCCGATCGCCGAGCAGCGGGGCGAGATTCCAAGCGGCGACCGCGCCCAAGTCGTGGCCGACCAGCCGGATTTCCCTTTTCCCGCTCGGGTCCACGGCTTTCAAAATCTGCAGAAGATCGAGAGACGTCGAGTTTTCCCGGTAGCGATCTAGTTGCTTCGCCGGCTCCGAGGGACCGGCGCCTCTAGCGTACGGCGCAATCACCTGATGGCGCTTGCCAAAAAATTCCATTTGCCGGTCCCAGGTTGCCGGCGTGTCGGGAAATCCGTGGAGGAAACAGAGGATGGGCGCTTTCTTCGACGGCGCATCGCCTTCCATCCAGGCGGTTTCAAGACCGCGCAGGCGGAGGCTTCGGGTCTTCACGCCGTCTTCTTCCTTCGGGCAGGCGGAAGATCGGGCACGTGGACGGGAACCACCTTCGGTTCCGGGAAGGGAAAGCTCAAGACGCCAAGCTGAGAAGCCGCCTTGCGGGCGAGACGGTGGTGCTTCGGATTGAGCACCAGACTGAGAAAGGGCGAACTGATGAAGAGCTTTCTCACGAGGTCGATCCAGGAAACTTCTTTGAGCAGCGGAAGGCAAGACGCGATGGTCTCGAAGAACGGATGCTCGTGGCGGATCCGTTTCACCTCGTAAATCTTCGTGAGCTCGGACAGCACCCAAGCGGTGGTCAGCGCCTGAGCTCGCAGGGAATCGGTCTTCCTGCGGATGCGTTCCCCGAAGGACGCCGGCTGGCGGTAAATCAGATCGAGCATCAGAAAGGCGTAGTTGCGGTGCCGGGCCTCCTCCTCAAGGTGGCGGCGGTGAATGGAATAAAAGAGCGGCTCGATTCCCTTCTCGTGGGCCCGCAGATGGCGGAACACCTCGACGGAAGCCTCCTCCACGCTCGCGACCATCCACCAGAAAGCAAAGCCCCCGCTTTTAGCGTTGGCTTGAGTCGCCTTCATGAGATGCGAGCCGAAAATTTTGGGCATCAGCTCATCGAGGGGGCCGCGCGGAACGCCGGTCGCCTGACAGAAGACCTCGATGTACTTCGCGAACGTCGCCGAGTGCTTGCTCTCTTCCTCGAAGAAAAGATCGCCGAGCTCCCACATCTCCGGGTTCACGGGGCTGCGCTTCAGACACTGCTCCCACGCGACGTCCTTCAAACGAAGGATCGCCTCCTCCATCTCGCCGATGGTGGCATTTAGCAAAAGTCCCAAAAACTGCGATAGAGCGAGACGTTGTTCTGGTGACGCACCGGGAAAAACGATGGCATCCTTGTCCAGGGGCAGCAAATAGCGGGACGGGTCGACGGACATCGTCCAATCGATGTCTTTCTCCATATTCCACCGGTGCTTGCGCTGACTCTTGATCTGCGCACGGAGCAACGAGTCGTTCAGTGGATTCCAAGCCCGCATATACCTCTATTGTACAAAACCCCGCCCAAGCAAGATAGTGCGTCGCATTCCCTAATCCCCAAGCACGTTTACGCCGAAAAGCAGAATAAGGATTATGGCAAGACTAGCAAGGAAGCTAGGCCAGCCCCAGCTCAGGACCATATCCTGGGTTCGCGTGGTACTGGCAAGTACGGTCTGTCTCGCGGGCGTCGCGATGACCGTCGTGTATTTTTGGCTTTCCGGACTCGGCGTTTTCACCGTTTCCGAATCTCAGCTGAGCTTGATCACGCAGACTCAGCAAGCGGACAACAGTCTCGTCTTCGATCGCCGCGGAAACAAGATCGGTGAGTTCTTCACCGAGTACCACCACTTCTTCCCCTACGACGAAATCCCGATCCGAATGGTGCAAGCGATCCTCGCCGTCGAGGATCGAAGCTTCTTCAAGCATATGGGGTTCGATCCCCGCGGAATCCTGCGCGCTCTCGTGGTGAGCCTTAGGGACAAAGGCTACTCGCAGGGAGCGAGTACGCTCACCCAGCAGCTCGTCCGCCACTTTCTGCTCTCCACGGAGAAGAGCCTCAACCGCAAGGTGAAGGAAATCGCGCTCGCTTATCAGCTCGAAAAGCGACTCAGCAAAAAACGAATCTTCGAGCTCTACGCGAACCGATTCTTCCTCGGCAACGGCGCTTACGGAGTCGGAGCCGCGGCGGAGCGGTACTTCGGCAAATCACTGAAGGATCTCAACATCGCCGAAATCGCCCTAATCGCCGGACTCTTTCAGTCGCCGTCCGCCTACAACCCGACCCGGTATCCGAAGAAGGCGATCGCCCGCCAGGGAATCGTGCTTCAAGCGATGGTGGACGCGGGCTATCTCGATCCGGCCTCCGCCACCCAAGCGCTTCTCTACCCGCTGAAGTTCCAGACCTACCAGCCGCTGAACACTCAAATCGCGCCCTACTTCATCGATCACATCAGCCAGGAGGCGAAGACTCTGCTCGAAGGCAAGAAGCGGGTCGAAGGACAGGGGCTGAGAATTCACACCACGCTCGATGTGGAGTTGCAAGCGATGGGCGAACGGGCTCTCAAAGCCGGGCCCAAGCTCTGGGACGATGCCGCCTCCGAAAAACGAAAAGGCGAGCCCGTGCGCTTCTCGGCGGACTCTCTCGAAGCGGCTCTGGTCGCCATCGACCCGAAGAACGGCGAAGTGCTTGCGATGCTGGGCGGCCGCGACTACGGAAAGTCCCAGTTCAACCGCGTGACCGCGGCGGCCCGCTCTCCCGGCTCGACCTTCAAGCCGGTCGTCTACTCTCTCGCCCTGCAAAACGGATTCAGCTGGAACGCCGTTCACTACGTGGAGCCCGTGACGGTGAAAGACTATCGGCCCCGCAACATCTCCGGCGAGTACGGCTCGGAAACGACCTTGCTTCGCGCTTTTTACAAATCGCTCAACACCGCCGCCGTGGAGCTCGCGGCCGATCTGGGCGTCACCCGTCTCATGGGGCACGCGAAGCTCATGGGCGTGAACTCCACGTTGAAGGCGGAAGTCGGAACGGCCCTCGGAGGGTCCGAGGTCACCATGCTCGATCTCGCGCGCGTCTACGGCACGTTCGCGAACGAAGGGCTTCGCATGGAAACGACCTCGATCACCCGGATTGAGGATCGGGAAGGCAACGTACTCTACCGCGCCCCCTCGCCCGACTCCCGCGGCACGCGCGCCATTTCTCCGCAAACCGCGTACCTCATGACCGAGGGCCTTCGCAACGTTCTCCAGCACGGCACCGCGACCCAGGCGGCCGAGCTCGCGACGGTCGCCGTCGGCAAAACCGGCACCTCGAACCAGGCGAAAGACAACTGGTTCGCCGGATACACGGCCAACTTGGTGTGCATCGTTTGGGTCGGGACCGACGGCAACGAGGCCCTTCCCTCGGAAGCTATGGGAAGCACCCTTGCCCTCCCCGTCTGGAAGACTTTTTTGAAGGAAGCCATCACGAAGCGCACTCCCGAACCCTTTACGAAACCGACCGGCGTTTCGGAAGCGCAGATCCATCCGCTCTACGGCAGCCGAATGGAAAGGGGCGGCCTCAAGATGTACTTCCTCACCGGACGGGAGCCCGCCTCGAAAGGCCCGAGCGCGCTCGAAGTCGTGAATGAAATGGGCGGATTCAGGAGGGTGTTCGAGTGAACTTGCGAACTCCACTGGTTCTGGCTCTCGCTCTTCTTTCGCTGTCTTCCTACGCCTCCAGCGTGTGTCCGTGGATCACCGGCACGCTCGCTCCGAACTACCGCGACATCATCAACCGCCAGCCGAAGCGCACCCAGTACGTCGATCGGGAGGCCGTGCGCAAAGTCCTGCGGATTCGGCCGTCCGAATGCGGCACCTCTTCGGGAGAAGCGCGGGCCGAGGAAGCCTTCCGCGCCGCCGTCGAAAGCCATTCGGGCCGGGTCGGCGCGATTTTGCCGCTAACCGGCCGCGACGCCGAAAGAGGGAAAGCTTACCGAAAAGGAATCGAAGCGGCCCTCGGGGCGGCGGGCAAACTCCTCGTGAGAGATTCCACCTCGACTCCCGCCGGAGCCGAGCAAGGGCTTGTGGACTTGTTATTCAAGGAAGACGTGACGCTGATCATCGCCGGAGGCGGCCGCGCGGAGCTGGATCGGATCATGCCCTGGGCGGACAATCTTCTGGTTCCGATCCTCGTGCTGGGACCCGAGACGGTGTCTCTCCAGGGAAATCGATTCGCTTTCCGGGTCTATCCGAGCGAAAAACGCCTCGGCATGGCGCTTGCGGCGGTGGCCCAGCAAAAAGGCCTCAAACGAATCTCCATCCTTCGCCCCGACGAGGGCCAGTCCGACCGGCTCATCAAACACTTTCTGGACGAAGCCAAACGCCGCGGGTTGGAGACCAAGCCCGCCGTCTTCTACCGCTCGGGGGACGCGGCCTCGCTCGATCGGGCCGTTCGCACGCTGTTTCAGATCGATCCGAAGGCCCGGGCCGAAGAGATGCAAAAGATGACGGCGGAGGCCGAGCAGAAGGCGAAGGAACGCGGTCTCGCCTTCGATGCCCGCTCCGTGATTCTCAAACCCATCGTCGAGACGGACGCAATCTTGCTTCCCGATCACTTCCGGGTGGTGCGCCACTTCACGAAATTGATGTCGTACCACGGCTCGCCTAGGATTCCGCTGCTCGGGCCCCAGAGCTGGCGCAGCTCGGCGATCCTGGAGCCCCCCGAGCCCATGCTCCTCGGCTCGATCTTCGCCGACTTCATGGGTTCCTACGATGCGCTTCCGGAGGGGATCCGCGTTCCCGGAGACGGGTACTTCGCCGAGCCCTCCCTGGCGCTGGAAGCGGATTTTTCGTCGATTGCTTTCCGGGCGGGCCGGGTCGCGGAAGCGGCGGTGGCGAGCAACGAGCACCGAAGAAAGCTGCCCGACTTCCTCGCTAAGCTCTCCGATCTCGACGCGGGCCTCTACGGACCAGGCTCGGTCTTCACCGACTCTCACGACACCCGCTGGCCGGTATTTCTCTTCACCATCGGCAACGACAAGCTGGACGTCGCTCCTATGATACTTCCCTAACCGAGAACCTGCTCCACGAGCTCGGCTCCGAACCGGACTCCGAATCCCGTCGATTCGCTTCCCACATGGGCAAGTCCGCCCTCGTTTTCGATGGCCGATAGATCCACGTGCACGTACGGTACTTTCTTGTCCACGAATTGCCGTAGAAAGTAACTCGCTTCGATGTGATCGCAGCCGCCTTTCAGGCGGCACTGCTTGATGTCGGCGACCTGAGATTTCAGGCAACGGCCGTAGTCCGGATCGTTCGGGAAAGACCAGACCCGCTCTCCGCTCGCGCGGCCCGCCGCCCGAATGACCGGGAGAAGCCCTTTGCGGTTGGAGTACGCGCCGCTGAAATTGGTCCCGATGGCGCGCACGCACGATCCCGTCAGAGTGGCGAAATCAATCATCAGATCCGGCTTGTCCTGGCAGGCGAGAGCCAAAGTATCGGCGAGCACCATGCGCCCTTCGGCGTCGGTGTCCACCACTTCGATGGTCTTGCCGGTGAGCGATGTAACGACGTCATTCGGCTTGTAGGACTGCGGCGAAAGCTGATTGTCGGTGATGGCGAGGTAGGCCGTCGCCCGGTAAGGCGCCTTGGTTTTCGCCGCGTGAAGCACGAGGGCCAGTGCGACCGCGGAGCCGGCCATGTCTCCGTGCATGCCGAACATGTGCTCGCCCGGTTTCAGCTGGGCGCCGCCCGTGTCGTACGTGATTCCTTTACCGACGAAAGCAACCCGGCTGCCCGCCCCTTTGGGCTCGTAGTGCACCTTCAAGATCCCGGATTTTCCCTTGGCCGCCTGAGCGACCGCGCAGAAAGCGCCCGCCCCCATCTCCTTCAGCTTCTCGACAGGGACGAACTCCGACTTCAGTCCGGCGGATTTCGCAAGCTCCGCGCCGAGCTCCACGTAACGGTCGGTCGTCAAATCATTGCCCGCCATGGTGGCCAGCCGGCGGACGAGGTTCGTTCCGTCCGTGAGAAACCACGCCTTGTCGGCGGCCGCTTGAGCGTTGCCCTTATCGTTGTCGGCGACCCAGACGGACAGCGAGATCGGTTTCTTCTTTTCCTTCTCGTCGCGCTTTCGGTAGTTCGGGCCTTCGTAAGCGGAGGCCGCCATCGCGGAAACGAAGGCGTCGGACCAGGGAGCGCCCGGCACCTTTCGCAAATCCACGACGATGCGTTTCGCCTTCGCGCCGAGCACCGGCGATAGAGTCTTTCTGGCAATCTCCAGACGACGAAACGCACTTGCCTGAAGGGACACGATCCGAATCACGACTTTCAGATTCGGGCCCGCGTCGAACGCGAGCCGCGATCCGGCGGCCGGTTTCGCGAGCAGCCGGGACGCGAACGCCATCGCCGTTTGCCGCAGCTCAGGGCTGAGCCCGTCGAGAGCGCCTTCGAGGCCCCGCTCCTTCACCACCGCCGCATTCACGACGACGACCAAACCGTCGGCGCTCTTCAATTCATTTTTTCCTTCGTCCGCCAGCACTCGATAGGGATTCATGCCGGAAAGAGTAACGCGACTCAGCATCGACCGCAAGGCGCCAGCTCGACTCCCGGCGAGTAATTGCCTAAACTTGGGCGAATCATGGATTCGGTCTCCGTCATCATTCCGGTTCGAGGGGCAAGTCCCGCGCTCCGCCATTGCCTCGATCGGGTGGAGACCCTCGACCCCCAGGCCTCGGAGATTATCGTCGTCAACGACGGCGCGGACGCCCTGGTGCGGGAGTGGTGCCGAAAGCGCGGGCTGAAACAGATCGAGACGGAAACCGCACGCGGTCCCGCCGCAGCCAGAAACCTGGGCGCGGTCCACTCCACGGGATCGATTTTGATGTTCGTGGACTCCGACGTGCTTCCCCAGCCGGACCTTCTCGAGCGGGTCGCGAGTGCCTTCGACGAGAACCCGCACGTGGCGGCCCTCTTCGGCTCTTACGACGACAGCCCGCCCGAGCCGGACTTCTTTTCCCAGTACAAGAATCTCTTTCACCATTTCACGCATCAGAACGGAAACCGCCGCGCGGAAACGTTCTGGGCGGGGTTAGGCGCGATCCGGCGCGACGCCTTCTTCGTGGTGGGCGGATTCGACGCCCGCTACCAGGTGCCTTGCGTGGAAGACATAGAATTGGGCTACCGGATGCGCGAGCGGGGGCTCGAGATCGAGCTGAAGCCGGACCTTCAAGCCGCCCACATGAAGCGGTGGACACTCGCTTCGCTTCTCTACGCCGATTTCTTTCAACGCGCGATCCCATGGACGGAGCTGCTTTGGCGATTTCCCGAGCGAAAAGCCGATTTGAATCTCCGGCCACGCGAGCTGGTAGGCGCGGCGTTCGCTCTGCTCGTCGTGCCGCTGCTCGTTGCGTCCTCTGCTTGGGGTGCGTTACACTGGATGGCACCGCTAACCATGGCCGTCTGGCTCACGATCCACCTTCCGTTTTACTCGTTCCTGCTCGAGCGCCGAGGTCCGTGGTTCGCGGCGGCCTCCGCCCCTCTGCACTGGTTTTATTTTCTCTACTCCTCGTTGGCTTTCGCCGTGGGAACCGCCCGGCACCTCTTGGGTCTCGTCCGGCTGAAACAGCCCGCGCTCCGCGAGGTGCCCGTCTGAACGGAGCGCTTCCCAGCGTTTCGGTCATCGTGCCGGTCTACCGCCACCAGGAGCGGCTGAACCGGTGTCTCGAAGCCCTCTCCCGCCAGACCTACCCGAAGGAACTTCTCGAAATCGTAGTAGTCGACAACGACCCCGAAGCCCCGCTGCCGGATCTGGAATCGGTCCGGCTCGTACGCGAGGGAGCCCCCGGCAGCTACGCGGCGAGAAACGCCGGCGTTCGCGTTTCAACGGGAGAGATACTCGCCTTCACCGACGCCGATTGCCTTCCCGATCCCGAATGGATCGCCAAGGGCGTCACCCACCTCACCCACACTCCCGAGTGCGGCATGGTGGGCGGCAAGATCGAAATCGCTTTCGCCGACCCGCAATGTCCCTCTGCACCCGAGCTCTACGAGAAGTACACGTCTCTTCGCCAGGCGGATTACTTGCGCACGGAACATTTCGCGGCGACGGCGAACCTCTTCACGTTTCGGGCGGTGTTTGACGCCGTCGGACCCTTTCTCTCCCACCTGAAATCAGGCGGAGACGTGGAATGGGGGCAACGCGTGTTCGCCGCGGGCTACCGGCAGGTTTTCGCGGCTTCGGCGGTCGTACGCCATCCGGCGCGCCAGACTTTGAAGGAGCTGGTCCTGCGTTGCAGGAGAATCGCCGCCGGCCGCATGCGCCTCGCGCGGCGGCGCCACGGAAGACTCGCCGCCCGCCTCTCTCTCTACAAGCGCGGAGCCGCCCAGGCGCTTTCGCAGAGAAGCGAAGTGGGCACCCTGAAGACGGCGAAAGTTTTCGGCATCGCCTTCGTTCTGCGATTAGTGGAATGGAGCGAACGGGGCCGCGGCATCTTCGGGGCGAGTGGGCTTCGATGACACCTCTTCGTCTTCAAAAATGGATTTCCGCTCTCGGCATCGCTTCCCGGCGGGAAGCCGAAACCTGGATTGAAAAGGGCCGCTTCACCGTGAACGGCAAGAAGGTGGAGCTTGGGATCAAGATCGATCCGGACACCGACGAGGTTCGGCTCGACGGGGAAATCATCGGCGCCAAAGCTCCGAAGAAGGTTTACTACGCGCTTTGCAAACCGGACGGCGTGATCACGACCCGAAGCGATCCCGAAGGCCGCACCACGGTCTTCGGCCTTCCGGCGGTTCAGAAGCTGGAAAAGGGCCTCTATCCGGTCGGACGGCTCGATTTTCACACTGAAGGCTTGCTTATCCTCTCCAACGACGGCGAGATGGTCCACCGGCTGATGCACCCGAAGTGGAAGCTGCCGCGCCACTACTACGTCTACATTCAGGAAAGACTCTCGCCGACCAAGGAAGCGCGAATGCGAAACGGCCTTACGCTCGACGACGGGGTCGCGCTGCCGGTGGAGCTCGAATATCTGGATAAGAAGAAAAGCAAAGGCGCCTGGTACCGCATCGTAGTGCGCGAGGGCAGAAACCGTCTCGTTCGCCGTCTCTTCGAAGCGTCCAACGCCGACGTCATCCGCCTCATCCGCTTCGGATTCGGCGACGTCCGCCTCTCCGAAGATCTGGAACCGGGCCAAGTACGCCCCCTCGTGCGCGAGGAGATCCTGACCTTGCTGAAAGCCACCGATCTACTGGAACGAGGCGACTGACCGCAAGAAGTCACGGCCTTCCTTCTTGAAGGCTAAAGCTCGGGCTGACGGCGGATCTTGGTTTTTCCGCGGGCTTTTTGCTTGAGATTTTTTGCTTGGGCGAGACTCGTGGCGTCCACCTTGGCGCCCGACAGCAGACGCGCAATCTCCTTGGCGCTGTCGTCGTCGGAAAGCGGGACAATCTGGGCCTCGGTACGATCGCCTTTCTTCACCTTCTTCACGAGAAAGTGGTTGTCGGCATAGACCGCGACCTGCGGAAGATGGGAAATGCAAAGGACCTGAAAGGCGTCGGACAGCTCCCTGAGTTTACGGCCCACGACGTCGGCAACCCGGCCAGATATGCCCGTGTCGACCTCGTCGAAGACGAGGACGCAAGTCTCGGCATCGGCAACCAAAGACTTCTTCAGGGCGAGCAGGATGCGCGACATCTCGCCGCCCGACGCGATACGGGCGAGCGGCAGCATCGGCTCGCCCGGGTTCGCCGACAGCAGAAACTTCCCCTGCTCCGCGCCCCGGTCTCCGAGAGACGTCAAAATCTCCATGGCTCCGCGCCACTGCTCGTTCACTTCCGGCGCAAACGCCGAAAGGTCGAGCGCGGGTAACGCGCGCACCGTGGGCTCGAACTGGACGCCAAACTCCGCGCCCTTCATTACGAGCTCCTCGAGCTCTCCCTCCACGGAAGCCTTAATCCGAAGCGAAGCGTCCTTGCGGGCCGCCGTGAGTTTCTTCGCGGCCTTTTCCAGCTCGACGGCTTTCTTGCCGAGCGCGGCCAACGTCGCTTCCAAGCGAGCGGACGCTGTTTCCAGAAACTCCAGCTCCGAGTTGAGCCGCGCCGTCTCGGCAAGCAGATGCTCGATGGAAGGCGCGTTGTGTTTGCGAAGAAGACTCTGGTAGCCGAAAAGCCGCTCCTGAGCGGACTCGAGCTCGCCTTCGTCGACGTTCACCGTGGAGGAGAGCTTCGTCAGCTCGAAGCTCAAATCGTCGAGCTGCGCCGCCACCGATTCCGCCTGGGCCCGAAGCTCGGGAATCTTGTGGAACGGCTCGCCCATCCCCTCGAGCGCGGAGAGAGCCTTCGCGGCTTCCCGCGCGGCGCGGGCCGGACTCGCTTCTTCCCCCTCGAGGGCGGAGAGCGCTCCGCCGATCGCTTCACTCACTTTGCGGCGGCTGTCGCCCTCTCCACAAAGGATGCTGACCCGGGCGTAGTCCTCTTCGGTCGGCTCGAAATCCTTCAAGGCGTTCAGTCGAAACTCAAGGTAGTCCCGGTTCTTCTGCTTATCGAGGAAGCCGGCGACGAGCGTGCTTACTTCCCGAAGCAGCTCCAGGCATTCCCGGTTCGCCGTTTCGACGGCGGTGAGCGGCGCCCGATCCTTAAGGAAGGCATCGAGGTAGTTGAGATGCTCGCTCTCCCGCATGAGCCTTTGGTTTTCGTGCTGGGCGAAAATATCGAGAAGGGACTCGCCGAGCGCTCGCAAAGTACCCTGCGTGATGGAAGTGTCATTGACCCACCCTTGCGCGCGGGCCTTGTCGGTGAGCTGACGGCGGATGAGAAGCGGCGTGCGCTTACCTTCAGGCTCCACCGCGATGCCAAGTTCCTCCAGCAACGCGAGCGCCGCATGCCCCTTCGGCACGCTGAACTCTCCCGTGACGGTGGCCGCGGAGAATCCCTTGCGAACCATGTCGGGGGCGACCTTGCCGCCCATCAGAAAGTTCAGAGCTTTGATGAGAATCGATTTACCCGCGCCGGTCTCGCCGGTGATGACGTTGAAACCGGGAGAAAAGTCGATGGCGAGGCTCTCGATGATGGCCATCCCCTCGATTTGCAAGCGCGTGATCATAGTGGAGGCGATCGTTACCTGGGGCCGCCGTAAGGGTCAATTCGTGGCGAGAAGCGCGTCCGTAAAGGCTTCCGCGGGGAAAGAGGGGGTCTCACCGTCTCCCAGCGCATTGAAGTCCTCATCCGCGTCCGCCTCGAGACGGGTACGGCTGCACAACGTGGTGCGAAGCCCGCCCAGCGGATCGGTGTAGGCATAAACCAAATAGTTTTCGCCTTGGCGGAAGGCGTACCCGCACAATGCCCCATGAGCTGCAGTGCCGAGATCTAGGTTCTTTTGGACATTACCCTTCCAAAAACGTTCCACTTCGAAGCTCACGGTGACTTCGCCCTGACCGTGCGGGCCCGCTTGGCCGACGACCTTCACCGCTTTGCCGAAGAAAACGGCGTCAGCCTTGGCGAGGGCCTGGGGAGGGGCCGGAGGAGGCATGCAGCTGCAGGCCAGCGCGCCTTCGGCGGCCAGTGCCAAAACCAACAACAACGCACAAAATAAATTCCTCACGGGACCTCCTTATAGGGATGGCGCAACCTACACCGGACAAAAGGCCACCGCCACCGGAAATTCTTGTACGTTGTTTTCCGTTAACGAGGTCTTTACGCACCGAGAAATACAGCTCCCCTCGGCATGGGGATTGCTCTAAATTCCGAAGTGGTTGGAGCGCTGCGGCCGAGGGGTCGGTCGCAGTCTCGGGGGAATTGTAGGGGTTGGGTTTTTGCCGACGCGAAAAGCTCACAGTTGACGCCCTAAAAAAACATACGACCGCAAACAGCCTGGGGGGTGTTCGCATGTATAGCCGCGCGTTCTCTTCATTGAGCCTCGTCCTGTCCTTGTTCGTCTTGGTGGCCTGCCAGAAGCAGGGATCCGACGAAATTCCGCAGAACAACTTGGTCACGTCGGACTCGGCGGAGGGCCCGCGAACCATTGGGGAAAACGGAGCGCCCTATATCGTGCAACGAGGGGAGGACGCTCAAGCGGACCTCGCCAAGAAGGCGGCCCTGCCCGTCACGGATCCCGAAGCACAGAAATTTCTAGACGCGATTAAGTTCGGTAACGTCGCCGTCGATCCGGCGGCGGCCGGCTCGCAAGCGGCTCCCGATCTGACTCGCCCCGGAAACCTCGTTCTGGGTTTCCCGGTGGGACTACTCGGCGAAGCCCAAGTTTTCGGCGGCGTCATCACGAAAGTTTCCAAGGGGGACAGTGAAAATCTTGGCCGCCTGAAGCTCATCGACCTTACTCCGCTTCACGTCCGCCCGGTGGTCGTGGAGAATCCCGACAAGACGTACGATCTTTCCCTCGTCGGTTGCGCGAGCAACTGCAAGGAGGGAAGCAACCCGGCCCGGCTGGTCGACATTCCCATCGTCGGCGTGAAGCCCGCGGAAAACACCCTTCTCGTGGACCTCGCGGTACTCGGCGACGAGCTCAATCTGGTCGAGATGCTCGATCCGAAAGGCGACTACACGAAGCTGAAGACGAAGACCTCGAAGGTCGTTCTCTTCGATTACTCGGTCTCGACCCTCGTCTTCGACGTGGAAGTCACGATGGTTCCCATCGACGCGGCCGCGCCTCAGGAAGAGGTGAAGTTCACGGCGCGTTGGTACCTGCGCCTCGGCTCCGTGTTTCACTCGGAGTTCGTGTCCCGTCCGGAAACGCCCGGAGTCGGCTACTTCATGACCGAACGGGTAGCGGAACCGAAAATCCAGCGCCACAACCTGACCCCGCTCATCCCGGGACAGGCTCCGGTCAAATACTTCATCAAGAACGTGCCGAAGGAGTACCAAGCCTCCTTCGCGAAAGCCTTCGACGAGTGGAACGCGACCTTCACGGGCCAGACGGGCAAGGCGCTTCTGCGCTACGAGTTCGTGGACGCCACGGACCCGAAGGCGAAGCTGCTCGTCGCCGGCGACCCGCGCTACAACATCATCGAGTGGGACCTCGACAACCTCGCGCCGTACGGCGGCCTCGGGCCGTCGATCGCAAACCAGCACACGGGCGAGATCCTGACGTCGAACATTCTCGTGCAGGGCCCGAAGATCGTGGAGCTGTACAAGAACTGGTTCAAAACGGCGGAAGTGGCCCGCGTGCTTCAAAGTGAAGGTCTCGACGAAGAAGCGATGACGCTACTGCGGGATCACGCGCGTGAAATCGACGCGAAGCTCGCCGATCTCAAGGCGCTGCCCAAGTTCGAGATGTCTCTCGGCAAGCTCGCGATGAGAGTGCCGGCGCAGATGCCGGCCTTGGAAGATCCGCTGTTTGCCCGGGACGACTTCGAGCTGCTTCCGCCCAACATGACCTACGAGCAGTACATGGAAGGTTACTTCCTCGAGCTCGTCGGCCACGAGATGGGCCACAACCTGGGCCTGCGGCATAACTTCCGCGGGAACCTGAGCGCGGCGAGTCCGATTGCCCTCGGCAAAGTGTCCTCCAGCATCATGGAGTACCTGGGCCGCGGCTTCCGGTACCTCAACGGCATCGGGCCCTACGATCTGATGGCCGTCGGCTACGGCTACGCGGGCAAAGCGCCCACGGTGCTCAATGGGTTCTGCACGGACGAGAACGTCGCCGAAGCCGCGCAAAAGGGGAACTCTCCGGAGTGCTCCCGCGACGACGCAACCCACGATCCGTACAGCTTCTTCGAAAGCCGGCTGGTCCGCGCGGTAGCGCTGCTCGCCAATCCCGGAAAACCGACGGCCTCCACCTGGAAGGTCGACGATTTGGCCACCCCGCTCCAAACGGCGGTGCAAGGCATGGGACTGTACGCGGCGACGGCCGCGACGACGGCGACGAAGTGGACCAACTTCTTCGTTGGCCCGGATCGCCCCATGTTCGCGTCGGGCGTGAAAGCCTACGTCGTCAAAACGCTTAAGGCCCGTGTCTGCGACCCGAAGCTCGTAACGGCGGTGGCGGAGAAGGCCACGCCGGCCGATCAGAAAGTCACGGCGGATCTAATCGTGGCTCTCCGGACGAAGGTCGCCGGCGTTCTGAAGGATATGGGAATCGCGGCGGCGGATATCGCCTGTCCGTAAGGAGTTAAGTTAGGAACTCGGGCGGCCCGCTTCTCGAAAGAGAGGCGGGCCGTTTTTTTTGGACGATCCGAACACGTAGACGTAGTCGCTCACGTAGCCGTCTACGTCTACGTAGGCATCCGCCTATGCGTGAACGTGAACTTATACTGAAAAGGACTGGCTAGGAGCGCCTACTAAAAAGGGCGGCTACGATCGTCTTGGCTCGTTTGGGGTCCGTAAGCGTCCACGCCTACGTGAGAGTATAAGTTCACGTTCACGACCATGTTCCCGCACACGTATAGGCACAAGATTAAGCGGGATCGTAGACGTAGACGTTTTCGTTACTTGCCGCGGCCCAAGAAGGCCAAGACCTGCAGGTACTCGCCGTCCATGCCGAGATCGGCCCACGGGAAGATGCAGGCGATCGTGTAGCCGTCTTTCCACTTCTTCGTGGTGGCGGTGATGGCGCAGCTGCCGTCGAACTGGCGGCTCGCCGCGAGAAACTTCAGATTCGGCGCGAGCACCGAGGCCTGCGCTTTCACGGTGATGGTCTTGCCGTCCTGGATAAGCTGGCTGTCGATGACCGCGGCGTCCATCATCACGATGACTTGTTCGGCGACATTACCGCGTTCTTGAATTTCAGTGGCGAGGGCGAGGGTCGATCCGAAGCTCGTGAGGTATTTCGCTTCGGTCGGCTGCTGCGAAAGCACTTCGTTGTCCGTGTCGATTTCCTCGGTCTTGAGCTCGACGGACATGTTGCTTCCCTTCACCTTGCCCGCCCGCTGAATCAGGTCGGAGACGGTGCCCGCAAAAGCGAACACGGGAAGGAACGCGAACAGGACGGAGAGAGAGCGCATCGGTAACCTCCAAAAATTGGAGGCGATTTATAGCAAAAAGATGCGTCCCGGAGCAAATGGAGCCAAACTTCCCATTGAGATTCGAGCACTTAACTCGAACGGCGGAACCGAAAGTCAGCGCCCGCGCCGGCGTCTGTTTTGACGGAGCTGACGGGGAACCTCGTAGTACGACTCGAGAAAGTGGCGGGCGATGCGGGAGCTCTTGATGCGCCACTTTTCGATATTCACGGTAAGGGCCGCGATGGCGACGCGGCTGCCTTCCGCGAGCGCGTAGCCCACGAACCAGTCCGTGTTGCCGACCGGGTCGGTTCCGCGCAGCGACCCAGTCTTGCCGCCGATTTCGAATACGTCCGAGCGCACGCGGTGGTTGATGCCCGCGAAGGCGCCGACCGCGGTGCCCGCCTGAACGGTTTCCCGCATGAGCTTTCTGACTTCGTAGGCCGTCTCGGGCCGCATGACGGCGGAGGCGGTCTGTTTCTCCGCCCGGTAAAGGGGGCCGCCCGACGCATCGACCGCATCGGTGCCGTCCCATTTCAAAAGGGAATCCACCACGTGGGGCTGCATGATGACGCCGTCGTTGGCGACGGCCGAGGCGATGAGCGCGGCCTGGAGCGGGCTCATGCGCACCCAGCGGTTGTAGCCGCTCGCGACTTCCGCGATGGCGAACGCGTCTTCCCGGGGCATTTCAAAAGTCCCGGCTTGAGCGGGGATGTCCCCGGGAATTTCCTGGTTGAAGAGAAAGCGCTCGGCGTAATCCTCCATGCCCACTTCGCCGACATGCTGGATGCCCACCACTCCGAAGACCGTGTTCACGGACTTGGCGAAAGCGCGCTTCACGCTCATCAGGCGCGACCAGCGGTTCTTCGTGAAAGAGGTAACGTTCCTTTTATAGAGAGTGTGATCGCCGCCGTTGAAGGCGATCACACTCTCGGGATTGAGCTTGCCGCTGTCTAGCGCGGCGGTCGCCGTGACCACTTTGAAGATGGACGCCGCGGGAAACGTTCCCCGGAGCGCGAGGTTGCCGAGCTTAGAGCTCTCATCCCGGATGTAGCTCACCAAGGACAGCACGCGGCCCGTTTCCGGATCGAGGGCGACGAACGCGCCGTAGTCCGGACGGTACAACTCGAAAAGTTTTTCCATCGCTTCCTGAACTTCAGGAACGAGCGTGTACTTCACGCGCGCGAGATAGCTCACGTCTTCGCCGGCGAAGCGAAGCTCGTCCGGGAAATAACCTTCCGCCATCGGCTCCGCGAGCGACTGCTGAATCATGCTCTGGAGCTTCGGCGTCGAGCCGTTGACTTGTTGAAGAACCGGACGGGAATGCCCCACGACCCAAACGAGGGCGAGGGATCCCAGTACGGAGACCAGTACGGTGAACCAGGAGTCTTTTTTCACGAGGGCTTCATTATAGATCGGCGCCCGGCCGATCCCCAAAGCGGAATTGCTTCATCCCTTGGGAAATATCACTGTGATTAGCGTGCCCTGCCCCGGGGATTTGAACTCGATTTTCCAGTCGTAACGCTGACAAATCGCCGATACCCACGCGAGACCGAGCCCCGTTCCCGGCCCGCCGGGCTCGCCCCGGTTGAAAGGCGAGCCGAGTCCTGCGAGCACCGCGTCGGGAATCCCGGGGCCTTCGTCGCGGATCTTCAGGACCGAACCGGCGAGAGAAACCTCAACCATCCCGGGGGAATATTTCAAAGCGTTCGAGCAAAGGTTCGACAGCACCTGCTCGAGATGCGCGGGCTGGGCAAAGACCGTGACGTCCTCGCCCACGGAAAGCTTCAGGCGGCCCGGATAGAGCGAGCCGAGGCGCTCGACGGTCTCCCGCAGACACCCGGCGACTTTCAGCGCGTGGAGATGACTGACTCCGCCGGCGGCGTTTTCCAACGCGCTCCATTCGAGAAAGCCGTTGATGATGTTCGTTAGGCGGTCGATTTCGACGACGGCCGCCTCCGGAGAGCCGCCCTTCTTCACTCCCTCGATGGCGTTTCTCGCAATCGTGAGCGGGGTCTTCAGCTCGTGGGCGAGCTGGGCCGTTCTCGCGCGCTGGGATTTCGCCGTCTCCCGGATCCGGTCCACCAGCCGGTCGATACCGACGGCGAGCTCGCGCACCTCGTCCTTGCTTTCGGCCGCCATCCTTCTCAAGCGAACGATGCTCGGCGCCTCCTGGCCTGAAATGTAAGTATCGAGGCTCGTGGCCAGATGGCGCAGGTAGCGCGCGAGCACGCGCAGGGGATGGAGCAAGACGACGCTCAAAAAATACGAGACGGCGACAACGAGCCCGATGACGAGAACGATGTAGAGGACGAGGCGCGTGTTGATCTGCCGCCAGCGGATGAGATCCCGGTCCATGAGAATACCGACTTGCAGCGTGCGGTCCGTGTTCGGAAGCCGCAGCGACAGCAGGCGAATCAGATGATGGCCGCGCTCGACCGTCTGCCAGCGCTCTCCCAGATGGAAGGCGGCGCCGAGAAGGGCTGCATTTCGGTTGGTGTAGACCGGCTTGCCGGCTTTGTCGTAGAGAACGATCACCAAGTCGACGCGCTCCTGCCCGAGAGCGTCGGCGATGATGTCGTTCGCCTCCTCCACGTCCTCAATCTCCGAGACCGAGAGATCGGAGGAGTAAAGGGCGGAGGCCATCTCCTCGATGCGGCGATCGACGAGGCGGCTCTGTTCGTCCCTGAAAAATTTGGATTGAACGGTGGCGACGGTGCCGACCGTCACGAGCAGCGCCGCGAGAGTGGTGAAGAAGAAACGGCGCCTCAAGCCTCGACCCAATACCCGACGTTGCGCTTGCTGAGCACTTCCAGCTTCGAGCCGGCTTCCTTAAGCTTTTTGCGGAGCGCGTTCACGGTGACTTCTACGACGTTCGACTCGATGTCCGCCTGAACGTCCCAGATTCTATCGAGCAGGTGAAACCGATGGTACACGCGCCCCGGATGCTCGATGAGCGTGCAGAGGAGCTGGAACTCCTTCTTGCCGAGATCGATGCGGCGGCCGTCGACCGAAACGCCCTGGGAGCGTAAGTCCACGATGACGTCCTTGCACTGGAAGAGCACGCCCGACGAGACCGGCGGCGCGCGGCGGGAGAGCGCCCTCAGGCGAGCCGACAGCTCGTTGAACGAAAAGGGCTTTGCCATGTAGTCGTCGGCCCCCTTGTCGAGGGCGGCGGCCTTTTCGTCGGCGAAATTCACCGCGGAAAGCACGACTATGCGGCAGTTGGGAAACCGAAGGCGGTAGGGCTGAATGAGGCACATCCCGTCCTCGCCCTTGAGAAGGCGGTCCAGAATCAGAATGTCGGGTGCGGGGGAGCCGGTTGCCAGAACCGAGCGGGCGTCGTCCACCGTCTCGCAAGTTTGAACGGTATAGCCGCCCGCCTGAAGAGATTCGGACAGATAGGATGCGACGCGGACGTCATCTTCAACGACCAGCACTTGCATGGGCGTAGCTAACCTCACGGTCGGAACAATGTCCATGGGACGTAAAAGGGGGCCTCGGGTTTCCCCGCGGCCCCCTCTTTCGAAATACATTCAGACAATTAGTGCTTGCCGGTCTTTTCCTTGATGCAAGCCTTGAGCTCGTCCTTTTTCTTGCCTTCCTTCGTGCACTCCGCCTTCGCCTGCTTGTACGTCACCTTCTTCTCGGCGGAAGCGGTGGTCGGGGCCGCGGCGGCATCGGCCGCGGGAGCGGTTTCCGTGGTGGTCGGAGCCGCGGGCTCGTTGGCGAACAGGGGCATGGCGAGGAAGGCGGCCAAAATGAGCAGATGCTTCATGGTAAGTCTCCTTGAATAGCGGCGCCGAAATGGCGCGCTTTGGGTTAGCTTCAGACTAGCCCCCGAGGCTAAGTACCCGGTGAAGCGAGCCTAATATTTTCCTAATCTTCGGTTCGCCTGCGGGAACCCCCCGAGACTATTGTGCTTTGCGACGTTTTGGGCTATTGTCTTGCCCGTCTTCAAAACCCTAGGAGATCCCCATGTTGACCAACGCCCGTCGCGCGACTGCGCCCGCCAAAAAGAAGTCCTCCGCTCCCGCGGGAGGCTCCGCGCCCGATTACAAAGTGAAAGACATGTCTCTTGCGGAATGGGGCCGCAAGGAAATCGAGCTGGCCGAAAAAGAAATGCCCGGCCTCATGTCCCTGCGCAAGGAGTTCGGCTCCTCGAAGCCGCTGAAGGGCGCCCGCATCGCCGGCTGCCTGCACATGACCATCCAGACCGCGGTGCTGATCGAGACGCTGACCGCGCTCGGCGCCGAGATCCGCT
>CAZZHG010000066.1:0-29509 GCA_964653655.1 uncultured Pseudobdellovibrionaceae bacterium
GCCTTCATCAACCCGCGCACACCCGCCGATTTCGACGGTGTCGACCTTCTCAAGTTCGGAGACTACTCGGGACACCCAGGCGGCTACCGCAATCCGACGATGGCCGAAGTCGCGCTCATCCGTGCGAAGCACCTGAACGGTCTCGATATGTACTTCGCGTTCGACAATGCCATCAGCCGCAACCCGATCGATGCACAGGCCAACGACGCGAGCTTCGGCAGCCGTCGAGTTCTCAATGCGATAACGCCCCTTATACAGCTCGCGGAGTACTGGTCGGGAGCGAGTGCGTGGTCCGTGGGACCTTCTCAGAGAGGTCTAACGTACGGGTCCTACATGGAGAGCGGCGCCCAATTTCCGATGCTTACCGGGCAGCTCTACTATTTCGAGGATGTCAGCGGATACCTGACTCGGCAGCTTGTGAACTTCAATACACCCGGAGAATTCTCGTCCGTGGATGCCCCGGCGCGATGTGTACTCACGCCGCAGCCGGCGGGAAGCCGTTGCGCGGTCGCGTGGTTGCCGCGCCAGAACGGCGCCGGCTACATCTACGCGAACGGAAACGCCGCCTACCACGACTACATCTACGGAACGAACGCCATCACGGCCAAATTTCCCCGCCGTTTGTAGGAGGAGCAATGAGCAGGCTTGGAAACAAAGGTTTTACGCTCGTCGAAATGGCCGTCTGCTTGGCTTTATCGGCCTTACTCATTTCCTCGATACAGGGATTGTTCGCGGCGGTCGCAAGAAAGCTCGCAGAGTCCGGCAAAACGATGGAAGTCGAAGATCTACGCCGCCATCTTCGAACGGCTTTGAACTGCAATCAAACCCGGCTCTCGCTCCCGGCGGTTTGCGCCGCTCAGCCCGCGGCCTTGAAACGCAGAGACGGCTCTCCGCTCGTCGGCATGCAAGGAAGCTGGATCCACTATTTCGAAGTGCGCTCCCTCTGCAACGGAGGTGCTCCCTATCAGTTTCAGGTCGAGTACCGGCGCGCGAGCGTGGACCCATGGATCCCGCTCTTTGAAATTCCGCTGTCGTGTCCCGCGAGCTAGGACTACTCGCGGATGGCTTCGATGGGATCGATGGCGGCCGCTCGGCTAGAGGGCACGAGCGTCGCTAGGAAGATGCAAAGGATCGCCACTCCGTAGATGAGCACGATGGAGCCGGCCCGCAGTTCCACCGGAACCGTGCGGTCGTAGTAGATTTCGGGCAGCAAATACGGCGAAAAAAACCGCAAATATAGGAGAAACAGCACCGTAAAAACTGCCCCTATCGCCAGTCCCACGAGCCCGAGATAGGCCCCCTGCCAGAAGAAAACCCGTTTTATCTGAGCCTTCGAAGCCCCCAAAGCCCGCAATATTCCGATGTTTCTCCGCTTGTGCGTCACGTGCATCATGAGCGTGATGACGATGTTCATCACCGCGATCAGGACCGCGAAGCTCATGATGGCCGACATCGCGTACTGCTCGAGCTTCAGCGAGCTGAATAGCGCTTCGTTGAACTGCGTCCAGCTCTGGGCTTCCCACTGGGGCGGAAGGAAGGAAGCGATGTCTTTTTGCATCTCCTCGGCCTTGTCGGTGTTGCGAACCCAGATGTGCCAGCCGGTGATGGCCTTCTTCCACTTCAGAAGATCCTGGGCATCCTCCAAAATCAAAAACACGTACTGCTGATCGAACTCGTAGTGGCCGGAAGCATAGACGCCCGACACCTCGAACACTTCGCTTTGGGGCACGAGCCCCATCGCTCCGCCCTTCTGAGTGGGCGAAACGATCCGCATTTGCTCGCCCACTTCAAGACCAAGGCGATGGGCGAGCTCGCGCCCGACGAGAACTTGCGGAATCTTCGAAGTGGGAGCGGGAATCTTTCCCTCCGGCACTTCGGGCTTCAGCTTCTCGAAATCCTCGACGGAAATTCCCCAGACGATGCCGCCGAGAGTGCGGCGATCGCTCTGCACGATCATCTCGGCTTCCGCGTACGGCACGACCCGCGTGACTCCGCCGATCTCCTGAAACTTTTTCGTCCACTCGTCGTATCCGGCGATCGGAGCGCTTCCGCGCGTCCGTTTTACGATGAGATGAGGGTACGCTTTGAGCACGCGTTCCTTAAGCGAGCTCTCGAAGCCGTACATGATCGAAAGAAAGGAGACCATGGCCCAGACGCCGACGGCGATGGCGAGCCACGCGAACAAAGTCATGGGAGAGAAGCGGCCCTTCTCGGTGCCTCTCAGCAGAAACCGCCAGCCGATGGCCCGTTCCACAGCCACTGTCTAGTACTCCTGCCCGTCGCCGGGAGGAGGAATGATATCTCCGTCCAGAGGCTCACTCGGAACGTATTGGGGGTCCACTCCCTCGTAAGGGTCCGGCGGCGGATCGCCGGGCTGACCGAACTCGTCCGGTTCGGGGGGAATGTACGGCGCCGGCGGGCTATCGTACTGGGCCGGCGGCGGCAGGTTGTCGAAAGCTGGGGGCGGATTGAACTGGTCCGGCGGGTTCGCGGGAAAAGCCGGATCCTGATAGGTCGGCGCGGGAGCGGTTCCGCCACGGCGGGGCTCGGGAAGCGCGGGCTGCCCGGGCACGGCAGGAGGCGGGAGAGGAGGAGGCGGCGGCGCGAGAACCGGCTCTTCCGCCCTCGTTTCATCGGAGATTCTCTTGGATTCCTTGTCCTTACTGCGATCGACGAGGTAGAAGGCCCCCGCGCCGAAAGTCAGTAAAAACAGAAGAAGCCACATCCACTTTTTCATGCCCGCCCATTGTTATTGAACTGAAAACGAATTACAAGGATTGGACATAGATTAGGACAGGTTATGACCTCTGAATCCCTTTCTCCCTCCAGCCACTGGGCCGACCACGCCGCGAGCGATTTAATCGCCCGCCATCCGAACAAAGACGAGTTCACCTGCGCCTCGGGCATCTCGCCGAGCGGAGTCGTGCACATCGGAAATTTCCGGGAAGTCGTCACGACGGAGTTCGTAGTGCGCGCGCTGAAGGACAAAGGGAAAAAGGTCCGCTTCATCTACAGCTGGGACGACTACGATGCGTTCCGCAAGGTTCCGGCGAATCTTCCGAATCCGGACAAGCTGAAAGCAAATTTGAGAAAGCCGCTCTCCTCGATTCCGGATCCGTTCGATTCGGGAGCGGAGTCTTACGCCTCCCATTTCGAAAAGCGTTTCGAAAAGGAAATCGGGGCTCTCGGCATCGCGCCGGACTTCATCTACCAGAACAAGGCATACCGGGCGAACCGCTACGCGGAGGGCATCCGCCACGCTCTGAAACACGAAAAGAAGATCGTCGAGATTTTGAACGCCTCCCGCACGGCGCCCCTGGAATCCGACTGGACATGCCTCAGCGTTTTCTGCAAGCAGTGCGAGAAGGATACCGTCGAGAACATCAAGTACCGCGAGCCCTACGACGTGAGCTATCACTGCACGTCCTGCAAAGCGGATCTCACGATCGATTTCTCGAAGGAACCCGGCGTGAAGCTTCTGTGGCGGGTGGACTGGCCGATGCGCTGGGCCCACGAAAACGTGGACTTCGAGCCGGGCGGAAAAGATCATTCCGCAAGCGGCGGCTCGTTCGATACGGGCAAGGAAATCATCCGCCAGGTGTGGGGCAAGGAACCGCCCTACTACGTTCAGTACGATTTCGTGATCGCGAAGGGCCACGGCTCGAAGCTGTCTTCCTCGTCGGGAAATCTCATCACGCTCGGAGAGGCGCTTGCCGTGTACGAGCCGGAGCTCATCCGCTGGATTTTCGCGAGCCGCAAGCCCAACCTCGATTTCGCGATCGCCTTCGATCTCGACGTCATGAAGGCTTACGACGATTTCGACCGGACCGAGCGCTATGCTTTCGGCACGGAAGCAGGCGAAGAAAAGAAGGTCAGCTACGAAAAGAGAATTTACGAGCTGTCCCGCGTGAGCGCGGAACCGCCGCTTTCGCAAATGAAGCCGCCGGCGCAATTTCCGTTCCGCCATCTCTGCAACATTTTGCAGATTCACCAGGGCAATCTCGAGGAAGCCCGGCGGGCTTACGACGATCAGATCAAGACCGATCACGACGAGAACCGGTTCCGCTCCCGCGCCTCCCGCGCGTGGACGTGGATTACGGAGTTCGCGCCGGAAGAGTTCCGCTTTCAGGTTCGCACGCCGGACTCCAAGCCGGCGAAATCCACGATGCCTCTCGTGCTCGCGGAGGTCGCCGCCCTGCTCGAGGGACTTCCCGCCGTCGGCGTTACCGACGAGGCGCTTTCGAGCGAGCTATTTGAAGTCATGAAGCGGCACCACCTCGGGGCGAAGCAGTTCTTTCCCGAGGTCTACTTCGCGCTCATCGGAAAGGCGCAGGGGCCGAAACTGGGATCGTTTCTGCTGGCCATCGGCGCCAAGCGGGCCGCGGCCTTGATCCGCGCCGCTATCTGATTACCAGTAACTCGTGGTGATCGAGCAGTCTCCTTGGACCGTCGTCTGACAACTGATGCGGTCCGTCGCGGGCTTTCGCTCGCGCGCGAGAAGCTGACGCTCCGAATCAGTTTGGGTGGATAGATTGTCCGCGCCGGACACAACGCGGATATTGCATTTCCCGCATACGAATTCCGCGCTGCAGGACGACGCAATGGGCAGTTCAGCTTGGAGGGCCGCGTCGAAAACGGTGCTTCCCAAGGACACTTCGACTCGGCGCCCGGAGGGTAGAAAGGTCACAATCGGCATTCGCCCAGGTCTCCTGTCTTGAGCTATAATAAGGATAGCTCCTAGTCCTGTTTTTCACCTCTCCCAACCACTCAAAAAAATCAAAAAAGGTTCCCATGAGCGAAGCCGCCTCCGAAAGACTTCAGGAAGATGCCAAGAATCTATCCCTCGTCCTGGACGAGATGGGCAAAGTCATCGTCGGTCAGGAGCACATGTCGAAGGCGCTCCTCATCGGCCTCGTCACCGGCGGCCACGTGCTGCTCGAAGGCCTTCCGGGACTCGCGAAAACTCTCGCGGTGAAGACTCTCGCCCAGGTGCTCGACTGTAAATTCCAGCGCGTGCAGTTCACGCCCGACTTGCTGCCGACCGACCTCATCGGAACCATGATTTACCGGGAAGAGACCGGGGAATTCGTCCCGAAAAAGGGACCGATTTTCGCCAACATCGTGCTCGCCGACGAGATCAACCGCGCCCCCGCGAAAGTCCAGAGCGCCCTTCTCGAAGCCATGGCCGAAAAGCAGGTCACGATCGGCGAAACGACTTATCCGTTGGACGAGCCCTTTCTCGTTCTCGCGACCCAGAACCCCATCGAGCAGGAAGGCACCTACCACCTTCCCGAAGCGCAGCTCGATCGGTTTCTCTTCAAATTGAAGGTCGGCTACCCGTCCCGCCAGGAGGAACGGGTGATTCTCGATCGCATGAGCACGCCGCAGCTGCCGACGACGCGGAAGGTTTTCGATGCCCGGGGCATTCTCGATATCCGCACCCGCCTCGACGCCATCTACTCGGACGACCGAATCAAGGAGTACATCCTGCGCCTGACCATGGCGACCCGCAAAGGCGGCGAGATCGCGGCGTCGGAAGTGCGGGCGGACAAGCTCGAGGAACTTCGCCGCTCGATCCTCATCGGCGCTTCGCCGCGCGCGACCATCGGCCTTAACCGGGCCGCGAAAGCGCACGCCCTTCTCGAGCAACGCAGCTACGTCATCCCCGATGACGTGAAGGCGGTGGCTCCCGAGGTGCTGCGCCACCGGCTGATTCTGAACTTCGAGGCGGAAGCCCGCAATCTCAGCACGGACGACATCATCAACGTCCTGCTCGAAACCGTAGTCGTCCCCTAACCAAGAGGTCCGATTGCAATTCAGCGAGGAGCTGCTGCGCGCCGTTTCCCAGCTCGAGCTACGCGCTCGGCGCCGGGTAGCCGCGCTCTTGAACGGCAACTACCGGAGCGCGTTCCGGGGCAGCGGCATGCAATTCAAGGAATTCCGGCACTACGAGGCGGGCGACGACATCCGCCACATGAGCTGGCCCGTCACCGCCCGTACCGGGCGGGCGACGGTGAAGGTTTTCGAGGAAGAGCGCGAGCTCGACGTCATGCTGCTCATCGACGTGAGCGGCTCCTCCCTCTTCGGCATGGGCCAGAAGAGAAAGATCGACATGTACGCCGACCTCACGGCCCTCATCGGGCTCGCGGGGGTACGGAGCGGGGACAACGTCGGCGCGCTGTTTTTCAACGACAAGACCGGTCTCTACCTGCACCCGGCCCGCTCCCGTTCCCAAGTGCTCGTGACTCTCACGCATCTCTTGAATCAGCCGCTGCGGGATCAGAAAAGCGATCTTCGCCCCGCGCTCATTCACGCGGAAAGCGTGCTGCGCAACCGATCGTTGATTCTGGTCGTGAGCGATTTTCTCGTGCCCGGCTTCGAGCAGGAGCTGCGCCTACTCACGCGCCGGCACGAAGTGATTCTCGTGCACTGCTTCGACGACGCCGAAAGGGGCATGGGCCTCAAGGGCGTGTTCGAAGTGCGCGACCCCGAGACCGGGGAATATTGGCTTTTGGATGGAAACTCACCGACGACTCGTCGTCAGCTGGCCGAGTTTCAAGTTCGCTTGTCCCATTCCTTGGAAGACGTGGCCCGAAAATCGCGGGCCGACTATCTCTGCCTGAGCTCGAAGGATGACTATCTCCAGCGCCTGGTTCAATACTTCCGCGGCCGCGGCCCTCGTCGCGTTTAACGTCGCGAGTGCCGCCCCGTCCCGTCCGGAAGCGACGCTTCCGATGCCCCCGTCTGCGCTGCGCGAGCCCCAAGCCGATCCCGGCCCGGCGAAGCGCGAAGACATCTCGGGCCTTATGTACCGCCTGCTGAAACCCGTCATCGAGCCCGGCGAGCGCACGACCCTTGAGATCGAGCTTCCCCTGAACCTGCTCGAGAAGGCCGGCTGGAACGAAGAGAGCGGCCCCCCGTCCCTGAACGACGATCTTCTCACCCAGGCGAAATCGTTCCAGGTCCTCGACACCACCTACCGCCATGCCTCCGAAAGCCTCATCTGGGGTTACGAGCTGACCGCCCACAAAACGGGCACGATTCATCTGCCGCCCGTCGAAATCCGCGTCGGAAGCCAGACTTTCTCGACGGAAAGCCTCGATCTCAAGATCGTCACGACCCGTCCCGAGGGCGACAACAAGATCCGCGAAGAGTTCGGCGCTCTCGAGATGCCGTCGCGCTGGTTGTACTGGCTGCTGTGGCTCAGCCTACTGCCCCTCTCCTACGGGCTGCGCACGTGGCTCGAGAAAAAGCTGCCGAAATGGCTGGATCGCTTCAAGCCGAAACCGGTGGTCGTTGCGCCCCCGCCCCCCGAGGATCCCATCGAATGGCTGAAGCGGGAGCTGAACCGGCTCAAGGCGGAGCTCTCCCGGGAAACGCGGGAAACTTTCGCCGACGATCTCACGGACGTACTCAGAGAGTACTTCGCCCGCAAGCACGGGCTTCCGGTGCGCGCGTGGACGACCCGCGAGTTCAGCCGCCATTTCGGCGCGGAACCGACGGGAAGCGCGGTGGTACCGGTTTTCAGTTCCTGCGACGAAGTGAAGTTCATCGGAAAGAAAACGAACCTGGCGGAACGTTTCACGTCCGCCTTAATCGACACGGAGAAAGCCTTACTCAATGTGGTATCTGGCTAATCCCATCGCCGCGTCCCTCGTGGCGTTGCCCTTGCTGGCGGGGCTCTATTTTCTGTTCCGCCGACGCACGGCCAAAATGCCGATGCTGATGGCCCTCTCCGTCCCCAAAGAGCTGTGGCGGCCGAGAAGCCGTCTCACCAAATGGGCCTTCCGCTTTATCTTCCTGCTCACGCTCGTCGGGCTTGGCGCCATGGGCATGGTCATTGCCCGACCGACTCAAGTCACCTCTTGGGTCGAGAAATGGTCCGAGGGAATCGACATCGTGCTCGTGGTCGATCTTTCCGAGAGCATGGAAGCCAACGATCTGGAACCGAGCCGCATGATCGCGGCAAAGTCGGTGCTGCGCGACTTCATCCGCCGCCGCAGCGAGGATCGCATCGGGCTCGTCGCGTTCGGCGGCGAAGCGGTCACAAAGTGCCCCCTCACCCGCGATTACGATTTTCTGCTGACCACCGTCGACGAAATGCACTCGGGGGAGCTGAAGCAGGGCACCGCGATCGGCATGGGGCTGGCCAACGGAGTCGGGCGATTGAGGCACTCGAAAGCAAAGACCCGCATTCTGATTCTGCTTACCGACGGAGACAGCAACGTCGGCGCCGTGAACCCCATCACCGCTTCGCTGCTCGCGCGCCAGTACGGAATCAAGATCTATACGATCGGCATCGGCAAATCCGACCGGGTGCTCGTGCCGATCTATTCCCACGATCCTTTCGGCCGAAAGCGCCAGCTGGTCGCCCAGGTGCCTTCCTATCTCAACCCGGAGCTGCTGAAGGAAATCTCGCGGATCACCGGTGGAAAGGCGTATCTCGCCCGCGATCCGGGAATGCTGAACCGTATCTTGCGCGAGATCGATTCGCTCGAGAAGACGAAGGTGAAGGGAATTCCCAGAGAGCGTAAGGACGAGATGTTCTTCTGGCCGGCTCTCGCGGCCACGCTGCTTCTTTTGCTGATCTATCTGATTCAGGAAACCCGTTTCCGAAAAGGCCGTCTACGCCATGCTTCTGCATTTTGACAATCCGCAAATGCTGTTCGGCCTGCTCTGCGTTGCGGGCCTTGGATGGCTCATGCACGCCCTCGGCCGCCGGCAGAGGGAATCTTATTCCAGGCGACGGCTCGTCTTCGCGATGCTGTCTTTTTCCTGCTGTGTAATCGGGCTCTCCCGCCCTCAGCTGGGGCACCAGACCACCGAGAGCCGCAGCGCCCGTTTCAACCTTTTCATCGCGATCGACATTTCGCGCAGCATGCTCGCCGAAGACATCTCTCCGACCCGCCTTCAATTCTCCGTGGCCTTCGCTCAGAAGTTGCTGACGTACCTCAACGGCGCGCGTGTCGGTATTTACCCCTTCGCCGCGGACGGTTTCATTCAGATGCCGCTCTCCAACGACCTGGATGCGGCATCGGAGCTACTCCAAGCCCTCGATCCTGGAATGACGACGAGCCAGGGAACGGATTTCACCGGCTCGCTGGGAACCCTGTTCGAGCGCATCCAGCACATGGAGCATAACGCCGACAAGTTCAGCTCGGGCTGGGCTCCCCCTCAGGTTCTCGTTTTCTCCGACGGAGAGTCTCATGCTCCGACGGCGAACAGCGTGCTCAAGCTGTACAGGGACGCGAAAATTCCGATTCACACGGTGGGGGTCGGAACCACCGGTGGCGCCTCCCTCATGATTCTCGGCGGAGTGGGCTCGCTTACCGGGCTGCACGAACCGCGCGGGCAGACGGTACGGACGAAGCTCGACGAGGGGACGCTTCGCACTCTCAGCGATAGCACAGGCGGCACTTACTTCTCGGCGAGCTTCGCCGAAGTGGGACGGGTCGTTCAGCGTCTGACCCAGAGCCTGCAGCTCGGAAAGCTTTCCGTGAAGTTCAAGGCCGATCAGGAGCTCTTTCCGTTCTTCTTCGGCCTCGCGCTTCTGCTTTTCACCTGGGAGTTTTGCCTGGGCCGCTGGCAGTACGCCATCCGGACGTTGCTTCCCTGGATCTTGATCCTCGCTTTCGGAGCCGCTCCCGCCAGAGCGGAGCCCGACGTGGATTTCGACATGGGGCCGGAAATGGACTTGCCTCCGCAGGAACCGGAGCCGCCGCCCAAGCAAGAGCAGAAGATGGACGATCAAACGAAAGCCATCGTTATGTTCAATCAAGGGCTCTCCCAGTTGAAGGCGGGAAAGATGGACAAGGCCGCCGAGCATTTTCAGGAAGCGGCCTTCGTCTCCCCCGACAAGACGGTGAAAAAGAAGGCTCTCTACAACCTCGGAAACACCTACTTGCGCGCGAACGATCCCCAGCAGGCCCTTCAGGTGTACCAGGACGCTTACGACGCCAAGACCGACGACGACAAGTTCGACAAGGAGACCAACAAGAAGATCTCCGAGAACATCGCCCTCGCCATGCGCCTGCAACAGCAAATGCAGGGACAGAGCAAGGATGGAGAAGGCCAGGATCCGAAGGACAAGGATCAAGGACAGGAGCGCCAAGGCCCACAGAAGGACTATGAAGCCCAGCCGCTCTCCGAAGCGGAGAAGAAGCGCATCTTCGACGTCATCAACGGAGAGGAACAACAGATTTTGAAACGGCAGATGGAAAAGAAGAACAAAGGCCGCCCGAAGGACCCGAACGGCAAGACATGGTGAGACTGCTCCTCATTTCACTCGCGTTCGTTGCAATCGGCGCCTTCGCCGAGCCCGACGTGCGTTTCGCGATCGAGTTCACCAAGGCGGAAGTGTACGCGGGAGAGCCGGTCACCGCCCATTTCGTCGTCTACGGCCGTGACGACGTTCTCGACGTGGAAGTGGCGAAGTTCCCCGAGTTCCGCGGCTTCTGGAGCGAGAACCTCGCCCTCCGCCAGGGCCCGATTCCGCTCCTTCAGGATTTCTCGACCAAGGAGTGGAAAAAGTCCGTCGTGGGCTCCTACCTCATCAGCTCCATGATCGAGGAGAAGGATCCCATCATCCGGCCGATGAAACTCGTCGTGCGCAGGCCTCAACATCAGGTGGCGGGCGAAGCCAATCCGGATCTCGTGTTGCTCAGCGAAGGCCCGGCCCTCGTCATCAAGCCGCTTCCGCCCCCTCCCGCGTCGCTTGCGGGTAAGTTTTCGGGAGGCGTCGGCCGCTTCACGCTTCAAGCGGAACGCTCTCCCGTTCTTTTCCGCCGGGACGAGCCCACGATTCTGCGGTTCGTGTTGTCCGGCGAAGGCAATTTCCGCGAAATTAACGAAATCAATCTCCCCGAGCTGCCCCAGATGGAGATTCTTTCCAAGAAGAGTTACTCGCAAGGATCGGCTCAGTACTACACGAAGAGCTACGAGATCACCGTCGCCGTCCATTCGGATGAGAACCTGACGCTTCCGGCGTTCAACTTTTCCTACTTCGATCCCCTGACGGCCACTTACGAGTACATTCCGATTGCGGAAATCCGTTTCGAGAAGGCGCCCGATCCGGTGGGCGGGCCGACCAGGGACACTCCGGTCGATCTTGGCCTGCCGTATACGGCTATCTCCACGCACACGCGCTGGATCGACGGCATCACGTTCTGGGTTTTGCAAATCTGGATTTTCCTGGGCTTTCTCGCCGCTTCGTCGCGCGCGTTCGGCTGGCAGAAATCTCTCGCCCGCCGCTTCCATGTCCGCCGCCGCGAAGATCCTTGGCGCCCGCGGTTTGCCGCCGCCGAAGCCGCGCTGAAGGCCGGAGACGTGGACGGATTCCTGGGCCAAGCGGATCGACTCGCCTTCGACATCCTGGCCGCCAAAGTCCCGAACCCGCCGGTCACCCGGAGCGAGCTGCTACGCCGTAGCTCGGGATATATAAAGGAAGAGCGTTTGAGCGGGGCCCGCACCCTTTTCGACGCCTGGAGCGCCAGGGCTTACAGCTCCAAAAAACCACTTCCGCCCAGCACCAACCCCCTTCTCGAGGCCCTCTCCGCTCTCGTCCGCGAAGCCGCCTAGGTAACAGGCTGTTAATAAAGGTTTTTTTGAGGCGCCGCCGCGAGCCAAAGTCCCCTCCCTAACATTGACTTCCCCAGCGATCTCCTTAAGATAGGAGAGCTTTTTTAGACAATTCAGGAGACACACCCATGGCCAGAATTACGGTAGAAGATTGCCTCGAAAAAATCCCGAATCGCTTCGAGCTGATTCACGTCGCCGCCAAGCGCGTGAAGCAGATGGCGAAAGGCAGCAAGCCGATGCTCGTGCACACCACGAACAAGTCGGCCGTCATCGCCCTTCGCGAAATCGCGGCCGGGTTCGTCGGCAAGGTAGACGACACCGAGACTGGTCCGGACGGCGAGATCCTGAGTTAGTTCTTTCTTCAAGATAACGGAGACGATAGCCATGAAGAAGAGCCTGAACGGAACGCTCGTCCTTTTCGGTGTCTTCGCGGTACTGCTCGGCTGGTACCTTCTTTTCGAAAAGAAAATCCGTCCCGACCGGGACAAGAAGGCAGACGACGCAAAGCACCTCGTTCAAATCGAACGCGACACCATTCAAGAGATCGAAGTCGATCGCAAAAAGATCGGAAAGCCCGGCGAGCCCGTGGCCTACGAAACCTACCGCCTGAAGAAAACCGGGTCCGACTGGAATCTCGCGGCGCCTATCGAGGACGAGGCGGATTCCGCCGCCGTCGGAACGATGCTCGCGACCTTCACCAGCACGCAGAACGAGCGTACGGTCACCGATGCTCCCAAGGACCTGGCCCAGTTCGAGCTGCAGGATCCTCCCCTGAAAGTGCGCGGGCGCAAGGACAGCAGCTCCCCTTGGACGGAAATCCGCGTGGGCGCCGACACGGCCGTGGGCTTCAACTCCTACGTCCAGCTCGGCGACAAGCCCACCGTCTACACCGCCAGCCGCAACCTGAAGACGACCTTCGACAAGGATCCGTCCACGGTGCGCAACAAGAAGCTCTTCAAGTTCTCGCGCAACGACATCGTGAGCGCCGAAGTTCAGACCGCGAAGGATACCTACGTTCTTTCGAAGGCCGACGACGGCGACAACTGGATTCTCGCCCGCACCGGCCTTCCGGCGGATTCCGGCGAGGTCAATAAGACGCTGAACACCCTCGTCGACGCGAAGATCAAGGAATTTGCCGACGATACGGGTAAGCAGACGGCGAAGTTCGGGCTCGCGAAACCCATGGCGACCCTGACCGTGGATCTCGGCCGGGACAAGAAGAAGGTCACCGTATTCGCCGGCAAAGCAGGCGACCGGAGAACCGGCGAAAAATATTACGTGAAGCACTCGGAGAAGCCGGGCATCTTCGAAGTGGAGAAGGAAATCGGCGAGCGCCTGCAGAAGACCGCGAGCGAGTACCGCAACCTTCAGATCGCCAAGTTCAACCGCTTCACGCTGACGAAGCTCAAGATCGACCACAAGGAGCCCGTCGAGCTGGTGAAGAAGGGCAACGACTGGGAAGTTCCCGGCGAAGCGGACTTCAAAGTGGACGCGGCTCAAGTGGATAACCTGCTGACCAACCTCCAGGACGTGAAGGCGAAGGACTTCATTCCGAAGAAGTCGGTCGAGAAGGACCTAAAGACGCCGATTCTCACGCTCCACCTCTTCGAGAAAGAAGGGGACAAGGACGTCGAGAAGCACACGATGGTTTTTGCCCGGCGCTTCAACAAGGTATTCGCAACCCGCACCGGCCTGGACGTGGCCATGGAATTGACGGCGGCGGATCTCTCCAAGATCGAGATGGGCAAGTCCGCCTTCAAGAAGACCGAAGGCAAAGCGGAAATTCAGGACGACAAGAAATCGGAAGACAAGAAAACCACCGGCAAGACCGGCTGATCTAAGAAAGCGAGTGAGTGCGATGAGTGGATCGGGCGTGAAAGGGAAATGGGCTTTGGTGCTGGGCGCTTCCAGCGGCTTCGGCGAGGCCATTTCATTGAAGCTCTCCGAGCTCGGTATGAACATCGCGGGCGTCCATATGGACCGCAAGACGACGCAACCCCACGCCGAGGAAGTCATCGCGAAGATTAAGGCCAACGGCGTGAAGGCGATGTTCTTCAACATGAACGCCGCCGACAAGGATAAGCGCGCCGAGGCCCTCGCCCAGATTCAGCCCCAGGCGGAGGGCGGCATCCACTGCCTCGTTCACTCGCTCGCCTTCGGCTCCTTGAAGCCTTTCGTCGACAAAGATCCGGCGGGCCGTCTTTCCGAAGAGCAAATGAACATGACGTGCGACGTGATGGCGCACAGCCTGGTCTACTGGACGCAGGCCCTCGTGGAACGCAACATGCTCCGAAAGGGCGGCCGCATCTATGCGATGACGTCGTCCGGCGGCACCCGCGTGTGGCCGACCTACGGCGCCGTTTCGGCGGCGAAAGCCGCTCTCGAATCCCATTGCCGCCAGCTCTCCCTCGAGCTCGCGCCCTGGGAAGTCACAGTGAACGCGATCCGCGCCGGCGTCACCGACACTCCGGCCCTTCGCAAGATTCCGGGCAACGACAAGATGATCGAGCTGTCGGTCGAGCGTAATCCGTACAAACGCCTCACGACTCCTCAGGACGTCGCGGCCTGTATCGGCCTGCTCGTTCAGGATGGATCGCACTGGCTCACGGGCAACACGCTCGGTGTGGACGGCGGCGAAGACATCGTCGGCTAATCAAGCAAAACCAGAGCGTGAGCGAGAGCGAGCGCAAGGAAGTCTTTTACATCACGTGAGAACGTAAGTGCGGTCTTACGTCCACGGCAAGCGCACTCCAAGGCGAGTACATTGCGCTCGCTCTCGCTCACGCTCTTTCTTCAACGGACTTCGGTAATAGTCTGAGTGAGCTCTTCGTTGTGAGGCGTGAGAAACGCGGAGAGATGACCGAGAATCGCGCGGTACGCGCGCTTTCGCAGCAGAAAATCGGAATGGGAAAGATGGCGCATCTCCTCGGTGCGCACTTCGGGCATTTTCACCCATCCCTTAGGTAAGCGGGAACAGCGAGGCGGGCAGATGTTGTCCTCCCGCGAGTAGAGCGAAATCAGCGGGAAGTTCTCCGGATAGGGAAAGGCGTTCAGCTTTCTGAGAAATCCGGATCCCGGAACCAGCTGCATCAGACAGCGCGCCTTCACGACGAAATGCGTGCCGAATCCGGCCATCGCGAGCCACGTCCCCCGGTGCGGCGTCGCAAGAGTCAGCAGTCCCCTGCACGCTCTGGAGCCACCCAGTCTTTGGATGTAGTACCGGGCGACCAGGCCACCGGCGGAGTGGGCCACGAGAAAAATCTTTTCCGGCGGCACCTGCATCTCGCGCGTCAGTTTTTCCACTTGCTGGGAGAGCTCGAGGGCAGGCCCGCCGAAACCGGTCATGCCGCCCGTCAGACTCTGCCAATCGAGGGCCATCACTAGCACATTGAAGCCGTCCCGTTTCAGGCGGCGGCGGATTACGGACAGAGATCGGCGGGGCGCGGTGAATCCGGAAACGATCACGACGGTCGGCGCACCGGGGTGAAGCGCGTGGACGTCCTTCCACCGGCCGACGGATCGGCCGGGTAAAAACTGCACCAGCTCATTGACCAGACTTGGAAGACGCACCTTCACCAAGGACGGATCGGCATTTCCGGCTAGGGAGATGACGGAGGCTCGGAAACCTCCGGATTCGGTGCGGGTTTCACGGGTTCCTCTTTGCGCTTGGGAACCTTTTTCAGGAAGTTCAGAATCTGCTTCACGTTCGTCGTGCCGCCGATTGTGACCGATTTTTGGGCGGCGTCGTACTGCAAACGCCCGCCGGTATAAACGAGCTTGATATCCCGGCTTTTCGCCTCGGGAGCGGAGAATACCTTTTCGAGGAGCGTGAGCGTCGCGGGATTCTCGTATTCCATCCCGAAACCTTCGTAACCCAGCTCATCGAGGATGGCCGTCAGCTTGTCGCTGGGTTTCGGGGCCGGTTCCTCGGGTGGAGGCACTTCGGTTTCCGTTACAGGTTCGAGCACCGACGAAGGAGAGTCAGGAGAACTGGCGCAAGCCGCCGCCAGAAGCAGTGCCGCGACCCAGCCAAAAACTTTTAGAAGTTTGCCGCACATCGCCTAAAGATCTTACCACAATAGTCCGATGCGTAAGCTGAGATAGGGGATATTACTATGCGTACGCTTACCCTTCAGGTGCTCACCTTCGCGCTACTGGTTGCCAGATCCGGCTACGGAGCGGGAGGCCAAATAGAGATGTCCAAACATCGGTTCAGCCGCCACGGGGCGCAGAACTTCGAGCGTTTGGTACTCGAGTTCAAGGGACATTCGGGCGACGGACTTCCTGGAGTCCGAGTCGGTACCGACGGCGCCGCGGGCGAAGTCACGGTACAGGTACTCGACGTGACCGTAAGAGGCGCCATCCCCGAAGCCGACATCAATGACCGTTTCGTCCCGAAGAGCAAATTGCTCGGCCCCATCGCGGTGAACGCGGACGGTCCCTCCGGTTTCACGCTGCGCACCTTCCTGAAAGATCCCCAAGCGCGGATCGACGCCTTCTGGCTGGATAACCCCGTTCGCCTCGTCGTCGATGCGTTCGGCAAGGGCGCGAACCGCAACGCCGCCATCGCTCGCGGAGGCAAGCGTTCGGTTGCCGGCTCGAAGCCGCGCCGCCGGAACGGTTACGCCTGTTTTCCGTCGGGCGCTTCCGTCGGAATGAAAGTTTCCTTCCAAGGTGACGGCCGCACCACGGGTACCATCGCGGTCCCCGTCGATGCGGGCAAAGCTGAAGTCGCCGATGAAGGCGTCGTCTGCTATCCGAAGAATTCCGAATTGAACGCCTCGATCTCCTTCGAGACGCCTTCCGAGCCGACGGCTTCCAACGAGGAAACCCCGGAGCAGGAAGCGATGGCGTTCGTGCCGAAGCCGGTGGTGAAACGGCCTTCCGCTCCGGCCAACAGCCTTCACAAGAAGAGTCAGCAGCTGAGCCTCGAAAGCACAAAGAGCCTCACGCTTCCATCGTCGGGCAGCAAGCCGGCTTTGCTCCCCCCCCCGGCGGGCGGTCAGGCCCCGATGCTCGGCCTTTCGCTTCCGACCGCGCCCGCGGCGAAACCCGCCGAACCGGCGCGGACTCTGACGGACGACGGCTCGAAGCCTTCGTTGAATCTTCCGATATCGCTCCCCGCCCTTCCCCAGGGACCGGCGGCGGGCGCCGAGCCGCCCACGCTGGCTTTGCCCCCCCAGGGAGCCAACCAGCCGCTTCTTCCGCCGCTCGCGAAGTAGTCGTAGGACGCTTCCTTTTGGGTTAGCCTCCCGACGGTGGGAAGGCACAGGAAGCGCAAAGACGCACAACAACACCTGAAGAAGCGGCGGGAGACCCGCCGCGCCCATCATCCTTCGAACCAGCCCCCCGGCCCCCGCACTGGACGCGTCCAGAAAAACCCCAAAGGCTTTGCCTTTCTTATTACCGGGATTCCCGGCGGCGACGTTTACGTACCGCCCGAGGAAGCGCGCCAGCTTCTCAACGACGATATCGTCGAGTACGCGCTAGTGCGCGATCGCGGCAGGCCCTACGGCGAAATCAAGCGCATCGTGCGCCGGACCCAGAAGGAAACCGTTGGGCGTGTCCACTTCGACAACGGCCGGCCCTACCTCATTTCCCTGGACGGAGACGCCCACGCGCTCCTGCCGAAGCCGACGCCGAAAGACGGCGACTGGGCCATCGCCACGTTCGAGAAGTATCCGACCAAGAACCATCTGGCCCAGGTGAAAATCACCGAGTCCCTCGGTCCCGAGCTGACGCCGAAGCACGACATTCTTCTCGGCTGTGCCCGCTACGGCATTCCCCGGGAATTTTCGGACGAGGCCCTGGAAGAAGCTTTCCTCGGAAAAATCACGGCAAGAAAAGCCATCCAGGAGCCGGAAGGCCGCGTCGACCTCAGAAAAATCCCTCTTGTGACCATCGACGGGGCGGACGCGAAGGACTTCGACGACGCCGTCTGCGTCCTTCGAAATGTCGACGATTCTCCCTTCGTTCTTTACGTCGCCATCGCCGACGTCAGCCATTTCGTCCGCGAGGGCTCAGGGTTAGACAGGGATGCGAAGGACCGCGGCACGAGCGTCTACTTTCCCGGAACGGCCATCCCGATGTTGCCCGAAGGGCTATCGAATGAGTTGTGTAGCCTCATGCCGCAAGTGGATCGGCTGGCCTTCACGGCAGAGATTCACCTCGATCGGGAAGGAAAGGTCCGAAACACGAAATTTTACGAAAGCCTGATCAAGACCGCCGCCCGGCTCACTTACGAACAGGTGCAGAGCTTTTTCGATCACGCCGAAGTGAAGGATCCCGTCTTACAGAAACTCGCCGAGCCGCTGAAATCGCTCCGCGCGCTCTACCGGCTGATGATCAAGCGGAGAGCCGAGCGGGGAGCGATGGACTTCGAGCTGCCCGAAACGAAAGTGACCGTGAACGCCGAGGGAGTTCCTCTCGAGTGCGGCCTTCGCGAGCGTTTCGAGGCCCACAAGGTGATCGAGGAGTTCATGATCGCGGCGAACTCCGAGGTGGCCCGCGCCTGCCGCCAGTTCCCCACCCTCTTTCGCGTTCACGAACCCCCCGCCGCCGGAGCCCTCGAAGAGGTGAATCTCATGATGCGGCATCTCGGAATATCGCAGCGCATGACGGAGCTCACGCCGAAGGCTTTCGCGGAGATTCTCGAAGCGACACGGGGCATTAAGGGCGCGGCGACCCTGCACCAATCCATCCTGCGCCTGCAGAAGCAAGCCAAGTACGAGCCCGAGCCCAAGGGACACTTCGGCCTGGCGCTGCGCGACTACACTCATTTTACGAGTCCCATTCGCCGATATCCCGATCTCGTGGTGCATCGGCAGCTCAAGCGCCTCATCGAAAAAGGCAAGGATTCCGATAAGGAAGAGGGAGATCGGGCCCCGTTTGTCGCGGTGGGCGAGAAGTGCAGCGAGCTCGAACGCCGCGCGATGGAAGCCGAGCGTTTCATCGTCAAGCGCAAGCACTGCTGGTTCCTGAGAGAGCGCGTGGGCGAAGAGTTCGACGGATCCATCGCCGGGGTCGTGGCCAAAGGCCTCTTCGTTTCCATTCAGCCCCACGGCATCGAAGGTTTCGTGACCCTCGAGTCCATGGGCGGCTTCTACGAGTTCGACGAGAAGCGAACTTGTCTGAGGGAACGGCCGGGCAACCGGACTCTGAGCGTGGGGGATCCTTACCGCGTTCAGGTGGATCAAGTCTCGTTAGAGGATCACCAAATCACTTTCGTTCCGGCTTGAACTGAAAATCCATGAGAGTCATCTCCACAGCCACCGTCATCGGAGCCGCGTTCAAAAACGCCGGGCGCGCGTCCGAGATTCTCACGACGTTTGCCCGCCACGGGTTTGCGACGTTCGTTCAGAGAATGAAGCTCGAGCGGCTGGTGAAGGGCGCGCAAACCGCCGAGGAACCGCACGTTCCGGTACCGGTCCGCCTGCGCCGCGCTTTCGAAGAGCTCGGCCCCACTTTCGTGAAACTGGGGCAGCTGCTCGCTTCCCGCCCCGACCTGATCCCGGAGAGCTACATCGAGGAGTTCGAAAGGCTTCAGGACAACGTCAGCTCCGTTCCCTTCCCTCAGATCAAAGCCCACGTGGAAGCGGAGCTGGGAAAGCCCCTCGAGGCCGTTTTCGCCGATTTCGACGAGACCCCCATCGCGGCGGCTTCCATCGGACAGGTCCACGGCGCCATTCTGAAAACGGGCGAGAAAGTGGCGGTCAAGATTCAACGGCCCGGCATCGAGCCGCTGATACAGAACGACGTCTCGATTCTGCGCGGAATAGCCCAGCTGCTCGAGCGTTACGTTCCGGAAACGAAGACGCTCAATCCCGTCGGCCTCGTCGAGGAATTTTTCCGCACGATCCTTTACGAGCTCGATTTTCTCGTCGAAGCGAACAATATCCGGCGTATCAAGAAGAACTTGGAAAACCTTCCCAAGATCCGGGTGCCCAAGGTTTACACGGAGTTCAGCACTCCCCGGGTTCTCGTCCTGGAACGTTTCGAGGGAATCCGGTTCACCGACCGGAAGGCCGTAGTGGAGGCGGGCATCAACCCGATGGACATCGTCTCCGCCGGCAGCGACGCCTTCTTCCAGATGGTGATGAGAGACGGCCTGTTCCACGCGGATCTCCACGGCGGCAACCTCTTCGTGCTCCCCGATGGCACCATCGGCATCATAGATTTCGGAATCGTCGGCCGGCTTTCCCACCGGGTCCAGGACAGCATCCTTTCCATGTTTACGGCGCTAATCGACGAAGATTTTGAAACGGTCGCCTCCGAGTATCTCGATCTTTGCCAGGCCACGGGATCTTCCGATCCCGCCGCTCTCCAGAAGGATTTGATGGACGTAATCTCCCCCTACATGGGAATGCGTCTCGGCCAGGTGAACGTTGGAAAGCTCCTCCTTCGCTCCACCTCGATTGCCGCCAAACACAACTTGCAAGTGCCCCGCGAGCTGATGCTCCTCTTCAAGGCGATCTTCACCATCGAGGCTCTCGGCAAGAAACTGGAACCGGAGTTCGACATTCTGCAGGTCGGCTATCGCCAGGCCCGCTCGGTACTCACGCTCCGTTACAGCAAAGAGCGGGTATTCAAGGATCTGATCGTCATCGGCCGCGATTTACAGCTGCTTGCCGAGCGGATTCCGCGGATCGGAAAAAGGTTCCTTCGCCAATGGGCCCAGTCGGGATTTGCCTTCGAGACGAGGAGCCCGGACACGGCCCGGCTCGCGCGCGCTTTCCGCCAATTCACCTACCACGCGGTTGCCGCCGTTCTGGCGCTGAGCTTGACTGCCCTAGGGATCGTTCTGCTAATTTTGGATCGAGGCCCGTGGATTCTCGGAGTTCCCGTGTGGGCCTTCCTGGCGCTCAGCTCGGCGTTCAGCATTCTCGGTCAAAGTTTGTGGGTTCTCAGAAAGGCCCGGCGTTGAAACGTCTCGCATTCTTCTTGAGCCTTGTCCTGCCGCTTCTCGGCGTAGGAGCGGACGACGACACCGCTCTGCTCGCCAAGCTGCGAGAGAAACTCAAAGGCAAGAACGACTACATCGAGCGCAACGTCGAGCGGCTCGGCGACAAAACCCTCAAAGTCGAAAGCTTCATTTCGATGGAAGGCGATCTGCTTTGGTTCGGAAAAATCGCCTCCGATGTGCAGGACTACGAAACCTGGCTTCTACACAAGATCAATGAGCGCCCCGACGGCGGAACCTACCCGGTGAAGGTGACGGCGCTCGAAAAGGTTAAGGACGACCCTTACGCCCTCATCTCCGAGATGAAGATCGATTTTCCCCTCGTTAAAAAGACGTTGCGCCGCAAGATGCGTTTCGTTCCCACGGCGACGCCCACGAAAGTCATCATTGACGCCGAAATGCCCGATCTCGACGACAGCATGCTCAGCTCGGGCAACTGCCGCCTCGTGTTCGTGAAAGCCGAGGGAGAGGCCGGCCGGATGTGGGGTCATCTCGAGGGTAAGGTCAAAATCCGAAACTGGTTTCTATACGAGGCCCTGCCCACCCGTATCCTGAAACGGGAAGCCGGAGAGAGATTTCTTCAAGTCGTGAACAACTATCTGGCGGAGGAAAACCGCCGGATCAGATCGAGTCAAATCCCCACAGGAAAAAGGGCAGCGCAGGGTGAGTGAACGCGTCCTCGCCCCCGAAAACGGCCTTTAGAAGCCCTTCGTCCGTACTGGTGTCGATTACCACTTCGCCGAATCGGACCTTCTCGTCCCCTTCCCACTTGGCGTCGATGGCGTGCTGCCGCAGATAATTGCGGTAGAGGGCGAGCAGCTTGCCCGTATCGAGAACTTTGACTAGCCCGAGCACTCCGTCGACCGTCCGATCGGCGATCTGTTTCAGGGCTTCCAGGCGATAGTGATAGGGAGCGATCAAGGTGAGAGGCCGCTCCGGAAAAGCCCGCTTCTGCACCCAGGCGACGTTGCGACGTAGCTCGTCGGGCTCCCCGCCCCACTCGTGAATGAAATCCGTGAAGTCGGCCCCCTTATTCACGACGACGTAGCTCGTGACCTTGCCGTCCTTTTCCGTGACGAAAACGCGCGCCTTCGGAATGCGAAGCAGTTCCTTTTGCTCTTCCAGCGACCGATCCACCCGGACGTCGTGCTTCTGGTAAAGCCTCCAAACGAAGTGGGAGTGTTTAGTCTGGTCGTACTCGAAAACCCCCGACTCCACGGCCGGAACCGTGGAAGGAGAAAAGCGCAAATCCAATTCCCGCCCCGCCCGGTGAAAACCGAGCAGCTTGTAGAACTCGGGCTGGCCTGACCACAGAACCGCGATCACGCAGCCCTGCCGCTTCAGCTCCGTGACCGTCTCTTCCAGAACGGCCTTCGCCATTCCCCTTCCCCGGAACTCGGGACCGGTGGTGACCGATCCGATGAGGCCCACCTTCAGCCGGCGGTCCTCGTTCTGAAATTCGCGGATGAGAAAGCAGGCGTGGGAAGCGACCTGGCCTTCGCTCTCGATGAATAGCGACTCGCCTCCGGGAAATTCCCCGAAGACGGACGGGTATTCGGCTTTGAGGCTGTGGCTTTCGTTGGGCCGCAGCTGCACGTCGAGGAATCGGACGAGCCGATCCCTGGTCTCTTGCGCGGCGGGATCGATCGTCCCGTGTTGGAAGCGTTTGACCTGCATCATTTGTATCCTCAAACGGTCGGGGAATATGAGCGCCCCGTCAAGGCGCGGCAAGCTCTGCCAAAAGGTGCGGCCTCACTTCTGGCTGCCAGAAGTGAGGCCGCACCTCTTGGAAACGAAAAACGGGCTCCCCGAAGGGAGCCCGTTCTCGCGTAATACCAAAAACTTTTGGCTTACAGATCGGCGGCGCGCAGAGTTTTGCGGCCGTTGGCCTTCGCGCGATCGACTCCGCGCTTGATGGCATCCGAAACGAGGCCGTTGAGGCCCGTGACGACGTCGGAAGAGCACTTCATCTTGTTGTTCCGCACGAGGTCCTTCACCTTCGACTGGACCACATACGCCACTTTGCCGCCGCTTTTCTTTTTAGCCATGAATCAACTCCTCTTACATTTAGGTACAGGTTGAAAAGGTAGAGCAGATAGTAACGGCGGGATTTGAAAATGTTAAGCGTGTTTTCGCATCACCCGGATGACGTAGACGTTGGTTAAAGCCCGGTTCCCCGGCCTTTGCGCCCATTGCGTGCGGTAGTATAGTGGCGTCGTTCCCCGCGCGTATTACGTTCAAAGCTGAAGTCGTCCATCCATTATTGTGGGGGTTACATGAGATCGATTCTTCTCTTCGTCGTCACGCTAGGCCTCGCGGCCACCAGTTTTGCCGCGGCGCCCACCGGTAAATACAAGACCGTACTGGATGCGCTGCAACAATTGCAGAAAACGTATCCGGATAAATCGTCGCTCATCAATCTGGGCGCGAACGACGACGGAGTGGACATCATCGGCATCCGCATCAGCACGACGCCGACCCAGATGGATCCGGGCAAGATCGGCCATCTTGTGGTCTCCACCCACCACGGCAACGAGCAGCGGGCGACCGATTTCACCCTCGCCCTCACCCAGGATTTGCTCCGCCGCTACAGCAGCCGGGACTTCTACTCGAACAAGCTTCCCGACATCGAGTGGACGATCATCCCGGTGCTCAACATTTCCGGCTACAACGCCAACTCCCGTTACGAGCACGGCCATGACTCGAACCGCGACTATCCGGGCCCGTGCATCGGCGGCGCCGGCGGCCGGGTGCGCAGCATCGCGCTCATGATGAATCTGTTGAAGACCCGCAAGTTCGCGGCGAGCGCCACGATTCACGGTTACATCGGCACGATGACGTTCCCGTGGGGCGTGAACACCACGAACACCCATTCGCACGACCACAACGCCTACGACAAAATGTTCGCGTCGGCGGCGAGCCACAACGGCTACCGTTACGGCACGTCCACGGATCTCATCTACTCCGCGGAAGGCACGTTCGAGGATTACGTTTATTGGAAACACGGAATCTGGTCGCTGCTTCTCGAAATGCGGGACGGCGGCGCGAGCGACATTAAGAACTCTGTCCCGGCCGTCGAAGCATTCTTCGACCAGGTGGACTCGTCGCCTAGCACGAAGAATCAGATGACCGGCAGCTGCCAAAAGGCCCAAAGCTACGCCGTCCGTCTGGAATAGTCCTTCTTGAAGGGGCGCCCGCCACGCGCGGGCGCCCCTTTTTCTTTCCCTCAACTGTCTGACAAATTACGTCCCCTTGCCCACCCGCCCAGCCTGAGCCGCCCCGTACTCCCCGGGAACACGACTTGCAAAAAGCCGTCTGCGGGTCGTCTGAAAAATTGGGATTCGCCATGTTCTCTTGGGTACTGTCTTCTCTCGTCGGGATTGCTCTCGCCGCGAGCCCCCTTCATTCGGACGGTCCGGTCTCCCGTGGCGTCGTGCAGGGGCCTCGGCAACCGGGGTACGCCGCCCCGGGATACACCAACATAGTGGATCTACGCCCCCTCAACTGCGGAGAGATCGAGTACCCGTGGATTCGCCGGAACCTTTTGCCGGCGGACCCCAGTCAGATCGAAAGAATCCGGAACCGAAGAATCGAAGAAGAGAGCGCCTACTATGCGCAAGACCCTACCCGCCTCGATTCCATCGCTGAGGACTTTTTCGCGGAAGGCATCCAGTTTCACAGAGTGTCCGAGAACGACCCCGAGGACCTCAAGTACGAAAAGCTTTACGCAAACGAAGCCCGTGCCGCCTCCGTCGCGATGGCTCTGTGGCTCAATCGAAAACCTATTACCGCGGACCAGGAGTCCTTTCTTTCCGGCCGGGGCCTTCCAAAGCGCCCCGAGGAGGACGGAGAAAAACGCCGTCTGCGGCTAAAGCAGCTGCTTCTCGAGGACCTCGACTTTGCCTTCAAGTGCAGGCGCCGGATCACGCCCCACAAGGCCCAAACCGGACCTTCCATCGTTGGGCCGTCGAGCTCCCGCTACGCCTGCCCGCCGAGGCCTAAGACTCCGGGATTCGTCGCGGCTCTCGCTACGGCCGAATTGGGCGCCCTCATTCTGGGCGGCGGCGGAGCTCATGGCGGAGTAGCGCCCCGACTGCGCGGCAAAGCCATTCGGCAGCACCAGAATTTCGACGCGGAACACGGAGAAGAGTCCGGCTTCGTCTTCCTCTACCACCTGATGGAAGAAAAGGCCCACGCGTGGGACGAGCAGTATGGAGAGATCTGCAACCCGGACGGAACCCGGAAGAAGCACCCCTATAAGAAGGGACACTGACAGCGGAAGGATCGGCTCAAATGAGCGGCATCAGGAGATAGAGCGCTCCGGCGGAAAGCACCGGAATAGAGAAGTTGTCGTCGATCGGGAACGGGCACAGCTCGGCCAGCACGCTGATTACGCCCCCGACGAGAGCCAGAAGAATCGCCCGGTGCGCCGGCAACGCGAAGAGAGTCGCGCCGACGAGAAGAGTGGCGAAAGCCGAAATCGCGAAATTGGCGAGCGCGCCTTCCCAGCTCTTCTTTCCCACGAGCTTGTGGCGTCCGTAAACGCTACCGACCACGGCGGCCACCGGATCTCCGAGAGCGAGATACAGGATGCTCAGCAAGACAACAGGAAGCGGGAACACGAGCACGATCAGAAAGAGGCCGAGAATGTAAAAGGTATTGGCTGTGATGCCCGATAGCTCTTCCCGCCGCATGATCTTTCCGAAAAATTTGAGCGCGAGAAGATTCACGCCGGGGAATTTGAGGCGCATGAGATCGAGGGCCACGAAAGCGCCGCCGATGACGCCAAGAGCGAGAAGCGCTTGCTCACGGCTCAACACGAACGCGTACAAGCTGAAGCAAACCAGTCCGTTAAACGCGTGGTAAAACTTCCGCTCGAAGTGAGGCAAGGAACGCTCCCTTCCCAGGACGGAAAGCTTGAGTTGTCGAATTCCTTCTAGACGAGCCGCGGAGTGGGTCAATGCCATGGTGTGGTAGTTCCTTTAAGAGCGAATAAAGAGCAAGGTTCATACCGAAGCGGGGCCAGACTCGACAATTATTAAGATTATGAAATTATTATGTTTTATTGGACCCCGCCAAAGCGCCGAAGGTAAAAAGCGCGTAAAGATCTTCCCAAGTTTTGGGCCCTCGCGTCCAAAGTGGAAAGCCCGAGGCAGATTTTCTTAAATTCTTTTCTATTATCAGTGACTAAACGTATCGCGTCGCGAGTTTCCGGCCGAGCGCCAGGTGCGAAATTCATTTCGCACTGAAAGGAGTTTTCTCGCCGGTTTTTCCCACCCCGGGGCCCCCGAAAAGGGGGTTTTGAATGCTAAAATGGGAGAACCTTCCATGTTTCTCCCCCTACTTTTACTGGCCGGATGGTTTCTGGGCGGCTCCGCGCTTGCCCTGGTCGTGGAACCGTCGGCGGTCCAGGCGCAGCTTGGTGAGGCGGAACTCGTCGCGGAGATTTACGTCGAGTCGCTCGCCGGCGCCCCCGCAGACGAAGGCTCGATCACCTTCCGCGCGCAGGCCCGAATCGACAGGATTCTGGAAAAAAGAGCGGACGAGCTACCCGTGGAAGGGGATCGGATAACCCTGGAAGGACTTGGCGGAGAATCCGGAAACCTCGGCGTTTACCTCGCCGGCTACCCGCGGCCCCATGCCGGGCGCCGCTACGAAGCGCACCTGAAACGAGAGGGACAAAGGTTTTCGATCACCGGCTTCGAGTTCGGACTGAAGCCCATCGACGGAGTGCGGGCGTTTTCGCGCAACCGCACCGACGGCAGCAACGGCGAGGGAGAAGGTTCTTTTCTTTTCTGGGCGAAGAATTACCTGCCCGTGCCCTACGCCATTTCGGAGTCCACGTTCGTGGGGCATCCGGATTACGTCGAAGCAATCGACAAGAGCTTTCGCGCGTGGGCCGATCCTCTCGGAACGCGACTCGGCTTTCTCGCCGTCGGCTGCTCGCGGGGAACACGCAATCTTAACGACGGAATCAACCACGTCATCCTGGTTACGACCAAATGGCCTTTCGACCCGGCGGCGATCGCCATCACCCGAAACTTCTATCTCGCCGGAGACTCCCCTCAGTCGGGGATGATCCTCGATTCCGACATTCTCTTGAACGGAGTGAACCACGAATTCTCTACCACTCCGGTGATCGGCCGGCACGACATTCAGAATATCCTCACCCACGAAGTAGGGCACTTCATCGGCCTCGGCCACGAAGTGACTCCGTTCGACAACGACGCGACGATGTTCGCGCAGGCGTCTCCGAACGAAGTGAAAAAGCGCATTCTGAAAACCAGCGACCTGGACGGGCTGTTCGCCGCCTACGAAGGCCCGACTCAGAAGCCGCCGACCTTGTCGGGACCGAGCTGCCGGATCCGAGATGGCGCGGCCTCGAGCTGCATCGCGGTTCACCAGCCCGCCACCCGTCCGCCTTCCACGGAATGGCTGATTCTCATACCGGCGATCGCCCTTGCCGTCCGGTTCCTCGCCCGTAGAATTCTGCGCGGCCGCTCCTAACAAATCTTTCCGCGATACCTACCCCGGGTATATTGACACAGTGTTCCGCGCTCTATAAACCAGTTCCTTTTACAGGAGCAGGTTTAATGAAACTCGGTTTCTCGGCGATCTTGTCCCTTTTCCTCGGTGTCTCCGCCTTCGGAACGGAACTTTCCCTCTCAGAGCTACAGGCGGCTTCCAAAACGGCGACCGAGCTCTTCGCCTCGAAAAATTCCGGCCATCTTCAATTCGTCACGGGCTTCAAAGTTTGGAAGGCCGGCGACGACGCCAAGGTGAAGGTCTACATGAATCACCACGGCACCGCGATGGATGTCGAGTACACGTGCTTTCGCGCCGCGGGCGCCATCGACTGCCGCCTGGACTAACGGCATGCCCACCCACGAGCCGAACATCACTCGCCTGAACCGGGTCACCGGTCAGCTCGCGGGAGTGAAAAAAATGATCGAAGAGGGCCGTTACTGCCCCGAGATCCTCACGCAGATCCGCGCCGCCTCGTCGGCGCTAAAAGCCGTCGAAATGAAGATACTGCAGACCCACCTGCGCCAATGCGTGACTCAAGCCACGCGGGCGAAGAAGTCGGCGGATGCCGAAAACAAAATCGAAGAGCTCGTCGAGCTACTGGAGCGCTACTGATGAAAAGCCTTGTCGCCCTCTTGTTACTGGCCACCGCCGTCCAAGCCGCGGAACTGAAGGAAGGCCGCTACGTCGGCTGGGTGAAGCTCACCGAAGCTAACGAGCGGATTGCACTGGTCGCCGACATCTACCGTGAGTCACCGGAAGAGCTTACCCAGTTCCCGAGCCGCAATGCCCTTCTGAAACTGACACTCGGCGGGTACAACACGCACGAATATCTGACCCTCGGTTACGAGAACATCCAGTACGACTTCGACAACGGCGACCTCACTTTCGACGAGCCGGACAAGGACCTCGTCATTACGGCAAAAGCCCAGGCGACCGAGACGCAGAGCTATCTCGTCGGCGACGTATTCGTCCGCTCCTCGGCCGCTTGGGGAACGCTCTATCTCAAGTACGACTCGAGCGAACCGCTGGAGGAAGGCGAAGTGGATCCGGGAGCCGGAGAAACGGCCCCCTTCATCGGCGTTCTCGAAGGTCAGTACGAAGGAACCTGCGCGAAGAACCACGCGATACTTCAGCTGCAGACCGTACGCGGCCTGAAGACGAAACTTCAAACCATCCTCGACAAAAACGGACTCGGCTCCGAGTACGGCATCGCGGGACGAATATCGGGCAGCGCTCCGGACGTTTGCGGCGTCACGACCGGAAAAGGAATCTACTGCACCACCCGCAATTACGGTGGCGGCTCCTACAATCCTTGGCTTGGAACGATCACCCTGCAGAGCTTGCGGGCGACCGACTCGTGCACGCTCCGAGGAGGGGAACTGCGCTGCCAGATCTCTCTCCAAGGAAACGTGCGCCAGGAATGCGTGATGAAGAAGGCCTCGGCTCCGAAGCCGGCCAGATTCTTCCGCCGCAATTTTCATCTTAGCCCCGATGCCGCCCAGATGGCGGAATTGCCGGCACCGGCGGCTCCCAAGCACGCCGAGCTCGCGGCTCGGCTGCGGGGAAAGTTCTCCGGATACCTTCACAACGAGACGAACGACACGTACCACGCGGTGATTCTCAACGTCATTCCGTATACGGCCTCGAACAATCCGCACAACCCGAACCAGATGATGGTGTCTACGACGCTATCGACGTACATGGGCGAGGGATTGTCCGGGCCTTTCACGACGCAAACCTTCGGCTCGCGCTCGTTCTATCTCCGGCCCGGGTTCACCTTGAGCGGAGAACACTCCGATGCCTTCGTGTCCATTTCGGAATGGAAGCAAGGATTCGTACGCGGCGTCGTTTACTCCCACTCTTTCGGAAGAGTCGGGACGGTGGAGCTGTCCAAAGGCGGCCTGCCGCCCGCGAGCGGAATTCGTTTCGTCGACTCTTTCCCCGGAACTTACAGCGCGCGATCGGCTCAACGGCTCGTCGAGCTCAATTTCCCGGCTCAGCCGGACGACATGGTCGGGAACGTCGTGAAATTCACAGGTACCCTGCAAAGCGCTTACGGAATCCTCGCGACGGAGCATTCGGACGGCGGCTCCTTCGATCCGTACACGGGAAAAATGGCCTGGCTCATCACGCGCGGTGACTACTCCACGTACATCTCGGGTTACTTGGAGTCCCCCGACGTTCTGAAAGTCTACTGGCCTCCGGCCCCCGACAAGTTTGGCGTCTGGATGGGGGATTTCGTGTACGAAGAATTCTCCCGCGTGAAGAGGAAACCCTAGTGGAGCTCGATAGGCGCGGATTTTTATCGACGATTCTTTCATTACCGCTTCTCGGAACGGTAAAGCGCGCGTCCGCCGCCCCGAGCCCGGAGCCGGCGGGTTACCTTCCGGCCGTCACGCCCGGAATTCCCAGCTTACCGTTCGAAATGGACGGCAACGTGAAGGT
>CAZZHG010000067.1:0-29304 GCA_964653655.1 uncultured Pseudobdellovibrionaceae bacterium
GCTGACCCTCAGCGAGTCCCATATCGGGGCTGACCAGGCTGCCGCGGAGGATGGCTTCGGGAACCTTCAGTTGTTTCGCGGTCGATTTGAGCTGTTCCGAAAGGCCGTCGAGGCCGTTTTCGTAAAGACCGGGAGCCGTCTCGCCGATGGCCGCGAAGAGCTTCGCGATCTTATCGACGGCTTTCGTTTTGTCCTTACCTTCTCCCGAGACCAATCTCCCGATGGAGTCTCGAGCCGGCTGGCTCAAGCAGTGAATCGGCTTATCGGCAGCCGCGCTCTCGGAGCTGGAGGGCGCCGAGCCGTTGTGATCGGGTGTTCCGGTGGAGGCCGATGCCCCTAAGAGAACCGCGAGCACGAGAGCCCGCGAAACGAGAATACAAAAAGAATTCGATTGATCGAACATCTACTCCCCCCGGAATACACATCGAACGAATGCCTTTCGCGGAAAGTGCAAGAGACTTGCCGGAATTTCAGTGGACGGCTCGCGGGGAACGGCAACTTCCCGGCCATTCGAGGGAATTCGGCGCCGAATTAACTCCGCTAAACTTTCTCGGTATTCGCCCCAGATCGTCGTCTTCCTGACGGGCATGAAATCGGTACACTCGGAATGCGCCCGGCGAGGCGGCTCATCTCAGGCCGGATCAGTCCGTCCCCCGAGCGTTTAGAAAGTTGGCACGCCGATAGACTCGAAATGGAGACTAACTAGACAGCGCGGCAAGCCCGTATTCGGACGGTATTCCGCCCGTTTCGCTCTCGGACCCGAGCCTGAGCTACGATAAGCCCGAGCGACCTTATAGAGGGTGGAGAGGGTTGCCGGGCGAGATCTCGGCGAGCGGAACTTTCACGGAGGATTGGAAATCCTTGCCTCCCGCCTCGGTGAGCCTATCGGCCATCCGGATCGGAAGGCACTTCACGAAACCCCGCTCCAACGCATGAGGATCGGCGAGGTAATCCGCGGCCGTGCGGCTTCCAGTTTCCCGGTGATAGTCGGTGAGCAGCGCCGTGAGGCCCGCCAAGTCTTCCGCCGAACAAGCTACGGCCCGCAGATAATCCTGATTGAGGCGCTCGATCTGGTCGCGCCGCAGGTAAAGCACCCCGCCCGTCATGCCGGCGCCGACGTTGGCGGCCGCCTGGCCCAGGATCACTACCGTACCGCGAGTCATGTACTCACAGGCATGCAAGCCCACGCCCTCTACCACCGCCGTGCCGCCGCTGTTTCGAACGGCGAAGCGGTTGCCCGCGATGCCTTTCGCATAAAAGGTTCCGCCCGTCGCTCCATAGAGGGCGCAGTTGCCGACGACGGTATTGACCTCCGCCGGAAAGGTGCTTTCGAGGGAGGGGACGATTACGATGCGGCCGCCGGCCATGGATTTTCCGGCGGAATCGTTCGCCTCGCCATGAAGGCGAAGGGAAACCCCCTCTTCCAGAAAGACTCCGAAGCCCTGGCCCGCGCTTCCTCTGAAAAGGAGCGACACGGGAGCTAGCCGGACGCTTTGCCCGGTCGCCCGCAGCCGAGCGATCTCTCCGTTCAAGGACGCCGGAATCGCGCGATCGAAGGGGCGGATCGGATAGCCGCTCCGGCTCACCTGACCGAGCTCCACGTCCCGCACCAAACGCTGGTTCATGGTGGATACCGCTTCCGCGAAAGGGCTCGATCGCTTTTCTCCCATCGGCTCGGTGGCCTTCAGCCAGCCGCCGAGATCGAGACCCCGGCTTTCGACGAGAGGACGATGGGCGGGATCGATTTCCAAAAGATCGGTGCGGCCTACGAGAGCCGCGAGACTCGGAGCCCCGACGTAGAGAAGCTGAGCCCGCACGTCTTCGGCGATCGCTTCCAGGAGCTTCACGACTTTTTCGGGGCTTCCCCGGTAAAGGCGTTTGAACTTCGGATCGTGGGTCGCGATTCCCGTCGGGCAGGTGTTTTTTTCGCAGACCCGGGCCATGATGCAGCCCTCGGCTACCAGCAGCCCTTTGCCGAAATCGAACTCTTCGGCGCCCAAGGCGGCGGCGACGACGATGTCTCTTCCGGTGGCAAGGCCGCCGTCCACTCGAACGGTGACGTTGTCGCGCACTTTTTGCTCGACCAGCGTGCGGTGGACTTCCAAAAGGCCCAGCTCCCACGGAAGGCCAGCGTGCTTCATGGAGCTCAAGGTCGCGGCGCCCGTTCCCCCGTCATGGCCGGAGACGTGAATGATGTCCGCGCCGGCCTTCGCCACGCCGACCGCGATGGCGCCGATGTTCTCGCCGGAGACAAGCTTCACGCTGATGCGGGCGTCCGGCGTCAGCTGCCGGAACTCGAAAATGAGCTGCTTCAGATCCTCGATACTGTAGATGTCGTGCATCGGGGGCGGAGAAATCAGATCGACGTTGGTGTCCGAGTGACGGGCGCGGGCGATGTCGGGGCCGACCTTCGCCGCCATGAGCTGGCCGCCCTCGCCGGGTTTCGCTCCCTGAGCGATCTTGATTTGAATTTCCTTACCCGAAATCAAGTACTCGGCGGTCACGCCGAACCGGCCGGAAGCCACCTGCTTCGTATGAGCGGTGATGCCTTCGGAGAAGTAGTACGGGTTTTCCCCGCCCTCGCCCGAATTGCTGCGGCCGCCGATGGCCCGCATCGCGAGGATGAGATCGCGCTGGCTCTCCGCGCTGATGGCGCCGAACGACATGGCACCGGAGCCGAAGGTTTTGAGAATTTCCGCCCGCCCCTGAACCGAGTCCGGGTCGAGCGCGACTGCCGACGCTTTGGGTTTCAGCAGGTGACGAAGCGAAACCGGAGTCTCCTCCGTGGTCTTGGCGTACTCGCCGTAAGCGTCGGCATCTCCGGCGACGAGCTTGTGGACCAGCTTCGCCCGGCGAAGCGTCATCGCGTGCTTCTCTCCGACCTGCTCCCTGGGATGCTCTTGATAAAGATAGTTGTTCAACCGGCCCGTGGCGCCCCGAGGCGCCGACTCGGGGCCGGCGAGAAACCACTGGACCAACGCGTCCAGGGAGGGCCCGCCCGCTACCGACGCATGAGCCGGTAAGAAACGATCGGGGGCCTGCTTGGAGAAACCAATGAGCGTGAAAAGCTCCGCGCCCTGGTAGCTGCGAAACACCGAGATGCCCATCTTGGACATCACTTTCAAAAGCCCCGCTTCGAGAGCGGCAACCACCTTCAGCTCCCGCTCGTCCGCGGTGCCGGCAAGCGCCTTGCCGCCAAAGAGGGACGCCGGAGCCGAGCGGGCCACCTGCAACGTCAGGTACGGACAAACGGCCGCGGCCCCAAAGCCGGTCAGCACCGCGATGTGATGGGTCTCCTTGATCTCGCCGCTATCGACGACGAAGGAAGCCCGAAGCCGCATGCCCCGGTGGTTCAAAGCTTGGGTGAGGCTCACTAGAACGAGAAGCGCCGGAATGGCCGGCCGTTCTTCGGTCGCGTTCCGATCGGTGATCACGAACACGCTGGTGCGCTGGCGGACCGCTTCGACCGCTTCTTTCTGAAGCGCCTCCAGGCGGGCGAGCATTCCCGCCGAGCCTTCGGACTTCGGGAACGTCGTATCGAGAGTTCGCGACTTGGGCCAGGAGCCGGTGAAGCCGTCTTCCCGGGAAAGCCCCTTTAGAAATTCCAGCTGACCCAAGGTGAGCACCGGACCAGGAAGCTGGATGCCGAGCTTCAGCGGAACCAGCTCCTTCGGCTCGAAGATGTTGGGCTTTCGGCCAAGGATCACGGACATGTCCGTTACGACCTTTTCCCGCAGGTAATCGAGGGCCGGGTTCGTGACTTGGGCAAAGCGCTGATAGAAAAAATCAAAGAGCGAGCGGTACTCGGAGGACAGAACGGCGAGGCGGGCCGTGTCCCCCATGGAGCCGATGGCTTCCTTGCCTTCGCGGATGAGCGGCTCGAGGATCTTGCGCAAGTCTTCTTCCGTGAAACGAAAATGTTCGAGCCGGCTCTCGTCCAGCCCGTCGCCGAGGGGCGGCACCAGCCGCGAGAGCTCCGACACGCGCGGATCGAAAGTGGCGTTTCGGTTTTCGCGGCCTTCGCTCGGATCCCGGAAGTGGATGCTGGAGCTGGGAATGTGGATCGTGATGGAGGAACCGCCGCTGAGCTGTCCCTTCGCCCGAACTTCGGCCTCGGGAATCTCGAAGGATCCCGCTTCCGAAGAAAGGAAAAAATGGCGATCCGTGCGGGCCCACCGGCAGGGGCGGAATCCGCTGCGGTCCAAACGCGCGCCGATGGTGCGTCCGTCGCAGAAGGTAAAAAGCGCGGGTCCGTCCCAGGGCTCCATGGCCCGGCTCCAGAACTTGTAGAAGGAGTGGGACCCCTCCGCCTTTGGCATCATGATGGCGAGAATGTCCTCGGGATGGGGGATGCTGCTTCGAAAGAGCAGCGCCTCGATCATCTCATTCACGCTGCCCGAGTCGCTGATTCCCCGGTGGGTCAGAAGCTCGTCTTCCCGCAGGCCCAGCGCTCTTTCCCGCGAGTATGCCCAGGACCGGTTTCCGGAAATCGTGTTGATTTCGCCGTTGTGGGCGACCAGCCGGAACGGCTGCGCCGTGTCCCAGGCGGTCGCCGTGTTCGTGCTGAACCGGCGATGGAAAAGCACGAATCGGGTCTGGAAACGGGGGTCCTTCAAATCCGGAAACAGGTCCGCGAGGCGGTTCGACGGCACAAGCCCCTTGTAAATGAGGGTTCCGGCGGAGAGCGAAGTGAAAAAGAACTGTTTTACGATGCCCGCTTCCCGCAGCCGGCTTCGGGTGAGCTGTTTCGCGGCATAAAGCAATTTTTCGAACGTGTAGCGCGTGCTGCACTGATCCGGCCGGCGGATGAAGGCCATGAGGAATTCCGGCCGATTCGCAAGCACGTCGGGCGAGAGCACGTCGGCGTTGAACGGAACCTCGCGGTACCCGTCGACCTCGAGCCCAAGACCGTGAAACGTTTCCTCGAAAATTTTGAGCGAACGGATGCGGGCGGTGGGGTCCCGCGGGAGAAAGAGATTGGCGACCGCGTCGGTCTCCTTCACGCCGAGCAGCTCGCGCGGAATGTCGGTGAGAATTCCGGCGCCGTCTCCGGCCAAACCGTCGGGGCTCGTGCCGCCACGGTGTTCCAAGTTGGTCAGCGCGAGCAGACCGAGCCGAAGATTTTCGTGGGAGAGCTGGTTATCCAGGCCGACGACGAACCCAACGCCACAAGAGGCAAATTCCTTTTGCACCACACTTCACTAAATAAAGCATTTCTCGTCTCAGCGATACCCCTGATTGTCATCCTGAGGCCGAGCGTAGCGAGAACGGAAGGACCTTTGGCCGCGGCATAGCGGATAGCGCCGGAATTGGCCATTCAACGGCCAAAGGTCCCTACGCCTTGCTTCGCATGGCCCCAGGATGACATCCGGCGCGTTCCTCCCCTGGATCAGTTTGATCCTGGAAAAGTTGAGCCCGCGCCGCGTGCGCTGGCAGGGTAGACCCATGAAACGATTTCTGGTGACGATGTTTACGTTGTTTTTGCTGATCGGCGCGGCTTACGCGAGCGCCTGATCACTTGCTGAAGGCGCAGCACTCGGAGGCCCGCAGCCGATCGAGCATATACTTGCAGGACTGCGGGCGGGATTGTCCTTTGGACGGATCGAAAGAAAGCTCCAACGCCGCCGGCTCGCCCTGGCAACGGCCGATCCCGAACCGGCGATTCCACTCCGTCGGGTCGGGCTGGTAGCTCCGGGTGAGCCGGCACCCCTTTTCCTCGGAGCAGGACAGCTCCGTCCGCATGCGAAGGTAACAGCCGAGGTTGGGGTGGGAGCCTCTCGTCGCCCCCTCGTTCACCCAATTTACATCGCCCTTCTTGAAGACCATTTCGTAAGTCGCGTACCGAAGCTCGCAGGTGCTGCGCACGAGGTCCCATCGGGCGACCTTCGCCTTCGCGAACCCCTTGGCGCCGTCGGCGGCGCATAGCTTCGCCTGAACTTCTTTCGCCTTCTCGTTGAAGGCGTCGAAAGTCTCGTTGTACGCGGCCCGGAACTCGTAGTAGTCGCGAGGGTCGCGCTGGCACTCGGCCTCTTTCAGCGCGGGGATGTTCTCGAGGCCGTCCTCGGCCCTTTTTAAGAAGTCTTCCTTCCAGAACTCGACCAATTCGTCCCGGGGAACCTCCTCGAACTCGATTGGCCTCCCACGACGCTTGGGACTAAGGGACTGCTTGCTCCAGGGGGAATTGAAATTGTTGAACGCCCGCCTGAGGTCGTTGGACTCTTCGCCGCTCGCCATCGGAGCGGCCCAGACTTCCGTAATTTCGCAGGATAACTTGCCTTCCAACTTCTTACATTTGCCGCGTATCTCCGCGTCCCCGCGGCCCGTGCCCATGTAGTCGAATGTGGGATCGGCGGCGGACGCCGCGAGGGCCATGAAGAAAAGAAGCTTCACAGAAGAAGGCTAGCCTTAACGGAAGGGTTGGTACAGCCCTTCCCCCCGGTACTGAATCGTCTTGCCGAAAACGCGCACGACGTTGCCCACGGGGCTCTCCGGCGCGGGACCGGAATCGAAATGTTTCACTACGCCCGTCTCGAACTCCGCGGAAAGAATGAGCGACATTCCTCCGGCCCGGGGCGCCCTGACCTCGATTTCAACGGGAGGCGCGGCCGAAGGCTCCGAACACCGGGGAGGCTGCCACCACCAGGAGTTCAGCCACTGCTGCGGCTGTCCGCTGGTGCATCCGCCGCTTTCGGGATTGCGAAGCGCAATGAGGGCCGCCGAAGCTCCCGCGGAATCGACTCTCATGAGAATTCCGGGAGAGACGCCGTCGGTACCGGCGGGCAAGTTGTAAAACTTCACGGCGCCGTCACCGGTGAACCCGCGCACGGGCACCTGTTTGAAGGGATGCCTGAAATCGATTTCGAGCATCGAGGCGGCGAACGTCGGCGTCACCGGCTGGACCTGAAACGGAGTTCCGTCTTCGGCGAGCGGAACCGGCATCGGCTCCACGGAACCCTCCGGATTCAAAAAGGCCCTCACCCACACGAAGGCGCTGTACTCGGGCACGTACGAATGAATGACGTTGGAAAAGTAGACGAACTGATCGTAATCACAGCCGGCGGAACCGGGTCGGCAAGGGCCGCCGGGACGGTGCGAACCGGGTCCGCCTTCGGGTGGACGGCGATGGTGCTGGGGCTGCCAGTCCTGGCCTCCGGGTCCGCCCGCGAAGAGCGCCCGGTCCGGAAAGCTGCGGCGGAATCCGGTTTCGAGAGTATCCGATTCGGCGTCGGACTCGGTTCTCTGGCAGGCCGCCAGCGCGACTAAAAGGAAGAATGAGAGTGCGATGCTGCGGAACATGATGGACCCCCAAGGAATGGCTACGAGGGATAAAAGAGCAAGAAGAGGGCCATTTTCAGGGGCTTAGCGGTAATCCAAGGGTCAGAACCGTTTAAGCCGTGTACAGCCGGTATACGCTAAGCCCTGATTCCGTAAGGACTTGGGACGGCTGTATACAATTAGAGCGCCTAACCGAAGCTGTTTCGTAACGAGACTGGTTGAGGCGGTTGGGAACAAGGACGCACAAGGAAGGAACCGCAGGCGTGCCCAAGGCACGTCGAGGATTCCGACCGCGGAGGACGTTCCTTAATTTCAGTCGGAAGGCCCAGCCGTCTCGGCCGGTCGTAGTAGAAAGAGGTTCGGTTAGGCGCTCTTTAGATCGATTGGGTGAAGATGAATTGGAAGACGCCCTTGCGTAGGCCGTTCGAAACGTCCGGCTCCGTGAGAGACGCGTTCGCGAGCGTATCGCTGTAATACGCGATTCCGAGCGTCGTGTTCTCGGCGACGGCCACCGTAAGCTCCGGGTTGATCCAAATGTCGTGCGCCCACCCGTCGTTGTTCTCGGCTTCCGCCTGGTAGTGCCGGTACCGGTGACTCTGAAGAACCACCGGAAGGTTCAAGGTGACCATCTCGGTGAAGAAGGAAACCTTCACGCCCAGCTCCACTCGGTTTTCGAAAACCTGATTCGCGGCGGCGCCGTCGTCGGTTTCGATTCCGCTGACCGTGTAGAGGTATCCGATCGGCACTTCGTTCAGGTAGAGGTTCGTGTTCGGAAGCACTTCCCAATTCAGCTTGAGGTACTGACGCGTCGAAAACACGAGACCCGCGTCGCGTTCCGTGGAAAGGGTCGGCAGATAGATCCGCGGCTCGTAGGAAAGCGTGACCGTACCGCCCCGATTGGACAGCACGTTCGAGAAGTCTCCCCAGAGGTAGCCGTTCCACAGCTGAAATTCGAAACCCGTATTTTCGCTGTCGACTCCCGCTTTCAGCAGATTCGACCGGAACTCCTGCGTGTAACCAAAAGAGCGGTTCGCCGCGGGCCGATACTCGAGGGCAAGCTCGTTCTCGGAATGAAACTTCTGTTCGGATTGGGTCCAGCTCGGTCGCAAATCGAGCCAGCCGCTCCAGCCGAGCTTTTCGGGCTCGGAGAAAGTCGCGCTCAAAGTGGAGGCATCGCCCTCTTCTTCTGCTTCGTCGTCGTTCGCCTCGGCGGACGCGACGGCGGCGGGAGCGCTCGCTTCGGAGGCTACTTCGTCGCTCGCGCCTTCTTCCTCGTCTTCTTCCTCATCCTCGTCTTCCTCTTCGGAGGAAGAGATCGCGTCCTGAGACTCTTCGACGTGGACCGAAGTTGTCTCGGGCGCTTTGACCGCCGCGCGGACGGGGGCCGCCGAAATCATCATCAACACCAACAGAAGTACCGCTACCGCTTTCATGCCTGCCCTATCTGAATCGTGGGAATGCCGTGCCACCTGGTCCCGGGTCCCAGCTTCTCGCCCTTCATCAGAAGAGAGAGCGAAGCGAGGGACGAGCCCTTTTCCATTTCGGTGTCGTACAGCACAACCGCCATGTTACCGACCGAGCACTCGTCGCCCACCTTGAGGTACGAAGACTTCATCACCCGATCCTCGAACAGATGGGTCTGAATGATGGAGCCAAGGTTCAGAGCCGCGTAGTGCCCGATCTCGACCAAATCGAATTCCGAAAAAAGCGTCGACTCGATGTACGCGTGCTTGCCGATCTTGCAACCGATGAGGCGCAGGAAAGGAGCCACGAACGGCGTGCCCTGCAACGGCGATATCGCCGGCGCCATCACGCTCTCGTACGCGCCGTTCACCATCTCGTTGAGCCACACGTACATCGACCAAAGGGGCTTGGTGACGGGCTTGAACTCGCCCATGACCGCCACCTTTAAAAGGACTACGGCTAACACGTTCGCGAGTGCCAAGACCAGAGAAAGCGCCGGCATCAGAAGCACCAGGGAGAGGAAGCCTAACTTCGCGTAAATCGTCCACATTCCGGCGAGGCCCGCAAGAAGGGACGCCAAGCCCAGGTAGCCCGGAATCAAAATTCGCAAGGCGTCGACCACCGCCCGCTGGGCGTACAGCTTCGCCTTCGGCTTGAAGGTCAACCCCTCGTCGAAGCGGAAAGGCTTGGGCCGGTTCGGAAGCGAGAACGCGGGGACGCCGAGCCACTCCGTGCCGTCGGGCGTCTTCGAGCCATCCAAGGGAGGAGCGGAGAGCACTCCGAGGAGGCAGTTGTCGCCGAGGCCTTTGCCGACCGGAAGAATCGCGCTGTTGCCGACGAAGCTGCGGCGGCCGACGTGGTTGACGGCAAGCTCGAAAGATCCTCCGAAAGTCCGGCGTCCTCCCAGGATGCAGCCATCGGCGAAAAAAGACTCCTCGGAGACGTCGAGCATGTCGGGAGAGAAATACCAAACCGTGGACATCTCGGCGCGCTTTCCGATCTTCGCGCCCAGCAGGCGCAGAAAGGGCGGCAGATAAAGCGTCGTATAGAGAGGAAGCAGCGCCGCCCGGCTCGCCCGGATGAGCCCATCGGCCAGCCACTTTCTTACGTAGAAGAAACTGTAGATCGGATAAACGCCCGGCTTTGCGGGCTTCATGAGGAGGCGCTTCAGCCCAGCCACGTAGAAGCAGTAAAGAGGAGTCGCGAGCGGAACCGTCAGAATCGCGACCGCGAGGCCAGCGCCAGGACCGGCCTTCCAGGCGGCGAAAAGTATCGCGGCGAGAAGTCCGGCTCCGAGAGGCAGCATCGCCAGAGCCAGGAGCGTTCCGCCGACGTACTGAGCGATCGCTAGACCCAGCGTCTGTTTCCAAGTGGGAATTCCCGAGCTCTTCGAGGCAAGCGCCACTTCGAAGGGCTGCGCGGGAGAGCCCCTTCGCCCTTCGCCCGCGACGATCACGGCGCCGTCCTGAAGCAGGCTTTGATCGTCGAGACGGGAATCGTCGCCCATTCTTACGTTGAGCCCCAATGCCGAGTGCAGCCCGACGAAACAGCGGTTTCCGATCTCGACCGAGCCGAGCACCAGCATGCCGTTCTCGACGCGGTAGCCGAGGAGCTGAGTGTCGGAACCGATACTCGTCTCGTCCCCGATGGAAACCAAATCCCATGCCGAAACTTTCGCCGTGTCGAGAAGGCAGCCTCTGCCCACCTTCGCGCCCATGAGCCGGTAGTAGAGGCTCATCACGGGTGTACCGGCGAAGAAACCGGCTCCGCTGAAGGCGGTCAAACGGTTCGCAAGCCACCAACGGAAATAGAAGAAACTCCAAAGCGGATAGCGCCCCGCCTTGTAACGGCCGATGAGCACCCACTTCGCTCCGATGCCGACGAGAAGATTAAGCGGAATGAGGGCGAGCCCCAGCGCGGCCAGGGCGAGAGTCGCGGAAGCCCAAGTCATCGTGCCCTGATAGGCCCGAAGCAAAAGGAGAAGAGCCGCGGCCACCGGAGCCGTGACGAGGCCGTACACGGCGTAAATCGAAACGGCTTGCAAGGCGGCGACGCAGCGACGCTCCCAGACGGGAACGCTCTCGAAAACTTCCCGGGCGGACGGCACTTTGGCTTCCACGGCGGGGGCCGGGGTGGCCGCGCGGGCTTGCAGGTTATTCGCGAAAAGCCGAATCGTCGGGTGCTTGTAGGCGTCGCGGATGACCGCATCAACGGAGAAATGCTTTCTCAGATACGTCACCACTTGCGCGGCGAGCAGGGAATGCCCGCCCAGATCCGTAAAGAAGTTGGCCTCGACGGAAACCTTGGGCAACCCGAGCACCTTGCTCCAGGCTTCGGAGACTTTCGCTTCGAGATCGGACGCGGCCTCGACGATATTCGCGTCCGTGCGAACGAGCGGCGCGGCCGGAGCCGGCAACTTCGACCGGTCCACCTTCCCGCTCGCGAGCATGGGCAGTTCAGGGAGCACGTCGAGGTAGGCCGGAATCATGTAGTCGGGCAGCCGCATCTTCAGACGGGCGAGAATTTCGTTCGAGTCGATTTCCTTCGTTCCCTCGGCGAGCACGACGTAGGCGGCGAGCTGGGATATCTCCTCCCCCTTCACCAGCCGAACCACCGCCGAGCGGATGCCCGGGAACTCCCGAAGGACCGATTCGATTTCCGAAAGCTCCACGCGGTAGCCGCGGATTTTGATCTGGCCGTCCATCCGGCCGAAAAACTCCATGTCGCCGTCTTCGTTCCAGCGCACGAGATCTCCCGTGCGGTAGAGACGGCGCGGGCCGCTGGGCAGAAGCACTTCCATGAACTGCTTGGCCGTCAGCTCCGGCTGCTTCAGATACCCTCGAGCAAGCGTGTCGCCCCCGACGAAAAGCTCCCCTTTATCCCCGTGGGGGACGGGCTTGAAGTTCTCGTCCAGGACGAACAGGTCGTATCCCTTCAGCGGTTTTCCGATCGTCACCGGCCGGCCGGGAAAGCACTCGGCGAGAGTGGTGTTCACGGTTGCTTCCGTGGGACCGTACACGTTGTAGAGACGGCAGCCGTCCCCGGCCCAGCGGTCGACGATCTCGGGCGGGCAAGCCTCTCCGCTAACCACTAGCGTACGCAAAGTCGGAATCTTTTCCGACATGGTGGAAAGCAGTGTCGGTACGGTCGAGAAGTAACTGACACTCGATTCCGTCAGAAAGCGCGCGAGGTCGTTGCCGAAACGGGGCGTCTCCTTCGTTCCCACGACGAGAGCCGACCCGTTCGAAAAGGCCATCCAGATTTCCTCGACGGATCCGTCGAAGCCGAGGGAAAAGCCCTGATAAACCCGATCGAGGGGGCTCGTTCGGCAGGCTTCGTTGAACGCATGCACGTAGCGGACGGCGTTTGCGTGTTCCGCCATGACGCCTTTCGGCCGCCCGGTGGTTCCCGACGTATAGAGGACGTAGCAAAGATCGTCCGGGCGGCAGCCCGTTTCCTCCCGGGTCAGGCGCCAGTCGGGCTGTCCCGTGAGCTCGGTCCCGAGCCGGTCCGCGACGAGAATCGTGCCGCTGAAGCGATCCCTGGCGAGTTCCTCGAGGGAGTGTTCCGTCACGAGAAGGGTCGCGCCGGATTCGATCAAAATGTGCTGGATACGATCCTTCGGGTGAACGGGATCGATGGGTACGTATCCCGCGCCGGCCTTCAACACGCCGAGAATCGCCAAGATCGGAAGGTACCCCTTGTCGAAGTAGAGACCGACGAGCTGGCCGGGTCCCACGTCGTGGAAACGGAGAAGCCGCGCCATGCGGTTCGCCGACCGGTCGAGCTCGGCGTAGGTCCAGGAACGGCCGCCGCAAACAAGAGCGAGAGCGTTCGGAGTCGCGTCGACCTGGGCCTCGAATAAATCCTGGAGACAGCCCACTTCCACGGGCTGAGCGACGAACCTCTGTCCCAAGCGCAAACTTAGCGCCGTATTGGTCAGGGCCTCACTTGTTGTGTCCAGCTCCTTCATTCCTCGTTAGCCCATTCGAAAACTTGTGTTCCTATCGTCGGGCCCTGGGTCTCGCTCACCCGGAAAGCCAGCGACATCTGATACGGGACGCGCGAAATTCGGCACTCTTGGCTCGCGAAACGAATGCCGTCGGCATCGGGGATCTCCCCGGCCGACCACAGAAGCCGAGGAGGCCGCATGGCCACTTCGAATCCCGTGAAATCCAAATCCACTCCGAGGCCGACCAACTTCGCCAGCGCCTCCTTCACGGTCCAGAGCCGGAGCGTCTCCTTTTCCTGCTCCACGCCGTCCATCCCCGAGAGCCTCTCCCGCTCCCCCTCGGCGAGCACCGCCTCCACGGGAAACTTCAGCGTCCCCCGGCTGAGGGGCTCGAGATCGATCCCCACCGGACACTTATCCGACACGGCCACCGCCACCGCGTTCCCGCAATGGGCCGTGCTGAAATGCGCTTTCGGGAGCCCGTGGCCCTCCGCCACTTCCCACCGGCCCGAGTCCAGCAAATTAAAGCGCCATTTCTCGGGCGCGATCCCGGTGGATCGGAAAAGCGTCTCTCTAAGGAGAACCCGGCTGGCCACAAACCGGCGCCGATCCCCGTATCGAGAGAACTGACCGAGCCTCTGCCTCTCGTTTTCGTCGAGCCAACGGTCCCGTCCGGCATAGTCCGCCTGGCCGAACGGCGACACGGCTACTTCGATAAAGTTGGCCGCGTTCACGGTTTGACTGGTCATGGACTCCAAATCCAAAAGGCGGGGACGCCCATTGATCTGCCAATGAGCAACTGCCGTGCCGCTTGCCCCCCGCACGGGGCCGACTCACGCTGGGAATTTTTTTCTCACTCATCGCCACCGAGGTGCCAAAGACACCCGGTTAGGTTTCCTATAGCACACGGGATCCAGGCCCCGTGACGCGACACAAAATTTTCTGTAGACGAGTTTAGACATTGGCAAAATCGGGCTATTTCCCTACGCTTATCTCGGTTGAAGGGGTTTACCTGGAAACAGAAAAAAGGTGCCTTGGCGGGGTTGGCCGCGGTCCTAGTTTTTTGCGGTTTCTTCTCCCCCTTTCACCGGGCCCCTTCCCTTCCTTCGAACGCCCTGCCGGTTCCCATCGTCCGTCAATCCACCGATTACAGCTGCGGTGCCGCCGCTCTTCTCGGCGTACTCCACTTCTTCCAGCTCTATGAGGAACCGGAGTCGTCGCTTTTCGCGTCCCTGAAGACGACCCCGAAGGACGGAACCGCGCCGGACGATCTCTTTCTGGTGGCCAAAGACTTGGGGCTCGAAGCCGAAATGCGTGAGAACACGACCCTGGCCGAGCTTCGCACCGCGCTTCAGCAGGGTCGGCCCGCTATTTTGGACATTCAGGCCTGGTCCGGAGAGGAAACCGAGCCGGTTTGGAAGGATACCTGGGAAGAAGGGCACTACGTCGTCGCGATCGGAATGGACAAGACGTACGTCTACTTCATGGACCCGGTCGTGGGCACCGGCTACACCTACCTCACGCAAAAGGACTTGATGGATCGCTGGCACGACTACGAGGACCGCACCGGGGTCGTTCGCAAGTACTACCAGCTTGCGATCTTCCTGAAAGGAAAGAAGCCGCTGCGCGCTTTTCCCGGGCCGCTACTCGCTACGGAATGACTTTTTCGTACCACGTGTCGCAGCCGAAGTGCCCGGTCGCTCCCTTGGGAGAGCAGAGCGGTTTGAAACCGACGCTCTCGTAAAGTTTTCTCGCCGCCGTCATCCCCTTCAAAGTTTCGAGATAGCAACGCGTGAAACCGATCTCCTTCGCGGCGGAGAGACAACGCTCCAGCATCTTTCTGCCGGCACCGAGCCCACGCGCCTTCGGCAGAAAATACATTTTGCGTAACTCGCAAGTTCCCGCATCCGCGCCCTCCAGCGGCGCGACTCCGCCGCCTCCAACGACTTCGCCGTTCAGCTCGACCACGAAGTACGCGCTTCGGGGTTTCGAATAGGCGGCAGGAAGGTCACTAACCTCCGGATCGTTGATGGCGAATCCCGGACCGCTCGCGCCGAACTCCGGCATGACGGTACGGATGATCGCGGCGAGTGCGGCTGCATCGCCCGGCCGCGCGGGGCGCAAGATGGGTTCGTTCATCACCCGAACTTAAACCGGACCGACCCGCCCCTCAAGGGGTGAAGAGAACGGTCGAATAGCCGACCGCCTTTCCCTCTCCAGTGTTGCGGTAAGAATGGCGCTGGTCGCCGCGAAAGACGAGCACGTCGCCGGGTTTGAGCTCCCAGCTTTCTCCGGCGGCAATCAGAGTGATCCGCCCCGACTCACAGGTCAGGTATTCGCGGGTTCCCGCTCGGTGGGGGACCCCGACGAGATGCCCCCGGGGCGGGATTTCGATTCGATCCAGCTCGCAGCCCGGAATGGCGTCGGGAAGGATCTTCCTAATCGTCGCCTCCCCTCGCTTCAGGGTTTTGAGCTCCTTGGCGGGAAAGTAGCGGCACTCCGCCTTGGGCGGACCGATCAGCTCCTCGACGGAAACCTGAAGGACGGCGGCCACCCTGAGCAGAACCAAAAGCGTCGGGTTGGCCGAGCCGGACTCGAGATTGGCCCACGTCGGGCGCGGCATGCCCGCGCCCTTCGCCGCCTGCTCCTGACTGAGGTGGCGGGCCTGGCGGAGGTCCCGGATGTTTCGGCCCAGATGGGCGGCGGAAGGTTCTCTTGGCATTCTGACAATATAATAGCCATTCAGATATTTAGCTGTCTAGGACGGGCTATGCTGGACTCAAGAAACGGAGGCAAACATGCCGGTCAAACATCTGGACCACCTGAATCTGACGGTAAAAAACTTCGGCGAAAGCGCCGACTGGTACTCGAAGGTCTTCGGCTTTCAAGTCGTGGAGAAAGGCTTGCGAAACGGCAAGCCCTGGGGAGTGCTCCGCTCGGGAGAGGCCCTTCTGTGCGTCTACGAGAATCCGGAACGCGAGTTTTTGGACGGAGACGAGCTCGAGACACGGAGGCTACACGGCGTGAACCACTTCTCCTTCCGGATCGAGGACGAGACCCTCTGGAAAGAAACGGTGAAGCGCCACAATTTGAAGCTCGAGTACGGAGGATCCGTCCGCTATCAGCACTCGACGAGCTGGTACGTGACCGATCCGACCGGGTACGAGATCGAAGTCGTGAGCTGGGATGCCGATCAGGTGAAACACTGATCGTTCCAGGAATCAGAACGATTCCGTTCCAAAAGTACCGATAGTCCGAAAGGAGCGGGCTCAGGTACTTTTGGAATCGAAGGGCGGCCCTTCTTATACATTGGCCGGCCCTTGAGGGGTCGCCTCCTAATCCACCAAAGGGTCGGTTGGAGAGGTCACGATGAACGGAAAAAAACTAGCCGCGGCACTAGTGGTGCTGTTCGGGGCAATCGCGGCGAGCCCCACCTATGCCAGCTGGAGACCCAGCATCCCGAGGCCGAGCATCCCCCGGCCCTCGATTCCACCGATTACGATCCCGACGAGGCCGCCGGAAATCCGGTTGCCGGATCCCCGAAAGTGGTTCGAGACCTCGGACAACATCGAGCAAAAACGTCAGGATCTACGCCGGGAATTCCGCGCGGTGATTCTCGGCAAACACATCAATCACGCCGAGTACGTGCGCTTCGGCAGCGCCATCGCGGCGGCCGTCGCCACGGAGAACCCGGCACCCGTGATCGAGTATCTGAAGACGGTAGTACTGGAAACCAAGCGCGATCTGATGAGAAACGGAAACGCGGAAGCGCAGCGCGTGGCCCAGGCGTTCACCAAGGAGATGTTGGCCAAAATGCTGGACGCGGCTTACCGCGGACAGCGTCCCCAACTCTACCAGTTCCGTGGGGTGAAAGTGCGGGTCGGCTTCGTGACCTACGCCCACTGGAAGAGGGTCGTCACGGAGTACCCCTACCTCAGCGCCGGCCGAATCAAGTGGCGTAAAGATGAGAACCGGGTCTCCCTCCCGAACACTCATCAAATCTACGTCGGCATCGACTTCTAAGAGCCGAATGGAAAAGGGCCCCGGGGATTTCCCGGGGCCCTGAATATTTTCGGAGCTTACTTCTGGTAGGTGCCGTCGCCGGGCAGCCCTTCCGCCCAACCCACAAGCGCGTTCCACTTCGCCTTCGAAAAATCGGCCTGACCGAAATTCCCACACTGAAGATTCAGCGTGCTGTAAAGCTCCACCCGCGTGAGCTCTTTGCCCTTGGGCGCGACGACGGACACGCCAGTGGAGGAATAGAGCTGAGTGGGGTCTTCCAAATCGAAAGTGACTCCGCAGTCGGCCGGGTTTCCGGCCATCGCGTCGCAAGGTGCCGTCTCTCCCCTGAACCACACCTTGAGAAAGCCGCCGCCCGCGGGATCGAAATCCCGGTCCACGTTGCACCGCAGGCTGTGGGCTTTCGGCTTCTCCCAATGACGGCTTTGCACGCCCTTCTCCCAGGAAATGTCGACTCGCACCCCTTGGGCGTCGCGGGTGCTGCGGGCGAAAATTTCCCAGCGGCAAGTCTCGTGGCTTTCGTGGGGGCAGGCCATCTCGGTCCGGATGGACGCGGCGGAAGCGGAAAGGGCGAAAAACGTGAATAGCACGAAAGGCGTTTTCATAGGCTGAAGGACCTAACGCAGCTCCAAGCCCAGGTCAAACAAACGCCAAAAGGTGCGGCCTCACTTCTGGCAGCCAGAAGTGAGGCCGCACCTTTTGGAATGTCGCATAACTTTACTTAGGTTATCTCATTCCGTTGAACTCGGGACGAAGGGCGCCCACGTTCGCGGAAGGAGTTCCGCAGGAGTGAGTGCTCGAATAACCGCCGCCGCCACCGCCGAATCCGCTCGACGGAGCGTAGAACCGGGGAGTCGAGTACTCGGGATGCTCCGCCGCCCACTTCTTGCGGCGAGCCTCGAACTCTTCGGCCAAACGCGTTCGATCCGCGGGCGACCCTTTAAAAACGTCGTCGGCCCACACGAGCGGATTGACCGGAGTGCGTTTTTCGACCGGCGAGGTGGTGGATTGCCCGAACTCGCGCGTACGGTAATCCACTTTCCCTTCCTTCGTCAGAAAGACGCTCCACTCGTGAAAATTCTCGGTCGCCGGATTACTCGGAATCATCCGAAATTCGAGAGCGCCGATGGTGGGCTTGCGTCCGTCCACATTGAACTTGAGCCACTTATCGATGGTCTCCTTGGCGGCCGCCTCCGCCGCTTTCTCGGCTTCGGCGATATACCCGCGCCGAACTTCCTCGGGCTGGGAGGCATCGTAGATGGCGCTGATTTTGGTGCGGTAGGCGTCCTTCGCGGCGATGGAGGCCGCGAAATGAAATAAGTAGCTCGCCTTGTCGCGAAGGTCCTGCTGCCTCTCCGGTTTCATCGTCGCGAATTTTTTGCTTCGATTCATGAGCTCGTCCATCTGCGACGAAGAAAGCGGAAACTCGGAGGCGTGAAGCTTACCCCCAAGACAAAGCGTGAACAGTGTTATAGCGATAATGCCCTTCATAATCCCCTCGGCTAGCAACGACCCGGCGGTTAACTTTTGCAAGGGCGGTGCCGTTTCACGCCGCACGAAAAATCGCCGGGGAGGGGCACGAATTGTAGGGCAAATGGGCGATCCGGAGAAGCTTGGCCGTAGACGGCCCGAACACGGGTCAGCGGGCCCATTTGTACCCGATCGTCAGGGTGGCGCCGGCGGGCGGAATGAAGGAGCCGGCAAAGCAGATCGAGTTGCTCGATCGCTCGTACGAGAAACCGTCGGTGGACGACAGCGGAACACCGACTCCAGCGACGCGGACCACGAACTCGCTGTCCGGGTTCACCGCCGGATGGGTGAGCGCGTAACAATCGCCGCGCGCCGAGATGGCGCGGCCGATCCGCGTGAAATTATCCACGAGCGTATCGTTGCAGATGGGCGCCGTGAAGCCGGTTCCCATCAGTGTCTGTAAGAGCTGGTAACGAGTGCCCTTGCTGACTTCCTCACATTGGCGATCCGCGACGCCGACGATCGAATAAACGAGCACCGTGCGGCCGAGGCCCTTGAGGAAGTTCTTGTAACTCTCGACCGCGACACCCGTCCACGGTTTCGGGTCCGCGTAATCCTGAGGCTGCTTTCCGGTGTCCATTCCAGGACAGACCTTTCCGGTGGGAACTCCGCCAGAATCGAGGCAGGAATAGTCCTCCTCGTCGCTGATGAGAATTAACGCGAGATCCGTGTTAGCCCGAAGGAGCCGGGCGCCATTCACCGAAAGAGCTCGCTCGCCCGCTTTCAGTCCCTGTTCCCAGTAACTTTTAGGAGAGTTGACGACGCTGTTTAGAATCCCTTGGACCGCCGCGACCGGATCGGCCGACGAGCTCTCGACGATGTCAATGCCCTGGTAGGCCACGAGCTTGCCTTCGTTCGTATAGGCATCCGTCGTGACGGCGGCGAAGCGGTAGTCGTTCGTCCGCGCCTGATTGAGCCGTTGGTGAAACTCGCCCATGGAGCTAATCACCGCCGCCCGTTCCTGCGACATGCTGCCGGAGTTGTCTATGACGGCGAGGATATCCGTGCGTTGAGAGAAGCGAGTCGTGAACGTATCGGTGGCGTCTTCAATGACTAAGCTTGGGCCGCCCGCTCCGCCCAGGGGGTCGAGGTCGCCCCCTCCATCCGGGAGAGACCCCGTTCTGGACAGGTTCATACCCTCGCAGCCGGTCAGGACCGCAAACGCCAAATACTTCCAATGTGCGAACCGCATAACCCATCACTCCTTCCGATCCAGCTGGAGGGAGGCGACTTCTTCGTTCATTCCGCGGGCGGCTTCACGCAAGGCTCTCTGAAAGTGGCCACCGGGCTCTTTCATCTCGCCGCGCTCCAGGTACTCGTTGAGTACTTTGGAGGCGAGAGAGAAATCCCGCTCCACGTCGATTAGGAAGTACGCCACGGCAAGCCGGGCGTAGGGATCCGTCTGGTGACGCTTCGTCAAATCTTCGAGATTTTCCCGGAGGTCGTCCATGTCCCCGGCCTGCATCTGAGCCACGAGAACGCCGACGTCCGCCGGTCCCGATTCTCCGCGCTTTCTGACGTCCTCGAAGAGGTCCCGGCCCAGTCCGCCGTTTCGGTACTTCAGGGCGAGAAAGCCAAGGTTGATCGGCGCTTCGTTACCGTCCTCGAGGGCCTTCGCGTCGTTGAAGAACGCGATGGCTTGAGTTTCCTTGCCCCGGACCAGGTTGAGCACGCCGAGATTGTTCAGCACCGCGCCGTTCTTTTCACCGCGGCCGATCATGGCAAGCCAGGTAGTCTCCGCGCCGGCGAGGTTACCGGACTCCAGATACGCGACACCGAGCAGGTTGTGCAGCGCCGGGTTCAGGGGATCGATTCTCAACGCTTCCCGTATGGCCGAGACTCCCTCGCTCGGCTTTTTGAGCCGCAGGAGGTTCAAGTAGGCGAAGGTGGGAGTGTCGCCTCGGCCGGGGGATTCCGACGAAAGCGCGCGTTCCACCACCTCGCCGCGGTTATCGGCTAGCAGGCTGTAGTCGAACGACAGCGGATCGTGCGACGAGGCGGAAAGATCTTCCGGATCGTCCGCGCCGAAATAGAGCGCCTGGGCCTCGGAGCTGAAACCGTCCAGCAGCGAGCTAGCCAGCGAGGGAAATCTCACCTCCGCCGATTCGGCGCCCGCCGGAATTTTCGATTTTTTTGGATCCGGAGCGAACACCGCCGTATGAAGCGACGCCACGTAGAAGGTGCGGACCGTCGGGTACTTCTCGGCGTTGACTTCCGCCGCGAGCGAAAAACACTTCGCGGTCCATTTCGAATAGAGGTGAAGCTCCTGAGAATCCTCCAGGCAGCGCTGAGAAAGGGCGACGGTCTTCTCCTGGAACGGAGTGACCATCACGTCCTTGATCTCGCGCTGATAAGCTTCGAGGTCCTTACCCGATAAGCTCGGAGGAACCGGCGCGTTGGCCGCTTCCTGCGCCATGTGCGCGTAGGCCCGGGCGGTCTTGTAGATCGCCGAAAGACCCATCTCTTCGTTTCCGAGCGCGCTTACCCGGCTGTAGTCTCTTTCGAGCTCTTTCAGAAGCTCCATCTTCTTCGCGAGATTAGCCTCCAAAGTCGCCGAACGGTTCAGGCGAACGCGGTAGTATCCGCTTTCTTTTTCCTGCAACTTCCAGAGGGCGATCTTCGAAAGGATCTCGACGCCTTTTGCGTGCTTTTTGAAATGGCCCTCGAACCCGTGGGCGATCTCGGCGGCTTCGGCAAGAAGCTTACCGGCCTCCTTGGGAGACTGCTTCACGACGAGCTCGGCGAGCTTCACCGTCCGATCGGCGAGCTCGATGGGCCCGATGCCCTTTCTGCCCCGCGCCCGGCGATGGAATTTCGCAACCTGATCCTCGAATCCTTGGCTTTCGTAAAAGGAGAGAAGATTGCGCTCCGCCGAAGGATCGGTCGGATAGAGATCGAGATAAGTCTCCAGCCACTTTTCCGCGCGGGCCAAATCGCCCGCCGCCCAGTAGTTCCAGCCCGCGAGCTGAATGGCGGTCTTGGTTTCCCTGCCCTTCGGCGTGTTCTGAGCGTACTCCGCATAGAAGCGCGCCGCGCGCGCCGGTTCCCCCATGGACTCGTGCGAACGCGCGACGAGAAGCCGCGTCTGAGGAGTCAGCTTACTCTTCGGGAAAGTCCGGAGGAACTTCTCCATCGTTTCCTGGGCGGAAACGTAGCGCTCGGCCTTCGTGAACTGAACGGCCGCGTTATGAAGCGCCTTCTCGTGGAGCGCCGGATCCTGAGGGCCGTACTTGTCGCAGTAGCGCAAATAACCTTCGGCCGCCTGGGCGAACTTCTCTTCCTTCTCCAGGATCTCGATGAGCTTCAGCTCCGAGCGGCGGAGAATCTCCTCCACCTCGCCGCGGAACTTCAGATTGTCGAAGTCCACCGTGAGCAGCCCTTCGCAGACCGTCACGAGCCCAGCGTAGTCTTTTCGGCGGTTGAAAATATCGAGCGACAAGTGAGCCGCGCTCGTCGCGGTCACGTGCTTGGGGTTGCGGCCGACGATTTCCTTGAAAACCGCCAGAGCCTTGTCGAAGTCGCGGTGCCGGTACAGGAGGTAACCGCGCTCGTAGAGCACTTCGGCGACGTCCTTGGCGTCCGGATATTCCTTAAGATAGGTCTGCGACAATGCGAGAAACTGCTCTTCCGCCTCGCCGTAAGCGACGCGCTCCCCTTCCTCGTCGTCACCAAGTTTCTCCGTGCCCTTGCCCCGGGGCGCCACGTTTTCCGCGGGCCGCGCGCCGAGCTCCTTCGACAAGGAAGCGAGCGCCTGAACCAGGGCGTCCTTCTTCAGAGCCCCTTTCGGCTCCTTCTCGTGGACGGTGGCATATTGGTTCGCCGCGTCCCTGAACTCGCCTTGCTTGAAATGAATCTTAGCGAGGTTGTAGCGCATCCGATTGCTCTCGGCCGCTTTCGGAAAGAGCTCGAGGTGGCGCGCGTACAGGGACTTCGCGTAGTCGTAATATTTTCCCTGGGTCATTTTTTGGGCCGTGTCGTGGAACTTGAGGGCATAGCGGCGCACGAGCTCCTCGAGCAGCGTGAGGCCCGCCTGAGTGACCCCTTCGGTCTTACCGTTCTTGTCGTGCCAATCGCTATCGTCGAGGTAGAGCGGAATCCGGCGGCCGAGCCGGGCTATGGCCCCTTCGACGTCGCTTTTGAGCACGAGGGCTTCGGCGACGTTCGCTTCGTAGGACGGATTCTTCGGGTGGAGAATGTCGGACTGGATCAGGTTTTCCCAAAGGTCGATGGAGCTCTGGTGTTTGCCCTTTTCCAGATAGAGCGCCGCCATCGTTTCCAGGCCGCGGCGGTAAATCGGATCTTCGAAGCCGCGGAAATAGGAGATCGAGCGCTCCACGAGGTTGAGCTCCGTGAAGAGCAGAGTGATGTCGGCGAGCGCTTCGTTGCGCACGCGAACGCCCACGTCGGCTTTGCCCGGTTTCTCGTCCTCTATGACTTTGGCGAACAACTTGAGGGCGGCCTCGGGTTTTTCCTGGTGATAAGCGCACCAGGCCTTCTTGTAGAGAGCGTAGGAAACCAGGGGGGCGAGCTTTCGCTTCACGATCTTGTCGAAGTAGGACTCCGCCTTTTCGACATCGTGCTCGCGGAAATAGAAATCGCCGAGCTGAGCGAGCGCATCGGGAGTAAAGCGCGAGCGCGGGTTCTTGTCCACGAGCTGCTGGAAGGCTTCCATGGCCGCCTTCTCCATGCCCTTATCCAAGGAGGTGAGCGCGAAGAAATACAGAATCTCGTCGCCGCGTTTACCGGTCGCGTGCTTGGCTTTCAATGACTTGAAGATCGAGCGCGCGTTATTCAGCTGCGCCGTAGCGCGGCTGCGGCTGAGACGGGGGGCCTTCTTGCCCTTGGGATTTTTCTGATATTTCTCGAGGGCCTGTTCGTACTTCTCGAAGGCCGAGTTCATGGAGGCGTAATACTCTTCCATGTAGAGCCGGCCCAAGCGGAGGCTCAGATCGAGCTTTCGCGGCTCCTCCTTGACGGTCTTGAGGGTTTTCTCGAGCTCCTTAATGAGAAGGCGGCGCTTCTTTCCAAGCACCTTGAGCTTTTCCGCTTCGAGCGCGGCGCTGGTTTCGTCATCCTGAATCCAGCGGCTGGTTTTACGGATCTGCAGCCGGTGCTGAGCCGCCATCGTGTCCGGAAGCGGACGCGTACGGCCGGGCCCAACGCCGGGAGCGTCGGCCGCCACCGCAAAGGCGATGGGGAGAATCGAAATCAGGACACAGGTACGGATGAGTCTAGCCACGTTACCTCCGGGGCGAAGAGGATCACGAGGCGCGGAACTTTGGACTGATGTTTATGACGATGGACCGATGTGTCTAGGTGAGCAGTCTGGGCGAAGTGAAGTCGGGAAAGGCTTGCTACCAAAGGCTGCAATCGCGGTGCCCCCTCTCCCGCACGGACCGCCAGCCTGGGACCGCCGAAACCGCGTCGACGGGCTATACGGACGGGTGCTTGGGATTGGGCAGCGATCCGAAAAACCCTGTGTTCAGAGAGGGCCTAGGCCGGCTGCGTAGGTTCCGTACGGCGCTGACTAAGGTTCGGGCGGCCTGGTTTCCGCATCCCTCTCCTTGGAGAGCCACGCGAGAATCGTGTCGGCCTCGACCTGCCCGATGGCCTTGATGGGGTGATCGTTGCGCTGGAAGTACGGGTACGAAATGAGGGGAGCGGCCTCCGGGTTGGTCAGAGTCGCGCGCTGGCGTGCGTTCGCGCATGAAGTCTCCACGGATCCATCCAAGGGCAGCAACTTCGCCGTGCCTCCCGCGGTATGGCACTTCGCGCACTTGAGATCGAAGATGGGGCGAACCGCTTTCTCGAAAAAATCCGTTTCGAGGCAGTAGTTGGCGCCGGCCGCGTGTAAGTCGGGAAACTCGATCAGCACCTCGATCGCCTCCCCGCCCTTCACGTTGAGAATTCCGGTCTCTCCGCCGAGTACGACGTTCTCGCCGGGATTGACGATCGCTTCCACTCGGCGAAACACGTCCCCCGCGCTGTCAAAGCCGCCGTTCACCCAGACCCTGGGGGCGCGGAGCCGCAAGGCAATCGCTCCGGGAATCAGGCGGGGAGCCCGGTAACGCAAGCTCTCGCCTTCGGCGCGGCGGATCTCGAGAGAGAACTTCGCGCCCTTGAAGTCAGGGCCGACGGAATCCAAATCCCACGTGTAGGTCTGAAACTTCGGCTGAACGCCGGGGGCGATGAGCTGAGGCACGGTCTTCGGAAGCGCGGGAGGCAGCTCCGGGGTATCGCCCTTCTGTCCCTGCTCCCACCACGTTTCGATCGCAAGACGCATCTCGTTCCCGTCCGTCCGGCAATTGTCGCCGCAGTGGCCGTTCTTCGAGCGGTAGACGAAGACGGACTTGTCCGGATCCCGGAAGTCGGCGTAGTTGAGGGCGAGGCGGTAGGCCGCGGCCTCGTCGCTCTGGGCGAAAAGCGGAGACTGCTTTCCCCCGTGGCAACCGATGCACTTTTCGCGCACCAGCGGGAACACGGATCCCCTGAACGCCTTTAGCCCCGACAGAGTTTCGGGGGGCGCGGACTGGAGATCCTTGCGGTCGTAATAATTACAACCCGCGAGGCAAGCGAGAAGGCTAAGCAAAGAGAAGGTGCGCATCGATTTCGCTCGAGCTGAACTCGGTTTCGTTCACGTAACGGGAGAACTGCCCCGCCTCGCCGTGGGCGGCGAGGTAATTGAGGAACAGAGCGTACGCGGCCCGCTTGGGTTCCGCGCCGACGTAGGTAGATCGATCCACCGCCTGCCCCGAAGTAAAGTGCCCCAGCTGAAGTTTGCGCATTTCGGGAACGCGGGTAGGGTGGAAAAAGCCGGCAATGGCAAGGCCGTGGGTTCCCGCATCCCCGCGCCAGATTCGCGTGCCGGGATCCGAATAAGTGGCACCGTCGGAGATGACGGCGAAATAGAGAGGTTTACCCATCTTGTACGCCAGCTCCACTGCTCGGCCGATGTTCTGGCCGATTTCGAGATCCTTCGCGTCGCCGGTGGCTTGCGTTCCATCGTGGTAGTCGCAGCCTTCGATGGTGAGGGCTCCGGGCCCCGTGTTTCCTTTGATCACGTTGTATGCGATGGCCGCGGCTTTGGCCTCCTCGGACTTCGTGTCAGGCTTCAAACCGTAAATCTGCGCGCAAACCGCGTCCTGGCGAGGGTCCATCCCTTCCACCGGTGTCGCGAGGCGCTCGCTCTTCAGGTAGCCGCACGTCGCAACCGCCGCCATCTCCTCTCCATGAGGAAGAGATCGGAAACGATTGAGCTGACTGGCCGAAAGGCTTTTCAGCGATTTCGCAAGCCTCTCCCGCTGGGCGATGGAGAGGCCGCTGAGATGCTTGCCGTAGCTGAGAGCCTGGGCGATGTCGTCCGCCCCCTTCACCGCCACCGGTTTCCATTGGGGAAGAAAGACGGGCGATTTCGATTGTCCTCCGGAATCGGTCGGCCGATCCCCGAGACCCGCCGCGATGTGCTTACCCCTAAGGCCGAGATCGGATACCAGCGGCAACGGCGAGAGCATGTTCTCGTTGCTGTCGTCCTGGCTGATGTTGCAGACGAGACCCATGCGCAGTTTCGCCAAAGCCGCGGGGCTTGCCGTCGTGAGAATCCCCTCGCGGATCTTGCTCAGATCCTGATGAAAACCAGCGCCGAATTGCTTGTCGACCGGCCCACCCTTCGCCGGGCTCTTCGGAACCCCCATGCGGCTGTAGTCGGGCAGATAGTCTTCCGCCCCGCCCTTGCCCGTGACGACGAAATTACCGGCCAGTCCCGCTCCGCCGGCGCAGTCGAAAACGAGAAACGGCATCCAGTTGGACGGCGGCTCATCGCACTGGGCCGCGAAGGCGGCGCGGGGAAACAAAGTCGGCCCCAGCACCACTCCGGCGGCGGTCATGAGACCGTGACCGATTAGCTCACGCCTGGTCAGAGGAAATTTGTGTCCCGTCGCGAGAAGTTTCTTGAGATTCATCGCCATTCTCCTAAAGCGTCAGGGAATCCACGGACGCGGCCGTCGCACTGCAGAGGGAAAGCCAAGTCTCTTTCCCCGCCGTCACGGTCGTAGCCGCCGGCTTAGAAATACCCAGCTGATAAATGTCGCGTCCCAAAGCCATCAACTCCGCGATTTCCTCGTCCGTCCCCTGCCGGCGCCACAAGGCCTCCGTCAGATGGCGGGCCGCCGCTTTGAGCGCGAAATCCTCCGGGGCCTGGCCGAGAGACAGCTCTCCGAAAAACTTTCGGGCTTTCGGAGTGATCTTGGCTTCGCGATCGACTAGCGCGTAACAAAAGGCAGCCCCTAGCCCAATCGTCGCCGTCACCGCGGGCTGAGTGAGCTGCGCGGGAGCGTTGCTAGCCGGAAGCCGGCCCCTCAGCTCGTCGGCGGCGTAGTAGACGCCCTTTTCATAAGCGTGAATTCCCAAGGAGGAAGCGTACGCACTTTGGAGCTGACGAAAGTTCATCAAGCCGTAGGTGCCTCCCAACGGAGTTGCCGAGTGAACCTCGGGCTCCTTCGGTTTCTCGCGGCTGCAGCCGGCAAGTACGAGTAGCGTAGCGAGCAAAATCCGTTTCATCGCGCACCTCCCAGGCATTGGGGAAGCAAGGCAGCCTTTTCAAACAGCCTCCGCATCTTGAATCCGTTCGCTTCGAAGTCGCGCGTGAGATCGGCGAGATCCCGCTTGTCCTCGCCGGTGGGCGGCCTGAGACAGACTTGCGTGAAAACTTTTTTCGCCTGGCAACGGGAGAAGGCCTCCGTTTGGGCGAGCATTCGGCCAAGCGACTGGATGCCGCGGCCGGAAGTAGCCCCCCGCCATCCGAGATCCGCGTTCTTTCCCTGGGTCCAGAGATTGACCCAGCTGTCGTCGACGGTGACGAACCCTTGCGGATATACGTCGCCGTTCTTGTTCATCCGCTTCACCACCCGGTCGTCCTTCACCGTCTTCAGAATCCGTCTGAAATTTCCGCCATCGACCAGAAACGTTTCATCGGAGCGGAAGAAGGCGTAGGCCCCCGCGAGAGCGTCCATGCCCGCGTGGCAGCGGCGGCAGGTCTGAACGTACGTGCCGGTCAGGCCGCCCGGAGAGCGATCCACGTCGCGGTGGACGCGAAAGTCCGGAACCGAACCGTCCGCCAGCTCCTCGATGGGCGTGCAAAGAAACTCGCGGAAGGCGAAGACCACGGCGCGCCGGTTGGTGCCGTCGTTCATGTGCTCCGCTCCCCAGCCGTCGGAGGTGAGTACCCCCGACGAGTCCTCCCGATCCGAGGCCTGGGGGGTCTTGCGCTTGAGCACCTTCGCGATGCCCATAGGCTCCAAAGCCTTGTAATAGAACTGCGCCGTCTCGGGGCCGATGGGAGGGGTCCCGATCTTGTCGGGTCCGACGTAGGTGAAATCGTCATAGAGGATTTCCCGAAAATCCCGGTCGTCGCGGATGGTTCCGACAATCATGGCGTCGAAATCCGTAAAGTCGCCGTAAGGATCCTCGGCCCGGCGTCCGAGCGGCGCCGCCCAATGGCGCACCGTCGTTTCGAGAAAACCGTCGTCGGACGTTGCGACTTTGGCCGCGTCCTCCCACCGGTTTTCCACGATGGCCTTTGCCATCTCCGTCCGTCTAGGATCGCCGAGCTTCAGCGGAGTTCCCGCCAGCCGGTGGAAGAGCCGCGCCGCGAGCTCCGCGGGGTCGGCGGCGAAGGCCGGCCGGCTCAAAAGCAGAACGCCAAGTAACAGTGTCTTTCCCATCATGGCTTTGGGCCTCCCGCATTCGGAGCCATCAAGTTTCCCTTGTCGTCGAACTTCAAGACCATCGCCGAAGTACTGCCCAACATCGAGCCCGAGCCATGAACGAGCCATCCGTCCGCCACTTTCACCATGGCATAGGGCGGGTTCAACCTGGAGGGGGGTTCGTAACTGGACACGCCGTTTTTTCCGAAACTCTGGTCGAGACTTCCGTCGGCCGCCCACTGGGCGAGGATCAAGACGGGTTTCTGATTGATCGCGCACTGCCCGAGCGCGGTGAGCTCTCCGCGGCCGGTTTCCCCGAGCGCTACGATGCCGCAGTTCGTTGCGCCCGCGGGCGGCTGGATCTTCACGTAGCCGGTGCCGGCAAATCCGTCGGTCCTTCCGTTCGAGTCCAAGCGGACGGCTAGAAAATCTCCTTTGCCCGGCTCACCGGCGGCTCCGATCAGCCAGTAGCCTCCACCCGTTCGCTCGGCGACTTCCTGTACCGCGGAAGGGACACCGGCGGGAAAGCCGAGCTCGGAGATTCCATTCGTTCCGAAACTTTGATCGAGCTTTCCGTCGTCGGACATACGTAGCGCGAAGGCCCGGTTGGTGGTGCCGCCCGGAGCGAAGAACATCGTGGTCAGCCCATTGGAATCGCGGAACAGGCGAAGGGGATTGACGCCCTTGGGGGCCGGGATCTCCAGCAAGCCGCTATCGGCGAAGAAAGGATCGATCGTGCCGTTCGGGGCAAGCTTCACGAGGGCGCTATGCGGGATGTTCTGCTCCACCGTGGTGACCAATCCGTAGAGACTGCCGTCTCGCTGGATGACTACGTCCGAGGCGAAGTCTTCGCTCCCGAAGTCCAGATCGATCCTGGTCGTTCCGTTTTTTCCGTAACTCGTGTCGAGGGTCCCGTCATCGCGCAGCCGTAGAACAATCAGATCGAAATCCTCCGTCATGCCGGCGCGCATGGCTCCGAGAACGAAGTACCCGCCGGTCGGCGACGTCAGAATTTTTTGAATGAGCGCCTGGCCTTTCAACGGGATCGAGACGATGCCGTTCTTCCCGATGGTTTGGTTCAGGGTTCCGTCGAGGTTGAACCACGTGATTTCGGCCCAGCCCGGTTGCAGAAAGAGGAACTTGGAAACGGTCGCTCCAAGAGCGAAGCCGGAAGGCGTGGGGGCTATCCGGATCGCGAGCGTGCTGTTCTCGGTCCACTTATGCTCGATGTATCCCTTGTCGGCGAATCCGGCGGCTTGGGCCGGAGCGGCAAGAACGACGGAAAAAAGAAGGGCCAAGATGCGAAACACGATGCCTCCCGTTCAATCTTCCAAGCTAACATGGGCTTAGAAACGCGCAGAG
>CAZZHG010000068.1:0-29136 GCA_964653655.1 uncultured Pseudobdellovibrionaceae bacterium
GAGTCGATTTCGCGCCCCGAGATGAGCCCCGGGTGGTAGCTCGGATAGCTCACCATCGCAAGGATCTCTCCGCTTCTGGGATCGAGGGCGACGACGGTGCCGTTGAACTGGCGGTCGGTCATCGCCTTCGCGGCGGCGAGCTGCACGTCGAGATCGATGGTCAAGAAGAGGTTGTGGCCCGGGATCGGATCCGTCTGGGCGGAGTAACCGAGCAGCTTGTCCCCCTGCTCCGCCTTTCGGCGATGGCCGCGGGCGTCCACCTCCACGTAGCCGATGCCGTTTTCCCCGCGCAGGTGCTTATCGTGGTAAATCTCGATGCCCATCTTGCCGATGAAATCGCCGGGCTGAAGTTTGCCCGTCGTGTCCTTCTTCACGTCGGCGTTGTCCACTTCGCCTACGTAGCCGAGCACCTGGGCCGCCACGTCCCCGTGAGGATAGCGCCGCTGCACGGTGGGCTCCACGTCGACGCCGGGGAAACCTTCGGCGTCCATTTCGATGGCGGCGAGCACGTCCGGCGGCGCGTCCGATCGGAGCAGCACCGAGTGAAAGGCGGCGCGCTTTCTGGCCTTGGCGAGCTTTCGCTCGAGCTCTTCCAGGGAAATCTTCAGCGCCTTCGCCAGGCGGGTGTTGGTCACCTCGTCGAAGGGGTAGTACTGGGAAAAGAGAACGACGTCGAAGGCCGCGCGGTTATCGACGATAATCGCCCCGTTCCGGTCGTAGATCACCCCTCGCGTGGGAAAGAGGCGCTCCTTCTTCAGCCGGTTCGCCTCCGAGTACCGGCGAAGCTCCTCGCCGTTCACGATCTGCAGAAAAAAGAGCCGCAGGAGAATGAGGCCGAGAGCGACCGTGACGATGACGTAGAAGAGATTGACCCGATCGCGGTATAGCCGGATTTCCTCTTCGCGGCCGATCATGGTAGTCGAGCCTCCCGCTTGACGCTCATAACTCCGACTCCGCGAGCTCGATGTTGGCGGCGGCCGTCTTGTAGGTGAGCAGATCCAGCACGCCGAGCATCTGGTACACGATGTATCCCATCAGGGATCCCCAGATTAGAAAGAAGAACGAAAAATTTCCCGGCGCGAAGATCGACCAGCCGTGGCCGAAAGCGCTCGCGACTCCCGTAAGTAGAAACCGGGCGATCAGGGAAAGCGAAAGAATCAGCAGGAGAATCGAGACCCACGTGCTCGCGTACATCACGTAGCTCACCAGACGGGCAAGCACGAAGATGCCGAGGTAATAGGAGGTGAACACGCCGATGGGCGCCGCCGACGAAAGCGAATAGAGATGGCTGCAGAACAGCGTCAAAATCAGTCCCTCGGGGAGCGTGCGCCGCTGGCCGAAGTAAACGACGGCCGGAAGGAGCACGTCCCAATGCACCAGCCAGCCGAAAAGCGGCTTTCCCGTCGTGCGCAGCAGGATGAGGCATAGCACCGCGCCCACCATCACGATCGGATTCAGGCTGCTAAGAAGTCTTCGGTGGCTCGGCTGGAGAAAGAACAATGAACACCTCTTCCAGACGGTAAATGTCGACGGCGCTCTTCACCACCACGGTTTGCAAGATACCGTTCGGGTCCGGAATCACCTGGCTCACGTAGCCGATGACCAGCCCCTTCGGGAAGATCGCGTTGAAGCCGGAGGAAACCACCACGTCGTTGACCGCGACGTCCTCCGACCGATCGACGTATTTGAGACGGCACGTGAGCGTCTTGCTCTGGCCGGAGACGATTCCACGGGCGCGGCTTCGCTGGATGATGGCGTCGATGTTGCTCGTCGGATCGACGAGCGCCAGCACGTCGGAATACTTGTCGCTCGCGCGAAGCACGCGGCCCACGAGCCCGCTCGGGCTGATGACTCCCATGCCGGGACGGACTCCGTCGTCCTTACCCTTGTCGATGCGGATACCGAAATAATCGGTCGACACGTCATGGGCCATGACGTGAGCGGCGAGAAGCGGCTCGGGGATTTTTTCGCCGAAACGCAGCGAATCCCTCAAGCGGTTGTTCTCGAGCTCGACTTCCTGAAGGGCGGCGACCTTCGTCTTGAGGTAGGCCACTTCCTTCGACAGCTCGTCGCGCTCTTTTTCCGCATTTACGAGAAGCACGTAACGATCCACAATCGTTCGGCTGCCCGTACTGAAATAGTAGAAATGCTTTTGAAGCGAAGCCGCGGTGGAGATGAGCAGGTTGTCGATGGTGCCCGTCTTCCCCTGGCGGTGGCGGTGAATATAAAGCGCGAGCACGCAAATGCAGGCGGTGAAAAGTGCGGCTAGCGCGTATTTGCGTTGTTTAGGCACGGTGCTTGAGTGTCCGGCCCATAGAAGGACGGATGCTTGATTTTATTGATATTTCACCTTATATGTAAACTTTTTCTTGGGGCGATCTGAATGTTGGATTTCATCCGCAAACGCAGAAAGAACATCATTACCACTCTCATCGTAGGCGGCGTCGTCGCCGTGATGGCGGTTTCCGGCATCGGAGGCAGCAAATTGGGCGGCGGTGGAGACACCGGCGGCGACTCGGCGGCGGCCTGGGTGAACGGCGACCGGATCACCAAACGCGATTTTCAGATGGAGCTCGAGAACAAAGTCGCCCAGTTCCAAGGGCTTTTCGGAGCCCAATACGACGAAAAGTTCCTCTACGAGCTGCAGATTCCCCAGCGAACCCTCGACGAGCTCATCCAGTTCAAGCTGCTCGCCCAGCAGGGCCGCCAGCTGAACATCCTGGTTCCCGATTCCGAGCTGGCCGAGCACATTCGCAGCCAGACCTACTTCCAGCGCGGCGGAAAGTTTGACGCGGAAGCCTACGCCAAAATCCCGAATGTGGGACTCATGGAAAAGCGGCAACGGGAACGCCTGCTTTGGAACAAGTTTCAAAGTTATTTGACGGACCGCGTCCGGATGACTCCCGACGCCATTCACCGCGCCTACGAGCTTCGGGAAACCAAGGTGGATCTCGCGGTCGCCAAGATCAACCTCGACGAGGTGGCCTCCTCGAAAAACGCGAGCGACGCCGAAGTGAAGGCGTTTTTGAAAACCGCGTCCGACGACACCTTCAAGCAATACTACGAGTCCCACAAAGAGGACTTCGCCCAAAAGGCCTCCGTCGAATTGCGCCAGATCCGCGTCGGCGTTCCCTATAAGGCGAACGACGCGCAGAAGGCGGAAGCGAAAAAGAAGATCGAGGCGATCGCGAAAACGGTCACCCCCGAAAATTTCGCCGGCACCGCCAAGAAGCAGTCCGACGACGAGTTCGCCTCCAAGGGCGGAATGGTGGGCTGGATCACGCGCGGCACTTTGGAGCCGCCTCTCGAAGCGGCCCTCGACCAGCTGGCCCCGGGCAAGGTGAGCGATCCCATCGAAACGAGTTTCGGGTATTTCCTGCTCCTCGTTCAGGACAAGAAAACCGAGAGCACTCAAACGGTCGAGCAGGCGAAACCCAAGATCGCCGAAACGCTCGCCTCCGAGAAGGTCCGCAAGGAATACGCCGAAGGTTTGCGCAAGAAGTGGGAAGAGCTTCTCGCCGCCGGAAAGCCGCTCGAGCCGGAGCTCGCGAAGGTGAAAATCACGCCGAAGAAGACGGGCCCCTTCTCTCTCGGCCAGGGCTACATCCCCAACATCGGCCAAGCGGAGCCCATGCTCGATGCCGTGTTCGCTCTGAGCTTGAAGGATCCGATCTCGAAGAAGCTGCACTACCACCAGAACAACTACTACTACCTGAAGCTCGCCACCGTGGAGAAGCCGAAGGCCGAGGACTTCGAGAAGTCCGCCGAAGTAGTGGAAAAGAGTCTCGGCACTTCGCTGCAGTCGGAGCTCATGAGCCAGTGGGTGGAAAATCTCAAGAAGCAGTCCACGGTCACCAAAGAGATCAAGTTCCCCGAAGGCCCCCAGAACGCGGAGTGAGCTCAAAGCTCACCCGCCGGAATGACGTTGCGCGCCGAGGCGTAGTCCTTCTCTTTCCCTATAATGTGGCCACGCCATGCGTGCCGCCGTCATTGCCGCCTTTCTCATCGCCGTTTGCCTGACTTTTCGGGGCGTCGGCGAAAGCGAGTTCGTCCTTCTCGACGACGACATGCACATTTCCAACAACCCCCACCTGCGCAACGACGGCGGGGGCCTCGAGAAGATCTGGGCGGAGCCGTACCAAGGCCTCTACATTCCGGTGACGTACACGGCTTGGGCCGCGCAAAAGGCGGTCTTCGAGAAGTACTGGGCCACATGGGGGCCCGGCGGAAAACGGCGGGAAGCCGAGGCGCGCTTCTACCATTCGGTGAATCTCGGCCTCCACGCCACCAACGCGTTTCTCGTTTTTACATTGCTGAGTCTTCTGCTCGGGGTTCCGTGGGTTTCTCTCGCGGGCGCGCTCCTCTTCACCTTCCACCCGGTACAGGTCGAGCCGATTGCGTGGATCTCAGGCCTGAAAGACTTGCTCTCGGGATTTTTCTCGCTTCTTTTCCTGATTCTCTATTTGTCGGCGGGAATCCGTCTGCGCGCGAAACAAAAGGGAGTCGCCTGGCGTTACGCGGCCGCCGCCCTATTCTTTCCGCTGGCGATGCTGTCGAAGCCCTCGGCTGTGATGCTGCCGGTGATCGCGTTTTTCTTTGAATGGGGGGTTCTGCGGGAAAAGGCGCTCACGGCGGCGATGAGAACGGGCGTCGCCGCTCTACTCGCCCTTCCGCTTGCGTGGATCACCAAGGCCGCGCAGCCGTCGTTCAATCTGACCTACGTCGCGCCGTGGTTTACGAGACCGCTTATCGCCTCCGATGCGCTGACGTTCTACTTCTCGAAACTTCTGGTGCCGCTGCGGCTCGCTCCCGACTACGGGCGCCACCCGTCGCTTTTTCTCAACTCGCCCTGGCCCTGGTCCACATGGCTGGTCCCCACCCTTCTCTTCTACGTGCTGCTCAAACGACGGCGCACCACCCAGACGGCGTTCGCGGTCTTTCTCGCGGCGCTCGCTCCGGTACTAGGATTCATTCCGTTCTACTTCCAGGAATTCTCGACGGTGGCCGACCGCTATCTTTATCTCGCGATTCTCGGCCCGATTCTGCTCGCCTGCGTTTACCTCAAAGATCATCCGACCGTGAAGGCCAAGGCATTCGTCGCCGTCGCCCTGGTGGTGCTCTGCGGGCTGTCTCACCGGCAGGCCGGTTACTGGCGCGACAGCACCGCTCTTTTCGAGCAGACCATCGCGGTCAACCCCAACTCGATTCTCGCCCACAACAACATCGGGACCATTCTGGAGGAAAAGGGCGACAACCTGCAGGCCGCTTATCATTACCGCGAGGTTTTGCGCATCGAGCCCGGCAACATCGCCGGCCACTACAATCTCGCCCGTCTTCTAGCGAAACTCGGGCATGTCGATTGGGCCATCGACGAGTTCCGCCAGGTGATAGCCAAGGCCCCCGGCATTGCCGACGCTCAATTCAGTCTGGGGATTCTTGAAGCGAGAAAGGGAAATTACGAGGAGGCGAAAGCTCACCTGTTTCTGAGCCTACATCAACGTCCCACCCACACCCCGACTCTGGCGCAGCTGGGCACCGTCTTCCGCGAGACCGACGACTGCGCCCAGGCCCTCAAGTACTACGATGCCACTCTTTTCCGCGAGCCCAGTTCTCCGGAAGCGCTCTTCGGAAAAGGCAAATGCCTGAGGAAGATGGGAAAGCGAAAGGATGCGATTCGCTACTTCGAGGCCGCCGCCCAGGTGATGCCCGATTGGGACACGCCCAAAAAAGAAGTCGCGGAGCTCACCGGGAACCGGAAATCCTAGGCCTCTACGGCTGATAGACGAAGGAAGAGAGAACCTCGAGCATGTCGTCGGTGGTCGCGGCTGACCAACCGATCGAGTTCAAGGTCATTGGAATTTCCACGTCGATGTGGCCCATCGCCGAAGCGTGGCGGACGGTCGTACTGTACATGTCGAGGACGTGATTCGATCCCGTCGAAATCATGTCGCTCGCGGCGGTCTGCGCGCCCACTGTCGCCACCTGAGCAAAATCGGTAAGGGTCGTGATGGTGGCGGACGGATCGCCGGTCAGGCTGGTGGCCACGACGGTAGTTTCCGGACCGGTTTGGGTCGTGCTCGTGAGGGTGTACGCGTGGAGAGTCCGGGTATTTGTGTTTCCGGGCCACCAGGCGGTGATTGTCCCCTTTTGCCCGGCCGTCACCGAAACCCAATACATTCCGATCGAAGATCTCAACCCGCTATTGTCCGACTGAGCGGCGGTCACCTCCGTCATCGGCGTCACGCCGAAAGAAGCGCTGGAGACGACGGCATTGGCCGTCGTGTGCTCGGCGGTGGCGCCGAGCACCAGCGTCGGCAGCGTGGCTCCCGCCGGAATCGTGTAATTGAGAGTCGCCGTGGTCGCCGTCGTCACGTACTCATTCGACAAGCTGTTCAGCACGACGATGGATGGATTCGCGCAGGTGGAAGTCACCCAGGAAATGGATTCGGGATCTTTGGTATGGGACCACTCGAGCATCGCGGTGATCGGCGCGGTGTCCAACTTGCTGCTGAAGCGTAAATCGAAAGGCACGGTCTGGTAGGCGGAAGCGAGAAGAACCGTTCCGAGGGCGATCCGAACGCCGGGATTGAGCGATCCCGTTCCGTTCGCGACGGAGTTGAGGAGCACGGTATTCAGCTTACGGTTGGTGTTCTCCCACCACACCGTGATGGCGTTCAGGGTTCCCGTCCGCATGTAGTTATTGAAAATATTCACCCGGTGGCGAAGCGAGCTGAAACAGCTCGCGGTCGTGGTGTTTACCTGGATGTTTTGAACGCTGCCGAAGTAGTTCAGATAGGAGTTCGGCACTTGAACTTCGGCGGCATCGACGTAAAACGCCTTGGGGGAGATGCCGGGCAGGTTGGTCACTTGAACGGCGCACGGACCGAAGGGCACGTTCGTGAAGCTGAAGAAACCGTTCGTGTCGGTCGTTATGTTGGAATTGGCGATGGCGCCGGCAAGCGGGAAATGCAAGCGGACGTTCTGGCCGGAAAGGCGGGTCGTTCCGTCGGCGACCACTCCCCAAACGCGCGAACGGCGTAGCGAAGTGTCGATATTGACGACGAGGTCGGAGGCGAACGACGAGCCTCCCGCCGCCCCGTCGGAGCCGAAGCTCGTGATGGAAGTGGTCGAGTAAACAAAGGCGTTGCCCCAAGCGTCGGTCTGAATCGAATAGGGATCGGGGAAATCCACTTTCGCATAGGGCCCGCGCCAGCCCGCGCCGATGCCAAGGCTTCCGACGAACGTCCAGGCGGGGACTTGGGGGATGGTGAGCATGTTCAGAGCCAACGGCACGGTGCCCATGTCGCCGTGGTAGCCGAAGTTACTTCTCGACCCTCCCGACTCGCGCTTATCGGGATCTCCCAGGATCGCTATGCGGAGCATTTCCATCTTGGCCCGGGTTTCCTCGAAACGCTTCCCCCGGTCCGAGTCCTTCAGCGCCGAAACCGTCATCGTTCCGATGATCGCGAGGATCATCACCACGAAGACCACTTCCAGCAGCGTAAAACCCGATGGCTTTTTGATCCGTGTCGTCATGGCGTCGTGAACCTAATCGTGTCCGTAAGGCCGCTCGCCCACTCGAATACCACCACGAAATCGGTCGCACCCATGGTCTGGCTGAAAAGCATTTCCAGAGGAATGGTCGTCGACCCCGCCGTCGCCGTCATGGTGGAGTTAATCTTAATCCGGGTTCCCGAGGAGACACGAGCCACTTTTTCGCTGACGTTGGCGAGGCTGAAATTGCGCAAGGTCGCCGAGTTCGACCACCGCACCGTCACGTAGGCGAGGGTCTGGTCGGATTCGTAGGTACTGCTCAGAGTCGCCGACACCGTGCGCCCCGTGGAACGGAACGCGGCCATCAGCGTAAGCATCCGGTTCGGGCCGGTATGCGTATAGCCGACTGGCGCATAGGTTCCCGCCGTGGTGGCGAGAAGATGGCCGATGGCGGTCGTACTAGCGTCGCCGGAGATTTTCTGCTGCAGATTGATGGTGTGCCCGGGCCCCACGGCGGTGAACGTTCCCTGCATGCCGGTATGGGCGTAGCTGACCACCATGGCGCCGTCGGTCTGGGGGGTGAAAATTCCCGTAGTATTTCCGTCCTGGTTCTTAAAGGACGCTTGGGCCTCGGGAACGATGGAGTCGATTTCCGCCACCGTATACGCCGCGATTCCACGCAGGTTGTTCGTGCCGGCGAAGGTCGCCGTGATGGTGCCTTTCTGCCCGCCGGTGACCATCGCGATGAATATTCCCCCTCCCGCCGTATAGCCGTTGAAGGAATAGCCGGAGTAATCCGTGACCACCATCGACATGGTAATCGTACTGTAGGTAACCTTCGTCGGAATCACGTCGGGCGTGTTGTCTTCAGCGCTCGCCCCCACGGCGAGTGCGATGTTGGTTCCCAGGGTATTTGGAACCGTATAGTTCAGCGTAATGGTGCTGGCGCCGCTCGTGGCGTTACCCTGTCTCGCGCTATTCACCGAAATCGTCGTTGTGGTCACGACGATGCTTCCCGTATTGTAGGTAACCGCTCCGCGGCCGAACCGATCCGCCTGATTCGGCGAGAAGGTCACCTGGGGCTCGTCGACCGTGAAGGGGATGGGGCCGAGACCGCCGCCGGTGACGCTCGTTATGTAAATCGATCGGCGGCCGTAGGGAACCCCCGGGAATAGGAACGCCCCATTCGCATCCGCGGTCGTCGTGATTGCGGTGAGCGTACCGTTCACCGGATACTGAAGCAGCACCACCTCGTTTGCCATCGCGGCGCGGTTTTCCGAGACTCGGCCACGGACCGTGGAAAGCCTTTCGACGGCCGGAAACGTGACGGTGATGTCCGAAGCGAAGGCAGTTCCTCCATTCGCGTTGTCGGAGGCGAGACTCGAAAGCGCGGTGGTCGAGTAAACCAGATTGTTTCCCCACGCATCCACGAGCATCGATTGACCGCCGGTGAACTTTCCGCTGAAGTAGGGCCCGCGCCAACCCGCGCCGACGCCGTAGAACGTATCCATCACCCACGCCGGCGTCTCCGCGGCGGTAAGCACCGTGAGACTCGTCGGCATGCGGCCCATGTCGCCGAAGTAACCAAAACGCGCGCGATCGACTCCGTTCTCGAGCCGCCGTTCGCCGAGAATCGCATAGCGAATCTGCTCGAGCTTTTGGCGGGTCTCCTCCCACTTCTCACCGTCGGTACCTCCCTGGAGGAAGGATACGGTCATCGTTGCAACGATGGCCATGATGAGGATCACCATCACGAGCTCGATGAGGGTAAAACCCTTATGTAGGCGCCGTAGGTTCATGGAGGAGTGAAGGTCAAAGTGTCCGTCTTCGCCTGCCCGAACCACGCGAGCACCACCGTCAGAGCGACTCCGCTCTTCGAAGTGCTGAACTGGAGTTCCAGGCTGTTGTTGATCGAGTTCGCCACGATCATCATCGTCGCATTAATGGTAGTTGCGGCCCCCGAGGCCGCCGGGGCGGAGAGAGTCTCCGAGACACCGTTCATGACGACGATCGAGTAAGTTCCGCCGCCGGTCCAGGTCACCGTGATGCTCCTAAGCTGAAGGTCCACCAGATAACTGTTCTTCAAGGTGACCACGATATTCGTGCCGGAGCTGTAGGCCTTCACGCTTCCGGTCTCGACGGTAACCGCCTGCAAACCGCCCAAAGAGTTACCCGCCGCCTCACCGAGGACCATCGGGTGCCGGTCGATGGTGACTTGAGTCGGCACCGAGGCAACGCCTTCGGCGCTCTGGACGCGCACGGATCGGTAACCGAAGGGCACCGTATTGAATACGAAATAGCCGTTGGCATCCGCCGTCGTGTTGTAGGTGGTCAGAACGCCCGCCACCGGATAAGCGAAACTTACGGTGGCGCCACTCAAAATCACGTTCGCGTCCCTAGCCATCCCGGTGACCGTGCTCATCCAGATCGACGGTGGCATCAGCGCCTCGAGATCCGTGTTGTCGGCGGTGCCGCCGACCGCGTTGTCGAAGCCCAGACTTCGGATTACGGCGGTACCCACCGTCGCGTAGGTGAACGCATGCGACCAGAGATCTTCGTCGAACGGGATGCCCTTGTTGTCCCCCGTGGACAAATACGGCCCGCGCCAGCCGGCCCCCACTCCCCAATAGGTGTTGTAGGTATAGGCCGGAAGGGCTCCGGCACCCGCGAGCTCGGAGAGCGCCGTGGGCAACCTCCCTACGTCGCCCACGAAGCCAAAATTGGAACGGCCTCCCTCCGAAGTGGAGCCGAAATCGGATCCCAATATCGCCCTTCGCAGCACGTTGATGCGCTCCTGGGTTGCGTCCGAGCGGGCCGACTCGATTCCGAAGCGGAGCGAGTTGAGCATCATGGTCGCAAGAATTCCGACGATGACCAGCACGCTGATCAGCTCGATGAGCGTCCAGCCCTCAGAACGTCTGAACGAGATCATCCACCCCGCCAGTGTTGTCGATCAGGTTCGGCCCACGGCTGCGCACATGGCGGCCCGCCGTATTCAAAATTATCGTGTTGTTCCAACCGTCGGAAAATACATCCTGCCCCGTGAAGGCGGGTGGATCCCAGTAGGGCCCGCACCAACCGCTGAGAGATCGGGTGGTCGTGCTGAGGGAACAGGCGGCCACGGCGCCGGGCTTCGACTGAAGCTCGGAGAGCGCCGCGGGGAGCGCGCCGACGTCCTGCTCGTAGTGGCGGGAAAGAAGGTTTCCGGTATTGAAGTTGGTCGCGGAGATCGCTTCAGCGAGAAGGCGAAGCTTCTCCCGGGTTTCGGACGTGGATTTTTCGTCGAGAGTAAGCCGGACGCTGATGGACATCACGCTGGCCGTGAGTCCGATCGCAAGAAGCACCATCACCACCAAAAGGAGACCGGCGCCGGAATTGGAACTCCCTCTAAGTGACATAATTGCAAAAAATTATACCACTTTAGGCGGGGCGGACCGGGGCGCTCGCGCCCCTTTCGACGCAACGCACTCATGGAACGGTGCAGGAGGATCGGAAAGAGAGGCTGGAATCAGTCTTCTTCGGTGCCGAGCTCGGACTCGAGCATAAGAACGGCACGTTGGAGCGCGGGCTCGCGCTCGGTCTCGGTGGGGTTGCGCTTGAGGACCCCTTCGCAGCCCTTTTGACCGAGCTGAACGTTCCAAACGAGCAGAACGTCGTCGACGTGAGGATTGGGCTCGCGCCCCTTTCTCACTTCGTAGAGCTTTTCCTTGGGGACGGAGCTGAGAAATTGGCTGGCGATTTTCAAAGCACGTTCCAGGGAAACCGTGGTCGTCTGAACGGTCTTCGACGCCTTCACCTCGGTCACCGAGCACTCGGTCTCGGCCCCCTGCCCTTCGCCGGGCCGGCACTTCAGATCGAACCCCTGCATGCCGACCGGATCGTTCACGCGCACTATGTGAATCGAGGGAAGATTGTCTTCTATCGACGAGGTGGCGCCCAACGCCATGGCCGCCCAGACGCCCGTCACCCAAAGAATGGCCACCCACATCGCGCGCATGTGCTTATCCTCCGATTTCGGCTTTCGAGAACCAGGTGCGCAGGCCCTGTACCTGAAGGTCCAGGTAGCTCTGCTTGATGTCCGTGATCACGCCGCGGGAAAAATAGACGTCGGCGTCCTTCATTTCCGCGAGCCCCGTGAGCTTGTCGGCCGGAATCTGCCAGAGCAGGCTGCCGCCGGCGCCCGACAACGTATACTCGAGCGCTATGCAATGAAGCACGATCTTTTCCGTCGCCGATTTCGTCTCCACGTCGAGAATCACGATCTGATCGGAGCTGGGAAGCGTCGGCGAGCGCCAGCTCGCAATCAGCGGGTCGCTCTTTCTCACGAGCATCGACGAAGAGCCGAAGGCCTGGCCGTTTACGCTGACGTCCTGAAGCGCTTCGGGCAACTTCAGGTAAACGCCGAACGCGGGAATCCCGGAGACGCCGCTCGCCGAAACTTCGTAGGTTCCGGCCGGAAAATCCGGGTTGAAGCGGCGGATGTAACGGTGCTGATCGTCCTCCGGCACGAGAAGATGGGTGCTCTGAAGGGCGGTTCCGATCGAAAGCTGGCCGATGGAAATGAGGTTTCCGCGAACGGCGAGCGGCTTTCTGGAAATCTCACAAAGGCTCTGCTCGGGCCGAGACTCAATTTTCGCGACCACGCGGGCGGAATCCGATTTGCGGGCGAACAGGCCGACGAAGGTCGTGCCCGACTCGACTCCTTTGAAATCCTCGAGGGCAACCACCCCAATCAGACCGCCGTTCGCCGGCTGCGCGGGCGGGTTCGGCTTGTGCTGATTGAGAAAACAGCCCGAGAGCGTAACCAGTAGTAGTGCCGAAAGTACGATTTTCATGAAATGTCTCCTGATTCGAGGGCCGTCATTCAGAGGCCGAGCGGAGCGAGAACGTAGGAACCTTTGGCCATTGCCGAGCGGATATCGTCATGTCGAGCCTTGCCCAGGCCCAGGGCCCCACGTCGCTTGCGCTCCTGGGCTGACGAAGGCACTAAGAACGAGGGTGATACTTGCGTTGCATTGCTTTGAGATTCTCAGGGTCGAGATGCGTGTAAATTTCCGTCGTGGCGATCGAGCGGTGCCCAAGCAGCTCCTGCACCGATCTCAAATCCGCCCCGCCCTGCAAAACGTGGGTCGCGACCGAATGGCGGATCATGTGGGGCCAGACGTTGCGGGTGATGCCCGCCTTCAAAGCGTAGTGCTTGACCAGCTTCCACATCCCCTGCCGCGTAAACGCCTCGCCCCGCCGCGTGAGAAAAAACGCCTCGGTCTCTTTCAGATTGTGGCGCCTCAAAGCTTCGTGGCGGAGAACCTGATACTTCTTTCCCCACTCCACCGCTTCGCGCGTGATGGGGATGAGCCTTTCCCTGCCGCCCTTGCCGAGCACTTTGACGACGGCCTGGTCCCAGTCGATGCCGCTCGCTTTCAGTCCCGAAAGCTCCGAAACACGGCACCCGGTGGCGTACCAGAGCTCCAGCATCGCGCGGTCCCGGACGTCGAACTCGCCGGTTCCCTTCGCGGCGGAGATCAGCTTGAACACCTCCTCGACCGTCAGGTGCTTCGGAAGCTTGCGCCCCTTTCGCACGACCGTCAGAAGATCCGCCGGGTTGCTGTCGACTTTGTCTTCCCGGACCAGAAACCGGTAAAACTGGCGTAACGCGGACGCCCTTCGGGCGATGGAGCGCTCGGAAAGCTCCTGCTTCCTCAGATGGGCGAGATAGTTTCGCAGCTGCCCGAGGGAAGGCGTCAGCCAGGGAATGCGCTTTACGCGGCAGAAAGTGAGAAAATCGACGAGGTCCTGCTGGTAGGCGGTGAGCGTGTTGCGGGACAGGCCTTTTTCGGTCGCAAGGTAGGACAGAAATTCCCTAACCTCGTCGTCAGAAGACCCGCTCTCTTTAGATTGTTGCTCCCCCATCACCCTCGAAGTAGGACCGCAGCTTGCGCCGAAGCCACAGAATGGCTTGGGTGTGAAGCTGCGAGACCCGGCTCTCCGTCACGTCGAGGACTTCGCCAATCTCTTTCAGATTGAGGTCCTCGTAATAGTACAAACTTAGTACAAGGCGCTGCTTCTCGGGAAGCCCTTCTATCGCTTTCGTTACGACTTCCTTCACGCCCTTGAAGTTGAGCTGGGTCAGGGGGCTGGGGATCTTGCAGCTTTCGAGGAGGCTCAGGATGCTCTTGCGATCGCTGCTGTTGAAGCTGCCTGCCTCGTCCAGGCTCAAAATAGAGACGGATTTCACCTGGTTGAGGAGGTCGTAGTACTCTTCCTTCGAAATCTTGAGCTCGTCGATGACCTCGTCCTCGGTCGGAACGCGGCCTAGCTTCTGCTCGAGACGGACGTGGGTCCGTTCCAGCTGCTTGGCTTTTTCACGGATGGAACGGGGCACCCAATCCTGGGCGCGCAGCTCGTCGAGGATGGCGCCGCGGATCCGGAACTCGGCGTAGGTTTTGAACTTGTTGTCCCGGGTAGGATCGTACTTGTCGATGGCGTCCATCAGGCCGATGACGCCGGAGCTGACCAAGTCGTCGAACTCGATGTTCGACGGAAGGCGAACCGCGATTTTCTGGGCGATGAACTTGATGAGAGGCGCGTACTCGAGGATGAGTTTTTCCTTCGTGCGCCGGTCAATCTTGCGGGGCCCATCCTTGTACTTTTTCATTTTGGTCGACATGTCACTTCCTCGGGCTGGGATCCATTAAACCAAAAACGTAGTCCGTGGGTTTCGGCCACGGGAGCTCGGTCCAGACTCGCGCAAACCTGCTTCAAACGGGCCGTCAAAGGCGCGCCCGGAAATCTAGTGACGAACGGCTGCTGGCGGCGGATCGATTCGGCGAGACGAGGTTCCCACGGCAAAATATCGAGCAGCCGAAGCCTGACATCCAGATTTCCGTAAACCACGTCCGTGAAGCGATCCAGAATGCCCGCGGTCTCGGTCCGGTTATCACTGAAAGTAACCAGCAGACTGAAATCGCGGATACTGAAACGTTTGCGGAGTAGTTTGATTATAGCATAGGCATCCGTGTAGGCCGTGGGCTCCGGAGTCGTGACGATCACCTGCTTGTGCGCCGCGGCAGCAAACTGCAGCACGCCCCAGTGCACGCCCGAAGAATGATCGATGAGCACCAAGTCATAAGACTCGCCGATGCCTTCGATCTCGAAGAAGAGCTGGTTGCGTTTGGCTTCGTCGAGCTCCTCGAGCCCCACTACTCCCGTCGGAGAAGCGAGCACCGAGAGATTTTCCGCGACCGGGTGAATGGCGTCCGTCAGGCTGATTTCGCCGGACAATACCTGCTCCACCGTCCATTTCGGGCGGACCCCGAGAGCGATCGTGAGCTTGCCGAGCGTCCAGTCGCCGTCGATGAGAAGCACCCGGCGCCCCATCTTGGCGTAGAGGGTGCCGAGATTAGCGACGAGAGAAGTCTTTCCGACTCCTCCCTTGCCGCTGGAAAACGAAATCACTTTCAAAGGGAACCTCCGGTCAAAACCGCGGCCGCCGTATGGGTCGTCAGGAACTCGCCGAGAGAACGGCCTTCGAACCACTGAAAGGGAGTGCGGAAGGAATCCCCCAGAGAGGCTCCCAGGAGCGGGAGCCGAGTCGTCTTCAAGATGTCGTGGAGCACGCCGGGCTGGCTGCAGAGATCGAGCCGGGTGAAGCAGATGGCGGCCGGCTGAAAGCGGCTTGCCACTTCCCAGATCCGCACCGATTCCTTGAGGCGCGCCGTCGCGTCGAGCACGAGAACCGGGCTCGTGCCCCGGCAGATCTCCTCGATCTCGGCGTTCTGATCCGGGCTCTGAAACGAAAGAGCCGGAGTGTCGATCAGCTGAACTTTGCGCGGCCCGCGCTCGATTCGGAACTCCGACGAGTAAGGCGTCTGAATGAGGCGCGCGTAGGCGGCAAGCTCCCGCTGGCCCACCACCTTGCGGTGGTCGCAGCCGACGAGAGAGACCGAGTACTTCAGCCGCTTGAGGCTGATCGCGAGCTTCACGAGGGTAGCCGTCTTTCCGGCTCCCCCGACTCCAATGGCGGTCCAGACAGTGCGCGCGTCGAAGATCGAGGGGCTGAGGGCCTGGATGCCCGAGGCGGCGACTCTAGCGCGGATGCGGGCAAGCGCCGTGGGATCCGCCCTGTCCTCTTTCGGATAGTCGAAGATCATGCGGCGGGCGATTTCCTTCGCGGAAATGTCGGAGAAGCCGAGCCGGGAAAGATACTCGACGTACATGTCGGAGGTGTCTTCCTTTTTCGCGGCGGTCTTTCCCGAAACTTCCTGGTAGCGGCTCGCCTTAGTGTGGCGGATGCTTTTTTCGCCGGGCTCGGGTTCCGGTGAGCGAAGCAGAACGTCATCCAGCGACTCATTGGCGCTGTCCCGACGGTGGGGGAAGATCTTCCTCAGAGCTTCCTCGTCGATTTCCGACACGGCTTCCGCCTTGGGAGCCATTTCCTTCGCCGCCATCACTTCCACGCGGCCGGACTTCAGCCAGCTGCCCTTCTTCTGATGGGTGGAAAGAATGAGGGCCTCGGGGCCGAGCTCACGCTTGACCTGGGCCAGTGCCTCTTCGAGAGAACTCGCTTCGTAACGCTTCACGAGCATAGGAAATTACGCCTCCACGCTGCCAAGGGATTTCACGCGGGCGAACGTTGCGATCTCGTTCGCCGAAACAATCGTCAAATTCGGGATGAAACGCTCCACGAGTTTCCGCAGCTGCCCGCGGATGAGCGGGTGGCAGAGGAGCACTGGGATGCCGGAGCTGAAAGCGGTCCCCTCGATGAGACGCTGGGTCTGGGTGACGAGCTTCTCGAAATAGCCCGGCTCCAGATTGATCTGGGCGCCGTGATCGGTCTTCTGATAGCCGCGGATGAGCGCCTCTTCGGTTTTGGGCGCCATCGTGATGACTTCCAGGTTCTGCGTCCCGAGTGTCAGCCGGTTCGTGATCGTGCGCGCGAGAGCCCCGCGCGCGTGCTCGGTAAGCACGTCCGCGTCCTTCTGGGTCGGACCGTGGTTCGCGAGCGTCTCGAGGATGGTCAGCAGATCCCGCACGGGCACCTGCTCTCTCAAGAGATTTTGGCAAACCTTCAGGATCGTGCCGAGCGGGAGAACTTTGTCGACCAGATCCTCGACGACCTTGGGCCGGGTCTTGGCGAGATTGTCGATGAGGTTTTGCAGTTCCTGGCGGCCGAGCAGCTCGTGGCTGAACTTACGGATGATTTCCGAAAGATGCGTCGCGAGGATCGTGGACGCGTCCACCACGGTGTAGCCTGCCATTTGCGCTTGTTCGCGCTGGCTTTCGGAGATCCAAAGGGCAGGAAGGCCGAACACGGGTTCCTTCGTCTCGACGCCGTTCACGGGCTTGTCCACGTTTCCGGAATCCATGGCGAGCAGGTAGCCGTTCATCAGCTCCCCTCCTCCGACCGGAACCCCCCGGATGAGCACCGAGTACTGGGCGGGCTGCAGCTCGAGATTGTCCTGAATGCGGACTTTCGGGATCACGACGCCCAGATCTTTGGCGAACTCCTTGCGAAGGCCGTAGATGCGGTCGACCAGATCCCCGTTGCCCTCGACGAGCGACACCAGGCCGTACCCCACTTGCAGCTCCAGAGCATCCACTTCGGGGGGAACGTTGGTCTCGTTCGCTGAGCTTTCCACGGTGCGCAGCTCTTTCGCCTTCTCTTCCAGGGCTTCCGCCTTGCGGCTTCTCGAGACGGCCCAGGAGAGTCCGCCGGTGACGGCGGAAGCGAGGAAGAAGGGGAAGCCCGGGAGCCCGGGCATGACGCCCATGAGAAAAAGAATCGCCGAAGTAACCCCGATGGCACGCGGCTGAAGGAAAATCTGGCTCGCCACTTCCTTCGAGAAGTCGTCTCCGGAGGCGGCGCGGGTCACGATAATACCGGCGGCGGTGGAAACGATCAGAGACGGAATCTGCGTGACGAGACCGTCGCCGATCGTCATGAGCGTGTAGATTTCCGCCGCCTGCCCTAAGCCCAAGCCCTTCTGGAAAACTCCGATGGCAAAACCGCCGAGGACGTTGACTAGCGTGATGAGGATGCCCGCGATCGCGTCTCCGCGTACGAACTTGCTCGCGCCATCCATGGCTCCGTAGAAGTCGGCTTCGGACTCGATCCGCTTACGGCGCTTTCGGGCTTCTTCCTCGGTGATGTTGCCGGCGTTGAGATCGGCGTCGATGGCCATCTGCTTGCCGGGCATCGAATCCAAGATGAAGCGGGCGGCGACTTCAGCGACCCGGCCGGCGCCCTTCGTGATGACCACGAAGTTGATGATGATGAGAAGAATGAAAACGACGATGCCGACGACGTAGGAACCGCCGACGACGAGGTTACCGAACGTCTCGATGACGTGCCCCGCGGCGGACGTGCCCTCATGGCCGTGGAGCAGCACGAGACGGGTCGAGGCCACGTTCAAGGAAAGCCGGAATAACGTCGAGAAAAGCAGTACCGTCGGAAACACCGAGAAATCGAGAGGCCGGCCGGCGTAGACCGAAACGAGCAGCACGGAGATGCTGAGCGTGAAGCTCATCACGAAGAGGATGTCCATCAGGGTGGCCGGAATCGGCAGGATCATCACAATCAGAGTGCCGAGCACTCCGAAGGCGACCATGAGGTCGCTATGCTTCATGAGCTTATTCAACGTGAACCCGGTTTTTTCAGCGGTTGCCATAATTCCTCACTACTAGGCCATCCCGGCCTGGGCTTTGAGCCGGTAGACGTAAGACAGAACTTCCGCCACGGCTTTGTACAATTCCCTCGGAACGAAACCGCCCACTTCGATTTCCCGGAACAGGGTGCGGGCGAGCGGCTTGTTCTCGACGATCGGAATGCGATGCTCTTTGGCGAGCTCTCTGATCTTCTTCGCGATGAGGTCCGCCCCCTTGGCGACAACCTTCGGAGCGGCCATTTCCGACGGATCGTACTTGAGCGCGACGGCGAAGTGGGTCGGGTTGGTCACGACCACGTCGGCCTTCGGAATGGCGTCCATCATGCGCTTGTTGGCGATGCGGCGCTGAACGCTGCGCACCCTCGCCTTCACCAGGGGGTCGCCTTCCCGAAGCTTGAACTCCTCTTTCGCCTCGCGCCGGCTCATCTTCATCTCTTTTTCGAGGGACCAGCGCTGGTAGCCGTAGTCCAAAATGGCGAGCGCGCTGAAAGAGGCGACGAGCCAAAGAAACATTTTGCCGACGAGTTGGACCGACAGGAGCAGCCCTTCCGAAACGTCCCGCCGGAAAAGCGTTCCGATGACGGGCTCGAGCCCCTTCATGAAAGTCCAGAGGAGCCAACCGCCGACGGCCAACTTCACGAGACCCTTCGCCGCTTCCAGCACGCTTTTGCCCGAAAGAATGCGGCCCATGCCCGTCACCGGGTTGATGCGATCCCAGTTCGGAACGAGGGGCTCCCAAGTGACGTAGAATCCGACCTGCGCCGCCGCGGCAGCGAAAGCGGTGAGCATGCCGACCGCGAAAATGGGAGCGCAAGCCCATGCCCAGCTTTTGACGACGATTTGGGTGTAGGTGACGAGATCGTTCTTGCCGAAATTCGCGAGTTTCTCGAAACGGAAAAACTGCTTGGTCAAGGCGCCGAACTGCTCGAACAGATGGGCGCCGGAATAGTAGAGAGCTCCCCCAACGAGAAGCAGCATGGCCACGGAAACGAGCTCCCGGCTGAGGGCGACCTTCCCCTGCTTGCGGAACTCCTCGCGCCGATGTGCGGTTGCCTGCTCGGTGCGCTCGTCCGTATTTGATTCGAAAAGTGCCATGGCTTAGAGAACTTTCAGGATCTCCATCATGTCGGAGCTCATGTTGCCGAGCCGTTCTTCCAGAAAATCGAGCATCTCGGGAGCGACGATGTAGAGCGCGCCGAGTCCGAAAAGAATCGTAACGGGAAAGCTGAACAGCAGAATGTTCATCTGCGGCAACAGCCGCGCCATGACGCCCATGAGAACGTTGCAGGCGAGGATCACAAGGCTGAAGGGAGCCGCGAGCTGAATGGCAAGGACGAATAACGTCCCCGTCTTATCCACGATTAGGTTCAGAAGCGGCAGATGCGTACCGAACGCCTGGTGCAGCTCCGCCGTTGTCTCGAAGCTCTTGATGAAGACGGCGAGCGTCTGGTGGTGCATATCGGCCATCAGAAACACCATGAGGGCGATCCAGCCCTGCAGGGGAACCAGGACCGACATTTCCTTGGAGTGGGAAGGATCCATCACGCCCGCGGCGCCGAATCCCATCTGGTAGCCGACAAACTGGGCGGCGAGATGGATGGCCTCGAAGGTCAGATACCCGACGAAACCGAGCAGAATTCCGATGATGCTTTCCCGAAGGACCACGAGCGCCAGGGCTCCGAGCGCCTCGGGGACCGGGGGAACGAATTTATCGACGATAGGAAAGATCGCGAACGTAAGGGCGACGGCGATCATCATCCGCATACGGGCCGGAATCGTATGGTGGCTGAAGAGGGGAACGAAGACGAACAGCCCCGCGAGACGGAAGAATACCGTCACGATGCGAAGGATTGAGGTCCAGTCCTGGGGGAAATAGATGCTCATCGGATAACGTTCGGAATGCTGGTGAAGAGCTGGGTCGTGAAATCGGTGATTACGTCGATCATCCAAGGAGAAAACAGCACGAAGGCGAGCATCATCGCGAGAATCTTGGGCACCACCGCGAGAGTCGTTTCGCTGATTTGCGTTACGGCCTGAAAGACGTTGGTGAGCACGCCCACCACGAGTCCGAAGACAAGAATCGGGGCGGACAGTAGGCAAGCGGTTTTCAGCGCCTGACGGGTAATATCGAGGATGTGTTCAGCCTGCATGGATTTACCTCGGAGATCAGGGACGGAGGAATGCTTAACCGAAGCTTTTCACGACGGAGCCAACGATGAGGCCCCAACCGTCGACGAGAACGAACAGAACGAGCTTGAAGGGGAGCGAGATGATGACCGGCGGCAGCATCATCATACCCATGGCCATAAGGACGGACGCCACGACCATGTCGATGATCAAGAACGGAATGTAGATCATGAACCCGATCTGAAAGGCGGTCTTAAGCTCGGAAATCATGAACGCGGGCACCAAAAGATAGGTCGGCACGTCGGCCCGCTTTTCGGGCTTCGGCAGCTTCGACAGCTTCACGAACAGGCCGAGGTCCTTGTCCCGGGTCTGCTTGAACATGAAGTTACGCAAGGAGGCTTCCGTATATACGATGGCCTCCCGGCTCGACAGCTTGTCGTTGAGGTACGGCCCCAGGGCCTCCTCGTAGATGCCCTTGCCGATGGGAGCCATCACGAAGGCCGTGAGAAAGAGAGAAAGGCCGACGATGAGCTGGTTCGGCGGAAGCACCTGAGTGCCGATCGCCTGCCGCAAGAAGGAGAACACGATGACGATCCGCACGAAGCTCGTCGTCATAATGAGAATCGACGGGGCGAGCGCGAGGATCGTAAGCAACGCCACAATCTTGAGGGCCATGGCCGTCTGCTCGCCCGAGGCGCCGCCGACGTTTATCTGCACGGGAAAGAGCGAGGATGGCGCCTCGGCGAACGCGAGGTTCATCGCGCCGAAGAGCTTCCAGCCGAGGCTGCCGAGTCCTGCCATCATGCGCTGAGCTCCTTACCGTTTCGCATCCGTTTCACTTCCTGAGCGACCGCTTCCTGGAAACTTTCGCGCTCGTGCTTCGTCTCTTCCTTGTATTCCGACGACAGCTGCGGCATCGCCGAAATGAGGCTCACGTTGCCGGCCGTCACTCCGACGAGGAAAAACTCGTTCTGAACGCGAACCAAGCTAACTCCGGCCTTTCCGCCCTGCCCTACGGCGCAGTAGTTCACGTGCTCGACGAGATACTTGCGCGTGCCGCCGAGTTTGCCCTTGGTCTTCAGGAAGCGGTAGGCCGCGGCCCCGCCCGTGATGAGAAAGCAGATGAGAACGAGGGGAACGAGCATTTCCATCCACCCGCTCTTTATCTTGGGCAGCGTCGCCCCGCTCGCTTCCTTCGCCAGCGGAAGCTGCTCTTCCTTGAGAAGATTGAGCGTCGGGTTCTGGCCTTCGGGAAGCGCCAGCGCAAGCTGGATGCCCGCGTCCGACTTCGTGAAGGTGAGCCGATCTTTCAGCTTCTCCATCGAGCCGTTCACGACGACCCGGGCCTTCACTTTGCCCTTTTCCGGCTCGAACACGCTGACCCGCCCGATGAGCACGTGGGGGGAAACGAGATCGATCTTCTTGCCTTCCTCGAGAGTGAGCCCGGCGAAAAGCAGCTCCACCACGTTGTCCTTGTAGCTGACGCGCGGGACGTCTCTCGCCGGCGCGTCGGTACGGAACATCAGCCGGACTTCCTGATCGCCCGACGCGTCCACCGAGAGGAGCTTCGGATCCGCTTTGGCGAAGGAAGAGGCCGTGAGAAGAAGGGCAAGCAAGAGACGATTCATGTTCAACCCCCGAGCTGACGGATGCGCTGGTCGTGGCTCACGATTTCGGTGAGGCGCACGCCGAATTTCTCGTTGACGACGATAACTTCGCCGCGGGCGACGACTTTATCGTTCACGAGCACTTCGAGGGCGTCCCCGGCGAGCTTCGAGAGCTCGACGACGCTTCCCCGGTGCAGCTTCAGAAGATCCTGCACGAGGATCTTCGTGCGGCCGAGCTCCACGCTCACCCGGAGCGGGATGTCGAGAATGACTTCGAGGTCCTTCTCCTGGCCGTTCGCATTCACGTGGAGCGCGAAATCCTTGTTTTCGGCGGCGGCTTTCTCGGCCCCCGGTTTCGGCGCGTTGGCGCTGTCCATGGCTGTTCCTTTCGTTAAATCGGTTTTACTTGGTGGTTTCGACCGTGTCGCTCACACGAACCGCGCTATTGCCGCGGTAGGTGCCCATGAGGCCGGTCAGCTTGGGAAGCCCTTCCACCAGGACCTGGATGGGGCCGGCCGCATCCTGATTGAGGATCAACTTCTCGCCCTGTTTCAGGTCGTGGATCTGGCGGAGCGATTTCTGGGTGGTGCCTAGCACCGCTCTGACGTCGAGCTTCGTACGCATGAGCTCATGGACCCAGTGCTCCCGCCATTGGGCGGCGTCGCTGGAAATGTCGCTGATGAGGTTCACGCTCAGATAGCTCTGAACGGACTCCAGCGCCGAGAGCTGAATGATGAGGACGAAGGGACCGGAGAGATTCTCAAACTCCACTTCGAAGCTGACTACCGCGACGAGCTCCGACGAGTGAATGGAGCCGACGAACTGCGGGTTGGACTCCGACCGGACGAACGCGAAATCCACCGGGTAGTTCAGTTTCCAGGAGGCCTTCAGATCGACGATGGCGCCTTCGACTAGCTTGTTGATGAGCTTATTCTCGACGCTCGTGAACTCTTCCCGGCCGCCGATCTTGGAGAACGGCCGTTCGGAGCCGCCGTAGTACGCGTCGACGAGGGCGTAGGTCAGCTTGGAGCTGACGACCATGATGGCGTGGCCCTTCAAGTTCGGCATCACCATCACGTTGAGAGAGGTGGGCAGCAGGATGTTGGTGAGATAGTCCCCGAACCGCAGAAAGTCCGTGTTGATGCAATTCACCGTGACGGGGCGTTTCAGCATCGACGAAAGCGTGACTCGGAAAAGGCTCGAGAACCGATCGTGGATGCCTTCCAGGGCCACGAAGCGGCTGCGGATGATCTTTTCCTGGGACGTAAGATCGTACGCGATCCAGTCCACCTGGGACTCGACCGGTTTGTCTTCGTCCGTGCGCAGGTCGCCCGTGGAGACGGCGGCGAGAAGCGCATCGATTTCCGTTTGGGAGAGGACTTCCGACATGAACTACCTCAGTTGAAGTGGAATTGGGTGAAGTAGATGTTCTTGACCCGGCCCGTGGTGAGCTGGCTGTTGACCGACGTCAGAATATCGCCCCTGAGGCGCTTCATTCCGTTCGGATCGCGTAAGTCTTTGTAGCCGCGGCTGGAAAGGATGAGAAGAATCGCATCCCGAAGCGCGGGCTTCTTTCTCGCGATCTCGTTCTCGAGCGCCGGATCGCCTAGCTCGAATTCCATCTGGGTCTGGAGGAACTTCGGACCGGCGTCGCTATTGATGTTCACGAGAAAGCTCTCTATCGGATAGAGAACGCCGATCTCCGTCGCTTTGGGCTCCCTGCCCGGCGCCGGCTCCTGAGCCTTCGCGGCTTTCAAGAGCTCCTGCTGCTGCTGAACGTCGCGCAGCTGAGACCACAGGGTCTTGAGGAAGTAACCCATGCCGCCGACCGCGGCGAGATTGAGGGACACGAGTCCGAAAATTACGAGACTGAGTACGTCGGCCCGCGGTTTTTCCGCCGGAACTTCCGGACGGCGCTCGGGCATCGGCGTGACTTTGGCTGCCGGTTCGGCCATGGGACGATCTCCTATGCGGTGCGTTTTAGAAGAGACGAGGGTGGGCGGGAAAAGAATGTGCAAGGCGGGTGCCAGCGGTGCAGGCACGGGCAATAGCGTCGGAACGTCAGAGTCGCTTTTGGAGCGTCAAACGGTTGGCGGTGGTGGGGCGGGCGAGGAGAGTGTTGCTTTGGCTTCGCTCAAGGACATCGGGAGCCTTCCGACGCTGGTGACAGCGCGGGTAGATTGGCGACGGGATCGGCGTCCGCCGCATTAGAAGTCCATATCAAGCTAGTCCCCGCTACTTTTTGCACCGGCCCTCCTCAAAAGGTCTACTTCGAACAACACCTAAACCAACGCTCCCGTTAGAAGATAAATTTCTGTTGTTTTGGTTCGAACAAAAACAAAAAATTTAAATCCGAAATTCCGAATCAGCCTAAATGGCGGAGCCTCTTAGATATGGACTTTGCAGAAATAGAAAGTTGAGGATGCTGGAAACGCCTCACTTCTCCAGCGTCGGCAGGCGCCCTCTTTTCGTCTACTGCACGGAGCGGCTCAAGCTTTCCGAGGCGACCGCTTATGCCTTTATCTCTGTCGCGACAAAGGCCGCGGCAGTCCCCGAGCTAAAGCAGGCCGTGACCGAAGGAGTGCTCAACGTTTCTCAGGCGAAGCGGATCGTCTCGGTGATCACGCAGACCAATGCGTCCCAATGGATCGAGAAGGCCTCCACTACGAAGCAGCGAGAGCTCGAGAGAGAGGTCGCGGCGCGACTCCCCGCCCCTGCCATCAGCGAACGCGTGCGGTCCGCGGGCGGAGGTATGGCGGAAGTCAGACTCGTCGTGCCCGAAGCCCTGCGCAAACGAGTGGAGCGACTCCAAGAAGTGCGCGGCTGCACGATGGTCGAGGCGCTCGCCTTCGCGGTCGAGCAGGCACTCGAGCGACACGATCCAATCCGAAAGGCCGAGCGCAATCTGGGAAAGCGAGTGTCTCCCGAACTCTCCTCAAGGAGAGTTCCGCAAGCCCAGGTTAAGCATCAAGTGGTCAGCCGGGACGAAGGTCAGTGCACGTTTCGCCACGAGAACGGGCGACGATGCGAAGGACGGCGGTGGCTGCACGTGCACCACGAAACGCACTTTGCGATGGGCGGAACGTCCACGACGGACAACCTGAGACTGCTCTGCGCTCAGCACCACCGCCTGCATCACGGAAAAGACGAAAGGCCCGGCGCTCTCAACGAGCACCGGGCCTCTCTATAAGGATCGGGACTTACTCAGCGGGCGTAGTTGCCCCAGAAAGAGTAAGGATCGTAACCGTACTGGCCCCACTGCATCGAGGGGTCCATCCAGCCGTAATAGTTCTGATCGAAGTAGTTGTATGTGTCCATGTACTGAGTTCCGTAGAACTGCTGCGGACAGTACTCGTACCAGAAGCGGCCGAAGTCGTACTGGTTGTAGTTGTACTGTTGGCTGTAACCCTGCCAACCGACCCACAGATTGATGTAGTACTGCTGCGTGACCGGAGACCGGCGCATGTAGTTGTCGAAAGGCAAGAACGGCGTGTACTGATTCGGGTACCCCTGCGGCATCTGCGGCTGGAAGTACGGCATCGGGGTCTGCCCGCCGTAGTACGGGGTGTTCGGCGCGTAGCCGGGACCGTACGGAGCCTGATACGTCGGCGGATAATAGCCGTACGGAACGATGGGCTCGTTTTTTCCACATCCACTCACCACGAGGGCGATGGCAACCAATCCAAGAAACCAAAACCGGAACATAGATCACTCCTATGCTATCGAGCCGGTTCCCCCCAGACCGCTACGGAAGACCAATGGAATGCAATCCCGTGCCAAGTCGCATTCAGGCTGAAAACACGAATTCCTCAATGGGATCGGCAATACAGAGGTGACAAAAAAGGGCACTAGAAATGGGAAGCCAAGAGCCCTAGCACTAGCTACTAGAGCGAGGAAGACTTCTTCATCCCAACTCTGAGCCCGCGCAGGCTAACGCTATCGCTTGGCGCTCTCCCAAAGGAGGTACCTTGCTCTAGTCCCTAGTGCTGGGGCTATTTGCTTGCCTTAGTGGACGAGGAAATTCTCGAGAGACAAGTCCCGGGGAGCGTTCGGGCCGAAGGTCGTTTTCAGCTCGGAGAGGAGCTGTCCTTTGTAGCGGGCGATGCCCCGCGACTCCCGAAGCTCCGCTTCGCCGAAGGGAAGCGAAGCCGAGAGAACGGCGTCCCTCAAGCGGGCGCGGTTCAGCTCGAGATGACGGCGAGAATCGAGCGTCGGGCAATCCAGCACGAGCGAAAACTGAGCGTAAGCCGTGCGCCGCTTTCCTCTGGTCGGAAGCGACACGGAAAAATTGGGGAGCTCGAAGCGAAACGTGTAAGGCGGAATTTCGGCCAGCGCCGCCGGCGTTCTCGGGCTCGGCGCGGGCGCGGCGGTCATCCCACTACCCTGGCGCAGAATGATCGAAATCGCGGACAGGCTCGAAATCGTGATCATCAAGGCGAGCCCGATGACCATGTTCATGGCCATCCGCTTGGGCGGTGGCGCCGTCTTGTAGAACGCTTGAAAAGTGAGGCGAGTCATAGCGGTGAAATCACCGCCGGTAGCCGCTCCGCACTGGGGCAATGGCTTCCGCGGGGATCTTCTTCTTGATGATATCGCTTATCTCATCGCTAATCCATTCGCCCACTTTGGACGCCCAGATCTTGGCAAGCGCCCAGTTCAGGGTGTTTCCAAGGAAGCGCTCGAACCAGGCCGGCACCATTTTGCCGAGATGCAGGGCGCCGAGCTTCGTGGAAATGACCCGGACTTTTAGGCTATTCAGATCCTGATTCTCCCCGTCAAAGATGGCTTCCGTGAAAATCTCGGCCCGATCGGTGCCCACACCGCTCCATCCCCGCAAGGGAATGCAAAGGCTGGCCTGGGATCGGTAGGCGCCCTGAAGGCCCGCGTACAGATCTCGCAAATCCGCGTAAACCGAAATGGTGCCGTTGTCGTTGAGTTCGAAATCCACGGTTTCGAGCACCGCCCCGACGCTCACGTCGTAGGTGTAGTAGCCGTCGCAGAGGCGGCCCTTCCAGGTGTCCCCACCCTTCCAGTAACCTTTGAGTTGCCGGGATTCCTGCTTGAAGTCGTCGCCCAGCCCGCGCCAATCGAGGTCGCTGGGAGTTATCGCCGTCAGAGCGCAGGGCAAAGTCAGAAAGATTAAAACGAGAAGCCGGATGCGAAAGGGCCCCGTCATGTTCCCCTCAATTTCCCCGGGGGCGTTGCGCCTCCCGGAACCGAGCCCCCCGGCCCGGTCCTGTGCCGTACGACGCAGGATGGCCGGGGGCCACCGAACCAGTCAAGACACCCAAAAAGATTTCGTTAACCGGGTTCAGCCGCCCTATGAACCAGGGAATCGGGGGCGATTTCGAGGATCCGGGCCACCCGCCCCAGATGTTCCGCCCTCACCCGCCGGATGTCCCCGGAGAGCCAACGGCGGAGCGTGCTTTTGTGGATGCCCGCGTTCTCGGCCACCCACCACCTTTTGAGGTCTTGGGCGAGCAACCGATCGAGCAGGCGGTTTCTGTCTAGAGTAAGGAGAGTTTCCATGGCCGCCTCGTAGTGCAAGGGCGTGCCAGCGGGGTTTTGCCTGTCGGACTGGGAGAGGGATTCCGGATTACGGACGCAGCGTCCGGAAAGTCACCACGGAGGACTGAATCGTCCGGCCGTCGCGATCCACGCTCACGGCTTGAGCGCTATAGAAGGTGAAGGAAGAGAGGCCGGTTAGAACCATCGAGTGGGTCTTCGCGTAGGTCGTATTCACCGGCGTCTGCTGGTTCAAGTTCGAGCCCGTGCCGTACTTCACCTGGCTCGTGGAATCGAAGTTCGTCGTCCACTCGATTCGGGCCGAGTTGCTCGTCACATTCATGACCGACACGTTGCTGATGGCCAGCGCCGTCGAGTCCACGATCCAGCTGTAGCTGATGGGCGCGCCCCGGTTACCCAGAGCATCGAGGCCCGTGATGGCGAACGAGTGGTTTCCGTCCACGAGGTTCGTGAAGGTGTGCGGCGAGTTGCATGCGTTCTCCGCTCCGCCGTCGAGTTGGCAGAGGAAGGTAGCTCCCGTCTCGCCGGACGAGAAGGTCGCGGTCAAAGTGTTCTGAGAGGTCGGCGACCAGTCCGGCGTGACGCTCACGAGAGTCACCGACGGACCGACGTTGTCGATGGTCCAGCTGTGGGTCGCGGTGGCGCCCACTTGGCCCAGCGAATTGAGGCCACGGATTTGAACCGTGTGGCCGCCATCGGCGAGGCCCGTGCCCTGGAACGGGCTCGAGCAAGCCGCGAAGGCAGCTCCGTCGAGGCGGCACTCGAAAGAGGCCGCGTTCGTCCCGGAGAAGACAGCCGAGAAGTTACGGCTCTGGGTGAGCGCCGCGCTCGGAGTAAAGCTTGTGATGCTGACTGTCGCCGGGGCCACTTCCACCGTCCAGGAGTGAGAGACCGAGGCGCCGCGGTTACCGACGCCATCGACGCCCACGACCGACAGGCTGTGGTTGCCTTCGCCGACGTTCACCGTATGCGGCGAGCTGCAAGCGCTCTCCGCGCCGCCGTCGAGCGAGCAGAGCAAACTCGCCGGCTCATTCGCCGAGAAGTTCGCCGTCAACGAAAGGCTCGAAGTCGGCGAGGTAGAAGGATTGGTCGAGACAATCTGCACGACCGGTCCAACCGTATCGATCGACCACGAGTGGTTGGCCGACGGGCCGCGGTGGCCGACCGAGTTCAAAGCCGCCACCGAGAAGGTGTGGCCGCCGTCCGAAAGATTCGAGTAGCTAATCGGCGAGCTGCAAGCCGCGAAGGCCGCACCGTCGAGGCTGCAGACGAAGCCCGAAGCTCCCGCGCCGCTGAAGAAAGCCGAGGCCGAGCGGCTCGCCGTGGGGGAAGCCGACGGAGTGAAGCCGTCAATCTGAGCCATCACGTCCGGCACCGCGACGGTCCATGAGTGGATGATCGAGGCGCCGCGGTTACCGAGAGCATCGACGCCCGCGACCGACAACGTGTGATTGCCTTCGCCGACGTTCACCGAGTGCGGCGAGCTGCAGGCGCCTTCCGCGCCCCCGTCGAGCGAGCAGAGAAAGCTCGCCGGTTCATTCGCCGAGAAAGCCGCCGAGAGAGTGAGGCTCGAGGTCGTAGAGCCGGCCGGATTGATGGTTCCGAAGGAAACCACCGGGCCCGTGTGATCGACTTCCCACGAGTGGCTCACGGCATTTCCGCGGTTGCCGAGGGAATCGAGCGCCACCACCGAGAAGGAGAGGCGGCCGTCACCAACA
>CAZZHG010000069.1:0-29100 GCA_964653655.1 uncultured Pseudobdellovibrionaceae bacterium
AAAATGAGCGCGACCTTCAAGCACTATCTGGCCGGCCAGATGCATTGTCTGCCGGAGATTCTCCCGCTGTTTGCGCCCAACGTGAACAGCTTCAAGCGGCTCGTCGAAGGATACTGGGCTCCGACCCGGGTACTATGGGCCGTCGATAACCGCACGGCCGCGTTCCGCGTGATTCCGGGAGGAAAATCCTCGACCCGTCTCGAAACCCGCGTCGGCGGCGCCGACATCAACGCGTACCTTGCGATAGCGGCGGCCATTTGCAGCGGCATTTACGGAATTCAAAACAAGCTCGCGCTTCCCGAGGAGCCGGTCTCCGGAAATGCCTATGTAAGCGACAAGGGAGTGCGTCTTCCGCGCAATCTCATGGAAGCGACCGAAAAGTTCGAGCGCTCGGCCATCGCCCGGGAGCTTTTCGGCGGGGAATTCGTCGATCACTTCGCCAAAACCCGGGAGTGGGAGTGGCGCGAGGCCCAGAAGGTGGTCACCGACTGGGAGCTGAAAAGATATTTCGAGATCATCTAGGGGTAGCTCATGGAACGGACTCAGTTCAACTATCCGACCACCATTCTCTTCGGGCCCGGCGTACGGGACCGCATCGCGGGGGAGGCGAAAGCCCGCGGCCTGGGCCGGCTTCTAATCGTCGCCGATAGATCGGTGGCGAAGCTTCCCTTTCTCCCCGAGATTCGAACGGCTTTGGAAAAGGCCGGGGTGGCGGCGGCCGTTTTCAGCGAGTTCGAGGGAAATCCCGTCGAAAAGCACGTGGTAGCCGGGGCGCAAGCCTACAAGGACAGCGGTGCCCAAGGGTTGCTGGCCATCGGCGGTGGCGCCGTGATGGATGTCGCCAAAGCCATCGCGGTGCTCGTGAACCACCCGGGAAAACTTTTCGAGTACGAGGACAAGCCCGGCGCGAAGCCCATCGACAAAGCGGTTCCGCCGATTCTCGCCGTTCCGACGACTGCGGGAACCGGAAGCGAAGTGGGCCGCAGCACCGTCATCTCCGACGACAACACGCACGCGAAAAAGATCGTTTTCTCGCCGAAGCTCATGCCGGCAGTCGTCTTCGCCGATCCGGAGCTGACCGTGGGGCTTCCGCCGAAGGTGACTGCGGCGACCGGCATGGATGCCCTCACCCACTGCGTGGAAAGTTATCTCGCTAAAGGTTATCACCCGATGGCCGACGGTATCGCCCTGGAAGGCGTGCGGCTCATCGCGAAGTACCTCGCTAAAGCCGTCGCCAACGGAAACGATCTCGAGGCGCGTGCCAACATGCTCATGGCTTCGATGATGGGTGCGGTGGCCTTTCAAAAGGGATTGGGGATCACCCACTCGTGCGCCCACGCGCTTTCGACGGTTCACGATCTCCATCACGGGCTTGCGAACGGCGTGATGATTACCTACTGCATGGAATTCAATCTTCCTCAGAACAGGGAAAAGTTCGTCGCGCTTTCTCACGCCGTCGGAGCGACCGGGGAAAGAGGCTTTCTCGACTGGTTGAAAACCCTGCGCCGTCAGATCGGAATTCCCGACAAGCTGTCGGAGCTCGGCATCAAGCAGGCGGAGCCCATGCTGGAAGTCGCCTGGAACGATCCCTGCCATCAGTGCAATCCGCGCTCGCCGACGAAGGAAGATTTCCTGAAAATCTACCGGGAGGCCCTCTGATCCATGTTTAACGTGGTAAACCCGGCCGACGGCTCGACGATTTGCGAGCTTCGCGAAGACGAGCCCAAGGATCTTGCGCGAAAGTTCGGGCAGGCGAAAGCCGCTCAGAAAGAGTGGGCCGCATGCCCGCTCGAGCAGCGCACCAAGGTGGTTCGCCAATTCGGCGCTTTGCTTGCGGCCAAGCGAGACGACTGCGCACGCATTCTGTCGGCGGAAACCGGAAAGCCCATCGCCCAGGCCAGGCGCGAAATCGACGGCGTCGCGGGCCGGCTCGATTATTTCGCGACGAAGACACGTGACATTCTGGCGCCCGAAACCGTCTTCAAAGACGGGAAGATGACCGAGCAGATATTATACGACCCTTTGGGGGTCGTCGGTAACATCTCCGCGTGGAACTACCCCTATTTCGTGGGGGCGAACGTATTTTTGCCGGCCCTTTTGACGGGAAACGCCGTGCTCTACAAACCCTCGGAATTTTCCTCCCTCACCGGAATCCGCATCGGCGAGCTTTGGGCGGAAGCGGGCCTTCCGGCCGGGGTCTTTCAAACGGTTTTGGGCGGCGGCGCGGTCGGAGCGGCGCTCGTCGAGCTTCCTCTCGATGGCATTTTCTTCACCGGCTCTTACTCGACGGGAGTCCGCATTGCTCAGGCCGCGGCCCCGAAGCTCATGCGGGTGCAGCTCGAGCTGGGCGGAAAAGATCCCACTTACGTCCGGGAGGACGTGGACATCCTGGGCGCCGTGAAGTCTCTCGCCGACGGAGCGTTCTACAACACGGGGCAAAGCTGCTGCTCGGTCGAGCGCATCTACGTGCAAGCCTCCATTTACCAAAATTTCGTCGATGAGTTCGTGCGTGAGACGAAGACCTTCGTCGTGGGCCCTCCTTCCGACGACAAAACCTACATCGGACCGCTTGCCCGGAAGGAGCAGCTGGCCGTTTTGGAGCGTCAGGTGAAGGACGCCGTCTCGAAGGGCGCGAAGTGTCTCCTCGGCGGGAAACGGGCTGCCGGGGCGGGAAATTATTTCGAGCCGACGGTGCTGTCGGACGTGAATCACTCCATGGAAGTGATGCGCGAGGAATCCTTCGGCCCCATCATCGGCATTCAAAAAGTATCGGGCGACGAAGAGGCCGTGGAAAAGATGAACGACACGGCTTACGGACTCACGGCCGGCGTCTATACGCGCTCGAAAGAAAAAGCCGAAGCGATCTTGTCGAAAGTCCGGGCCGGCTCTCTCTATTGGAATTGCTGCGATCGAGTGAGTCCGCGCCTTCCCTGGTCCGGGTACGGCCACTCGGGAGTCGGCACGACGCTTTCTCAGCACGGCATTTACGCCTTTCTGAGAAACCGGGCTTACCACATGGCTTCGCCGTGAAACTGCTTCTTTTACTCTCAATGCTTTCGGGGGCGGCCATGGGGCGTTCCGTTGACGACGTAATGAAACTGTACTGGCCGCCATCCGAAAAGAGCCTGAAAGCAAAGTTCGAAAAGCAGCAGCTGGCCTTTCCGCCGAAAAAGATCGCGCTCCTCGTCTTCAAAAAGGAAAAGCAGGTCGAGCTTTGGGCCGAGCAAAGCGGGGCTTGGAAGTTCGTCCACATGTATCCGATTCAGGCCGCAAGCGGCATGGGCGGTCCGAAGCTGAGAGAAGGCGACCTTCAGGTTCCCGAGGGTCTCTACAAGATCACCGTGCTCAATCCGACGAGCAGCTACCATCTGTCGATGCGGCTCGACTATCCGAACGCGTTTGATTTGGAAAAGGCGAAAGAAGAAAAACGTCAGCGCTTAGGCGGAGACATCTACATCCACGGGAAAGATGTTTCCATCGGCTGCGTTGCGCTTGGCGACGACGCCATTGAGGAGCTTTTCACCTTCGTCGCGAAGCTCGGCCGGCAAAATGTCGAGGTGGTCGTCGCGCCCCACGATTTCCGAGTGAAGAAGGGATTGCCCCAGCTTCGCTACGAGCCGAAGTGGCTTCCCGAGCTCTACGACAAGATCAAAAAAGAGCTCGCGCACTTTCCGGTGAAAACTACTTAGCCTTCTGGCGGGCGGCGACCGCGATCTTCTCGCCGATCATCGCCACCTTGTAATCTCGAAGGCGTTTTTCGTTGAGCCAGTACGGGCTCGTGATTTCCTTGAAGGCGTAAATGGCGGCTTGAATGCCTTCCGCCCAGGCGACCGTAACGAGCTTGATGTCGCCGTGAACGTCGCCGACGGCGAAGATGCCCCGCCGGCTCGTCTCGAAGTAGGGATCGATGGCGATGCTGCCGTCGTCGTTGAGCCGCACCTTCAAACTCTCGAACACTTCCTTCGCGAACAAGAATCCGATCTGAACGATGGCCAGATCCGCCTTCAAGGTCTGTTTGGTGGAAAGCTCGAGCTTCATGCCTTCGGCTTCGAGCTTCGCGCCCGAGATTTCCGTCGACAGATGGACCTTTCCGCCGAGGTCTTTCACGCGCTGAAGGGTATCGGCTTTGCCGACGGCGGTGTCCTCGCGCACTATGAGCTCCACGTGCCCGTGGCGCTGAAGCACCATTACGGCGGCATCGAGCGCGGAATCGCCGCCGCCCACCACCGCGACCGTGCGCCCCTCGTAGTCGGAGACCTTGGGAATGCGGTAGTTCACGTTTTTGGAGTTCAACTGATCTAGCACGGGAAGCCGGCGCGGAAAATGGAGAAGGCCGCACGCCATGATGACTTTGCGGCACAAGTACGAGCCCCGGCTCGTTACCACCTTCTTCAGAGCATCGCCCTTTTCCGTCTGGTCGGTATCCTCGATGTTGCGAAGCTCTTCGCTGAACCGAAACTGAACGAGAGCCTCGGTCGCCTGACGGAAGGTGCGGGCCGAAAGCTCGTCCCCGGTGATGCCGTCGGGAAAGCCGGGGATATCGACGATACGCTTGTCGGCATACAAGAATTGCGGCTGGCCGCCCGGCTTTTCCTTCGCCTCGATGACGAGAGTCGTGAGCCCCCGGTGGGCGGTCGTGAGGCTCGATGCGAGTCCGGCGGGGCCGGCGCCGATGATGACGACGTCCCAGTAGGGAAGATTTTCCCAGTCGAGGTTGGGATCGAGGGCGGTTACCGTGAAATCAGGCATAGACGATCTCCACGAGAGACGCGGCCTTCTTGGCGACGGCACGCGCGGTCTTGGTGTCCTTGGCGGTGGCTAGCGCGACTCCCATGCGGCGGTACTTGCGCGTGTCGGGCTTTCGGAAGATGCGCACGTCCGTATTTTTCAGCTTCAGCGCCTTGTCGAGGCCGGAGTAGCTGACGGAAGCCGAATCGCGGTCGGCTAGAATCACGGCGGAGGCGGAAGCGCCCCGGTAGTTGATCAGCGGAATCGGCAGCCCCAGGATCGCGCGCGCGTGCAAGTCGAACTCCGACAGATCCTGCGAAATCAAAGTCACCATCCCGGTGTCGTGAGGACGCGGGGAGAGCTCCGAGAAAATCACTTCCTTTTTCGTCAGGAAGAATTCCACGCCGAAAAGCCCCGCGCCGCCCAGGCGGTCAGTGACTTTCTTGGCCATGGCTTGCGCTTTCTTTAGCTGCGACGGGCTTACCTTCGCGGGCATCCAGGATTCCTGGTAGTCGCCCCGTTCCTGGCGGTGGCCGATGGGGCGGACGAAAAGCGTTGGGCCCTTTCGCTGGCGGATGGTGAGCAAGGTGATCTCGAGCTCGAAGGGAATGAACTCCTCGACGATTACCTTCGACGTATCTCCGCGTTTGCCGGATTCGGCGTAGTCCCAGGCTTTGCGGATGTCGGCGGCGGTTTTTACCGTCGATTGGCCTTTACCCGAGGAGGACATGCAGGGTTTCACGACGACCGGATAGCCGATCTTCGCCGCTTCCCGTTCCAGTTCCTCGAAAGTCGAGGCGTAAGCATACTTCGCCGTGCGAAGCTTCAGTTCGCGTGAGGCGACTTCCCGGATGGCGTCGCGGTTCATCGTGAGATGGGTGGCTTCCGCCGTCGGGATGACGGTGTAACCGGCCTCCTCGAAGTCGCGCAGCTTTTCGGTGCGGATGGCTTCGATCTCCGGAACGATCAAGTCGGGTTTGTGCTTCTCGATGATGTCGGTGAGCTGGCGCGGGTCCAGCATGTTGATCACTTCGAATCCGTCGGCCACCTGCATGGCCGGAGCGTTGGCGTACTTGTCGGCCGCGATGACGCGCTTGCCGAGCCGCTTTAGCGAGATGACGACCTCCCGTCCCAGTTCCCCCGCGCCCAACAGTAGGATCGTATCGGCCGTCTTCATTTCCGCCTCCCGAAGTGAGAGACTATATATCCGGTGAAAACCCCAAAACTCAAGGTCGTGGCGTTCCTCCTCTGGTTTCTCGTTCAGCCGTGTCTCGGTGAAACGGGGGAGATCGAAGGCGATGACAAGTCAGGCGTTGCACCGGCGGCGGCGATTCGGCCGCCCGACCGCGGTCCCAAGGTTCCGATCGTCGCGGCCCGGCCGGCGAAGCCCCATGCCCACATGGGGTACAACTTCGACTGGGACGACAACATCATGAACATGAAGACCACGATCATCGCGTTCCGGAAGGGAACCGACGGCACGAAGCCGGAAGATCGGCAGGAGTTTTCGACGGCAAAGTGGGCGGAAGTCAGAAATCTGCTCGGTCAGGCGGGGGAATACGAAAACTGGGAGAAGCGGGAAGGCCCTAAGGGGTCGTACGTGAATTTCTTCGATCAGCGGGGGAAAAATAACTTTCTCGATCAGATTTTCGAAGCAATGAAAGGGGATCCCAAGGAGTGGAAGGGTCCGAGCTGGGACGCTTTCGTCGCCGCCTGTAAGCGCCCCGAGACGGCGAGGTACGTGACCCTCATCACCGCCCGCGGTCACAGCCGCCAAAAAATGCACGCCGCTCTGAAGAAACTCCATGAGATGGGGCTCATCGACAACGTTCCTCCGATGACCAACATCTATCCCGTAGGCAATCCGAGTTTCTACGCCGGCTCCGACGACACTTCCGAGCGCAAGGCGATCTACATGACCCAGATTCTCGACCGGTTTCAGAAGCTGCGCGTGCAAGGGGACGCCGACGTCACGAACTCAGACGGCACGGGCCGTCAGCGCATGCACCTCTGGGGTTTTTCCGATGACGACTACGGCAATTTCACCAAAGCGAAGGAAGACTTCGCCAAGGCGGCGAAGGCGAAGCCCGGCCGCTGGAGCAACATCAAGATCACTCTCTTTTATACCGGCACGAAGAAAGAGGGCGTAAAGCCCCACGCGGTCGTGATGACTTCCACCGGAGACTTTCGGGAAGTGCCGCTGGATAGCCCCGAGCTTCAGGAGTCGGAAACGATCCTCGAGCCATACCCGCCCTGCCGCGCGCAGTACAAAGGGGTCCGCGGCTCCCTTTGAAAAAGTGTATTTAACCAGGCGCGGCAGTGGCCCCCGGGCGGTATATTTAGATTCGATGAAGCGCATGTCAGCCCGACAGACCCGCACTCGCATCACCCCCAAGCCGAAGGAAACCGCCAAGAAGGGCAAGAAAGCCGCCTAGAATTTCGGCTCGCTGCATTACGAGCCAATTTTCCCACCGCTTACGCGTACTCGTCCGAAACCAGGCCAGGTCTTTTAGTTTGACCGGTCTGAGCCTCAAACCTATATTGGCTTGTCCCAACGCGTTGGGATTATTAGAAGTTTCGCGAAACACACAGGAGATTTATTTATGGGCCGTTCGATCTTTCTGACCGCCTTGTCTCTACTGGCGTTCGTAACGTTCAATTCCGCGCGTGCCGCGGACACGATCTTGATCGGAGAAGTCGGGTCCATGACCGGCTCGGAGGCGACCTTCGGGACCTCCACTCACAACGGCATCATGCTCGCCGTGAAAGAGATCAATGCCGCGGGCGGTATCAAAGGGAAGAAAGTAGAAATCATCTCGCTCGACGATCAGGGCAAGCCGGACGAAGCGGCCACCGCCGTCACGAAGCTCATCACGCAAAATAAAGTTCAGGCGATTCTCGGCGAAGTGGCGAGCTCCCGCAGCCTCGCGATGGCGCCCATCGCGCAGAAGTACAAGGTCCCGATGATTTCGCCCTCCTCGACGAATCCGAAGGTGACGGAAGTCGGCGATTACATCTTCCGTGTTTGCTTTCTCGATCCGTTCCAGGGCTCGGTCATGGCGAAGTTCGCCGTGGAAAAGCTGAAGATCAAGAAGGTGGCTATCCTGCGCGACGTTAAGAACGACTACAGCGTCGGTCTCGCGAACTTCTTCACGGAAACGTTCAAGAAGAACGGCGGCGAGATCGTGGCGGACGTCAGCTACAGCGCGAGCGACGTGGACTTCAAGTCCCAGCTCACGGCTATCCGCACGAAGAAGCCGGAAGCGATTTTCGTCCCCGGGTACTACACGGAAGTCGGTCTCATCGGCCGTCAGGCCCGCGAGCTCGGCATCAAGGCTCCGCTCATGGGCGGCGACGGATGGGATTCGCCGAAGCTTCTGGAGATCGGCGGCAAGGCCCTGGAAGGCTCGTTCTTCTCGAACCACTACTCGGCCGAAGAAGCTTCGCCTCAGGTGAAGGAATTCGCTTCGAAGTACAAGGCTGAGTACAAGGTGGAATCCGATGGCCTCTCGGCCATGGGTTACGACGCCGCCAAGGTGCTCTTCGATGCCATGAACCGCGCGAAATCCTTCGATTCGAAGGACGTTCGCCAGGCCATCGCGGACACGAAGGACTACGTTGCGGTCACTGGCAAAATCACCATTGACTCCAAGCGTAATGCTGTTAAATCGGCAGTGGTTCTCAAGGTCAGCAAGGGCGTTTTCAAGTACGAAACCACCATCAATCCCACCTGAAAGGATTGATTTAGTGAATTTTCGGCCCGCCGGTCTTGAGTGCCGGCGGGCCGGAGTTTTCCCTCCGGTAGAAGTACCCAAGTAGAAGGACGATGGAAGAGTTCATCCAGCACATCATCAACGGGCTGTCTTTGGGCAGCGTCTATGCGTTGATTGCGCTCGGGTACACCATGGTCTTCGGCGTACTCCAGCTCATCAACTTCGCCCACGGCGACGTCTTCATGCTGGGCGCCTTCATGGGCATGTACTCCTCGAAATGGTTCGGCTTCGAAGATAAACCCTCGCTCTTTGCTCTCATTACGGTCGTCGCTTGCGCCATGGTCGGATGCGCCGCGGTCGGTTACCTCATCGAGCGGCTGGCCTACCGCCGCTTGCGCAAATCCCCGCGCATAAACCTTCTCATCACCGCCGTCGGTGTTTCGCTCTTTCTGGAATTTTCCGGTCAGATCTTCTTCGGCGCGGACCCCAAGTTTTTCCCGCAGATTTACGATGCCGGCGAGTTTTGGACGTTCGGGGAAAATCTCGTCATCAATCCGCTGCAGGTGATCGTGCTGGTTCTCGCCGTCATTCTGATGGCGATTCTTCAGTACATCATTTTCCGAACGAGACTCGGCCGGGCGATGCGCGCCATCAGCTTCAACCACGATTTGGCGAGCCTCATGGGCATTCCGACCAACAAGGTGATTTCGGCGACTTTCATGCTGGGCTCCGCTCTCGCGGGCGCGGCCGGCGTACTGGTCGGCCTGACTTACCCGAAGATCGAGCCTCTCATGGGCGTGATGCCGGGTCTCAAGTGCTTCGTCGCCGCCGTTCTCGGCGGCATCGGCAACGTGACGGGCGCGGTGCTCGGCGCTTTCACCCTCGGTCTCGCGGAAGAGTTTCTCGTCGGATACTGGGCGTCCACTTATAGAGACGCGCTGGCCTTCTCCATTCTCATCCTGATCCTGCTGTTCAAGCCCACCGGGCTTCTCGGCGTGAACCGTCCGGAGAAGGTATGACGATCGTATCCAAGTCCGGACTGGGCGGAATGAAGATCTGGCTCGGATCGCTCGCCATCGTGTGGGCGTTCAACTATCTCGTCGCGCCGACGATTAATCCGTACCTCTTTTCCATCATCATGTACGCCGGCGTGAACGTCATTTTGTCGGTGGGCCTGAATCTCGTGAACGGTTTCACCGGCCAGTTCTCCATCGGCCACGCGGGTTTCATGGCGGTGGGGGGATACGTTTCGGCCTTCATCACGACGAATACTTTCGACCAGAACCCCCTTTTGATGGAGTCGGCGCTCTACTCGAACGGTCTTTTCGTCTTGGCCCTTCTGGCCGGCGGCCTCGCTTCGGCCGCGGTCGGCTACCTCGTCGGTTTACCCTCGCTTCGATTGAAGGGCGACTACCTCGCCATCGTGACCTTGGGCTTCGGGGAAATCATCCGCGTGGTTCTACTCAACATGGAAAGAGTCGGCGGCGCGCGCGGGCTCCCCGGGATTCCGTCGCTCGCTTCCTTCGGCTGGGTTTACACGTTCGTGGTCCTTACCGTTTTCTCCGTTTGGCGTTTCGTGAACTCGGCCCACGGCCGGGTGCTTCTTGCCGTGCGCGAGGACGAAATCGCCGCCGACGCCATGGGCGTGAATACGACTCAAGGCAAAGTGCGGGCGTTCACCTTCGGCGCCTTCACCGCGGGCATCGCGGGCGGGCTCTTTGCTCACTACCTTTCGTACTTGAACCCCTCCATCTTCGATTTCAACCGCAGCTTCGAAGTCGTCATCATGGTGGTGCTCGGCGGAATGGGAAGCGTGACGGGCTCGGTCGTCGCCGCGGTATTCCTGTCGGTCATCCGCGAAGCCCTTCGTCCCTTGCAGGAAATCACCAAAGTCGATTTCCGCATGGTCATTTACTCGCTCGTTCTCATCATCCTCATGCTGACGAAGCCCAACGGGCTTTTCGGAACGCGCGAACTCAGCGATTTCCTGCCGAAAAAGTGGCGTCTGAAGATTCTCGGTAAGCAGGAGGAGCCGTCGTGAGTGTCGCCCTCAAGACCGAGAAACTCACCATCCAGTTCGGAGGCCTGAAGGCCGTTTGCGATCTGGATCTCGAGATTCAAGAGGGCTCCATCTTCGGCCTCATCGGCCCGAACGGCGCCGGCAAAACCACGGTTTTCAATCTTCTGACGGGCGTGTACCAGCCAACGGCCGGCACTATGCAAGCGCTCGGCGGCAATATCGTCGGCAAGAAGCCCTACGAGATCACCCGCTATGGGCTCGCCCGCACTTTTCAAAACATCCGGCTTTTTAAGGAAGTTTCGGTTCTGACGAACCTTCTTATCGCGATGGATCAGAATCCGAAGGAAAAGAAGTTCGGATTTCTGCGTTCGGTTTACCGCTCGCCCGCCTGTATGGAGGCCGAACAGGCGAAGCAGGAGCGTTGCCGCAAAATTTTAGAGATTTTCAATCTGGACTCGCGCCGCCACACGCTTGCGATCAATCTTCCCTACGGCGACCAGCGCCGTCTGGAAATCGCGCGCGCCTTGGCGACCGGCGCCCGGTTTCTGCTTCTCGACGAGCCGGCCGCCGGACTGAACGGCCAGGAGACGGCCTCTCTCATGAGTACCATCCGCTCCGTGCGGGACGAGTTCAAAGCCACGATTCTTCTCATCGAGCACGACATGCACCTCGTAATGAACATCTGCGAGCGCATCGCGGTGCTCGATTACGGCATCAAGATCGCCGAAGGCACGCCGAAGGAGATTCAGCACAATCCGAAGGTGATCGAAGCCTATCTCGGAAAGGCGGCCGTCAGTGAGTGAGACGATGCTGAGCTTCGAGAAGGCCAATCTCCACTACGGGTTGATCCATGCCCTGCACGACATCAGCTTCGATGTGCCCAAGGGCCAGATCGTGACCCTCATCGGCGCCAACGGCGCCGGCAAGACGAGCACCCTTCGAGCGGTCTCGGGGCTGGCGAAAGTTTCCTCTGGCCGGATCACGCTTCGCGGGAAAACCATTTCGAATCTACCTGCCCATGAAATCGTCGAGCACCGGGTGTGCCATGCGCCCGAAGGCCGCGGCATTTTCCCGAATCTCACTGTCGAGGAGAATCTCGACTTGGGTGCTTGGGCCGCGCCCGATAAAGGCGCTTACGACAAAAATCTCGAGCACGGGTTCACGCTTTTTCCGCGCCTCAAAGAACGGCGCAAGCAGCCGGCCGGAACTCTGTCGGGCGGCGAGCAGCAGATGCTCGCGATTGCGCGCGCGCTCATGGGGCAGCCGGAAGTTTTGCTTCTCGACGAACCGTCCTTGGGACTTGCGCCCCAGATCATCGAAAAGATTTTTGAGACCATTCAGATGATCAATAAGGAAGGCGTGACGATTCTCCTCGTCGAGCAGAACGCTCTTCAGGCGCTTCAAATCGCCCATTACGGAGTAGTACTCGAAACGGGCCGCGTGGCGCTACAGGGCCCGGCCAAGGAACTTGCCGCCTCCGACGAAGTCCGTAAGGCCTATTTGGGCGAATAGATCCAAACAAAAAGCTAAAAGCCAAAAGAAAAAGATCAAATCGCAAAAGTGAAGTTGGAACTTTCAACCTGACTTTTGAGCTTTGCGTTTTTGCTTTTGGCCTTTAGCTTTTTGCCTGGATCTATTCTTCGCCGTTGCCCGGAAGTTGATCTTTCCTCGCCGGCACATAGGCGCAGGTGCGGATTTCTTTTCCGTCGACCCGGCGGCGGAGCAGCAGTCCGTGATTGGTTTGGGAGACGAGCTCCGACGTGATGACCCGGTCCTTGCCGGCGCGGATGAACGCCATCGTGTAGGGCGTGATCCGAATCGTCTGCTCGAGCCGGACGTTGGGCGTCGTGGTGAGCTTGTTGCCGATCCGGAAAACCGCGTTTCTGAAGAGCCAGTCTTGGGAGGGCATCGAGAATCCGTCGCTGATTTGGTTCCAGCTGGTGAACTTCACGCCGCCGCCGTTCGTGTCCTTGGCGAGGAAGTTCCAAGCGTAATAGGAAATCGAAACTTCTCTGTCGAAGCTCGAGATGGGACTCACGCGGACCTTGCCCTGGTTGTCGGTGACTTCCAGTACGAGCACTTCTTTGCTGTTCACCTGAAGCGCCATGATCTCGGGGCACATGAGCTTCGCCCAGTCGTCGCCCGTCGTTTCGGCCTTAACGTAGTAAATGCCGAGGGGTTTCAGGGCCGCGAGATCGGTCTCCGTAAAGGCACCGAACGCGAAGGAGGACACCAAAAGGGCGAGGGAGAGAATGAGTTTCATGGGCTGCCTTTTAACGAAAGTCGTCAGTTAGATCCAGACAATTTGACATTGCGCGTAATGGTGGATACGACCGCATGAGTCAAATCAATCTATTCAAGGGGTTATGTGGTGATTAAGGTCATTTTGGCTCTGTCTTTTTTCTCGGTCGTTTCCTTCGGTTCCACGCTCCGCTGCGACGTGACCCGGCTTACGGTTTTCGCCCAGGTGAACCTCGAAAGCGTCAACGTCGACGCCAAGTCCTTGGTCGTCGCGGGTAGCCGCCCCCTCGATATGGTTCCGGAGCCCGGCTTCTCCAAGCGCGAGGAAATTTCGTACGTGGCGAGCGATTGGAACTGGGACAACGGCCTCACGATTTCGGCCCACCAGAAAGTCATGACGACCGGCATGGCCGGACGGGCGACGCTGCGGATTCCGAGCCTCAAGTCGGGTGGCCGGCCGGCGGTGCTGAAGGCCTACACGGGTACGCTGTCCTTGCTTCCGACGGTGAGCACGGTTCGGCCGCGGGTCGCGACAGTCGCTCCCATCAAGTGCTATTTCCGTAAGTAATTATTCGACGTCTTTACGCCGGTGGCGGCGAAGCTTCGTGTCGTATTGCTCGAAGCCCTTGCCGATGCTTTTGAAAAAAGTGTCGCTGTCGGTGAGCGCGTTGGTCGCCGGCAGCGGCCGGGTCGAAGGCGGAGGAACGTAGTAGCCTGTGCCGTTCTGCTGCTGCATCGGCGCCTGGTAAATCGGCGGGCTTCCCGTCACCGAGAAGTTCACCTGCGCGCCATCGTCTCCGGCGGAAAAGCCGAGGTTACGGTCGCCCCCCTTGATCGAAACGCCCTCGGGCCCGACGGATAAAGTCGTGCTTTCTTCCGCGGAGTCCGCGAAAGCCGAAAGCGACAGCAGAATGAAAAGCGCGCGCCACATAAGCCTCCTTATATAGAGCAATCCCGGTGCCAGGGCGTCAGCCTGGTTTACCCAATTGGAATACGGCAATCGACTAGTCGGAGAAGGGCAAACCTTCCGAAAGAATGCGTGCGATGAGAGGTAAATCAGCCGGGGCGAGTTTCAGCGCCGGGATTTCCTCGGGCTTAAGCCAGCGGTACTCCTCGTGGGCGTTCAACTCCACAGGCTCCGACTGCGGCCGCGCCCAGTAGGCGTGCAGCTGAACGGAACCAAGCTCATAGGAGTGATCGGAACGGGCGAAGAAATGAAGGGGCTCGATCTCCATAGCGAACTCCTCCTGGAACTCGCGGACGAGGCAATCTTCGGCCGATTCCCCGGGCTCGATCTTTCCGCCCGGAAATTCCCAGTGCCCGCCCAGGCGATCGTCGAAGCGGCGCTGGGCGACCAAGATCTTGCCCTGGCGCACGACGATTCCGGCGGCGACTTTTTTTGGAACGCTCATGTTAGATTCCCCCCAAACCCCGGCGGCTTGGTGCATTGCACTATAAGAGGCCCCGCAGGCTGGAACAAGGGCAAAGACGGCGATGGGAGTTAACATTTTCAAAGTCATCGGCTTTTCGCTGCTGGGCCTGGTTGTGCTTTTCCGCCTCATCTTCCTTTTTTCCCCTCGGGTGAACTACCAGGACCCGGAACGGTTGCGGCCCTTCGGAACGGAAAATTTCGACCAGGCGAAGTGGGCGGCCGAAGGGCCCGAGGGCCGGGGACGGCTCATCTATGATTTCGTAAAGCGTGGCGTGTTCGTCGATATGACGGAAAGCGAGTTGCGCGCGCTTCTCGGCGAGCCGACGGCCCGCTATCTAGATCCGAAGAACCTCGCCTATCAGGTGGGGCCTTCGGGGGTGAAAAGCAGGTTCGGTGAGCGTTTCACTTTCGCGGTCGTCTTCGACAAGGCGACGGGGCTCTACCAGAAGTTTTGGATCGAGCCCTTTCCCGAAGAGCACAAGGATGTGCTTGCCCCCCGCATCGTGAAGTAGGCTTTTCGCCGTGGTAAATATCTAAAACTCAAAAACTTTTCTTAACCGGAGGAAGTCATGTTGTTGAAGGCATCTCGTTTCCTTTTGGCGGTTGGCTCAATCATCTTGCTGCAAGCTTGCGGCGGCGGAGGCCGTCCGACGGAAGCGTCGGGCACCATCACCTCGACCGCGGCGTCGAGCTTCGTTTCCGGTCAGCAGGATACGCTTCAGAAGTCGGCAAATTCGTTTGATGCCGACGCGGTGAAGAACTCCTTCGTCAGTACGAGCACGAGACGCAACCAAATGGAGTATCTATCGGCGGCCCTCGGCCGCACCCTTTCCGGTCCGGAGCGCGACCTTGGCGGTTGCACCCCGACGGCGAGCGGAGATCAAACCGACGGCGATAGCGATTCCCTTCCGGTGAGTGCGTCCTATTCCTTCGCGGGTTGCACGCCGACGCTGGGTTCCCTTTCCGGATCCTTCGGACTGGCGGACGCGGACGACACGAAGGCGCTGCCCTTGGCGGGCTTTCGGCTCACCATCGACAACTTCGGCTTCAGCCTTAGCGCGGGCCGGGAGTCCGTCAATCTGACGGTGAACGGCTTTTTCAACGTTGGTGTGAGCACGACCGCGATCACCAACGGCATCGAGATGGTTTACGATTTGTCGGCGGGTTCCGCTTCGACGAATCTCGGAATCTACATCGATACGACGCTTACTCCGACCAGCATGGGAAGCCCCGCTGCCGGCGGAAGCATCGCCTATTCCGGATTCTTCAAGATGGCGGCCGGCGAGAACGATTTCGTCCTCGCCTTCTCGTCCACGGATCTCACTTACGAGTACCCGTGCAACGGCGGACCCGCCGACGAGGACAAGGTCATCAAGAACGGCACGCTCACGATAAAGGACGGTTCCAACAACACTATTACGGGAACGTTCACCAACTGCACGCCGGTCTGGAAATATAACGATGAGACTTTGACCATTACCCGGTAACGGGCGGCTAAGTCCTTGAAAGGGGGCGGGGGAGAACCCCCGCCCCCTTCTTTTTGCCCGAATTCTTCCTGAATACTTCCCAGTATTTCCCTGGCTCCGCCTTTGCAAATTCGTGAGTGGATAGGCACAGGTGTCCCGCGAAAACGTACAACTAGTGGACACCGTCTTTTGGGGGAGAAAAATGGGAAAGTTGATTTTGAAGCGGTCTTTTACCGCGGTACTCGCGCTTACGGTGCTCGCGCTTCTCGCGGGCGACAAGTTTGCCGGCATCGGCAGCAACCCCACGGAACGGCTTTTTTCGAAGTACAAAGAGAAGCACGCCCTCGTGCGCCGGGAAATCCAGGGCATGGGCGAAGAGCTTCGCGAAGTCTTGAAAACGCGGGAGCGCACGGTATCGCCTCGTCTGTACATCGCGCTCATGACGGAGCTCGCGCGCCTCAAAGCGGAATCCGCCCTCATCACGAGCTGGGAGCGCGGCACGCTCAGCAAGGAAGACTCGAAGACGCTCATGGCCGACAGCCTCATGGTGCTCGAGTACCTTCACATGACGAATTCCTACGCCAAAGCGATTCTGCAGATCATGCGGGCGGAAACGCCCGGCCGCACGATCGCCTCCAGCGATACGTTGGAACGGGCCGCGAAGAACTTCGACTCGATCTATAACGGCTCACGTACGAACGTTTCCGTGTTCGAGGATTCCGAAGTGCTCGCGCAGGGCCGGGAAGCCGGCCGCCTTGCGCCCATCGCGCGCCAGCTCTTCCAGAACCCGGAATCGGAAGCGACCATCCAGTATCGCGTGCGTTTCTTCGCCCGCTACTCGGACAACATCATCGAGAAGAACCGGGAGAAGCTGATCGCTTTCCAGAAGAGCCTGACCAAGAGCGCGGGCGTCGGAGCGCGCTGAGCACCGGCTCTTGGAAGTTTCGGGACGACAGGTTAAGTTAGCCAAATGCGCCGCTATCTTAGTCTCGACACCGAAGCGACGGGCCTCGAAGAAAAATGCGTGATGATTCAGCTCGCGGTGGTTCCCGTCGACGTTTCCACCAGCGAAGTCCGAATCGAGATGGGCAAGGAGTGGCTCATCCAGTGCCCGAGCTTCGAGGAGCTCAAGCCCACGCTCAACGAATGGGTCCTCAAGCATCAGGAAGGCCTAATCCGCAAAGCCCACGCCGAGGGCATGACGATGGAAGCGTGCAAGGCGGAGCTCACGGAGTATCTGAAATCAAAGCCCATCCAGGAGTTCTTCGGAAAAGAACGTCCCGTGCTTATGGGAAAGTCCATGAGCGCCCTCGATATTCCGCTGCTCACCCGGTCCTTCGGCTGGGACTACATGCAAAAAGCCTTTCATCACCATATTGTCGACGTAACTTGCCTCGGAAAGAGCTTCGAGGACGCGGGGCTCCTGCCGCCGAAGACGGCCAACACCACGCGCCTCATGCAGCACTTCAAGCTGAAGGAAGCCGCTGAGCATACGGCGCTCTGTGACGCCGTCGACATGGGCCGCATCTACTGCAAGATGATCGACATGATTCGCCCGAAACCGTGATCGTTCCACTCTTCACCGCCCTGTGGAAGTACCGGACCGAGATTATTCTCGCCGCCCAGCTTCTAAAGGCGCTGCGAAAATCCGCCCAGGAAACCGCGCGGGACTACATCAAGCGGCGGGCCAAGCAAAAACTGAAACGGCAGATAGCGATTCTGTCGGCGCAGGTTCTTCTTTTTCTCATCGCCTATGCCTGGTGCCGGCAGGACAGCTCGCTTGCCCCGAGACTCTTCGCCTCCGCGGTGCTTTGGGCGGTCACGCTATACAATCTCGTCGATTGGATCTTCTTCACCATCCCCGAGCTCATTGAAGTCCGCCGGGCATTGCGCGGAAAGGTGGGCTACGCCTTCAAGTATTTGCTCGGCGTATCCGTCGTGACGGAGCTCATGGAGGGAAACATCTTCTTTCTCGCCTTCTGCGTCTTTCTCGGGCTGTCGTCCCGTACACTGATTGGAATCACCTTCCAGTATTTCGAGCCTTGGGCGAAATTTTTCGCCGTATACTTCTAGAATTCCTGATCCAGTCCGCCCGCCGCTCTCGCTTCCTCCAGTAACAAGACGGAGGAACGATGAAACGCCTATTCCTGACTTATCTGATACTGGCCCTGGTGGTGATTGGCTTCCATTGGTCGTCGGTGGGCTACGGGGCCCTTCCGGTGGGCTGCGAGGTCTTTCGCAAGCTCGTGGTGAAGAAAGGCGAGGTGGCCACCCCCGAGCAGGGTAAGGAAGGTTTCGAGGCGGCCCTCGCGGTAAAGCAGACTCCTTATGAAGGACGGGTCGACGAGGGGCGGAGGCTGGGAATTCGCGAGGACTTCAAGGACGCCATCCGGCGCCAGGCTTACCAGGCTCTCACGGGAGCGGCCCGCGGAGAAAAGCCGGACGTCATCGCGGTCGGCAATAAAGGCCACCAATCCGATCACACGGCGCTTTGGAGAATGAACACGCGCGCGACGGAAGAGTTTCCGAACGGCGCGGTGGCCGACATGTTCGGGGCGAACGCCCGGGACTTGAACCTCGTGAAGTTGGTTCACGATTTGGGAAAGCTTCCCCCGACTGAAGGCACGGCCCATATCCGCTCTTACATCACGTCTAAAGTAAACGGGGACTTCCTGAAGAGCCGCATTCTGGGCCACGGTTTCGACAGCATCGCGCGGGTCGCGGAGCTGGTGGAGCAGGAAGGGCAGCGCCTAGGAATCCCGGAAGCGGAACGCCTCGATGCTTTTCTTCAGATCGCCGATGCCATCAGCTGGCACAACTACGGCCCGGTCAGCGACAAGACGGCCGCCGCCGATCGGTATCCGAGCCTCACGGGGGAAGAGCTCAACATTCTCTCTAACGCCTTCTGGCCGACTTTCTTCAACAAGGGCATCGTGAACAAGGAAGGGGCGGTCGTGGTCTCGTCCTTCAAGGACGACCTCGGCATCCCGGCTTACGGAAACTCCTCGGATCGCGGAGTGCTGCAAAAGCTTCTCACTTTCGATGACCGCGCGGCGCTCGTGACGGCGAAAGCTCCCGACAAGATCGGAAACCAAAACCTGAAGGCGGGCGACCCGAAGGCCCTCACTTTCAACCGCTCGCTCCTGACTCAGACGTTCGTGTCGCCGGCGGGGCAGACCATCGTCGCGCTAAAGGCGATGGGTCTAGAGCTTGCGCCTCATATCATCGATTCGAGGTTCTCGATCGAGGACTATCCTTCTTATAAGGCGGGGATGGAAATGAGCGGGAAGCTGAAGGCGCTCGGAGAGAGTCTCGTCGAGATGAATAGCGATGCGAGACTGGCTTCGGCCGGAGTCAGCGAGGAAGCCGCCAAATCCACGATTCTTTACGACGCGAAGAACGGAAATCAGTTCAAGATCGACGGCGCCGACAAGCTTCATCCGAAAATCAGCCTCCGCATTCTCGATAGCTGGCACGAGGTACCCGACCGCACGGGCTCTGCCTTCGATGTGCTCATGGCGATGATTCGGGAAGACGGGCGTTGGTAGGGGACGAGGATGGTAACAGGGCGGGAGACCTGGGTTCGTAGGTCTCCCGCCCCGTTGCCTTTTATCGAGCGAACAGGTCGTAACTCATGAGCTGGAGCCAAGCGAGAAGGTTGCGGGCGGTTTTGTCGTCTTCGTTTTCTTTCTCTCCGAAACCGGAAAAGTTGGGTTGGCTGCCGTCCTTCCTCTTCACGTCCACGACAAAGCAGGCGCGCGTGGAGGTGACCGTCGTCGAGCTGTCCGTATCGCCGTCGGAGTCCGTGTAGGTCGTGGTTTCGGTCGTGTCGGTGAACTTGATGGCGCCGTTCAGATCGAGATCGCCGAAGCCCATCGAAACCCGCATGCGCTTATTGATGAAGTTGTCGTTGTTCAGAAGGATGTTGCTTCCCGGCGTCGTGGAGCGGATCGGATACCCGCCGAAAGAGCAGTTGCCCGACGTGCATTTGTAGGTGCCCGTGAAGACATTGTGAAAGAGCTTCCCGCTGGAGGTTTTTCCGCCCGCGGTCAGGTTGTTCATGTCGAGGCTTCCCGTGAACATCTTGGAAACGGCGTACCCTCCGAGATCGACTCCGGCGAGGGTCATGCCTTGCACTTTGCGTTTGCGGGGGAATACCTGCTCGGTGCCGCCGTTCGAAAGGGATTTCACCCGCACGAGGCCGTTGTCGTTGAGCCGTTTCGTGACCGCGACGCCGTCGTAACTGCTATCGGATTGATATAGGCCCTGATTCGGAAGGGTCGTGCCCTTTACCGCGTACTGCTTCGCCTCGTTGCCGAGAGTGAGGTCGAAATCAAGAAACTCGCCTCGCATGTCGCGCACCACGCATCCGGAGACGCGTGAGTTCGGATTGGCTTCTGCGACCGGGCGGTAGTTACCGGAATTCTCCTCGGCGTGGGAACCGGCTTTTGCCGGTACCGCTATCGACCAAGCCATGAAAACTACAGCCACCCAGTTCTTGCGATTCGTCTTTCCCTGCACCATGTCTCTCTCCCTCGGTTAACGGGAGGCCCCTTCGCCGCCCGTGAAAACCAGGCTCGGCGTATTCCCCTGGAGGGCGTCCCGGAAGCAGGAGAGGGAAATTGTGGTTCGAGCAGTTTCCTATACTTGGGCGGGAATCGGCTGTGACATCGGGATCGGACTCGTCACCCGGTCGCGCGGCGCTTGGGCATGTGATAGAGGCGGCCCTGAAGGACGCAATCGATGCCGTAAGTGGGATCGACGTAGACGTGAAGGGCGGGAAGCTCGATGGTCTCTCCCTTCGGATCGAGGCGGACCTTTCCTTCCCAAACCCAGATGGTGGCTTCCGATCCGCAGATTGCGCAGGTGAAACCAACTTCGTTGGCCGCCGGTAGCGAGCTTGAAGCCGACTCCAAAATCTTCAGAAGTCCGATGGTTTGAGTGCAGCCGGGAGTGGAGCACGAGTAAGAGGGAAGCGGATTGGACATGCTTTAAGTGTAGGGGTGGCTTCCCACGGTCACATGGGGCGGCGGGTCGGCAGGTTGCGCTGGTTCTCGCTACAATGTAAATAACCTCACGAAATCGTAGTTCGCCGCGTCCTCCTCTATAAGGAGTTAGTCCATGGATATGAAAAAGTGGTTTTCGATGGGAGCCCTTCTCGGGTTTGCCGTAATCGCCGTTTCCGCCTGCGGCAATGTCTGCGCCTTCGGCCAGGGCGATTGCGAGCAAGACCTCAACGCCACGACGCTCACCCTCACCGTTTCGAACGCGACCGTCGCTACCAGCGGTACGGTCACTTTCACGGCGAGCGGAGGCAGCGGCACTTACTCGACCTATTCGGTTTTCGCGGGCAACGGTACGTTGAGTGCCTCTAGTGGAGCTTCCACGGTTTACACCGCCGGAACTTCCACCGGAAACGCCTGCGTGCGGGTGGTCGATTCTTCCGCGGCGACGGCCGATCGTTGCGTGACGGTGCAGTGACGTGAAGCGAGTCTTCGCGGCCTTCATCGGGCTTCTTGCCGCACTCTATCTTTTGAACCCGACCCTGGGTGTGTTCGAGATTATTCCCGACAACATCCCGTTCCTCGGCAATCTCGACGAGGCGACGGCGACGATGATTTTGCTCGCGGTGCTTCGGTACTTCGGGCTAGACCTCACCCGGTTTCTCAGGCCGGAGCTAAGCCCTTCTTCCAAAGATCATAAAAATAAAAAGTAGTGAGAATGAGCGCGTGGCGGATTTTTCCGTCGGCGACGAGCCGCGGGATCTCCGTGAGCGGCGCCGTTTGCACCTCGATCTCCTCCATCGAGTCGAGGGCCTGGGGCCGCGCGAGTTTCGCGTTGCGGGCGAGGTAGGAAAAGCAGCGGTTCGAAAACAGGGCCGGGTTCGGATCGTTCCAGCCAAGCGCCACCCAGTCGTCGGAGGTGTATCCGGTTTCCTCAAGCAGCTCGCGTTTGGCCGCTTCCAGCGGATCCTCGCCGGCATCCACGCAGCCGCCGGGAAGCTCGAGCGTGACCCGGTCGCAGCCGTGCCGGTATTGCTCGACGAGTACGACTTCATTTTCCGGGGTAAGCGCAAGCACGTTGATCCAGTTGCTCGCGTCGATGACGAAAAAGTCCCCGTCCTTTCCGGACTCGGTGGAGCGGTTCCACTGCTTTCTCACCGTGAAGACGCGAAAATCCCCGACTTGCTCGGTCCGGTACTTCTCCCAGTTCTTCACGGCGTTCTCCGTTTGAGGCTTGCGCAGAAATCCGCGTGGGCTTTCTTCTCGGCCGCTCCGTAGGGCCGCGTACCCGGCTGGAAATACGCCGACAACGCAGCGAGCGGGGCGGTCGGGCTCATTTTCGAAATGAGCTGCGGCAGGTAACTGCCGGTGGCCGTCAGAAAAAAGCGTTCGGTGAAGGAGGTCGCGAGAGCGTCGACGGGAAAATCAATCAGCTCGGCCCGAAGCTTCGCCATCACGGAGGGCACCGCGGACGTCAGAAGCTTCTGATAAGGAGCGGGTAGCCTTTGAAAGCGCCGGATCATGTCCTGATCGGAAATGAATGGAGGGCAATCCGCGAGCGACGAGAGAGCGCCGGTGCGGTTTTTCAAGAGGCGCGCGTTTCGATCGAGGTTCACTTCCGTGTAGAGCGTGTAGAGATCGAAGGCGGGCGAGGTGTTTCGGGAAAGCGTGTGCTTGAAGTCGAGATACTTGTAGCGAGGATGCTGGGCCGCGGCCTTCGCGAAACTCTCCAGCCGCAGTCTTTCCTCCGCCGTGTATTTCGGCGACTCGCCGAGAACCCCCGGCCAATACGGATAGGGCTCCCAGTTGGGGCGGGGGATCTGACGGTGGCACTTCAAGCAGATTTCCGGATTGGGCGCGGAAATCCGCGGCGGACTGGCCGTGAAATCGATCGATCGGATTTCGTAGGTGAGCGTGCGCGGGTCGAGCTCCACGGATTCCAGGTGGCCGTAACCCCTTTGTCCGGGGTCACCGTTGAAAGAGAGCACGAGTTCCGCTTTGTCTCCGAAGAGAATCGCGCGGGGCGCCGCCGATGAGGCTTCCTGAAGGCTGCGGGATCGCTCCATCAGAACGAAACGCGAGCGAAAATCCTGGGGCAGGCGGCGAAGTACGTCCTCGACCGACCTGACCTCACCCCGCCGTGTCCAATTCTCGATTTCCCGGAACGTGAGCCCCCGCGCCGAAGCCGCGGCGAGAAGCCCGGCCGTTACCCATGCGACCCAACCACCCATAGGCTCGGCAGAATAAGGCAGTCTTCGGGCGATGGGAAGCGTGGGGTATACTGGGTCTGATCCATGAACGAAAAGCTTCTAAAGAAGGTCCTGGCCAACGACCCTCGGGAAAAGCGCGACAAGACGCCCCAGGAAATCGTTTCCCAGTGGCAGGACCGGCGGCTCATCGGAGTGGTCCTGAAATGGATCGCCTTCGGCGCCGCCCTGGTCTTTCTCTACTGGTACGCCTTCGAGCGCCGTCCGACGTTTACTTTCGCCAAACGCCTTCCCTTCAAGGCCCGCTGGTCGCTGGGGCTTTCCGTCGGCGCAAGCTTCGCTTGGGTGATCTATTGCTTCTTCGGCTACCGCTGCCCCCGCTGCCAGCGTTACCACCAAGTCGATTGGAGCCTCGGGGGCTGGCTGTTCGGCGTCAAGGAACCTCCCGACGGCTGCCGCCACTGCAACGCCAACTTCCAATAGCCACTCGTCCGTAACCCCAATCGGTGGTATCTCATAGGGGGCATGCCTCTCGTTCGTTCGGAACAAAAAGAAAAACTTCGCAAGGGCACTTTCGACGTGCTGATCCTCGGCGGAGGTGCGACCGGCGGGGGACTCGCGGTCGATGCCGCGAGCCGCGGCCTAAAGGTCGCGCTCGTCGAGCGGGGGGATTTTTCCTGCGGCACCTCGAGCCGCAGCACGAAGCTCGTGCACGGAGGCGTGCGCTACCTCGAGCAGGCGATTTTGAAATTCGACCGCAGCCAGTTCAATCTGGTTCGCGACGCGCTTCACGAACGGGCCACTCTTTTCGAGATCGCGCCCCATCTGGTGCGGCTGCTGCCAATTTTCACTCCCGTCTATAAGAGCCTCGAGATTCCTTACTACCTGACCGGCCTGAAGCTCTACGATCGGCTCGCGGGCCGTCACAATTTGAAGTCGAGTTACTTCGTGAGATCGAAAAGCGCGATGAAGCGTTTTCCGCTGCTGAAATCCAAAGGGCTGCGCGGCGGGGTGATCTACTACGACGGGCAATTCGACGATTCCCGTCTCAACGTTACCCTTGCCCTGACGGCGGCCGAGCACGGCGCCGCGGTCTGCAATTACGTCGAGGCCGTGGGGTTGGAGAAGACGGGCGGCAAGATTTCCAAAGTCCGGTTGCGGGACGCTTTCGACAAGGAAGAGTGGACCGTCAACGCAAAGTCGGTCGTGAACGCGACCGGCCCTTTCGTCGACTCCATCCGCCGGCTCGACGATCCGAAGGCGGCGGCGATGCTGAGCCAAAGCTCCGGCGTCCATCTGGTGCTCGACAAGAGTTACACCCCGCCCGACATGGGGCTTCTCGTTCCGAAGACGGAAGACGGGCGCGTGCTCTTCGTGCTGCCCTGGCTCGGGCGTACTCTCGTCGGTACCACCGATAATCCGGCCCGGCTGGAAGTGAACCCGAAGCCTGGACCCGACGAGGTGACGTACATCCTGCGCCAGCTCGAGCAGTACTATTCGAAAGTTCCCAAATCGAAAGACATTCTGGCCAAGTGGTCGGGTTTACGGCCGCTCGTCGCCAATCTGAAGGCGAGCGATACGGCGAGACTGTCGCGCGATCACGTCGTCAACGTAAGCGACTCCGGGCTCATCACCGTCGCGGGCGGCAAGTGGACGACCTACCGGAAGATGGCGCTCGACGGCATCAACCAGGCGGTGGCTACCGGCGGGCTGAAGGGCGTGAAGGAAAGCAAGACGGAAAATCTGCGCCTTGCCGGCGCCGGGGAATATCACGACGACCTTCACTTGGATTTGCGCCGCGAGTTCGATTTGCCGGAAGCGGTGGCCTTGCATCTGGCGAGATCCTACGGCGACAGGGCGAGCCGGGTCGCGAAGCTCGCCTCCAAAGGCTTTCACAAGAAGCTCTGTCCGCGCTTTCCCTACCTCGAAGCGGAAGTGGTTCACGCGGTTCTGGAAGAAGGAGCGGCGACCGCCATCGACGTGCTTTCCCGCCGCACGCGCCTTTCGTTTCTCGATCAAAAGGCCGCTCTAGAAGCCTTGCCCCGGGTCATCGAGCTCATGGGCGAGCCCCTCCAATGGGACAAGGAGCGGCGGCAGAACGAGTACCGCATCGCCCGGGATTACATCGCGTAGCGTAAGCGACCCTTTTCCCGGCTCTGATAAACTGGTTCTTAGCCCCTCTCCTTAAGATCCCCATGAAATCGCCAAGCCTCTTTTTGATTCTGGGCCTATTTGCGACTCTCACGGGCGCGCGCGCGGCCGGCCCGATGTCGACGGTGGATCCGACCGGATGGTCCGCCCAGTTCCTGGAGCAGCTTTGCACGGGCACCTTTGCCCTTCCCTCGGAAAGAGCCGGCCTGCTCGGAAAAAAATCCAACCGCATCGAAAAAAATCACCTCTACCAGCGCCTCGACCCGCTTTTCGGAGGTGTCGTGGTTCTAAGCTCCGATTCCTACGGCGTGCTTGATCCCAGGCCCCTCGGCCCGAAGAGCATTCTCGAGTGCACCTACGGAGGGGTGACTCCGAAAGACAATGAATCGGGAATGTGCGAGTTCGACGGCGGAAATCTGAAGCCCCTCAAAAAGGGCGATGCCCGCGCGAAGACCCGGGTCGTTTACCGGCTCATCTACAACGGCGAAGTGGGAACGGCGGCGAACCGCGTGTTCGAATGGCAAGTAAGCCGGGAGTTCCGGCTGCAGCGCCGGAGCGAGGGGCGGATGCTTCCGGCCGACGTGACCAAGCTGAAGGCTCTCGGCCGCAATGTGATTCAGCCCGGAAAAACGATCCCGAAACTCTACCGCACCGAAGCTCAGTACTGGCGCCGGGTGACGGGAGACAGCTTCGCCATCGCGAAGGGCTCCTGGATGCAGCCCTTTCGCGACGGGAATTTTCATCAGGTCCGCAACGGCTACCACCTGGAGGAATGGCCGGGGGAGCCGGATGTGATGTTGGAGATGAAAGACGACGAGGCGTGGATCAAAGTCGGAAGGGGCGAGAAGGCTTTTTATCTCCCCGAAAAAGTCCGCAAGGGACCCGACTGGGGCGGCGTTTACGCCGGCGGCGAAAGACCGCCGGTAAACCACCAGATCAGCGCCGCCGGCGCTTGCCCCGCTTGCACCGACAACCAGGTCGAACTGCCGTCGACGTTCGAGGATCTCGAAACTTTGCCGCTGGAGCCGGAATGATCCGCGTGCTTTCCATAATCTGTGTGGCCTTGCTTCTTTCGCCGTCGCCCTCCTTCGGCGCGAAGAAAGCGCTCGAGCCCACGGGCAAGGGAACCTTTCTTTTCGACTACGGCTCGAACCGTTCCATCTTGCTCGAAGGGGATCCGAAACCGAACCGGATTTACGTTTCCTTCAACGAGGCTTTCAACGACTGGGTTTTCGTTCTTTCCGACATTCATGGAAAATTTCCGCAGCCGACCGAAGTACTCGTGACCGGCTCCGTGGTGGAGGGCGATCAGATCGGGGCGCCCAGCAACCAGCGTTTCGTTTTCGTGACGGGCGGGCGATGGCTTGCCAGCCAGGAGCCGCGCCACCTTCGCCTCATCGTCCTCGGCCAAATCCCCAGCTACAAGACGGTCACCTACGAGTCCGCTTCCGATTCGCGAATCGAGTTCGTGAACCCGGACTACAAGCTCAACATGAAAACCCACGACTTCCTCACCGGCCGCTAAAGGAACGGGTCCTTCACAAAGAGCGAGAGCGGGAGCGAGTCCAAGGAAGACATCTGACCTTCTGCCCCGCACTTGCAGACTCCGCCAACGGCGCGGACGGCAATCCTAGATCGATTAGACTTCCTTGCGCTCGCTCCCGCTCTCGCTCTTTGTTTTTTGGGGAGATGAGGAAGAAAGGCGGAAATACCTAAAACCCGTCCTTCCAAACCTGGCGGCTACTGGGTGACAGGGGTACCCGCCGAAAGGACCGAGTAGACTTCGTCCGAAAGCCGTCCCATGGGAGTGGAGCCGGCTTCCCCGCCTTTCTTCCTCACCCCCTTAAAGAGCAACGAAAAGGCCACTTTTTCGGCTGGGTATTCCCGGAGCGCCCGACTGAAGTCCCCCCACCTTGGCCCCAGGCGCCCCGATTACTTATAATTATTAATTAATTACAGTGGTTTACGGCGCTGTCTACGAAACGGGCGAACGATCTAGAGTTCGCCTATTTATGCTCTTGGCTCGGTGCGTAATATTCGCTAAAAGGCCCCCGTGGCTCGTGTATTGGTTAAATTTCTCTTTCTGGGCTTGTGGCAGGGCAGCTTCGCCCTCGCTAGCGTCAGCAGCTACGTGCCTTACGGGGGAGGCACTTACGTGCCCGTCTCTTTGCCGAGCCTTACCCGCGGATCCGATCGCATTTTCGTGGCTACCGTGGAAGGAGTGCTTCCGCCGGATGCCAGCCACGGCTACCAGACCGTGGACTTTCGTATCGAGCTAGTCTTGAAGGGGCCCCTGTCCCAGGGGGCGTTACTTTCGATCAACCAGTCCGAGCTCCTCAAGAACGAACTCGTCACCGGGGACCGCGTGCTTTGGTTTCTGGCCGCCGACGGCCCGGATCGCTATTCGGTGCCCTTTGGTTTTCGCAGTGGGGATTTTCGCATCGATATCTCCCAATATGCCTCGAACCAGAACGGCAACCGCGGCCTTTGGTTCGACGACGGCTCCCTTTGGGATACCGGAGAGTGTTCCCGCAAGCGGTTTCTGGGCCTGCTGAACTGGTCCGGAACCTCGAACAAGACCATGCTCAAGTACCTTCGCTGGGCCGATAGCCCGTACCTCCCCCAGCCCCTTCCGCTCGACTTCTTCACTTACGCCATCGTGAGCTGCCTCGATGAGCCGGACTACCAGCAGTTCTACAAAAGCGTCATGGCCCCGTTCCGAAGCGCCTACCGAGACGAATACCGCCGCCGTAACTGAGTTTTTCCTTTGCCGTTTTGACTCTTCCTGGACATACTGCTTGGCGCTCAACGAGCCTAACTGTCCGAAATCTAGAGAATAGGTGCCACTGTATGTTTCAGAAAACCCGTTCCCTTTTGTTTTCCATTCTCCCGGTTCTGCTTCTGATCGCGGCCCCCGCGTTCGGTAGCGAAGCGGATCTCCACCTGCCCAGCCTCGAAGGCAATTACCAGGTCTTCGGCTTTCCGATGACCGGCCACGGGATCCTATGGGGCGGAGTCGGAGTTTGCATCCTGGGCCTGCTCTTCGGGCTCTACGAGATCGCGGCGGTCAAAAAAATGCCGGCTCACAAATCGATGCTCGATGTGTCGCATCTGATTTACGAGACCTGTAAGACGTACATGATCCAGCAGGGCAAGATGCTCATCGTGTTCGAGCTCTTCATCGGCGCCTGCATGATCTACTACTTCGGTTTCCTGCAGCAGATGCCCGCCGCGAAGGTGGCGCTCATCGTGATGTGGTCGATTCTGGGAATTCTCGGCTCCTTCGGCGTCGCGTGCTTCGGTATCCGCATCAACAACTACGCCAACAGCCGCACCGCTTTCGCCTCTCTTAAGGGAAAGCCCTGGGCCATCCTGAGCATCCCGCTCCGCTCGGGCATGTCCATCGGCGTGCTTCTGATTTCGGTCGAGCTCATCATGATGATGCTCATCCTCTTGCTGGTCGCTCCGGAAAACGCCGGCGCCTGCTTCGTGGGATTCGCCATCGGTGAGTCGCTCGGCGCCTCCGCGCTGCGCATTTGCGGCGGTATTTTCACCAAGATCGCCGACATCGGCTCCGACTTGATGAAAATCGTTTTCGACATCAAGGAAGACGATGCCCGTAACCCCGGCGTGATCGCCGACTGCGCTGGCGACAACGCCGGCGATTCCGTCGGCCCCACGGCGGACGGCTTCGAAACCTACGGCGTGACGGGCGTCGCGCTCATCAGCTTCATCGCTCTGGCGGTCGGACAGGCCCAGGGCCCCGACGGCGCGCTCCAGCCCTTCACCGGCGGCGCGGCCATTCAGTCGAAGCTGATCCTGTGGATCTTCCTGATGCGCATCGTGATGATCGGCGCTTCCATCGTTTCCTACTGGGTGAACAACACGGTTCAGAAGGCGTCTTACGGCAATGCCGACAAGATCGACTTCGAAAAGCCGCTGACCCACCTCGTGTGGATCACCTCGATGGTCTCCATCATCCTGACGTTCCTCGTGAGCCACACGTTCCTGCTCGATCTCGGCGGAACGGTCTGGTTCCGGCTCGCGACGATCATCAGCTGCGGCACCATCGCGGCGGCGGTCATTCCGGAGCTCACCAAGTTCTTCACCTCCAGCAAGTCCGCTCACGTGAGCGAAAT
>CAZZHG010000070.1:0-28663 GCA_964653655.1 uncultured Pseudobdellovibrionaceae bacterium
TTCCACGTTGAGCGACTTGTTCTTCGGAGGAATCTGAAGAGTGAGCGTTTTTTCCACCCACCCGCGGAACGGATCCGAGTAGGCAACCACGCAGTAAACGGCGGTTCCGTAACTTTCCTGAATGGGCTGGCTGAGCCAAGTGGAGAGGCCTTTCACCCTCTCCACCCGGTGCTCGAAAATCTGTTTTCCGGCGACCGTGATGTAAATCCGGCCCGAGTCTCCGCCTCCCTCTCCCCAGTTCTCGGGAAGCAGAATGAGCGCCTTCGCCGTTTCGCCGGGTGAGTACACGTTGCGCCGGCTGAGCATCATCATCTCCGGCACGTCGGCGATGGGGTCGCCCGGATTCGCGCCGGCGACCACGATGGAAGTCTCGGTGGTAGTGGGCTTTTCGAATTTATCGAAGAGGGTCACTTCCACCGTGTACTTTCCGGCCTTGTCGGTCGGAACGTCGGCGTCATAACGGCCGTTCGCGTCCGTCGTGAAAGGGACTTCCTTCGTCACGGTCGCCTGCTTGAACGGGGTGTGGTGCCACTTCACGAGGCCGCGGGTTTTTCCGTAGGCTTTGCCGGAAGGATATACCGCGCGGACCGAAAGCTTCGCCGGCCTATCGGGCGCCGCATAAACGCCCGACATTTTCGCCTGAGCGATCACTTCGCTTTTCAGGTCTAGGAAGTTCTTCGAGGCGCTCGCGTTGTTTCCGTCCTCGTCTTTGGCGAAGAGCTTCAGCACGAACTTGTAGTCATAATTCGGAGGACCGGGCAGAACAGCCGGAACGTCAAGCGTCAGAACGGATTTTCCCTTCGCATCGAAGGCGATCTCGTCCTTGTTCGCGAGAGGAAACGGGATGCTGACGGAATCCTGGTTCGCTCCGTCCCAGCCGTAAGTCGTGGTGCTGCCGGTTTCGCCCATTCCGGCGTCTTCCACCCATTGGGGAGTTTCCGCGCGAACCCGCACGAGCTGGGCCGAGTACTTCACGCCGCTGGGCACCCCGCCCGCAAATCGCTGGACGGTGATCGTGGCTTGGAGTTTTGCTCCCGCCTTCAGACTTTCCTGGGAGGTGTTTACCTTCAGAAAAAAGAGCGGCTTTACGTAATCCTTGATGCGGAACTCGCCGATGTGGGACTCGTCCGAAAGTCTTGCCTGAACGCGGTAAACGCCGTTCAAGTCATTGTCATTGGCGAGCTCGAACTCCCCCGCGAAAGTGCCGTACTTCGAAAGTGGAACTTTCACCTCTTGAACGACCGTACCGCCCGCCAGATCAACGATCGAAACGTCGGCGGTTTGCTTGCCTCCCGCGAACGAAGCAAGCATCCGGCTCATGCCGCCCTTTTGCTCGCGCACGATTCCCTTGAACCGAACTTTACTGCCTGAGCGGTACATGGGCCGGTCCGTGTAGAGGTAGACGTCCGGAAAGGCCGCCGCCGTCGAATAGAAATCGGTGTCGATGATGGCCGTGTTGGCTTTGTCGCGGATCACGGCGACGAGCTCGGTGTCCTTTACTCCTTTGATCTCGGCGACACCATCCGCGTTCGTGGAACCCTTGGCGACCCAGGCGCCCTGGAGGTTGCGGATTTCTATTTCGGCTCCGTTGACGGGCGCCCCGCTTCGGCGCGCCACCCGCACGAGGGCGGTTCCGTCGGTCTGCTGCAACTCCGCCGACAGATCGTTCACGGCGACGACGACTTGACCCTCCAGATTTCCCTGAATCGCCTGAACCAGGTAGAAACCGGGATCCACCCGGGTCAGCTCCACGGGTTTCGTCGCGAGGCCGCCGTACTCCTGAAACCACCAATCGAAGCCGGGAACGTCGAAAGGGGTCTTGGCGTCCCCGTCGTCCGGATAGAAGGCGAACTCCTGAACGAGATCGAACTTTTCCGGTCCCGAGATGATTTTCCTTGGACCCTCGCTGAGCGGAGTCGTAAGCGGCGACCAGATCGCGCCTCCGAGATCTTTCTTGTACTTGTCGCGAAGAGATTTGCTGGAGGCGACCCGAAGCCAATCGAGCTGGAGGCGCGTGCCGTTGAGGCCCGAAAAAAGATACCGGGCACTGTTCAGCTCCACGTTCGGCTGGCGCCAGGCGCGGCGCAAATCGATCTGGCTTGCGATGAATTCCTTCATGTCCTTCGGCTTATAGAGCCGGAAGGTGAGCGGAGACTTCTGCGTATAGTTCACTTCGACGACCGGCTTCTCCGACGGAGAGAAGTCTCGGCGAACCGTAAGGTATAAATCCTTCGCGGAGGCCGTCGAAGCTATGAGCCAACCCAGTAGTAGTAGCGACCTCATGGCTTCACCCCGTTCATGGCTAGCTTGTCTTTTTCGGCTTTACCGGCAAACGCGTAGAGAGGAAGGCGTCCGAGCAGGTCCATCGCCTGGGCGACTTCCTTCGGCACGTTCGCTTTTCCCGCGCTATCGGGCGCGTTCTCGCGCTCCCACCCGTAAGAAAGGGCCGACTTCAGGAAACCGCCGAGATTAAGTACCGCGCTGGACGAGATTCCGTCCTGGGTCAAGGCCTTCACCAGAAACTGAGGCATCTGCGCATACGAGGCCTGCTTCTTCGCGCAAGTCGCTTCGATTTTGTCGAGGGCGGTCGCTGACGGACTCAGGGCCAAGTAGCCACCGCACGCCTTGCGGTAGCCCACTTCGAAAGCCGACTTCTGATTGAAGAGCTTGTTCACGTCGGCTAGAAGCGCGTCGTCGATATTGTCCTGCGGAAGAAGTAGCGCCGACATGGCTTCGGGTTTTCCGTTCGCCGAAGTTTTCATTCCGAAATAGAGGACCGTGATCGGGATAGGCGGCTTGCCGGTGGCCCCCTTCTTTTCGAAGAAGGTGTCCATCGAGGCCTCTCCGAGACGGGTCGGCACCGGCAGAAAGGAAGTAATCTGCAAAAGGGTATCGGCGGGGATGGCCCCCAGAAGCTCGGGGCTGAGCTTACCCTGTCCCATGAGATGCTTCGGTTTCAGCCCCACTTCCGCCTTCGCCGGAACGAAACAAGATTGGCCCTTGTCGTAGTCGAAGGCGAGCTCCGCTTTGCCGCCGAAGCCGGCCACTTTGTCGAGGACCGGATACCAGCTCGGGAAAAATTCTTTCAGGTCGATGGATACGACGGCGTCGCCTTTTTTCTGGGGAGCCTTGTCGCATTTTTGGCCGAGATTCGCCGCAAGCTTCGGATCGCGGCTGATGGCCAGACAATTTTCCCCCTGCACGAGAGCGAACTTCTGAAGGCGCAGCCCGATGGGTTGGACTTTGACCTTTTTCTTGTTCTTCGGCGCCTCTTCCTCGTCGTCCTCGGCCGCATCCACCGCGGGCCCGAGCTTATTCTTTTCCACGAACAGCCCAACGAGCGCCTTGTCGGCGGCGGAAAGATTGTAAACCGTAATCCCCAGGGGACTGACGAGCTTCGTCTGATGAAAGTAGGAAACCCCGATGCGCTTTCCCTCGAGGATCTTGTCGAAAAGAAAATCGAGAAGGCGCCCTTTCCAGGAGTCCTCTTCCTGATTTCCCACGGCGAAGAGCACGGGGCCGAGCTTCACCATGGTGCCGCGGTAAAGATTACTTTGCGCGAATTCCTTCGCCCACGCATTGTCGTTCATCGCCTTTTTCAAAAGCGAAACGTCGGAAAACTGAATCTCGTACTCGGGGACGAGATCCGCCTGGGCGCAAACCGCCAGAAGGCCCAAGAGAACGACCAGTCGCGCTCGCATGCTCATCTTCCTTTCGAAAAACGTTCCGCCCAGCCCTTCCATCGGAAGGTTCCGAGGAATCTGGGGTTCGAGGAGGAAGGCCTCCATTCGGGCGGGCCGTCCACCAAATCGCCTAGCCAAACTTTGCGGACCTGACCGTCTTCGCCGGCGCCGCCGTTGTGGTACACGACGAGGGTTTTATCCTTCGCCATTGCAGGCGGTTTCAGCAGCACCATCAGGTGAAACGCCTCGGCGGGCGGCTTATGCGGAAGGTGGAAGGCGAGAAGATCCCCCGTCTCAATGAGATCCCTTTGCGGTCCGCGGGAAATCGAATCGAAGTTATAAGCTAGAAGCTCTCCCGCCGTGAGAAAGGGCGCTAGAGCCCCTTCTTTCGTACGCCAGAGCGGTTCCGAGGACGGCACGGACTTGCGGTAGAGATAGCGGACGAAACCGGCGCAATCCCGTTGGGTTTTGTCCCACTGACCGGAGATGGCCTGAGCTTGAAGCAAAGCTTCCCCGAGCAGGCGAAAGCGTGCGGCTGAAGGCGGCTCGACGGCCGCCGGCAGCGAAACACATATCGTTAGAAGGAGTAGGGCGAGGCTTCTCACATTTCCTCTTCCATTGAGGAGCCGCCGTTACTCGCGGTCGCGCGGTTGAAGTCCACGACCCACTTCGGCCAGACCTTCTCCGTCTTCGGCTTCTCGTCGAGAGTCGGCAGATAGACGTATGCTTGTTGTCCTTTGTCGACCCGGATCCAGGCGAGCGTTTGCGTTTCGCCGGGCTTTACGAGTGGGAACTTCACCGCCTTGCGGATTTCGTTCGGCGTTCCTCCGAACAAAACGAGATTGAGAGTGGCCACCGTATGGGCCTTGTCTCCGCTGGGCCAGTAGTTGACGTCGACGCGGTAGAAACCAAGGGGCGGAGCCGTGTGGGTGTAGAGATACGGACCGAAGCCGGGACTATCGAAATCCCCACCCTGCTCGTTGAGGTAAAACTGCCCGCCGGAAGCCGACTTCGTGTCGGCCCAGTAGACGTGCACGTTCGCGTCTTTTCCGGCCGTGAGGGGATCTTTCGCATCGGGCGTCGGCTCGTAGATGTGAAGATCCGTGTAAACGCCGTCCGTGTCGCTCGTGAGAACCGCAAACAGCGCGACCGGAGAAACTTGGGCGAACAGAGTCCGCTCCGCCTTGGCCGAGCCTTTTTGGTTCGCGCCCTGCACGAGAATGGAATTCTTGCCGGCGGTCACCGGGAATTTACGCTGAAAGGATCCGTTTACCGTTTTGAGAAGGTAACGATCGCCGTTGATGCTCACCGTGATCGGGTTGAGCGTGGAATCGTTCACGGTGCCGGCGACATTGACCATCCGATCGACCGTCCAGCCTCCGGCGGGGGCATTTAGCTCGATTTTGGGAGCCGCCTCTCCCTTACCCAGAATTTTTCCGCTTTGGCGGTCGGCGAACGCCGGCAACGCGACGAAAACGCCCAGGATCAGTAACCCGAAATTAGCCATGGATTCTTCCTTTAAGGAGTGGGGCTTAATTCTCATAGGGAACCCCCTTCAATTCAAGGCACGCCCGGGAAAACCGGAGTGATTTCAAGCCCGCGAAAGTGAAGAGGATGTTGCGGGAAAATTAACCATGTCGCAAAGCTCCGTCAGGGGCCTGACTTATACGCCTCCACTTCTGACGAAGCGCGCTGTCCACTCTCCGACACCCCACGCCGCCCTATCCTGAAAGAGAAATCGGGGGGAGGGGTCCACATGGGTAAATTGGCGTTGTCGTTTCTAGGTGTGTGTTGCCTTGCCGCGCCCGCGTGGGCCGACCCTGACTTCCCGGTCTTGGAGGCGAAGCTCATCGAGCTCTCCCGGAGCGGACGCGAGGTAGTTCCCGCTCCCGAGGTAAGACTCGCCGCCAACAAAAACCGTGACTCGAAAGATCTCTCTTCCTTCGATCTGACCCAGATAAAGCCGGTGCCCTGCCCTCGCGGCGCTTATTGCATCCTCGGTTTCATTCCGGTCACGACCAATTTCAGAGTGGTGCGGATCACGGCGGACAAATGCGGCAGCCGCCGTTACGAGGCTCTGTCGAAATCGGGAGCGCTGACCGTACTCGATCACGCCTCCAGAAAATGCGACGACTACAAAAAATTTCGCTGGGAAGTTACGTTGCGCGAGCTTCGCGGCCGCGCCCGATATTTCGCCGGTAATCCGGAACCCGTGCGCGTCGCCCAGGCTTGCGACGTGGGCAATCACATCTGCCCGATGTACTACATGCCCGCCACTTGCCGGGCCGAAGGAACGAATTTCTCCGCGAGCGGCGGCAACTCCTGCGATGCCCGCTACCAGCTGGAAGATCAGCTTTGTCTCGCGGGTCTGGACCCGGCTTCCTACAACATCACCTGCTCTTCCGATCTGGACCCTTGAGGGCCGGAACGCTGCGGGTTATACAACCCTGTCGAGGGCAGTTAGCTCAGTTGGATAGAGCGCAAGCCTCCGAAGCTTGAGGTCAGAGGTTCGATCCCTCTACTGCCCACCACTCACCCTAAACTCTAGCGATAGTTGGCCCCAGGGAGCGAAGCGACCGTTGTAATGTTCGCAACTTGCGCGATCCCAGCAAGGCACTGCTCCGATGAGTCGGAGCCGGCGACCCCTCATTCGAAAGCCGGTTGGCGGAAGCGCAAGCCTCCGAAGCTTGAGGTCAGAGGTTCGATCCCTCTACTGCCCACCACCTTATATAGCGCCCGCACAACCCTCCCTTCGACCAACCGTGTTAAAAATTCCATAGTCCAGCAATATCGAGTGCTTAACGTCACGTGTTAGCCCTTTAGACAGCCTGAGCCGATATAATGAGGGAGTCGGACTCCTATGGAGATCCGCGCCGTAGTACGTATGCGAAACACTATCCTCATTTTAGTAATCGTTGGTCTGTCGGTGCTGGGTTGCCAGAAGGGCCCCACTGCCGCCCCCGTCTGGACCATCGAAGTTCCAGAGACTCTTCGAGGACCCGAGCTCGTATACGGCGACGGACTTCCGCCCGGAGAGCCCGCCGCGGGAGATCAGAAGGGCAACCTTCGTCCGCCCGGAGAGGCGTGGGAGGACGGCCTATGAAAGTTTTGTTCCTGACGATCGCGATGGTTCTGATGTTCGCGGCCACCGGCTGCAAAGAGCGGCCCGGGGCGAATACCGCGAGCTCCGACTTCGTACCGGACAACTCTGAAGTGCGGAACACGGACGATACGCCTGCGGAAGATCCGGGAATTCCCGGTCAAGAAAAGACCCCGATGAATCTGGTTCCCGGGGGCTGAAAGGTTTTTGGCAGTAACAATATTGCGTGGGACGTTTAGTGGTACGTAGGCAATATAAATTTACGGCTCTTCTTCTGGGACTCGCCTTGGCGTGGACGCACCCGTCTTTCGCCGCGGACCCGGCCTTCGACAAGATCGATCTGCTGGGAACCGGCAATACGGTATACCGCGCGGCCGCGGTCGAGCCGGGGGGAGGCACCACCCAGTTCCTAGCCGTCGGCCGCAGCTGGACCGGACTCCACTATCAGACCGTCTTCGGAGGCCACTTCAGAGCCAACGGCGGCCCGGACTCGGGCTTCGCCTCCAATATCAACGTAACCGGAAAGGCCCTCAAGAAGTATCAGACGTCCACCTTCGACAATATGTGCTCGGCGGTGGTCGCCAACTCCACGCACTACTTCGTGGCCTGCCGCTCGATGAAGAGCAACGGCTACTACGACGTTTACGTCACCAAATATACGACGGCGGGGGCTCTCGCGACCGGCTTCGGCAATCTCGATACCGACGGAGACGCTTCGAACGATACTATCGATACCGGTATCGGCGGGGACAGCACCGACGGCCACGCCTTCATCCGCGGCATGGTCTACAACTCCACGACCTCGGAAATCGTACTCGTCGGAGGCGTCGGCCTCTACAACCCCGGCTACTTCAAGCCATTCATCACCAGCTATTTGGCGAGTAACGGAACCTTGACCAATTCGCTCGTGAAAGCCACCGACCTCGACGATCCGGACGGCAACTCACCCGGCAACGGCGACGGCGGCACGGCGGTAGCTATCGCATGGAACAGCACGAGCAACGTCTATTACGTCGCAATGACCGAGACCGGCGGAGGCTCGGGCTACACCACGAACCGCATTCACGTAAACCGGTATACGTCGACACTGACCAAGAGCTGGCACGTCCAAGTAAACCTCACTGGCGCCACAAGCAATGGGGAGTCCATCCCCACGTCCATTGCATGGACGTCCACCAACCGCATCATCGTCGGAGGCAGTAACCGCGCCGACAACACTGCGCCCTGGGATTGTTTGATGGTAAGTCTCGGAGACTCGGCCGGCGCCCTCGAAGACCCCGGTTTCGGCGCGGTGAGCTCGGGCATCGGCGCGACCGCCAACAAGGGTGCTTCGATTTTCAACCACGACACCGGCACGCACAATAAGGACTGCATCATCAACGGAGTGATGGAGTCTCCGGCGGACACTTCGCTCCTCGCGGTCGGCTCGGCCTATAACGGCTCCAACTACGACACCCTCGCCATCAAGACGAACGCGACCGGAACTCTCGACACCGCTTTCGACGGCGACAGCGGCACGGGTGACGGACTCTCCGTCCACGCCGTGGGCTCGAGCGACGACGTCTTGAACGCGCTCGCGTCCTTCGGCGACACGAACTATGTTTACGCCGTCGGCCGCGCGGTATCGGGCGGCCGCACCGGCGGTCTCACGATGAAGCTTAAAATCTCGACCGGCAGCTTCCTCGCCCACCCGCAGATTACGGCCATTTCTCCGTCTCGCGGCAAGGCGGCGTCCACCACTCCGGTCACCATCACCGGCACCGGGCTTCACACCTCCGGCGTAACGGTGGCCATTGGAGGGAGCGCTTGCACCTCGCCGAGCTCCTCTAGCTGCACCAGCCCGACTGTGAGTTGCACGGTCACCTGCACGGCCCCCACCGGAACTGGAGTTAAAGACGTCGTCGTCACGAACGCGAATAGCTATTTCCCGTCCTCGGTGACCGGGACGCTCGTAAACGGATTCACTTATCTTACGGCGGTCGGTTACACCTCCATCACCCCCACCAACGGAACGACGTTAGGCGGTACGATGGTAGAAATCGCGGGATCGAATTTCGCTGAAGGTATCGCGGTCACGATCGGCGGAGCGAGCTGCACGGGCGTTTCGGTGCTGAGCTCGTCGCTGCTTCGCTGTACGACTCCGGCGGGAACCGCTGGCGCGCAGAACGTCATCCTTACGAATCCGGACACTACGACGGCGACTGGATCGGGGGCCTTCACTTACGCGGCGGGGGTCACCGTCACCAACGTGTCTCCAGCTATCGGACCCTCTAGCGGCGGTACGCCGATCACCATTACCGGCACCAACTTCACCAATTCCGGCGGCAATCCCACGGTGGACATCGGCGGCGTAACTTGCGGCTCTTTGGCCTACGTTTCCGCAACTGAGGTTCGTTGCACGACGGCGGCCAGCACGACCGGACTGAAATCGGTTCGCGTCAGCAACAACTCTTCGAACGGAAGCCGCGGCTCCAAGTCGGACGGTTTCACTTACGTTCCGACGGCGACTCTGACGAGTATCACCCCGAACGGCGGGCCTCTGGCCGGCGGAACCGCGGTCACCATCCGCGGACTCAATTTCGCGGCCGATTCGGTTCCGAAGTTCCCGACTAACCCCTGCACCTCGATCGTCGTGGTGAACCACACGAAAATCACCTGCATCACGCCCTCGGGTAGCGGCGCGGTGAGCGCGAAAGTCACCTCGGGCGGAGTCGATTCCAACACGGCCACCTATACCTATCAGGCGGCACCGTCTGTTTCGACGTTTGTTCCGACCAGCCTTACCACGGCCGGCGGCGCGCTCACGATCAACGGAACCGGCTTCGTATCAGGAGCTTCAGCCAGTGTCGGCGGCGTGGCCTGTCCGGGTACGGTATTCAGTGCCACAGAGTTCCGTTGCACGGCTGGAGCGAGAAGCGCGGGATCTTCGCTGACGGCGACGGTAACCAACCCCGACGCCCAGTTTGGAACGGGCGGATCCTTCCAATACACTCAAGGGACGGTGACGGTCAGCGCAATTTCGCCGAATACCGGCCCGTCGGGCGGCGGAACGCTTACCACGATCACTGGAACCAACTTTTCGAGCACCTGCACGGCCGCCATCGGCGGCACCGACTGCACGGCCTACGCATTCGTTTCCCCGACCCAGTTCACTTGCACCACTCCGGCCAAAACTTCGGCCCTTTACAACGTAACAGTGAACTGCGGCAATACGGGCACTCTGACGAACGGCTTTACGGCAGTTACCGCACCCGGGACACCTAACGTTGTTTCCATCTCTCCGAACGGCGGACCGCTCACCGGAGGCACCGTCGTAACCATCAAGGGAAGCAATTTCGGCACTTCCGCGACGGTCCAAATCGGTACGGTCACCTGCACCTCTCCTGTCTCGACCGACAATCAGGTTACTTGCACTACGGGCGTACGCGCGGCCTCCACCGTGAACGTGGTGGTCTCCAACGGAACGAACTCCGGCACTTTGACCAGCGCTTACTCTTATCAGGCCGCTCCAAGAGTTCACTCGGTCTCACCGATCTACGGGCCCGCCACCGGCGGCACCGGCGTGACCATCACCGGAACCGGATTCGTTTCCGGCGCGACGGTGACCTTCGGCGGTTTACCCTGCACGGGCGTCGGATTCGTCTCCTCTACTTCACTCACTTGTACTACGCCCGCACAGAACTCGAGCGGAACGGTCAGCGTTCAAGTCACCAATCCCGATACTCAGCTTGGATCCCGTTCCGCTTACACCTACACGGCGGTGGGCGAATGGCTGGGTACCTTTACTGTCGGCGCCCCCGCGGCCCGCGCGTATCACTCGGTGATTTGGACCGGTTCGCGGATGATGGTTTGGGGCGGATGGAATGGCGGCGCGCTCTCTTCGTCGGGCAGCTACCTCAGTACGGGCGCGATGTATAACCCGACGACCGATAGCTGGACCGAGATGGCGACCGTAAATGCTCCTTCGGGCCGTCTCTACCACACGGCGGTTTGGACCGGGACATACATGATCATTTGGGGCGGCGCCGTTCCGACCAGCGCCTCCGCACCGGAACCGCCCTATATCGGCACCAACACGGGCGCGATGTTCGATCCGCTCGCCAACGGCTGGCTCGAAACGAGCATCGGGCCCACGGTACCCACCGCCCGCTGGGGACACTCCGCGATTTGGTCCGGCACCTATATGACGGTTTGGGGCGGTACCACCGGTTCCAGCATTCTGGCGACGGGAGGCCGGTACAATCCGACCTCCGACAACTGGCTGACGACGACCGCCACGAACGCGCCGACCGGGCTCACGGGCCACGCGGCCGTTTGGACCGGCTCCACGATGGTCGTCTGGGGCGGAACTTCGGGAGCCTCGGCTTATTCGAACGCGGGCGGACGCTACGATCCGTCGGCCGACACCTGGAACGCGACGGCCATCAACCCCACCGGCATGCCGGCGGGCCGCAACGGACATCGCGCGGTTTGGGACGACACCAACGATCGCATGATCGTCTGGGGCGGAGTGGGTACGGGCGGAGCTTTCCTGGCCGACGGAGCCAAGTACGATCCATCGGGCAACGCCTGGGTGACCATGGATACCTTGAACGCACCGTCGGCGCGGACGGATTTCGCGATGTTTTGGAACGCCACGCTCAGCAAGGTTGTTGTTTGGGGCGGCCTGCAGGCGCTCACCGCGGAACCTTACACGAGTACCGGAGCGACCTACGATGCGGAAAGCTCGGCCCTCGACGGAACTTGGGCTCAGCTATCCACGGCCGACGCTCCTTCTCCCCGCGCCGGTCACAGCGTGATCGTCGGCGCCGGCTACGTCGTCGTCTGGGGCGGCGTGGGAACGAGCGGCACCACCAATACCGGCGGCCGATTCAGGCCCCAGTAGTCTTTACCTTCACCTTTTCTTTTTCCCGCTTGTACCACTCGTCGAAGATGAGTTTTGGAAAAAGCACGCCCTCGAAACGATGAGAGTCCTCGCCGGTCGCCTTCAGATAGCGGGAAACCATCCAGCTCTCCTGAAACTCCATGACCTTGCCGAACACTTCTCCCGGCTTGAGAACGGAAACCACTTCCTCGATCCAGCGTTTTCCATCGGCGCTTTCCTGCTTCGAAGCGTTCTTATCCATCTTCGCTTTCAGATCCACCGGAACGTTACTGGAAGGGGGGGGGACGGCTCCCTGCCCCGCCGTCGGAAGCCCCGGAAGATCGGGCTTCAGCCCTTCGGCGCGGGTGACTGTGAAGCCCACCACTTTCCTTCCCTTCTTTTTTGCAAGCTCCGCGAACTCGGCGGGTTTCTTTTTCACTTCCACTATGAATTCCCTCGCCGCCGATTTCGAGGCCTGGTGAATACCCGGGTTGAACGCGAAGAATTCGTAGTAGATGACCCGCTCCGCATAGGTGGGAAGGATGAAAACCTTGAGGTAACTCTTGCGATCCTTTCCGAAGAGAGCCTTTATCTGGGAAAGACGGTTCGGATCGAGCGTACGATCGTCGATGCGCTTGGCTTCCTTTTCCAAAACTTCGGGGGTAATGGGCCAACCTTGGTTCTGGAGCACTTGGGCCGCGGTAAAGGCTTTGATCAAGAGCGGCAAAGCATGCTCCGGTTTGGCTTCCGGGAGATCCACTTTGTTCAGGGCCACCTTGTAATCGAGATCCTTCTTCGTGATGGTGTAGGCGCCGACGCTGGCAACCACCGGATCGGCGGCCCCAACCTCGATAGCCCAGAGCAGCATTAAAAAGGAGAGGTAGAGGATTTTCACGGTAAAGTCAGTTTACCTCCGCCTTTGCGAAACCGTGGAGGGAAAGTAAAATCTCCTCGACCCCCACTCTCATGAAGATCTCCGAATCAGCCCAACGAACTTTGTCCCTCGCGGTCTTTCTGCCCGTCCTGGCCGTTGTCCTAATTCTGCGAAAGACCGCCCATCATGTATTCGGAAAGGATCTGCTTCAGCTAGGAGTCCACGCCACCGACGTCTACTTGCCGCTGGCTCTCGGACTCGGCGCGCTCTTTTGGCTGGGACAAAAGAAAGATCCCCTGGAGATCCGCCCGCGGCCGAGCGCCCTGACCCTCGCGGCCACGGCACTTGCCGTTACCCTTCTGCTCGCTTGGAAATTCGATTCGGTCCGGGGCGCCGTCGGCCCCGACTGGGCGAGCCTCTACTTTCTCGTCGCCGCCTTCGTCGCCTTCGCCTCCAGTTTCTTCCTCCTCATTTCCTGGCGGGCGGTGGTCGCCAAGGCGAGAACGGAGCCGACCCGGGTTTTCTTCTTCATCCTGGGCGCTCAACTTCTGGTCGCCTACCCGATCGTGCTGGAAATGGCCTGGAAACCGATGGCACTTTGGACGGGAAAGGCTTGTTACCATCTCTTGCAGGTGCTGGGCATCTCCGTGCAGAAGCCGCTACTCAACAACAGCTTGCGGCTCTGGAATCCGAATTTCTCCGCCTACATGAACATGGGTTGTTCCGGACTCGAGGGGATTTTCTTTTTCCTTTCGGGATTCGTTCTCGTCAGCGCTTACGAAGGAAAGCCTTTGAGCCCGATCCGAACGCCACTGCTCTGTCTGGCCGGCTGCCTACTCATGATGTCGCTCAATATTTTCCGCATCACCGCCGTTTTCGGCGGAGGCGTGATAATGGAAACGTACTACACCAACAAGGGCGCGCGCGAACTCTTCGAATGGGCGTTTCACGCCAACGTGGGATGGACGCTATATTTGGCCGGCATGTACTGGTTCTTCACCAGATGGGTCATGCAGCCGGAGGCGAAGGTTTCTTAGCCCATTTTTTGCGGGCGTAGAGAAGTCCGATGAAGACGAGGGCGAGGGCGAAGGGACCGAGACCGGGCGGAAGCTCCGGAGCGGCCGATTCAGGGGGGCAGCACTGAAACTGGGAACCGTCCTGCCCCGCCGAAACGTCCTGGCACTTGTCCTGGGTACAGGCGTTGTTGCAGGTGGACTCCGTGTAAATCGTTCCCGAACAATCCTCTTCCGCGCGAACCGGGGTGCCCCCAAAAAGACCAACCAGTAGTAGCAATCCACAGAGAAGGCGGGTGAGATTCATGTTCGTAGTTCCCCGTTTCGTTAGAGTATCTAATTCTATCTTATAATGGCGCAGGGGAATAGAGCGCCGCTCCCGGAGAACTCCATGGAACTGGACCGCCGCGCATTGGTTTTCTTTCTGCCGTTTCTCGTGCGCACGGGTCTCGGGTATTTGTTCCCGTCGGGAGCGATGGCACTCCTCCCACTCGCCGCGTCTCTCGGGCTTTTCGCGGCACTAGCCGTCAAATTTCCTCCGCGCGTCGGCAAGCTGCACCTTTCCAGTTTCGCCGTGGGAATGGTCGGCACTTTGATCTGGGTCGGCGTGTGCGCGCTGGATCTCGAAGGAAAATGGTTCCCCTCTCTGGGCCTGCAAAGCCTTCTGGACATGGGTTCCCGTCAGGCGACGGCGCGGCCAGAAAATGCGGACGCCCTGTGGTGGATGAGCCGGGCCCTCAGCTTGCTTCTCGCGGCACCCGTGCTGGAAGAGTTCTTCTTTCGCGGATTCATTCCACGGGCGCTTGGAGAAACCGACTGGTGGCGCCCGCCGTATCAGCCGATGAAACCCTTTCCCCTGGCGGTGGCAACGCTAGCGTTCGCCTGTCTCCATGGCGCCGAATTTTTCGCCGCGGTGTTTTGGTTCTCCCTGACCAGCTTCTGGATCGCCCGAACCCGGAGCCTTTGGGACGCAGTGGCGGTTCACGCGGCGACGAACCTGACGCTCGTTCCGGCGGTACTCCTGCTCAAGTCCTGGGGAGTGGATCTCACCCGTCTTCTTTGACTCCGCGCCTCAAGTTCCGCTTTCCGCCCCGTGGTATCTTGAAGGTAACCCCCGCCTCCAAGGAGGCTCCCATGATCCGTAAACTGCTTTCGGCGGTCCTGGTTTTGGCATTCTCGGCGCCGGCTCTCGCCGATCTCAGCGCCGACGTGGACAAGCTTTTCAGCGACTACGACAAGCCCGACGTGCCCGGTGCTTCCGTTTTGATCATGCGCACCGGAACGATCACCCTCAGAAAGCATTACGGGCTCGCCGACGTGGAAAAAAAGGAAAGCGTCCGCGAGGAAACCAATTTCCGGCTGGCGTCGGTCAGCAAAGCGTTCACGGCGATGGCGGCCGTGATCCTCATCGACCGAGGTCTCCTTCGTCTCGATGAACGGCTAACTGAAATTTTTCCCGACTTTCCGGCGTACGGGAAAAACATTCAGGTACGCCACCTTCTCAATCACACGGGCGGGTTACGCGATTACGAAAACCTCATTCCGGGCGGACAGACCAAGCAAGTGGACGACGCCGACGTGCTCGCGCTCGTAAAGAAGCAAAGCTCGGGTTCATTCATTCCCGGCTCGCAGTACAGCTACAGCAATGGCGGCTACTGCGTGCTCGCCCAAATCGTCGAGAAAAAATCCGGTCTGTCTTTCGCCGAGTTCGTGACGAAAAATATTTTCGAGCCCCTGTCCATGTCCGGCTCCCGGGTTTACGAACGAGACAACGTTCCTCAGATCCCGTACCGCGCTTACGGCTACACCCGTTCCGGATCGGGCTTTCAGAAAACCGATCAAAGCGTGACGAGCGCGACCCAAGGAGACGGGGGCGTCTACACTTCCGCCATCGACTCCGAGCGCTGGGCCCGCGGGCTCGACACTTTGGTCTCGGCGAATCTACTCGATCAGATCTTCACGCCGGGAAAACTGAACAGCGGCTCGTCCACTACTTACGGATTCGGGTGGGTCTTGGATACTTACCGGGGAACCAAACGCCGTTCCCACACCGGAAGCACGATCGGTTTTCGCACGGCGGTCCAGCGTTTCCCCGAGTACGACGCGACGATTGCGGTTTTCGTGAACCGCGCGGGGGCGTCTCCGTGGGACATGGCGGAAAGAATCGCCGACCTCTTCCTATTCGGCGGCAAGCTATAGAGCAGCTTTGAGCTGAGCTTCGTTCGCCTTCGCCCAGGTGGAGATCTCCGAGACGATGTCCTTGAGAGTCTTCGCCGGCTTCCAATCGAATTGCTTGCGCGCCAGCGAAGAATCGAGCACCAGGTACGGCACGTCCGCCCCGTGGGTTTCGGCCTGCGACGTAATGGCGGTTTCCCGCCCGGTCACTTCCCGGCAAAGGTTAGTCAGCTCGAGCAGCGAGATTGAATTTGCAATCCCTCCGGAGGCGTTGAAGACGGCGGCCTTCGCGGGAATCTTCGTCGAGATCTGCTTCTCGATGAGAGTGAAGAGATCCGCCGGGTGAAGCAGATCCCTCACCTGCTTACCCTTGCCGCCGTAGCCGATGTATTTGAGGGGCTTTTGAAAAAGATGATGGAAGACCCAGAGCGAGAACACGCCCTGATCGGTCTTTCCGAACTGCCCGGGCCCGCAAAGCACTCCGCACCGGTTGATGACCGCCTTCATGCCGTAAGTATCGGCGTACTCTTGAACGAACATTTCGGAAGCGAGCTTGGAAGCCCCGTAAAGACTGCGGGCGGTCGCTGTCGAAAAGGTCTCCGTCAGCCCTCCGTCCTTCATACCGTCGAAACCAGGCTGGCACTCGAACCTCGTGGCCGTTTCCTTCAAGACCAGCTCACGGATGGGATCCATCGAGTAGACCCGCGACGTTGACAAGAAAACGAAAAATCCAGCGCGCTCACGCGCGAAGGCGAGAGCGTTGAGGGTGCCGCCCAGATTGGTCTCGATAACGTAATCGGGTGACCCATTTAGGCCGGCGAGCACGCTCGGCTCGGCGGAAGCATCGATGAATAGATCGAAATTCCCCTCTAGCGAAGTGAGATCACCCCGGTTTCTCACGTCTCCGTGGACGAACCGGATTCCCGCTTCCTTGAAGATGGGCAGGTTGATCTCGGAGCCGCGCCTTTTCAAGTTATCGAGGACGGTGACTTCGCCGGTGGGCCACTTTTTCTTAAACGCACGGGCCAGGTAGCTGCCGACGAAGCCGGCACCGCCGGAAATGAGTGCTTTCATGCCTTTACTATACCCTCTTCCCAAAGCGTGAAAAAATTACACGTTGCGTCAATAGTCCACATCCTTTATACCCATCACGCTCTTCAACCGATTTCCCCAGGAGGAATCATGTTCTCTAAGATTATTCTCAGCGCTCTGTTCATGCTCGGCATGGTCGCCATCGCCGACGAAAAGGCCCCGGCCGCGGCCGCGGCCGCCCCGGCCCACAAGGCCCACGAGGCCCACGCTCACAAGCACGGCCCGAAATGCGGACACAAAGCCGAAAAGCACGGCACCCACACGGACTACGAACACGACGGCCATCATCACACCGACCACGAAGGACACGTGGACGAGTGCGAAGGTCCGGCGCACAGCTAATCGGTTCCAAGTAACTCGAGCAAACGCCCGCGGAGCTTAACGGTTCTTCGGGCGTTTCTTTTTTAGGAGAGGATTTTCGCGATGAAGAGCTCGTCGTGGTCGACGCCGTCGATGACCGCCGCGACCCGTCTGGTCCCCTCGACTTCGAAACCCCGCTTTTTGTAGAAGGCCACTCCGCGGGGATTCGCCGTGCGAACAGTGGCCTCGAGGCGGCGGATACCGTGGGCCTTGGCGTGCTTTTCGGCCGCTTCGAGAAGCTTCGCCGCGACTCCGGTTCCCCAGAAATCCTTCACCACCATCATTCCGAATCTCAAACAGTGGGCGAGCCAGGGGTGGCCGGGAAACTCCCGGTGCAGCCCGAGAAGCCCGACGAGCCGGACTCCATCGAATACCGCGAGGCGAATCTCCGTGGGATCCAGCTGGGCCTTCTCGATGTTGGCCCGCGCCGTTTCGACGGGCATGGAATGCCCCTCCCTTTGCAGGGTGAAATTCGTCTCGTGGGCGACCGTTTGCTGGAAGACGGGAAACTCTTCGGCGTCCTCGGGACGTAGGCTTCGGATCACGAGGGTGCGTCCGTCGGAAATCTCGAAATTTTGGGGATCCAAAACGGCCATAGGCTAGAGGCGACGGGAGATCTTCTTCTTGGGCGGCGGACCCTTGCTCGGGTTCACGATGCGGTACCCTTCGAAGTCCGTCGGAGTGAGGTAGTTCATCGCGTGGCCTTCGCGGCCGTTACGGCCCGTACGGCCGATGCGGTGAATGTAGTCTTCCTTACTCATCGGCATGTCGTAGTTGATGACGTGATCGATATCGTCGATATCGATGCCGCGACCCGCGAGGTCGGTCGCAATCAGAACCTTGCACTCTCCGCTGCGGAAAGCTTCCAGTGCCCGCTTGCGCTCGGAAGGGGTGCAGTCGCCGTGCAGGCGGCCGACTTGGTACTTACGTTGCTCGAGCACGTTGGCCACCCAGTCGGTGGCGCGTTTCGTATTCACGAAAACGAGAATCTTGCCGGTAAGCTCGGTGAGGTGCTTGCACAGCAGCTCCGTTTTGCGCAGCTCCGGCGTCTCGAAGGTTTCCTGAACGATTTTGTCGATGGGCTGGGTGACTTCACCGACGGTAACCCGCACCGGATCGCGCTGGTGCTTGTCGGCGAGCCGGCGGATGCTCGTCGGCATCGTCGCCGAGAACATGAGTGTCTGCCGCTCTTTCGGAATGTGCTGCAAAATTTCCACGAGCTGAGGGTAGAACCCCATGTCGAGAATGCGGTCGACTTCGTCGAGAACCAGCAAAGTCACCCGCGAAAGCCTGAGCCCCTGCCCCACATGATCGATGAGCCGTCCGGGGGTCGCCACGATATAGTTGGGGCGATCTAGAAACTCCTGCTTTTGACGGCGGAAAGATTCGCCGCCGAGAACGAGAATGCCCTTTACTCCGACTCCCTCGCCCATTGTTTTCAAAACGAGATGGATTTGCGTCGCCAGCTCGCGGGTGGGAGCAAGAATCAACGCGCGCTTGGCCGGATCCGAGGCAAGGGTATTCAGAAGCGGAATGCCGAAGGCGCCCGTTTTTCCGGTTCCCGTCTGAGCGATTCCGAGCACGTCCTTGCCTTCCATGGCCGGAGGAATGGCCCGCGCCTGAATCGGCGTCGGAGTTTCGAAACCCATGGCCTGCAACGCCGCATGAAGCGCTTCAGGGAGCGTGAGCTCGGAGAACTTGGTAAACGGTGGTGTTAGGGACTCTTCCATAAAAAGACTGGGGACCGGCGAGCGCCGGTCCCCTATCACTATACTCTAAAGAGAGCGGATGGCTTAGTACCGATCGCGCCGCTCGTAACCGCCGCGGTCGCCGCCGCCGCCGTAACCACGGCCGCCGCCGAAACCGCCGCCAGAGGAGCGGGGCTCCTGGGGACGGGCTTCGTTCACGGTAAGGGGCCGGCCGTCCATCGGCTGGCCGTTCAATTTTTCAATAGCGCTGAGAGCTTCGTCTTCGTTGGACATTTCCACGAAGCCGAAACCACGAGACCGGCCGGTGTCGCGGTCGCTGACGATGCGAACGGATTCGACGGCGCCGGCCTGAGAGAAGAGGTCAGTGAGTTGAGTGTCAGTGGCGGAAAAGGGAAGGTTCCCTACGTAGAGCTTTTTACCCATGATTTAGATCCTCCAACGGGTTCTTAATGTGCCGATACGAGACTGAACTTTGAGCACCCGCTCAGAGGTCTAACTACGATCGACATGCCAAACGGGTATACCAAACAAACAAAGCTTTTACCTAGGGGCATTCTCCCCCAACGCAAGATATTGAAATATAAAGAAAATACTTAGACCGACCACTTTTCGCGGGGCGGGCAGTTGCTTCCCAGCTTGTCTCTGAGAGCCACGAACGCCTGCGCCGTGAGCTTTACGTCGCCCATGGAACGGTGGCGATCGCCTTCGGCGACGGTGATTCCGAGCCGCTCGCAGATCTTGTCGAGGTTGTGGCGGTTCTCGGCGGGAAAAGCCCGGCGCGAGAAATGGACGGTGTCGTGAACCTCGAGATCCCGGCGGATGTTCCACTGGACGAGGTATTTCATCAGAAAGGACATGTCGAATTTCGCGTTCTGGGCGACCAGCCACGCGGAACCGACGAACTCGAGAAACTTGGGCAGCACCACATCGAGGGTCGGGGCGTTCGCCACCATATCGTCCGTGATGCCGTTCACGCGGCTCGCTTCGGGCGGAATCTTGCGCTTGGGGTTTACCAGCGAGTGGAAGACGTTGGCGTCGTCGATCTGATTGCCGTAAACCTTCATCGCGCCGATCTCGATAATCTCGTCCCCCGCCCAGGGCGATAGACCCGTGGTTTCCAAGTCAAACACCACGTATTCGTCGATATCGAGCGTCAGTTGCATGGACTCCCCAGCCCTTCGATTTTCCAAAACACGAAGAATGTATGAGGAGGTCGGCCCCGGTCAAGCTCAGCCTGGGAGCGTATTTAGGAGGTTGCTATTTAATGCGGGGAGTATAAAAAGGCTCCGCATAGGGGGGCCGCCAATGTTGCACGATTCTCACTACCTGAAGCGAAATTTCCGTCTGCCCGAGAAGGAGCACAAGTACGGCCCGAACGTGCACCTGCTGGACGACCCGTACCTGTTCGCCACCCTCGCCAAGCTCGGCCGCCCGGACACCAAGCAGCCGCTAATCAACCAGCTTCTGAACACGATTTACAGAGAGATGGTGAAATACGTCGTCAACAGCGAGTTTCCGCTGGCGGAATCGACGATTGAGACCCGCATGGCGGCCACCCACCCCGAGGGCTGGTTCCGCGGGCTGCTCGTGGATCCGAGCACCCAAGTGGTGTGCGTGAACCTCGCGCGCGCGGGCACCGTGCCCTCCCAGATTTGCTTCGATTCCTTCAACTACATTTTGAATCCGGACGGCGTGCGCCAGGATCACATCTCCATCAACCGAAAGACCGACGACAAAAACTGCGTCGTCGGGACCAACTTGGGCGGCATGAAGATCGGCGGCGACGTGAAGAACCGGGTAGTCGTGATCCCCGATCCGATGGGCGCGACAGGCTCCACGCTGGACTCGGCCATGGAAATCTACCGGGAGCGCGGCCCGGCCGCCATGTACATCGCCATTCACCTCATCGTCACGCCGGAGTATCTTAAGCTTGCGGCGAAAAAGTTCCCCGAGGTGAAAATCTTCGCCATCCGCCTCGACCGCGGCCTCAGCGCGCCGGACGTGCTCGCCACGGTACCTGGCACCCTCTGGGACAGGGAAAAGGGGCTCAACCCCCATCAGTACATCGTCCCCGGAGCCGGGGGCATCGGCGAAGTCATTAACAACGCTTATGTTTAGCATCTTCTTTCTCGTCGGATTCGCCGTAGCGCTGGGGCTGCTCCTCGCGGTGCTGGTCACCCGCACGTCCGGCCGGCCCAGCGAGCCCATGATTCCGCCCGAGGAGGATTTCGACCTCGATCCCAAGGATGAAAAACCGCTCGAATTCGAGGATTTGTTCAAGCTCGCCCGCAAGCTCATCGAGGAGAACAAGCTCAAAATCAAAGACGAGCTCGTTCAGGACGAGGACGAGATTTATTGGGTCGCCGAGAGCCAAAACGACTTTTTCTTCGGCAATTACGTTATTGGCTTTTTCAAGGTGTCCGAAGACACCCCCTACGTGGGCATGACCAAAATTTTGGAATTCAAAGACTTTATCAAAAGCGTGGGGAGCACGAAGGGGCTATTCTTTACCACCGGGTACTTCAGCCGGGACGTGCACCAACCCCTCGAGGGGCCCAAGGTGTCTCTCTACAATAGACTCAAAGTGTTAAATGAGCTAAAGAAGTACGAGATTTCGTAACCCTATTAGGTACCTAAATGGCCCTCCTCAAAGTCGCGCAGATGGGACATCCGGTGCTTCGGCAGGTCGCCAAGCCCGTTCCCGAAAAGGACATCGGCTCTCCTGAGATCCAACAGCTCATTGCGGACATGGTCGAGACGATGGACGAGTACAACGGCCGCGGCCTCGCCGCGCCCCAGGTCCATCAGAGCGTCCAGATCGTGGTTTTGATTTGGGACTTCGAACCCAAGAAAAAGCCGTTTCTCCAGGTTCTCATCAACCCGGAGCTCGAGCCGCTCACGAAAGACACTTCCGCTTTCTGGGAAGGTTGCCTCAGCGTTCAGGGGCTCATCGGAAAAGTCGCGCGCCCTAACCGCCTTCGAGTGAAGGCGCTCGACAAGGACGGCAAAAAACTAGATTTCATCGCGGAAGGTTTCGCGGCCACCGTCGTCCAGCACGAAGTGGATCACCTGCACGGAAAGCTTTACGTCGACCGCATCACGGACATGACTCAGTTCGCGTTCGTGAAGGAATACCAAAAATACCTCTCCTCCCCCGATGACGGGGACGTGGAAAGCCCGGAATGAAAGCCAGAAAAGTCGCCCGCAAAAAGCCCCGCCCCGCGAAGCTCGACTACGAGGTCCTCGACCGCATCGTCGACCGTGCCTTTTACATGGCTTTACAGATGATCGACATCGCCAACCACAAGCGCGGCGCCGTCGACAAAGGCGAGCCCAAAGTCGGCGGCCATCCGTCGGCTTGCGGCTCCTCCAAGCACATTCTCGGCGCGATTCACCTGGTAACGCGCGAGGCGCCCGACTACTTCGCCTGCAAGCCTCACGTTTCGCCGATGGATCACGCTTACAATTTCTTGCTGCATAACTTCCGCGAGAAAGACGGAAGCGAGATGCCGCTCGAACGGCGCAAGCTCGCGATGAGCCACCTGCGGCACTACTCGCCGGAAGGCGAGCCAGTGTTTCAGTCGTATCACGCCGAAGCCGACCCCGATTCGTACCGCTACTTTCCGTCGGGCTCCGTCGGCATTCCGCCGGTTCAGGCGCTCTATACGGCCCTGGGTTACGAGTTCGCGCGCGATCACGGCTTCGAATTCGACGAGGAACCGTTCTTCTGGTGCCTCATGGGCGATTCCGAATTCCGTGAAGGCTCGCTCATGGAAGCGATGCCGGACGCCGGAGAGCGCCAGCTCGGCCGCGTGATCTGGATCGTCGACTACAACCGCCAGAACCTCGACGGTATCCGCGTTTACAACGAAAAAGCCTTCCGTGGTTCGGACGCCGATCGGATCGCGGTCGTCGCCCGCGCCAACGGCTGGGACGCCGAGGTGCTGAAACACGGCAAGAAGCGCGAAAGACTTTTCAAGACTCCGGGCGGAGACGAGTTCAAGCGCGTTCTCGACGAGGAGCTCACCGAGTTCGAGTTCCAGGGACTGCTCCAGACGAACGACGAGAAGACCATCCGCGAACACCTGGGCAAAAAATCCGACAAGCTCAAAAAGTGGCTCAAGAACCTCGACGACGGCGAGCTCATGGCCGCTTACTGCAATCTTGGCGGCCATTGTTTGGAAACGCTCGTCGAGGCCTTCGAACGGGCGAAGAAAGACCCGACCCGTCCGTCGATGATCGTTCCCTACACGATTAAAGGCCACGGCCTTCGTTGCCAGGCGCTGTCGGGAAACCACTCCGCCCTTCCCGATCCCGACGAGCTCGTCGAGATGGCGAAGCGGCTGGGCGCGGACAACGACGATCCCTTCGGCGAGTTCCCCAAGAACTCCGAGGAAGAAAACTTCTTGTCCGAGCGGCGCACGGGACTCGTTCCCGACATCGACGCGCTCATTCAGGCGAGAGACGAGCGGTTCGCCAAGTACCAAGCGGAAGCCAAAGCCATCCCGTGGCCCGTAGATTTCGACATCACCGCGCTGAAACTTTCCCCGAACGCCCACACTCAGTGGATGTGGGGACAGGTCGCGGCGAAGCTGGATCGTCTCGCCCGCGGCTCGGAAGCCGAGCACGCTCAGATGAGCACCACCGACAAGGCGTGGGCGAAGGTCGCCAAATTTTTCATGACGATGGCTCCCGACGTAGGCAGCTCGACGAATACGAGCCCGAACATGAACGGGAAGCTTTACGGCGACATCGGCCAGGAAGACTTCGAGAAGGTCTTCGACACGAAGGACAAGAAGGCGCCCGACGTCGTTCCCCACACGAATCAGCGCACGGGGCACTTGCGCTTCGAGATCGCCGAAGGCAACTGCATGTCGGCGGCGGGCTCCATCGGAAAGTTCGGCTACTTCCTGGGCATCCCGTTTTTTCCGGCGATGACCATCTACGACTTTTTCATCAAGCGCGCGCTCGACCAGTTCTATTACAACGTGTACTGGCACTCTTCATTCGCTTGCATCGGAACTCCTTCGGGCGTGACGCTCGCTCCGGAAGGCGCGCAGCACTCCTGGAAATCCGATATCCAGATGCCGAACTGCGTGACATGGGAGCCCTTCTTCGCGAAAGAGCTGGAGTGGATTCTCGCCGATACTTTGCGCCGGCACTTCACGGGAGAGCACGAGGGACGGGAAACCGCGCTCATCCGCGGCGTCACGAAGGGCGTGGTTCAGAAGGAACTTCTCGGCCGGCTCAAGCAGCAGACGAAGTTCGAGGGCGCCGAAGAGGCGGCCATTCTCGAAACTCTGCGGCAGGACGTTCTTAACGGCGGGTACTGCTTGATTGATCACCGGGGCAAGGAAGACTACACGCCCGGCGACAACGTCGTGCACATCTTCGCCATGGGCGCGCTCGGCGCGGAAGCCATGAAGGCTTCCGATGCCCTTCTCGAAAAGGGTATCTACGGCAACGTCTTCATCGTGACGAGCCAGGATCTTCTGCTCGGCAACTTCGCGGAAACCGACGGCTACCGACAGCTGAAGGGCGCTCTCGGCGTGACGGGAGATCTATTCCTGACGAAAGCCGAGAACCAGGGCGAGTGGTACTCGCTGCAAGGCGCGCGCGTTCCGATCGTTTCCGTTCATGACGGCGAACCCGGCATGCTCGACAACCTCGGCTCCGTCGTCGGCGTCCGGCAAAAGGCGCTTGCGATCCGAAAGACGTCGAAGTCGGGCACGACGGCCGCGATCTTCCATCTCCACGGAATCGACGCCGAAGGCATCGTGGCCGGCGCGGAGGAAGTCCTCAAGGAAACCGCCGAGGAGCGGATCCAGCTGAACGCCAGCCTGATAGATAGTCTGAAAAACTAGAGGGTCCTTACGGTACGGGTAGTCCACGCAAGTGGAGCCGTGCCCGTGCAGTTTGCGAGCGTCGCGCCCGAGGGACAAGTGAGCGTTCCAGTGCCGGTGGCGCCCCGAGTGAAGGTCACTTGGGCATTGCCGTCGGCATCCTTGAAGGTCGTCACCCCACCAGACTCTTCCGCGGTGTATACGTACACACCGGCCGCGACACTGCTCGCGGTGGTTGCCGTCGGAATCGGATAAACGTCGGCAGCGAGGATCGATTTCGTCGAGTCGGCGCTGTTGTAGTAAACATCGACGCGAATCTGCCACTCGTTCGACGAGGTCGAAGTCATTTCGTAGGTTTCCACCATCGTCGACTCGCCAGCCGTTCTCGGCACGGGGCTCAAGCGAAGGATGGGGGCGTAGATGCCGCAGTAACCGCTCCCTACGGCCAAACACCCGCTGGTTTGCTTTTGAAGGCCGTTGGAGACGCTGTCCCCGGCGAAAAACTTCTTTTCCAGGTCGAAAGCAAGATCGACCTCGACGGTCTCTCCCGTCGCGACCACGAAGGGCTTCAGCATCTTGAACCAGGTTCCGCCGTTATTTAGATCAGCCACGGCCTCCGCCGCGGGACCGGTTCCCATGTCCGACGTGGTCGTGCCGGTGGCATCGGCGTCCGATTTGGAATAGATGGAGTTCTTATTGCCCAGGTCGATCTGAGACGTAAATTTGATAGGACGGAACCAGGAGATGATTCCGACGTTATAGGTACCGGCCGAAACGGTTGCCGTCTTGGTCAAAGTCGCGCGGTCCGTAGCGGAAAGAACGTCCAGATATTTTCCAGCGCCCGCCGCCTTGCCAGCCGCGACGTCGAAGGTGTCGTAGTCGTCCTGATTATTCTCGTAGACCGTCGTGCAGCCGGTGGGGTTATTCCAGGCCGTGCTGCCAGCGGTGGTGGTAATGCTTTCACAAATCTGAATATCCCGGACATACAGCTTGTAGGAGGAGAGTCCGCTCGCCCCAACGGCCGCCGCGCCGTAGTCACCGGCAGCGAACGTGCTCGTTAGAATCTGGTCCAGGCGAGGCATGACCGATGCACGCGATAAGGTGCCGTCCGATATACTTTTGAGGTTCACAGTGACAGTAGCGTCTCCACCACCGCAGGCGGAGAGCAAAAGCATACACGTGGACACCAGGGCCCGGAGGCAGCACTTCATTGGAGGATCTCCATCAGGTTAGGTTTTTCATCGCTTTGGATGAGAAATACAGGATTGGATCGACGGGTTTTCCGTCGGCGCGAAGCTCGAAATAGAGGCTCGGGCGGTCGCTGTTGCCGGTGTCGCCCACCCCGCCGATTACTTCACCCGCCCTCACCGCGGCGCCCTGCTTCGCGGCCGCGTTGTATAGATGCGCGTGAACCGAGTAGAAGCCGCCGCCGTGGTGGATGATGATCATGTTGCCCATGCCGCGCACCCAGCCTTCGAACTCGACGACACCGTCCAGAATCGCGGAAACCGGCGCATTGTGGGGGGCTTCGATCTCGATGCCGTTGTGGTAAACGACCGTCTGAAACTTCTCGTGAACTTCGCGCCCGAAGTGACGCACGACCCGTCCGCTCTCGACCGGGAAGTTCTCGATCGTCCCCCGGCGGGTGACGTTTTTGCCGACGCCGTCACGCTGGGCCTCGAACTTCTTGAAGAGCTGTTTTAATTCTTTCGAAGCGCGCTCGTAGTCGGTAAGCATGGCCTGGTAATAAGCCTGCTGCTTGCCGATCTGGGACATCAGCTTCTTTTTGCGATCGAGAACGCCGTTCAACAGCTTTTCCTGATCCGCGAGCTCCTCCCAAAGCACCTTCGCTTCGTTTCGGGCGGACTCGATCCGGCGCTCGCTGTCGGCGAGCCGAAGCGATCGGACTTCCATGTCTTTGGCGACGACCGAATGAGATTTCAGAGCGCGAAAGAGAATGCGCGCGCGGGCCGAAAGAGAGCCGAGATCCGATCCGTCCAACAGAAAGCGCAGCACGCCGTCGCGGCGGACCCGGTGGACTACCTTCATGAGCGCGACGAGACGCTGCTTCTGGAGAGCTTCGGCGGCCTTCTGCTTATCCACCTCCATGGCGAGGTTCTCGAGCGCCATGGTCAGCTCGCCGTGGTTCAGCGCGATGGTCTCCGTGCGGTGGCGGATGGAGTTTTGCTCGGCGTTCAACGCGTCGAGCTCCTTCGCGACGTCCGTCTGAAGCTGCTTTCGCTTCTCGTACTCCGGTCGTTCCTTATTGAGGATTTCCTTGAGCTGGCGGACTTTGGCTTCGCCGCCACCCAGATCAGAGAGATCTTCCGCGCGCAGAATGGCGCCGAGGCTGAAAATGACGACGATTAGGATTAGAAATCTCATCGGGAGCTCGGTTCCTTGAAGCGCAGAAAGACGGTGATGCTGCCCAGGCAGGCGATAATCACCCCAAGCAGGAGAATGAGGCAGGCCTGGCCAAAGGAAAGAAAGAGCCAGCCCTTCATGCCGAGAAGCGTTCCCCACTGAACCGAGAAGGCCGTCGATAAAAGCTTGGACCCGACGGCAAGCAGCACCATGGCGACCAACCCGCCGATGGCTCCTTCAATGGCGCCTTCGAGGAGAAAGGGCTTCAGCACGAAAGAACGGGTCGCGCCGATGAGGCGGACGATGTCGATCTCGTCGCGGCGGGACTGATAACGGATGCCCATGAAGTTCGCCGTGATGAAGCTGCAGCCGAGCACCACCGCGAACATGAGAAAGAAGCCGAAGGTCCCGATGAAGCTGCGCACCTTCTTGTACTGGGCGAGCCAGTCTTCCGAAAAATCGACTTCCGCCACTTCCGGATAACGGCCGATGATTTCCGTCAGTGCCTTGAAGTTCGCGGCCGAGGCGTTAGGCTCGAGCTCGATCTCGATGACATCCGGGAAGAGTTCCCCGCCGGGAAGCGCCGCTTCGCCCGTGCTGCCCAAAAAGCCATGCAGCTCTTCGACTACGGCGGCTTTCGGCTTGTAGGATACTTTGCGCACCCGTTCGAGGCCCAGAAAACGCTCTTTCAATTCCTTCAGAGCATCCGGGGCGGGCGTGTTCTTGAGATAGATGGTGCCGGTGACCTGGGGGCTCGTGCGGTCGGCGAGGCTTTCGAGGTTTCGAAAGCAAATGAGAAAGGCGCCGAGCACGAGAAGCGCGACCGCGATGGTCGAGATGCCGACGGCATGGAGCCAAGGGTGTCGTTTGAAGTCGGCGAGACTGCGGCGAAGCGCCCGGGATTTCACACTCAAGTTGGTCTCCTTTTACGCGTTCACGCCGGGAACGACGTGCTTGCCGCCGGTGTCGGACACGACACGGCCTTTTTCGAGATGGATTACCCGCGACGGGAAGTCTTCCATGAGAAGTTCGTCATGGGTCGCGATCAGCACGGTGGTGCCCATCTCGTGGATTTCCTGAAAGAGCGACATGATGTCGCGCGACGTCCGGTTGTCGAGATTTCCCGTAGGCTCGTCGGCTAGAAGCAGAACGGGTTTGGTGATGATGGAACGCGCGATGGCGATTCTCTGCTGCTCGCCGCCGGAAAGGGCGAGAGGCGGATCCTCGATCCGGTCCTCGAGCCCGACGAGACTCAGCACTCCGCGCACTCGGTAATCGATTTCGCCCTTCGACATCTTTCGGATTTCGAGGGGCAGGCTCACGTTCTCGCCGACGGTGAGGTCCGGTAGCAGCTTGAAGTCCTGGAACACGAAGCCGACTTCGCGCCGGTACGTCGGCACCGTCGCCTTAGTGAGAGCGGTAAGCTCCCGGTTGTTCACGACGATGGAGCCTTCGGTGGCCTGCTCCATGGCGAACAGAAGTTTGAGCAAAGTGGTTTTGCCGGCGCCGTTGAAGCCGGTGATATAGGCGAATTCCCCGCGATCGAGATCAAAGGAAATCCGCTGAAGGGCAAAACGGCCGGGGGC
>CAZZHG010000071.1:0-28361 GCA_964653655.1 uncultured Pseudobdellovibrionaceae bacterium
AGAACATTAACGTTAAAGTTAACGTTAACTTTAACTTTCTAGACGGATTACCGGCACCGAGTGGCCGTAACGATTCCCGACGTCTTAAGATCCTTTTCCAAACCCGAGCCCGTATCGAGGGAGCGGAAGAAGTTACGGAGCGAAAGCCCGCTCTTCGTTTCGATATTCACCATCGTCACGTAGGTCTGGAGCGCCTTCAGATCGTAACGGACGCTTTTCGCGCCCACGATCGGAGCGAGGGTACCGCCTTGCATCTCGCTGACCACGAGACCGTCGGCGACCTTCTTGGTCTCGCCGTTGTGTAGAAACTCTTTGGAGAGACGAATCGAAACGCCGCAGATGCCGGAGAGCTTTCCGGGGTAATTGATGTGAAGGAGCGCCTTGTTTTGGAGCGAATCGAGGCTCACGAAGTTATCCTTTCCGAGATAACTGACCGCCCCCTGCCCAACCGAAACGAACGTCAGCGCCACGAAAACTACAAACCCACTCAACTTCGACATCGCTTACCTCCGGTGAATTGTTGATGTCGAAGGCGAACCTATCCAACGGAGGGCAATAGATCCATTCCGGATCCCGCATGTCTGTAATAGAGGAAATCTATCTTGTGGCTTACTTCACGGCCGCGATCTTACGGACCGGGCCCGCCTGGGCGAGGCGCGCCGGACGCTTGCCGCGCCATTTGCCGAAGCCGTGGTAACTCGTGCGCGCCACGTGGAAGATGTTCTGCTTCGGCCGCAGGCGCTTGATCCCCTGGTTGTAGAGCGCGAGATCCGAAGCGGTGAAAGCGCCGCCCTTCGCGTTCTTCTTCTGAAGAGCGGAGAGGTACTTTCCGATGAGATCCTTTTCGTTGAAGTTCGCCATGTCGGCGCCGGACTTCTTCGCCATGTCCATCGTCCGGGCGGCCATCGACTGCGCCTGAGAATAGAGATCCGAAGCGGAAGCCACACCGGCTCCGTCGTGCTCGTTCGCCTTGGATTCGTTCGGCGACGAAGACGCCAAGCGCCCGTCACCCGAAGCGCCCGAGCCCGTGGGCGTCGGATTGGAGGTATCGTCGGCGAAAACGATCGAAGGAAGCTCCTCCTTGCCGTTCTCGGAAGAACTCTTCGCCATCATCTCCGGCGTGGCGCCGGATATGTCGACTCCGGCCGCGGCGGCGACCGCCTCCGGAGAGCTGAGCTTGCCGCTGGTCAGCTGATCGATGAAGTCGTCGCTGTTGATGCCGGCCTGGCCGAGCGCCTGCTGAAGCTCGGGCGTGTTCACCGCGGCGGCCGCTTCCTTCTTCACGTCCTCGGGCGACTGAAGCTGGCTACCGGTCGGGCCGTCGGCGTTCTTGTTCACGGCGTTGGCCGCTTTCTGGTTTGCCTGATTGGTTCCGGCGGTGGCTCCCGCCTGAGCGAATTCCAAAGCCGCTTTAGCGAGAAGATCGAGACCGCGAAGTTTAGTGAAGAGGTCTGGGCTCATCACCATGGGGGTTCCCGCGGCGGTCAGCGAGATACCGGCGGCGAGCGCCGCTCCGACTCCCGCCTTGCCGTTCGGAATCGCATCCTCTTCGAGCTTTTCCCGGCGGCCACGGTTGTCAGTCGAGACTTTCGGAATTGAGTTCACATCGCCAACGGAGTCAGCGACGATTCCCGCGTTCGCGGCATCGACCCCTCCCCCGCCGGCCTGAATGACCGGGGCGTCGAACGGATTTTCGTCCGGAGTTTCCGCCCGGGCGATGGCGCCGTAAGCTATGAAGGCGGCCAGTACGAGAACTTTCACCAGTTGCTGACTCATGTTGCTCTCTCCAAAGTTGCTATAGGCAGTCCGTAAACTTCGCGGCTCGCCTATTTAGCGCTGATCCGCGAATCTTGCCGGATGGCCTACGAGGACTTGCGTCCTCACTATCCAAGCTGCTTAGCGGGCTTCGCGGATAAATCCGCTGGCCTTCGCTTTCTCAAACAAACTGCCGATGCCCCGGCTGGGAAGCTGCTGACGCGTCTGAGCCTGCGCCATAGCCTTCCCGCTTCGGGGGCTGCAAACCCCGACGGAAATTCCCGCCGAGGAGCCGCAAAGTTTCTTGATCGGGTTGGCGCCGAAGACGCCCCGGGCGTCGCCCTGGGACTCTTCCCTCGCCGAACCGATACCCAGCGACGCAAGCGTCGGGCCGGCGGGTTTGGCCGAGCCACCGTAGGACGGCGTTTCGGAGCCGCCCTCGGATCCGCTTTCGGCGTCTTCGTTGACTCCGCCGGAGCTGACCCAGTCCTTGTCGCTGGTGCGCTGATAAAAGAATCTGCCGCGATCTTCCGGCGGCTGAGCCGCGGAATTGCCGAGACCGCTGAAAACGTCTCCTTCGCCGCCGGCCGAGGTCGGAGCCGAAGCCCCGTTGATCTGAATGCCGGCACCGCCGCCTCCCCCGCCGTTGTCGGCGACGGAAGGCTGAAAGGGAGTGACACCCGAAGCCGCGCTGCTGCTGCCCGCGAGCTGGGGAGCCGAGTTACCGAGAGCCTGGGACGGATCGAACACGTCGCTGGCGGGAGCCTCGCCCGAGGGCTGCGGTTCCTTCGCGCCGGTCTGAATCGTCTTCGGCTTCTCTTCTTCCTTCTTCTTGGAGGATTCCAACGAGAAGGGCTCTTCTTCCTTCGGAGTGGCGGCTTTCGCCGATTCCGACTTGTTGTTCGAAAGATTGAGAGGGCTCGGCGTATCGGTCTTCGAGTCCTTGGACTTCGAGGCCGTATCGGTCGGCGTCTTGTTCTCGCCGCCGCCGCTGCCCGAGCCTCCGCCCGAGCCGCTGCCTTCGCCGCCGCCCGAACCGGAGTCCGAGGGGGTTTCAGCCGCGCCGTCGTCCGGCGGAGGAATGTCTCCGAGGCCGAGATCTTCGCCCTTCTTGTCGTCGCCGGCCTTATCGAGACCGGCCGCTTTCAGAAGGTTGTCGAGCTGCTTGTTGAAGTCGTCCTTCGCCTTGTCGGCGAGCTCCTTCGCTTCCTGTTCCTTCTTCGAAGCTTCGTCTTCCTTTTCCTTCAAAATCTTCTCGAGGGCTTCCTTGACCTTCTCTTCTTCGGTCTTCACGGCGTCGTCCGTTTTGCCGTCGCCGTCCACGTCGCCGGGGAAACGCTCGGCGAGCAGTTCCGCGAGCGCGCGGTTCAGGTCCGATTCAGCGGTATCGCCGAGCTCGGGGAAAACTTCCTTGAAGGTGTCCTTGAGACCTTTCGTGTCCTGTTCATTGAGATCGGAAAGCGTGTCCACGATTCCGCCGAGAATGGACGGATCGACTTTCTGGAATTGGGCGAGCTGGCCGGTGAACTGGCGCAGGCTGCTGTTTCCTAGTTTTTTAAGTTCGTCCTTCATGCGTTTCAATGCTGCCGTTCTTCGGGTTGCCGCTTCCCCTTCCGCCGCCCCGGGTTTCGTCCCGGTGGGCTTCGGACTGGAAGTGGCTTGTGCCCCGCCCGCCTCTTCGGCGTGATCGTCGGTCTTAGCCGCAAAACCTGTCGACGAGATCCACACAAGGGTTCCCGCCATCAGGAGCCTACAAAAACTAGAGACCTTTAATATTTTCAGCACGTTAGCTACCTCGGTACGTTCCGCTATTCCACTACAGCTAAATCGGTTCGTTACTAGAAATTGCATGGAAGGGGCCAAGTCTCCCAGGCTTGAGTCCACCCGAGGTGTCCGGTGCCCATTCTGGGTGTGTGGGGGTGTCGGCTAGGTTACGGGTGAAAAATCTCAATGATTAGCCGAACTCGATTGAGCAACGTGAGTGGGCGGCCAAAAGTTCGGCAACGATCTAAGAAGTAGTCGGGTGTCAGTGGTGAGTTTTCAGGCTGAATGCACGCGCGCGAAAACTCCTTCACCCATGGGCACGGAAGTCGAGTCAGCGAGCGTTAGTTTCGCGAAATGTTCTTTCCGGCATTTGTTGCTTCCGATCTCCGCGGCGAACAAACTGTCCCAGCACTTCCCAAAAAATCGAGGTAGACCATGTCCACACAAGCAGAAGTAGAAGTCTCTTACGGAGTCAGCAATGACTTTTTCCGCATCTGGCTCGACGAGCGGATGAACTACACCTGCGCCCTGTTCGAGGACACGGTTCATTTTTCGGATAAGCTCGAGGACGCCCAGGATAACAAGCTCAAGCGTCTGAGCCGTTTCGCTCACGTGGAGCACGCGGAAAGCGTGCTCGACATCGGCTGCGGCTGGGGAGCGAATCTGGAGTATCAGGCCACCGTCAATAAGGTGCCCCGGGTTCACGGGTTCACGCTAAGCGCGGAACAACACAAGGTTTGTGTGGAGCGCGACCTCCCCAATACGAAGGTCGACTGCGAAAACTACCTTCACTACAAGGCGCCCTTTCTCTTCGACGCCGCCATCTGCATCGGCATGATCGAGCACGTGGTTACGCCCGAGCAGGCGCGCTCCGGCAAAGCGGTGGAGATGTACCGGGACTACTTCAAGCGGGTCCACTCCTGGACGAAGCCGGGAACTCACTTCGCCTTGCAGACGATCACCCGCTGCCAGGTGCCCCGCAAGAAGGCGGACCTCGACGATCTTCGCCACTCGACCTACACGATCTTTCCCGGCGCCGTAACGCCGAGAGTGGAAGACATCCTCGTCGCAAGCATTCCTTATTACGAAGTCGTGGAAATGCATTCCATGCGCTTTCATTACAAGCGCACCTGCGAGCTGTGGCTGAAGGGCATTCACGACAACAAGTCGGAGATCGTCGGCAAGTGGGGACAGAACCTATTCGACGATTACGATCGGTATCTCAGCACCTGCATGCGCGCCTTCGAGAAAAACTGGCAGTCGCTTCACCAGTTCTCGCTGCGACGGCTCGATGCCTGAGAATCAGGAAGGGGTTGAGCCCAGGGAGAGCGTCCGCGCGGACGACATCTGGGTCATCTCGACTTTGCGGCTCGTCGAGTAGAGGTACTCGCTGATAACCCGAAGCAGCTGCTGCTTCAAGTTGTACTCGATGGAACCCGTGGGCCGGAAGTTCGTGACGATGTCGCGGCACTCGCCGAGCTTGGCGTAGATCTCTTTGTCGTTCAGCGGAATGAGTGGCAGCTCGTGATCGAGCGAGTTGAGCTCGATGTACTCCCGCCGCAAAATCTTGCCCGCAATCAGCGCGCCCTTGCTGTGGGCCATGCGCACGATGAATTGCGCTTCGGTGTCGAGCGGATCGAGGTAGGTGAAAAGCACCCCGCCCTCCGGCTCGAACCACAACTCACTCTCGTTCAAACCGTGGAAGTGACGGATCTTGTCGGTGGACCAATCTTCCAATAGCGACTCGCCCACCTTTTTCGGACAGAGAAACGATCGCAGGTGAGCCCGCGCGCTCGGAAGAATCGAATCGATGGTGAGACGGAGGAACGCGTCGCCCCGCGCCTGAAGGCGGGCGGACGCTTTGAAAAAATAGCGTTCGAGATGGAAGTCCAAAGGGAGGAGTTCCCCTTCGGCGACGCCCGCCCAGCTGTCGTCCGGCGCGAGCACGAGGCGCACGAACGAAACGTCCAACACTTGCGAGCGCCGATCTCCGAAGGACACGAAGCTGTCCTTGAGGGCAACCGGGTTCACCAGATCCTTGCGAGCATCCCCTTGTCCCATATGAACGCAGAATAGGAAGCGGTTCCGATGATTTCAAGGCATTTCTAAGGCGGACTGGTGTGCTTTACCCACGCTAGGTTGTGGGCTATTTTCGGGGCCTACGCGAGGGGTTTTATGTATCAAGGCATCGTGTTTGTCGGCGCAAAACGTACTCCGTTCGGCGCCTTCGGCGGAAGTTTTCGGGATCTCACGGCGACCGATCTGGCGGTGGAAGCCGCGAAAGCGGCTTTGTCGTCGTCAAAAGTCTCGCCCGCCGACGTGGATCACGCCATTTTCGGCAACGTCCTGCAGACCTCGGCGGACGCCGCTTACTTGGCGCGTCATGCGGCGTTACGGGCGGGCGTCCCCGAAATCGTCCCCGCGGTCACCGTGAACCGGCTATGCGGCTCCGGCTTCGAAGCCATCGCGGACGGCGCAAACCGCATCGCTCTCGGCCAGGCGAAATGCGTGCTCGCCGGAGGGTCCGAGAGCATGAGTCAGGCCCCCTTCGTCCTGAGAAAGGCCCGCTTCGGTTACCGCATGAGCCACGGAGAGATTGAGGACAGCCTCACCTCCGCCCTCACCGACTCTTACGCGGGTCTTCCCATGGCGATGACCGCGGAAGGCCTCGCCGACGACAAAAAGATTTCGCGCGCCGAGTGCGACGCCTTCGCGCTGGAGAGCCAAAAGCGCGCCGCCGCCGCCCAAAGAGAAGGCCGGCTAAGCGACGAAATTTCCGCCGTGTCCATCGAGTCCAGGGGCAAGACGACGATCGTGGACAAGGACGAGCACATTCGCCCCGAAGCAAGCGGCGAGAGCCTCGCGAAACTGAAACCCGTCTTCAAAAAGGACGGCGTCGTCACCGCGGGCAACGCGAGCGGCATGGTGGACGGAGCGGCGGCCACCCTTCTCACCACGCGCGAGAACGCGAAGCAAAAGGGCTGGCAGGTCCTTGGAGAGCTGGTCGACTTCTCGGTCGTCGGCTGCGATCCGAAACGGATGGGCATCGGCCCGGTACCCGCGGTGCGAAAACTCTTGGAAGCAAACCGGCTCAAGATCTCCGACATCAAGTGGATCGAAATCAACGAGGCCTTCGCGGCGCAATACCTCGCGGTGGAGAAGGAGCTCGGCAACTCGCGCGAGAGCACCAACCGCGACGGCGGCGCGATTGCGATCGGCCACCCGCTCGCCGCGTCCGGCACGAGACTCGTCGCCCACGCCCTATACGGACTCAGAAACTCAGGGGGCGGCTGGGGAGTCGTAAGCGCCTGCATCGGCGGCGGACAAGGAATGGCGTGCCTTCTGAGAGTCTGACGGAGTGATTTTCCGGATCCACATCGCGCTTTTGCTGTTTACGTCCGCGGCCTTCGGCGCATCGGAGGTCCAGTTCCACGCCGATTTCTACCAGCGCGATTTGGTCGCCGACACCGTCCTCGAACGGGGGAACGCCTGGGTGAAGCAGGGCGAACGGGAAATCTGGGCCGACGAAATCCTCGTTTTCTTCAAGACGAAGCTCGTCGAAGCGAAAGGCAACGTCCACATCCGGGACGGCGGCGTCGACATCTGGGCCAAGGAGGCCACCTATTCCCTCAACGAGGAAAAGGGAACTATGATCGACGTGATTCTGGCGCAGGGCCAGATGGTCATCACGGGCGCCGTGGTGCGAAAGCTCTCCCGCGACACCTTCGAGGTAGAAGAGGGGTCATACAGCAACTGCAATACGACGCTCATGAAGGATTCCCAGCTGGGAACTTGCAAACTCGACTGGAAGCTTTTCGGACGACGCTTTTCGATCACCACTGAGTCTTTCGCGCAGTTCACCGACGCGCTCGTGTACGTGCGCGACATGCCGATTCTGTACACGCCGTACTTCATCGTACCGGTGAAAACGAAGCGGCAGACCGGCTTTCTGCTTCCGGGTTTCAACGCGAGCTCCAACTTGGGTAGCGGAACTTCGCTACCCTTCTATCTGAACCTGGGGGCATGGCAGGACCTCACGGTCACTCCGACTCTGTACTCGAAGACGGGTCTGCACACGACGCTCGACTACCGCTACGTCTATTCTGGAGACGCCTCGGGTAGGGTTCAAATCTTTTTCACGGACCGCCGTTTTTCCGACGACGTGAACAACCCGGCGAACAACGATCCGGCCAAAAACCGGCTCTTCGGGCTGGTCGGCGAGTGGGCCATCTCCGCGCAAAACCGATTTCCGGTCGGGGAGCGCGGCCACAGCCGCCAACAGATTCAACTCGTCAGTAACCCCTACTTCACGCAAGACTACTCGGCGGATCTCAACGTTTCGACCCACGCCTCCTATCTGCGCAGCCAAGTATCCCTGACGCTGCCTTACGATCATTGGCTCGCCACAGCCCAGATCCGCCATCAGCAATCGATGGTCATCTCGAAGGACACGGCCGTCGACCAAGGGGCGCCCACGGAGCTTCCTTCACTGTCCCTCTACCGAACAACCAGTCCGCTCGGCCGTTTCTTCGCGTGGGAAGCGGATTTTCAGGCCACCAATTTTTTCCGCGTGAACCAGTTCGATCAGGTACCCGGCAGCCCCGCGACCTCGGGCAGCAATTTCGATCCCGATCGCGCCTTCGATTCGAACGACTACATCCGATCCGGCCGCCGGATTCAAATCGAGCCGAGACTCATCGCTAACGTGCCCATGCCGCAGGGCTTTCAGCTCCAGCCGGTGTTGACGGCGGGCACCTATCTTTACCACTTCGATTTACCGTCGAGCAGCACGCTCCACCGAGAGTACCTTCAGGCGGAAATACCCTTCTCCGTTTACCTTTCCCGCCAGCTCGAGACCGGAATCAGCGGCTTCGAGAAAATCAGCCATGTCTTTCAGCCGCGGGTCACCTATGCCCGCTCGCTGTACGACAACGGCTCCTCGGCCACTCATCCTTTCCTTTTTGAGTCGGGACCGCTCTCCAACCCCCGCTTCGACATCCGGGATCAGTTCTCCGATTTCGAGTACCTGCGCTTCGAGCTAATCAACCGCTTTCGCCGGCAGTCCGGCGGCTCCCGCAGCCGCTTCCTGCTTTTGTCTCTCGCGCAGCAATATAATTTGAAAAAGATCCCCGGCGACCCCCGCTACGACAAGCGCCTCGGTCCGATAGAGATCTTCAGTGAGATGAACGTCTGGAAACTCGCGCTCCAGCTGCAGGCCACTTACGATCTGGAAGCGACCCGTTTCGCCGGCAAGGATCGCAACGAGAACAACTGGTCCGGATCGCTCGTTTACCAGGACGGCGACCTCGATTTTGTCCGGGTGAATACCCTTATCCGCAACAAGGCCGACCCGACTCTTACCGAGCAGTCGCTGTACGTGGATTTCTACAAACAGCTGCCGTTGTTTTTCGATCTGGGCGGTAAGGCGGAGTATTCGATGAAGGGCGCCGGGCTACTCGGCTACTCGCTCCAGTTCATCTTCGGGGTAAAGGAACGCGCCTGCTGGGGGCTGTCACTGCTTACCGGGCGCGACTCGCTCAAACGGCCTTTCGTGAGTCTCGATTTCCGACTGAGTTTCGGCAACCCGAAGGGAGTCCTATGAGCGAATGCGAGCTGGTTCTCGCCGGTACGCCCCTCGATGAGGCCGCCCCTCTCAACCGCGCCACCCGGGAAGCGGCGGAGCGGGCCGAGGTCATCGTGGGAGAGTCCCGTGGCGTGATGATGCGCTACCTAAAGGGGGTCGCGGACCTCGACAAAAAGACGTTGCTTTGTCTCGACCCACCAAGAAAAGAAACCACCGAGATGATCGAAGAAGCGCTCGCCCTTCTGAAGAAAAAAGGAGGCACCGCGGTACTCTTCTCCGACACGGGCATGCCGGTGCTATTCGACCCGGGAGCCGAGGTGCTGGCTTACGCAAGAAGGCTCGGTTTTCGCATCCGCTCCGCGGAAGGAGCCACGAGCTGGGGCATGGCCTGCGCCCTGTCCGGCTGGGAACCGCCGTTCGAGGTCGTCGGATTTCCGCCCAGAGACACCGAAGAGCGAATCCGCTTTCTCGCCGATCATCAGGCAAGCGCGGGCCACCTCGTCCTCATGGATACTCCGTACCGGTTCATTGTATTATTGGAACACGCGACGAAAGCCATGGGCGCAAAACGCGAGGCGTTTCTCGCCTGGGAAATCACCAAGCCGGAAGAACGGCTTCTTTGGGGATCCCTTGGTGAGCTGAAAAGCACCGCCGCGAAATTAGGTTTGGAAAAGGGGGAGTTCGTGCTTTTGATCAGGGGGGAAAGCAAACCGGGAAAGAAGCACCGTTGAAAGGGCGAAACGAAAAAGCGGAGCGCGCCCTCTTCTATTCCATTTGGGCCGTTTTGCTCATCGGCTTCGCGCTCTGGAAGGTCCGCCCCGGACCCGAGAAGATCAGAGAAGTCTCCGTCCGCCTCGCTCCCGAGGTGAGGCCCTGGTTTTCCGAAGGGCTCCTGCAAAGGTTTCACGGCAACAGCTACACGATAGGCCTCGTGCTGACGCCCGAGTACAAACGCACGCTGAGAAAAGAACCGACCTCCGTTTACGTCGGCTACCGCGTCACCCATCCGACGCTTCCGCCCTTCGAGGGCAACACGACGGTCCACATCACCCCCGAAAGCTCGTTGGGAACCGCTCTCGTCACTGACTCGGGCAAAGAAAACGCGGCCGGTATAGAATTCTTTCTCCGGCACTGACCGGCGGAGACTTTTTTCAGGCACGGACATGGACTCACCCGCTACCAAATCCGCGAACCCAGGACGAGAACCGAGGCTGGCCCTCGTTCTTCCCGCGGGCGGCGCTCGCGCGGCCTACCAGGTGGGCGTACTAGCCTACCTGGCCGAGCAATACCCGAAGCTGCGGCCGACTATCTTCACCGGCATTTCCGCCGGCAGCATCAACGCCTGCTTTCTCGCTCAGGGCGAGAGTTTTCCGAAAGCGGCGGCGAGAATGTCGGAGCTATGGGGCTCGCTGGATTTCGACCAGGTGTTCGCGACGAACTTCAGGTCCCTATCGGGAATGGTCTTTCGCTGGGTGAGCGATCTCTTTCTCTCGAAGGTCACGCGCCGGATCCTTCTGCACTCCCTTCTCGATGCGAGCCCGCTCGCCGGGACTCTCCTGACCCACTTGCAGTTCTGGAAGATCGCAAAAGCCCTTAGAGAGGGCCGCATTCACGGCGTCGCAGTGACGGCGACGAACTATCACACCGGAAACTCCACGGTGTTCTTCGACTCCAGCGAGCCGGTCGAGCCCTGGTCGCGCCAGGATCGCTCGAGCCTCAAAACGAAGCTACGGGTCCGTCACATCATGGCTTCGTGCTCGATTCCGATTCTCTTCGAGCCGGTGCGCATCGGCGATCACCTCTACGGGGACGGATCCCTCCGGTACAACTTTCCGTTCAGCCCCGCGATTCAGCTGGGCGCGACCCACGCGCTGGGGATCAGCATCCGCCCGCCGGGCAGCCAGGATCTCGGCGGCTACAGCCCCGAGCAGGTGAACCTCGGCTTCATTGCCGGCGCGGTCATGAACTCGATTTTTCTGGATAGTTTGGAGCCGGACTACGAGACGGTGGTCAAGATGAACCGGCTCGCCTCAGGCGGACTGGTCCGCACGGTGACTCCCATGCTCGTGCGTCCGAGCCAGGATCTCGCGTCCCTGTCGAAGGATCACTTGAAGGAAGTTCCGTTCCATTTCCGTCAGCTTCTGAAATCCACGGCGAACCCCGAGGAGCTGGGAAATCTCCTCAGTTACCTGCTGTTCAGCCCGGGGTATCTGACGGAACTGATGAATCTGGGAAGGCGCGATGCGGACGCTTCCCGAGCGGACCTCGAGAAGTTCGTCCGATCACTCGAATGATTTACTCGTTGTCCTCGTCATCGTCGTCATCGTCGGCGGAGCCGCTGGCCTGACTCGGCAGCTGCGCGGTCTTGCCGTTGATGCCGTCTCTGAGGATTCGGCTCGGGGTGAACGTCAGCACTTTGCGCGCCGAGATCACCATGGCCTGGCCGGTTTGCGGGTTACGGCCCATACGCGATTTCTTCGCACGGACGCGGAACTTACCGAAGCCGGAAATCTTGATCACTCCGCCCTTGCACAGCTCTTCCTTGATCGTCTCGAACACGAGCTCGACGAGATCGGCGGCTTCCTTCTTGGAAAACCCGACTTTCTCGTAAACCGAATCGATCAACTCCGCTTTCGTCAGCGTCATGGCCTCTCCTAGGGATAGAGGAAAAACAGCTCAAAACCTAAATTCATTATACTAATCAAATCAACGATATACAAATTTCAGTTTTAAAAAGGGGAAGCGTTCCGAGAGCTTACGAAACCCGCTCTGGTAGCGGGTTTCCGAGGGTCAGTTTGAGGCGATCCGCTTGGCCAGGTAAAGCAGCGGATCTACCGGCTTTTTTTCGTTCCGGACTTCGAAGTGAAGGTGGTAGCCACGGGCGCGCCCGGTGCGACCGACGCTTCCCACGAGTTGCCCGCGGGAAACGAATTGGCCCTTCTTCACGGAGAAATTTGTGAGGTGCGCGTACACGGTGGTGTAGGCGTCGGCATGGCGGACGATGACCATCTTCCCGTATCCGCTCAGCTTGTTGTCGGCGTAAATCACGTGGCCCGATCGGGCGGAGTGAACCGGAGTCCCGCGGTTCGCGGCAATGTCGATTCCCTCATGGGCACGTCTACGACCATGACGGGTCCGGGTGCCGAAGTAAGAGCTGATGGGACCGCCGACGGGCCAGCTGAAGTGCGTTTCCTGAAGGTCATACGCCAGCGGCGCCTGCTCCTCGGAGGTAAGCTCCCGATCCATGTCCGGGTTGTTCCAAATCGGGTTGTCCTCGAACGGCAGATAGAGCTTCGTGCCTGCTTTCAAACCGCGGGAAATCAACGGGGCGTTCTTCTCGCGCAGCGCATCCAACGGAACGTCGTAGTTCGCCGCGAGCGTGGCAAGCGTGTCACCGGCCACCACCGTGTGATAGCGGGGACGAATGCCGGAACAGCCAGCGATGAACAATAAGGATAGAGAGAGTAATAGCTTCATTGAACGGAACCCAAATTAGTCCAACTTAGAGTAAGGCGTCAACCCAAAGGGCTTTTCGGGGATTTTGGGAGATTACTCTAATGATAACCGACTTTTATTTGACTCAACGCTTCAATTAGGCCCGAGGGGGCCACGGCAAATTGAGCAAGGTAGAGCTCAACTGCTGGTAGAAGCCCTCGTGGGTGGCGTCCACCGTGAGGGGCACGACCGAGACCTTCGCCTTCTGAAGCGCGTGGCAGTCGCCCCGGTCGTCCGGCTCGAAACCCTCGTAGGCGCCGCCGATCCAGTAGTAGTCGCGTCCGCGCGGGTCCATGCGTCGAACCACCTCGTTGGCGTAGTACCGGATTCCCTGCCGGGCGAGGGTCATACCCTGGATCCCTTCCCACTCCACGTTCGGAATGTTCACGTTGAATAGGGTGTGGGGCGGAAACTTCAGATCCTTCGTCAGCCGGACCACCTCCACGGCAGCCTTCGCGCCAACCCCGAACTTCAGCGGCACCCGCGGCATCTTTGAGATGCCACTAGGCGAATCGACGAGGGAGAAGGCGTAGCTCGGCACATTCAGAAGGGCCCCTTCCCTGGCGGCGGCCACCGTCCCAGAGTAATGGACGTCGGTGCCCAGGTTCGCGCCGGAATTGATGCCGGAGAGAATCAGATCGGGCTTTCCTTTAAGAATCTCCCGAATACCCAGGTAAATGCAGTCGGCCGGAGTTCCCGTCGTCGCGTACCGGCGGGGCGCGGTCTCGAAAATCCGGAGCGGCTTGTGAAGCGTGAGGCTGTGGCCCGCGGTGCTGCGCTCCCGGTGAGGAGCTACCACCGTAACTTCGCCGAACACTTCCATCGCTTCGGCGAGCGCGTGAATCCCGGGGGACTCTATTCCGTCGTCGTTACTGATGAGAATTTTCAAGCTGGGCCTCCGGACATTAGGTACGCCTCTATGAAACCCTGTAGATCGCCGTCGAGCACTCGGTCCGTGTCGCCGACTTCGAAGTCCGTCCGATGATCCTTGATCATCCGATAAGGGGCGAGCACGTAGGAGCGGATCTGACTGCCCCAGGCGATGTCCGCCTTGCCGTCTTCCACGATCTTCAGCTGAGCCTTTTTCAGCTCCAGCTCCCGGTCGTAGAGCCGGGACTTCAAGATCTTCATGGCCATCATCTTGTTCTGAAGCTGAGAACGCTCGTTCTGGCACTGTACGACGATATTCGTCGGAAGGTGGGTGATGCGGACCGCGGAGTCCGTTTTATTAACCTTCTGGCCGCCCTTGCCACCGGCGCGGTAAGTGTCGATGCGCAAATCTTTTTCCTCGATGACGATGTCGATGGAGTCCTCGATGTCGGGCGACACGTACACGGAGGCGAACGAAGTGTGGCGCCGGGCGTTCGAGTCGAAAGGCGAAATACGCACTAGACGATGCACGCCGATCTCGGCCTTGAGAAAGCCGTAGGCGAAAGGGCCTTCGACGGTGAAGGTGCAGGACTTGATTCCCGCTTCTTCACCATCCTGGAGATCGACGAGGTTCGTCTTGTATCCCTGCTTCTCACAGTAACGAAGGTACATGCGCATGAGAATCGAGGCCCAGTCCTGGGACTCCGTGCCGCCCGCGCCGGCGTTGATGCTGAAAATCGCGGCGGTGTTGTCCTGGGGACCGCCCAGCATCGCGTGAATTTCCATAGAGCGGGCCTTTCCGGCCGCTTTGGTGAGGCAGTTGTGGGCTTCGCGCTGGCCTTCCTCCCCTTCGAGAATTTCGAGCGAAAGATCCGCTTCTTCGACGAGACCTTCGAGCTCCTTCAGGCCCTTTATGACGTTCTCGACGGCGGACTTTTCCTTAAGAACGTTTTTCGCCTTGGCGTTGTCGTTCCAGAACTCGGGATTAGCTTCGTAGGTTTCGATCTCTTCGAGGCGCTTCAGCTTTTTATCGTATTCAAAGACGCCCCCGGAGGGACTGGAGCCGGCCGCGCAGCTCCGACGTGCGGGATTTCAACTCATCTCGGTTGGGCAACGTTTCCATGCCCTGTTTTTAGGATTTAACCCCGCGGAACGCAAACAAAAATGAAGGAAGGGGAGCCGGGGAAGAGCGAGAGCGTGAGCGAGCGCAAGGAAGTCTATTCGATCTCGAACCCTAGAATCCGCGACGATGGCGTAAGCCTGCAAGGGCGAGCAAAGAAGATCAAATGTCTTCCTTGCGCTCGCTCACGCTCTCGCTCTTCCCAAGGTTCTTATTCCTTAAAAAGAAAAGGGCGTGAGTCGGATGACTCACACCCTTTCCAAGCTGACTAAGCCGCTCAGGACTTAGAAGGACCGGGTACGGATTCCGAGACGGAATCCACCGATGCCGAGCGAAAGAGAGAAAGACTTGTACCGGCGACGGCCGCCGCAGAACCGAACTCCGCGGTGGTGGCAACCACGTCCGCCGTGCATGCGCGCGTGGCATCCGCCGTTGTATCGCGGCATGTAGCCGTATCCGTAACCGTAGCCATAGCCGCCGAAGCCGCCGTAGCCATATCCGTATCCGCCACCGTAAGCGTAGCCGTAACCATACCCGCCGCCGCCGTGGCTTCCACCGTACCCGCCACAGACGCTGCCGCCGCAGCCACCGCCGTAAACCGGCATCGGCATGGGCATGGGCATGGGCATCGGCATCGGACGATAGATGGGCATCGGCTGGGCGACGTTCACACGCACCGAGACCGACGTTCCGGGATAGGCGAAGTTACCGAAAGATTTTTCGGTGACGAGCGCCAAAATCATAAGAGCAGTGATGCTCAGAACCTTAGTCAGCTTTTCCATCTCAACACCCTTCACTTCTACAAAGGGAAGCCGAAGCTTCCTGACAACTCACAGTTCCCACCCGAGATAGACAGAGGGGCGGGAATGACCTGCAGCTAGGTAGAGCAAGTGGCGTGCCACGGCCACAACCGGTGTGGCTATACGGGATAGGCAGCCTGTCAGACCTCGGTCGGTCAAAAAACGTCACGACAATTGTTGGGGGGGTGGACACGGAATCAGCGTTCCTGCTATATCCCGGGCCCGATGCACAGAACGGCAACAACTTGTTGCCAAATCAGGGTTTACGGAAAGGCCCATCCGCAATGATTGCGAACGTCCCCTATTATCGCCTCTACTTGCAGTCGGAACTCGCACGCCGTTGCCGCAAGAACCCCCGCTACAGCCTCAGAGCTTTCGCGGGCCACCTGGACATGGATCCGGGCGCGTTCTCCCGTATTCTGAATGGTAAACGCCCTCTCTCCCCGCGGCTCGCCCGCCGCCTGACCGATTCCTTGAGCCTCGCGCCCGAGGATCAATTGCGCTTTCTGAATTCCGTGGCCCAGGACAGGGCCTATCAGGGACTGCAGTCCCTGGTCGGGCCTCCTCCCATTCCCGAGGAGCCGGAGGAAGTCAGCCTCGATCGCTTTCAAGTCATCGCCGACCTCTATCACTACGCCATTCTGGAGCTGACCTTCGTGGAAGGGTTCCAGGACGATCCACGCTGGATCGGGCGGGCGGTGGGGATCACCGCCATCGAGGCGCAGCTCGCGGTCGCGCGCTTGCTCAGGCTGGGGCTTCTCGAACGAAAGGACGGACAACTCAAAAAGAGCCGCCGTCAGATCACGACCCGCGACAAGCACCTGACTACGCCGGCCCTTCGCCATCATCAAAAGCAGGTGCTCTCGGGCGCGATGGAATCTCTCGAAAGGGATCCGCTCGAGGAGCGCGACATCACCTCCATGACGATGGCCATCGACCCCGACAAGCTTCCGCTCGCGAAGCGGCTCATTGCGGAGTTCACCAAACAAATTTGCGAAACTCTCGAGACGGGAAGTCAAAAGCGCGTCTACGAGCTCGGCATCAGCCTCTATCCGCTGCAGAAAAAGGAGCGTAACCGTGAATAAGTTTATCGCGCTGGCCCTCTTACTCTCCCTCACCCGGGCGCTAGCCGCCGCGGACGGCAGTGGCGCTCACGGCGCCGACATCGAAGCCGACCAGAACAACCCCTGGTTTCTGGGCGAGGAGCCGATTCCCTATTGCATCACCATTGAAACGGACACGGGGCTGGACCGGAACGAAATCCGCGCGCTCGTCGCCGAGTCCTTCGAGGACTGGGCCCGCTTTTTCGATCGCCACGGTTACGCCAAGATGAAGTTCGACGAGACGAACCCGCTGCTCAAAAACGGAGCGAAGTTCTGGGACGATGTCTCCCGGGGACTGACCCTTTCGAAGGAGGAGCTTCCGGCGTGCACCAACCCCAAGCGCCAGCTGGAGATCCGCTTCTCGAAGAGCGCCGAAAAGAACTGGTCCGTCGACTCCAATCACTCCTTCGGCGCGGCCCTCCGCGGGAGCTACGACCACCAGGAATACCGCACCGGAGGCCTCATCTGGATTTCGACGGAGCTCAAAGATCCGCTCGAGCGCAAGCACATCCTCCTCCACGAGCTCGGGCACATCTTCGGAATGCCGCATAATTCCACTTATGTAATGTACGAAAAGGTGGGCCGGCTCATCGGTCAGCTGCGCATGGCCGCAGCCGGCACCGTGGTGAAGGAGCAAACTCTCGGCCTCATCGAAAGCTCGGCCTGGCGGTATTTGATCTGGCCGAAGGACGAAATGGTTTTCGACAGCACGGAACTGTCGAGCTGGGCGACGGGCTCCTACAGCAGCCTGCCTCCCCTACTCGGCGCGCCTCCCCAGACGCCGCTTTTCGTTTCAGTGAGAGACTCTTCCTGGATGCGGTTCGAGGGACGCACTCCTTCCGGAGACTTCAAGTTCACGCTTCATATCCGCGGCTTTCAGCGCGAGCGCTCACTCATCGGAACTTTCCGCCGGCGCTTTCACCAGTTCGAGGTGGGACCTTCCGTGCACACGCTTTGGAAGAATAAGGGGGTGCTCAGCCCCGGCCGGATGTACCTCGAGTACCTGCGTGCGGCGGGTGGGATGGAATCCGGCGGCGGCTCGAAACAGGTGCCGCTCGAAGGCGGCTTTTCCGACGCTCAACGAATGTACCCGGCGATCATCGAGTTTCCCTTCGGCGCGGTAGTGAAGCTATTCGACACGAAGACCGGCGGCTGGTTTACGCTTAGCTCGTACCCCTTCGAAGTCAGCCCTTAAGAACAGAGCGGGAGCGGGAGCGAGCGCAAGGAAGACTTCTTGATCTTGCTTGAACGCATTTGCAGGCTCACGCCATCGGCAAGCCCGACCAAAGAAGATCGAATAGACTTCCTTGCGCTCGCTCCCGCTCTCGCTCTGTCTTATCTTCTGGGATTTTTGCGGTAGAGAAGTGCCGTTCCCTCGAGGGTGAGGTTCGGCAAGTACTTCGCCGGGCGCTTGAGCCGCTGGTGAAACATGTAAGCAAGCCCGCCGGTGAGAGCCACTTCGGCCTCTCCGATTTCGAGCATCACCCGTTCCAGCATTCCGTCCAGTAAATCCAGATAGCCGTAGGTCATGCCGCTTTGGATGCAGGAAATCGTATTGCGTCCGATGACCGACTTCGGAAACGAAAGATCGATAGGCGGAAGCTTCGCCGTGTTACCGCTCAAGGCAAGCGCTCCGAGACGCGGGCCCGGCAGAATCACTCCGCCCTCGTAGCCCTTCTCCTTGGTCACGATGTCGAACGTCGTGGCCGTCCCCAAATCGACCACAATCGACGGCAATTTCAGCTTGTCGACGGCGTAGGCCGCGTTGGCAAGCCTGTCCGCGCCGACTTCCCCGGGGATGTCGACGTTCAGCTTCACGCCCAAATCGAGGCTGTTGTCGATCTTTAGCGGAAGCACCTTCAGGTACTCGCCGCAAAAGCGCTCTATGGACGAGTCCGCCCCGGGCACCACGGAACAAAGCGCGGCCCCTTCCCAATCGAGGTCCGAAAGGCCGGACTTCATGAGAAGCGGGTACAGAAACGCCGCATACTCGTCGGAAGTGCGGGGCACACGTGTCTCCGCCCGCCAGTGGTGGCGGAGACGCTCGCCGTCGAAGACTCCGAAGGAGGTCTGAGTATTTCCTATGTCTATGGCCAGTAACACGTGATTGCGCCCGTGAAATAGGAGCGCCTTTCGCCCTTGGCGTTGGATAGCACAAGGCCGCCTGACTCATCAATTCCCAGTACGGTGCCGACCGTCACCCCAGGCTGGGGCTCTTCGTCGTTAGGCTTGGTTTCCCGCACTCCGGACTCGGTCAGCTCCACCCTTTTGCCCACGAAAGCGCAGTTGTGCTCCCACAGGTACCGGATGGGCTCCATCCCCTCTTCTTGATAGAGGCGGTAGAGCGTGAAGAACTTGGTCGCGAGAACCCCCAGGATTTGGTCCATTTCGAACGGACCTCCGGTCTCGACCTGGAAGGAAGTGGCGCCGAAAGGGTTTTTCTCGAAGGTTCCGAGGTCGGTCTTGCCGATATTCACGTTCAGGCCGATGCCCACGACGCACAGGTTAAAACACTCTTCGCCCAAAGCTTCGCAGAGGATCCCGCCCACTTTTTTCCAGTTGAGCAGTACGTCGTTCGGCCACTTGAGGGTCGTCTCGACGGACTTCGGAAGCGTCTGCTTCACGGCCTGGGCCAGCGCGACGCCGGCGAGAATCGGAAGATCGGTCAGCCGCTTCGGCTGCTTCGGAAAGACGAGAAACGAGCAGTAGAGCCCGCCCTCGGGAGAATGCCACGTATGGTGCCCGCGCCCGCGGCCGGCGGTCTGGCGGCGCGCGACGATTACAGTGCCTTCGGAGGCGGCTCCGCTCTTGGCAAGTTCCCGGGCTTTGAGGTTCGTCGAGTCGAGGGAGTCGAATCGCAAAATTTGCGGTTCGGAAATCATGGTTTCAGATCGACGAAGTCTTCCTGATCCCGCATGAGCTGATCGAGCCGTTCCTGTACGAGCCGCTCCACTATGGGCGGAACCATCCGATCCAATACCTTTTGCACTATCTCGCTTAAGTTTTCCCGCGCGAGCGTGCTCTCGACCTGGCTCTCGAGCATTCCCTTATACGCCATGGAATCTTCCGCCCTCATGATGTCGCCGCTCGGCGCGACCGGAGCTTCGGGAACTCTACGGGCCTGGGTCGCCGGAGGAGGCGGAGCCGGCGCGCGCGGCGCGGGGGCCGGCGGCGGATTGTTGCTCCAAAGGGAATCGTCGGCGGCAGGCGGAGCCGCCGTCCGCTGCGGCTGAGCCCGGGCGGAGGACGGCGCGGGAATGTTCAACAGCGTGGCCTCATTATCGTCGGGAACTTCCGTTTCGAAAGTCTCCCGCGTGAGCTTCGCCTCGTCGTTAAAGGTCTCGTTGAACCTGGATTGAAGATTGGCGTCTTCCTGCGCGGACGACTGCGCCTTCGCGCCGAGAGAAGCTTCGGGAGTCGCGGAAACCCCCGCCGTATGCTCGGTTACGAGCGTTTGCAAAGCTTGGGGCGAAAAAGGTTTTTTGAGAACGCCGGCGTAGTGGCGCATCTCTTTCAAATCTTGTCCGGTGATGAGAATGATCGGCGGCGGCCGGTGATTTCGGCCGAGCCAAGCTTCCACTTCCTTCGGAAAACTCGGCACCGTCACGTCCGTCACCTGATCGCTCACCAAGATCAGGTTCGGCGGGCTATCGGCCACGAACGTCATGGCCTCGGTCCGGGACTTCGCGTAGGAGACGGCGTACCGGCTCTTGTCCAGGGTAAGGGCCACGACCTTCTGTACGGTCAGACTCTCGTCTATGAGCAGGACACGTTTTTTCATTTGCGCCCAGTATATCAGCCCGGCTTCGAGTTGGTAGGCGGTCCGTCGAATTGGCGAAGTCGTTCGCCTCTTCGCGTCGTGGACTCGACTCGTCGAATCAAAGCGATTGTGTGGCCTTTCTCACTTTTCTTTCAAGTTCGCCCAACAATGGGCCGATGAGCCAGGTGAGGCAGGTTCGATCTACATTGGATCGAGCGGCCGGGCGTTCCCAAGACGGGGCCGCCCTCTCGGACTTCAAGATGAAGTCCATCGGCGAGAAGGATCTTGCCGTTCCAGCTTCTCAAGCTGGGAGACTCTCACGGAGGATGTCATGGCTCTCAGGATTAATACCAACGTTCCGTCGCTGCTCGCGCAGCACCATCTGGACACCACGACCAGGGAACTGAACCACACCCAGGAAAAACTGGCGACGGGTTCCCGAATCGTTCAGGCGAAAGATGATGCCGCCGGACTGGCCATTTCGGAAAACCTGAGGGCGACACTCAAAGCCACCGGTCAGAACATCCAGAACTTGCTTAACGGCGAGTACATGCTTCAGACCGCCGACAGCGCCCTTCACGAAGTGAACAACATGGTCATCCGCATGAAGGAGCTCGCCGTTTCCGCCGCTTCGGACACGAACGGCGACTACGAGCGCGGTCTTCTCAATGAGGAGTATCAGGCTTTGAAGGACGAACTCGGCCGTGTTTCGGAAACCACCATGTTCAACGGCCGTCCGCTCCTCAACGGCGAAGGCGGAGAGATCCAGATTCAGGTCGGCCCGAACAACGTGGACGAGCTCGATCGGATTACCGTAGGTTTGGATTTTGAAGTGAATCCCGAGACGATGATGCTCGCGGATTTGGATATCTCGGACAGAGAAGGTGCCCGCGAGGCGCTCGACCCGATCGGGGAGGCGCTTAAGACTATCGCGAGCACTAGAGGAAAAATCGGGGCCGGGGAATCCCGCCTCGGAACCACTTTGAGAAGCTTGACCCAGTACGAGGAAAATACCTCAGGTGCGTTTTCTCAGATCCGCGATGCCGATATCGCCCATGAAACGGCCGAGTTTGCCAAGTTGAACATTCTCAACCAGGCCGGAATCGCGATCCTCTCTCAGGCCAACGCTGCTCCTCAAGCGGTTCTGAAGCTTCTGGGAATTTAATCCCAGAGGAATTCACCCCGCCCCGATTCAAAGAGCTGACGAAAGCTGTCCCAAAAAGACTGGCTGGCCGTAGCTCTCACCACGGCCAGCGAAGTTTTCGGGACTAGCTAACTACTTCCGCTTCGCGGCCTTTTTCTTGCCCTTTTTCGCGGTTTTCTTAGCCTTCTTAGCGCGTTTCTTCGCCATAGTGATTCCCCCAGTTATTCGTTACTGCGTTTATCCGATTGTGAACGTGGGATACCGCGTTCATTGAGTTCAGTGTGAACTAATTATTTTTTTGAATCAAGCGAATACTTGATTGAATTCTGAGTTTTACGGCGGCGCATGGCTCTTCCGTAGGCTCGAAAATCCGTTTTATCGTCGATAAATCGCGATCCGGCGCGTCCGATGCGGAAACGATCGCGATGAAAAAATATTTTCATTTTTTTCGAGGATCGCGGATTTTTCGCGACCTTTTGCGCTTCCGTAGCACTTTCTTTTCGATCGAACGTAGTTTTAGTCCGATCTCGCGCGGCCCTCGCCTTGCGAAGTTCCGAAAGTGAAGCGCACTCCACCACTCAAACTCTCCCCCTTTATATTGCTCGCGCGCGACCCGGGTTTCATTTGCCATTTCTTAACCCGCTTGCTAACGTGGCCCCGCTTTAATAGGCCTATTATTAATGTCTTAGGAGGTCCTGGTGCTCGGTAGCGACAGTGTCGTGCTCACCTCGGTGGATGAGGTTCTGAGTTGGGGACGCCGCAATTCTCTCTGGCCCCTCACCTTCGGTCTCGCTTGCTGCGCAATCGAGATGATGGCGAGCGGAGCGGCTGATTACGATCTCGAGCGGTTCGGTTGCGGCGTTTTCCGCGCAACCCCGCGCCAATCGGATCTGATGATCGTCGCCGGAACGGTCACCCTCAAGATGGCCTCCCGTATCCGCACCCTTTACGAACAGATGCCCGATCCGAAATGGGTCATTTCGATGGGCTCTTGCGCGAACAAAGGGGGACCGTACTGGCACGAGGGCTACCACGTCCTTAAGGGCGTGGACCGTGTGGTTCCGGTCGACATTTACGTTCCGGGCTGCCCTCCCCGCCCCGAAACCCTTCTCGAAGCGGTGATCATGCTTCAGAAGAAGATCCGGGTGCAGGAGACGGCTTTGAAGCCCTTCGGTTTTCTCCGTAGCAGCGAAGCGACTGCCTGAGGTTGGCGATGACGTTCGACGAAGTTTTTCAGAAATTGCAGGGCAAGTTCGGAGCGGCGGTCGAGAAGCTCGACACGAAGCCCGATCCGGCCGTGAAGGTAGACCCGAAACAGATCCACGGCATCGTCCGCTTCCTAAAGGAAGAGCTCCAGTTCGAAACGCTCACGTGCGTCAGTGGTCTGGACTACCCCAAGACCAACCAGCTCGCGGCCTTCTACCACCTTCATTCGTACACCCATAAGTTCCTGATCGGCCTGAAGGCGTACCTGCCTCGGGACAACGCGTCCATCCGCAGTATCGTGGACCTCTATAAAGGAGCGAACTGGCAGGAACGGGAAACCTACGATTTGCTCGGGATCAAGTTCGAAGGCCACCCGGATTTGCGCCGGGTTCTTATGCCCGAGGACTGGGTCGGCTACCCGCTGCGTAAAGATTTCAAGACCCCGGACTTCTACAACGGCATGCCCGTACCTCTCTACTTCGACGATCCGGCCGGCACTCCGGGGGGAGAGCACTGATGTTGGACCAAAACAGCCCCGAACACCTCGCGAACTCCGTCGAAAACCTTCGCACGGACGATTTGCTCATCAACATGGGACCTCAGCACCCGTCGACTCACGGCGTGCTGAAAGTGGTCATCGTCACCGACGGCGAGATCGTGAAAACGGCGATGCCGGAAGTGGGCTACCTGCATCGGTGCATGGAAAAGCATTCCGAAGCGGTGGACTGGATGGGCGTCATGCCCTACGTCGATCGGCTCGATTATCTGGCTTCCATGAACAACGCCATGGGCTGGGCGATGGCCTGCGAAAAGATGATGGGCGTGGAAGTACCCCGCCGCGCGGAGTACATCCGGGTCATCACCTCCGAGCTTCAGCGCATCGCGAGCCACTTGATGGCCTTCGGCACTTACGGTTTGGATCTCGGAGCGTTCACCGCGTTCATGTACGGGTTCCGGGACCGCGAAATGATCCTCGATATCTTCGAAAAGATGTCGGGCGCGCGGCTTCTGTACAACTACATGTGGATCGGCGGCACGGCCCGCGACTGGACGCCGGAAATCGTCGCCCAGGTGAAGAGCTTCATCGAGTATTTCAAGCCGAAGATCGACGAGTACAACAACCTCGTCACCTACAACAAAATCTTCGTCGAGCGCACCAAGCACATCGGGGTCGTCGACCGCGACATGTGCTTCAGCTACGGCCTCACCGGCGTGCCGCTTCGGGCGGCCGGCTTCAAATGGGATTTGCGCAAAGACATGCCCTACTCCATCTACAAGGAAGTCGAGTTCGACGTTCCGGTGGGCGCGGGCCAGATGGGAACTCTCGGCGACTGCTGGGACCGCCACTTCGTCCGCATGCTCGAGATGAAGGAATCGGTCCGCATCATCGAGCAGCTCATCGACGGTATTCCCGAAGGCCCGTTCCGCGGCCGCGTCGGTAAAGTCATCAAGCTCGCCGTCGGCGAAGGCAACTCCCGGACGGAGTGCCCGCGCGGAGAACTCTTTTTCCACGTGGAGAGCGATGGAGGGAAATCCCCCTACCGCGTCCGCGTGAAGAGCCCTTGTTTCCTCAACATCAGCACGCTTCCGGACCTCGCGCCGGGGCAGATGGTTTCCGATCTGGTCGCCACCATCGGAAGCCTCGATATCGTTTTGGGGGAAGTGGACCGTTAACCAAGGACGGTAGGAGAGCTTATGACCTTTCTCGAATACAGCGGAGCCGTCAAAGACATCGTGCTTACCACGATGAAGGGGATGGGAATCACCTTCAAACAGTTTCTTCGGGTGCAGCAAAAAGGCGCGATTACGATTCAATATCCCGAACAACGCGATCAGCTGCCGATGGGATCGCGCGGCCTTCTGTTCAACGACGTGGAAGACTGCATCTCCTGCAAGCAATGCGCGGCGGTTTGTCCGGTCGACTGCATCTACATCGAAGCGGACAAGAAAGAGACCGGAGCGGCCCAGGATTTCACCAAGGGCGGGGTCAAGAAGACCCTCGATTTGCGCCGGTTCGACATCGACATCTCGCTCTGTTGCTACTGCGGACTATGTAGCGCCGCATGCCCGACGGATTGCCTGTACCACACCAAAGAGTACGAGTACTCCGTCCTCGACCGTGACAAGCACGTCATGGATTACCTCAACTACAAAAGATAGAAACCATCGTCGACGTAAACGCGCACGGCCGAAGTTTACGCCGTTCGTCCACGTCTACGTGGAAGTCAGGGTTGAGGACCATGTCTAAAAGGCTTCGACCTGAGCCTAGTCGCTGACGTGGACGCGGTCGTGGACGAACGGCGTAAACTTCGGCCGTACACCTAGACGTCCGATCGGCGCGGCGTGGACCCGTTTTCCATCTCGGGTTACTCTTTCCCCAATGTCCTGGCGATCGCGCATAGCCCGGCTTTTCCGCCGCCCCAGTACCTCTCGCGTGACGGAAAGCTCTACCCTGGCGGACATCGCGAAGCTTTACCCCACTCTCTATGATTTTCTGCGACGCCGTTACGCTTTGGTCGTAGACCCTCACGATCGGAATCAGACCCTCGGCGAGATCGTCCGCCGCTGCGGCCTTCCTTCGGCGCAGATCGTTTTCATGGAAGCGCAGCTCGATTATCGATCGGAGAGCGTTCCGCAGCTCGCGGCTAGGGAAGCCGCCAAAAGAGCGGCGGGACCGGAATGGAAAATTTTGGATGTTCGGGAACCGTGGGAACATCAGTACGGCGGGTTACCGAAAGCCACGCCGCTCGATCCCGCGCTGTGGGAAAACATTCTCGCCGAATGGGACAAAGAGACCCCGATTCTTCTGTATTGCCACTTCGGCATCCGAAGTCTCGATGCCGCGAGCCAGCTCCTCGATAGAGGATTCAAGAACGTACACGTTCTCCAGGGAGGAATCGACGCCTGGGCGCAGGACGTGGATCCGACCGTAAGTCGTTACGAAGGAAGTTGGTGTTGAGTTTCAGTTACGCGTTGAGCGCGTTGTGAAGCTTCTTCGAAAGGCGGCCCACTTGGCGGGACGCGCTTTCCTTGCTGATGAGCTGCTTGCTGCCGGCCTTCATCAACGTCTTTTGAAGAGTGTTGAGCAGAGGCTCCATCAGCTTCTTCGCCTCTTCCTTGTTCTTCGGAAGGGCCGCGAGCTTGGTCTCGAAGTTCTTCACCGCCGTACGGACCGCGCCGCGGGCGCTGGAGTTGGAAGCGCGCCGCTTTACCGCCTGACGAGCCGCCTTGATTGCGTTTTGGTGTCTTTCCATAAACCCTCTTTTTCAACGGAACACGAAACCCAGGGTTTTAGTGGGTTTCTTCAAGCAAGTCAAAGAGATTAGCCCGGAACACCCCCTGTCCAGCAGCCGTACACCCGTTGTCTACCCGAACAGGTGCCTTAAGCGTGCAAATCCGCCTAGTTTCGGCCCCCCCCTCCCCTCAGGCACGCCGCCTTTCCGAATCCCGTGCGGGGTTTGAGCCTGGCCAAGCCGTGGCCCTGGCATTGCAGAATACACCTGTGAATACACCCGGGAGGAATGCGCCCAGTGGAACGGCTCCTTAGAAATCTCACCACCCTTGCCCTTGCGGCCACTTTCGTTGTGGCCCCCGTGCGGGCGCGTGCGGAGAACGGAGCCAACGACCTTCCTCCTCCCGCCGATACCCGGCCCATTTATCCTCCGCCTCCGGTTCAGCCGGACGATTCCGACCGCAACAAAGGCAACGGAGCCGCGATCGCCGCCGCCATCATCGGCGCGGCCATGGCGGGAGCGAGCTGCGCGATGCTCATGAAGCAGGCGCAGGAAGCGCGCGCCGCGGGCGACACCCAGCAAGCCAATCAGCTCATGATGCAGGCCATGCAGCAATGCGCGCAGGCCGCCGCCAACGCCGCCAACGCCGCCCAAAACCAGGATAACGGCAAAAAGATTAATCAGTCCGATCCCGGCACGCCGAAATGGGCGGATTTGCCCCAGGGTGAAGCCACGAAAAAAGCCGAGAGCAAAACGGCGCAGAGCCTTCCGGCCTCGTCCGAGGAAAAACCCGAGGAAGAGACCGTGGATCCGGCGGAGTTCAAAGGCCTGGACGAAAGAGCCTTCGCGAACGCTCCCGGAACCGAGCCCGGCACCGGCGGAGACAACATGGGAGGCAGCATCGGCGGCGGAATCGTGAAGCTCGACCCGATCGATTCCACGAGCGTTCAGTTCGACGATAAATCCAAAGGCGGCGGCACTACCCCGCAGACTCCGCTCGGCTCTTCTTCCTCGGTCGTCGCTGGCGGCGGAGTCGGCGCGAACGGCGGACCCCAATTTCAGGACGGACGAATCGACGACGGCGCTCCGGACGGCAAGGCTCCGAACGCTCGCTCTTCGCGCATCACCGGAAACGGCCCCAGCTCCGGCGGCGGAGGATCCAGCTCCGAGCATTCTTCCTCGGGCGGCGGCTTCGACATGGCGAGCCTCATGGAAAAACTCAACGGCGGCGCCAAGGGCGACGGCGGCGGCTCGATCCCCGCCGACATTCAGGCTTTCAAGAAGACCGTGGACGGGACGAACGTCTCGATCTTTCAGTACGCGAGCTTCCGCTACCGAAAAGCGCAGCGGGACGATGGTTTGATCCTCGACGTCCGCAAGAAACTTGCGGCGGGCGATACGGGTCTGACGGCGACTCCGGCGAGGGCTCCGGCCTCGAAACCGCCGCCGGCTCCCCCGGCGAAACCGGGCAAAGGAATTGGAGAGCAGAAACCCTTGAAGAAACCGACGGTGGTGTCGAGACGATGAACGGCCGCGGGGAATGGCCCCGCGGTTGCACTGAAAGGGTTTAAGTAAGGCAACCGAGCATGACGACGTGTCTAACAACTTTGAAGGCCATGCTGCTTTTGACGGCACTCGTCTGCCTTCCCGCGCTCGCCGAATCGGCCGCCGATCCGATCCCCGGAACCTCCGAGCTGGGTAAGCTCGACTCCGGCGGCGTTGAGACCAGCTTCAACATTCCGGCTCCTCCTCAATTCATTCCGGGAACGCCTCCTCCGCCGAATAACGACCGGCAGAAGAGCCAGGTCGCGGCGAAAGCCATGGCGATGGCGGCGGCGTCCCAGCAGAAAATCGCCTGCTTCATGATGATGCAGGAGGCGATGAAAGAGGAAAACAAGAAGAACAGCGGCATGATGATGGCGATGGCCATGCAGATGTGCGCGCAAGCGGATCAGAGCATGGCGGCCGCGATGAAGAACGACGAAGGCCGAAAGCAAGTCAGCTCGGCGGACATTCCGAAAATGGCCGAGCTCAAGACCACGCCCGCGGCTCTCGGCAAAGACAAAATCAAGGAAGCCGAGGTTCCGAAAATCACTTTCAACGACGAAGTGGCGAAGACCACCGACACGAGCCCCGACATTCCGGTGGCGGCGGCGCCGAGCATTCCGAACTTCGTGGGCGAGCCGGTTTTCAACAAGCCCTCCGTAACGGACGATTTGAAAGATCCGCTGACTCAGTTCACGAAGGATCCCGGCGTCGCAACACTCGATGCGATCGAACGGCCGGAAGCCAAGACCGGCGACGAAAGCCAGAAGGCAGCGAGTCCCGCGCTTCAGGGCGGCAACCTCGGCGGCGGAGGAGTGGCGGGACTACCGGCCAAAGGATCCTCCGGCTCGAAGGAAGAGTCGCCCACGATTTCGGACGCGGAGAACACTTCGAGCGGACGCAAGATCGGCTCTCTCGTAACGGCGGGAGTCGGCGGCGACGGCGGCGGCTCTTCCGAGAAATCCGGAAGCTCCTTCGATTT
>CAZZHG010000072.1:0-28159 GCA_964653655.1 uncultured Pseudobdellovibrionaceae bacterium
AAATCGACGGCCGGCCCGCCTACCTGTTCGAAGGTTGTTCGGACGGGCACGGCTGCGACACGACCCTGTGGTACGAGACCCCGGACGGAGTAATTCACAGGGTGCAGGGCGGCGAAAACGTCGTCACTTGTTAGGGCTGGCGCGTGTACGTGTAGGAATCCGGATTCGTGACGCCCTTGATGTACTCCGAGATCGACGGAATCTGTCCGCCGGAGATGAAGTGCGTCTTGCCGGGCGTAATCACGATCGTGCTCGCGTTCACGATCTTGTAAGCGAAGGTCCGGCAGGTGTTGTAGCCGTCCTTGTCCATCGTGTACGCCTCGAGCGCGCGGTAGGTACCGTCGCCCATGCTCTTCAACGGAACGCTGAGGCGAAGGGCGTTGAAGCCGGTCGCGGGCTTCACGATAGAGTCCAGAACGAAGTTCGGGCTCACGCTGCTGTAGCGCAGGAAATTCTCACCGTAGACGTTGTTCAAGAAATCAAACGTAAAACCTTGGGTCTGATAGAGGTCGACGCTGCCGTCGCGAACGGTGGTGAAGCCCGACGTGTGATCATCGCGCCAGTTGCCGATGAGAGTCGTCATGTGGCTCTGCAAAATGGATTGATTGCTTTCCAAAGTGAAGGCATAGCCGCAGTCCCGGCCGTCGTCGGCGCCGCGCGGATTAAGGTTGGGTTCCTTCGAGGCTTGGCGGCCGCAGCCGCTGAGGGCCAGCAGCACCAAGGTCGCCAGGATGAAATAACTCGTGATGGAAATCGTCGCTTCTATCTCTTTGTGTCTCATGGTCCCCTCCCACGGCACCCCTTGCGGAGTCCGACTCTCGACTGCCGCGGGAGCAAGAGATAGGCCAAGGCTAATTAGGCTGGGAAGGACGTGCGAATCGGCGAAAAAGTGCCGGATTACGGCACCGGAGAGACGTTTATTGAGCCTGGGAGGCGAATTGAACGAGGGCGTCCTCGTCGTTCAGAACGAAGTGGCGGTCGGATTTCGAGAGGATGCCTTCGTCGACGAGGCTTTTGATGGCGAAGCGGACGGTCTTCTTGTCCGTATCGACGTACTTGAGGATCCCTTCCTCGGAGAGGTTGAAGGGATTGCGGTTCTGGTCGTCGGAGCCCGCGACGCGCGCGAAGTAGCGCACCACGTGAACCACCCGGGTGACTTCGGGACCGGGGCGAAGGCACTGAGCGAGAAAGCCGGCCAGCTCGAAACGGCCTCCGACTACTTGAAGCACGGTCTTCAGAAGATCCGTCATGACGCCCGGATCGTTCTCCTCGATGTCGGCGACATCATCGGACGTGAGCTCGAGTACCAACATGTCGGTTTCCGCCATGCCGCTGAAGGCCCGGTTGTACGGATCGGGCTGTAACAAAATCTTCTCACCGAGAAACTGCCCCATTTCGAGCACTCCCTCGACGGCATCTCCTTCGGGCCGCTCGCTGATGAGCTGCAACCGGCCGTTGATTAGGAAATACATCGTCGAGGCGGCCTCGCCCTGACGGAACAAGTATTCCCCCGCCTGGTAGCGCTTGAAGAGCCGCTGCAACCGCGAGTGCAGAATGTCGTTCAAAAGCTCCATGCTACGCGGCCATCTTCCTCATCTTTTGGCTGTACCCGACGAGCGCCTGCTCGTCCGGTACGAGGTAGCGATCTTCCGCGGTGCGAATCATGAGCTTCGCGTCCACCAGCGCTTGCAAGGTGGCGGCGATCTTGCTCCGCTCGATGTCCACGTAGTGGTGGATGGAATCGACGGAGAGAAGCACCTCGGGGCCCTTGGGCGTCGCCTTCGCGCTGCACCGGCGATAGTAGAGAATCACGTAGATGAGCCGCTCCATCACGTTCGAAGTGCGGAGCAGCTTCACGAGCTGGTTCGCCCGGTCGAAGCGCACGGCCACGACTTTCAAAATTCCGCGCAGTAACGCGGTCATCGCCGACGGATCGTTTCTTTCCATGTCGGTGAGATCCTGGGGCGTCAGCTCCATCACCGTCGTTTCGATTTCCGTCTTCGCCGTGAATTGGCGCTGGTAGGGGGATTTCGCGAACAAAACTTTCTCGCCGAGAATCTGCCCTTCTTCCAGTATGCCCGCGACGTAGTTGTCGTCGCCTTGCTCTCCGAGGAGCAGCACCCGGCCGGTGACGATGACGAACATCGAGTGGGCCGCTTCGCCTTGTTCGAACAAGGTTTCGCCGGGACCGTAGTGTTTGATGTACGACTGCAGGGCAGGGTGTTTCGTGAACTCGGGCGCTTCCGCCATAAGGAACCTCTAGGGTCCTTATCGGTCGTTTTTCGCGGGCGCTGCAGCTGCCGCGGGTCGGGGAATGCGGCGACGCATTATCCAAACCTCCAGGGCTAGATAGACGAGGAAACTGACCGTGAATCCCACCCCTTTTAGAAACGCCCACGCTTTCACCGACCAGGCGTAGGCCGCCCACGTCGCAATTGCGGCGTGCACCAGAAAGAAAAGCCCCACTCTAAAGGTGAGCCCGCGCATGCGCGCTTCGAAGATGGGAAGCGCCTGCGGCGGAATCTGATCGAGCGTTCCCTGCTTTCGCGCCATTGCGACCATGAGCGGATTTCCGAGCAGCACCGATCCGATGAGCGCTCCCGCCATGATCGCTTCGAGGAGTGCTGGCTGCATGCGAAACCAAAAACCCTCTTTCGTGAGAAGCGAAACTCCGCCGAGCACCAGCATCGCTCCGGAGCCGAACCACGTGATGTTGTCGACCTTGCCTTGCGTGCGCCACTCGTAGACGACTTCGATGAGCGCCGTCGCCATGCCGGCGACGAGTCCCCAGACGATTCCGAACTGATCCTCGATGACGGTGAAAAGCACGACGGGAAGAATTCCGCCGAGGATCAAAGTTTTGAGAGCGCGTTTGTTGGGCACCGATGAGGATTGTGCCTCACTTGAAACTGTCGAGCCACTTATTCACGAGCTGAAGGTCGGCGTTGTACGCCCGTTCGTAGATCGCCATGCCGCCGGGTGAACGGGGCGACAGGATGGAAGGGTGATCGAGGCGGATCGGATTCTTTTGCTCGCCCGGACGATCCGGCACGCTGCGCACGGTGGAATTGGAAACCGTCGTGGGTTGCGAAAGGGGCGGCGGTCCCGAAGGTCCGTCCGGAATCTCGGTGCCGGGCCCCCCTCCGCCGTCGGGCGATCCGCTCGCGCCCACCGCGGAGCCGTCGGAGGCCATTTGCGAGAGGTTCGGGGCGTCCAGCAGTCCGTCCCCCCCATGGGCGTGCGCAGAGGCTCCCCACAGGCTCAAGAGCAGTACAAAAGTTAGACTGGGAACACGCACGAAAGAATCCCCCTTGCCCTGAGAAATTGCAGGACCGGGGCCAAGGGGAAATCGCCTTCACAATCGTTAAATATTTGAATTTCAATGTATTTCGTTTGTTAATTCGCTGGACGGGCGCCACCGTTCTAACGCGTTCCCTCGGAACTAGACACCGACTATACTGAGCCCATGAGCAAAGCCCTGCTGAGTTTGGTTCTCGCGGTTTTTGCGGGCACTACGGCCCTCGGCGCTACCGAAGAGGTGACGACGGACACGTCCGTTCAGACGACGACCCACGTCGCGAGCGGTTTGCAGTGGCTCGCTCAGGCGTCCATCGTGATGCCGCAAACTTTTACGCTGACCTCGCCCCGCTACGAAGTTCCCTACGCCGACAATTTCTCGGGCTTTCCCGGGGTGCACGTCGGAGCCGCGCTTCCGCTGTTCGTCGCGGGACCCATCGAAGCGCAAGCGATAGGTCTCGTCGGCTACGGGTTCAAGGAAGGAATTTTCAGTTTCCACGATGCCGTCGGCAACGAAGTGCGGGATTTGCTTCGCCTTCACCGCATTCCGATGTCGGCGGGGGTGAAGTTCCTGTACCACATTCCGTGGCTGACTTTCGTGAAGCCCTCGCTCACCGTCGGCGGTGGCGCTCAGTGGATGATTCAGGCGGGACGGCTCGAAGGTGTCAGCGATAATTTCATGCTGCCTTTCTACTATTTTTCTCCGGCGCTTACGTTCTTCGAGAACCGCGTCTCGACCGACTGGTTCGGCGGCTTCACTTTCGGCATCTCCTACCAGAACGATCTCCACCCCAAGCAAGTCCTGCGGGCGTGGTCTTTCGACCTCAGCGTAAATCTTTTCCTCTAAGCGGTTTCGGTGTTAAGCCTTCCTCATTCAGGAGGACTTATGACCCGCATTCTCATGGCCGCTCTCATGTTCACTTCTCTCGCCCAGGCGGCAACGACCGCCGAAGACGTGCTGGCTGGTTATAAGGAAGTGGCGAAAGCGATGGCGAACGACGACTTCGCCGCCGTCCAGCTCGAAGCGGGCAAGCTCATGGTCACCTCCGAGGACCTCGCGAAGACGGTAACGGCGGAACCTCTCGGCGGCTACTACCGCAAGATTTACAAAGCGGCTTTGAATCTCAACAAGCCGAACGGCAAGGAATCGGAATACCGCGAGGTCATGTCGATCCTGAGCGAAGGCGCCGTTAATCTCGTGAAGGCGACGCCTTCTCTCCACTCCAAGTGGCAGCTCTTCAAATGTCCGATGGTGCAGGGCCGCTTCGGCTACTGGATGCAGCCGGCGGGCGATCCGATGGCGAACCCGTACATGGGCCAATCCATGCTCCAATGCGGAGTCAAAAAAGCTTGGGCGAAATTCCCCTAGGCCATAAATCTGAGAATGAGAGCGAGAATGGGTCTTAGAATGAGTGAGGGACCGTCTTTGGAGTCACTCGAATAAGCCCGGCGAGCGTTCTGCACAGTTCTTCAAGGCAAGATCGAATTTCTTCGTATTTGCTTTCCGAAATCAGGCCGGCCCTTCTCAGGATTTCGTAGATAGGTACGCATTCAAACGCAGACCCCCGCGCAATTCTAAAAAATTGCCGCTTTTCCTTGGTATGCCAGCGTCCCGCTCCCTCCGCCAAATTCAGAGAAACAGAGAGCGAAGCCCTTCCCAACTGATCGAGCAGATCCCCGCCCACTCGCCCCTTAAGCGTTCTTCTTATTTCCTCACTGAACTCGAACAACCGAACGGCGCGCTGATATGCGATTAATTTCTCAAATGGGAACATAGGTGTATTTCACTCATTCTAAGACCCATTCTCGATCTCATTCTCAGTTTTGGATGGCAACGTTGGGAGGGGAGCGTGGTTAGTAAAACCCGTATTTCATTGTGAACGTAAACCCCCGAAACGCAGCGTGGTTCACGTTGAGCCGCTCCGAGGGAAGCGTGAAGTCGACCGTGCCGGTCACGTCCACGAGGGGCGTGACGAAGTAGGTCGTCGTGAGGAATCCGGAGAGCGCTCTTTCGTCGGAGTTCGCGAGCAGTCCGCCGTTCTGGGATTTGTCCGCGGTCCACATCTGCGCGGCTCCGCCGCCGAGGCTGAAGCGGCGGTTGAGCGGAATGATGAGCGATTCGCTGAGCTCCCAGCGGTTACCTTCTTGAATTCCGTTGTTCTGCGTGCCGATGGGCCGCGTGTAGTTCGCGCTGAAGGAAAGCGTCACCCACTCGAAGTCCTTGCGGATGCTCGCACCTACGAAGGGTTCCCATAGACCGTTTCCGGTTCCGGGGATGTGCTTGCCCGCTTCGAAGTAGTCCTGTCTCCCGGTGGGAAGTTTCAGGCCGGTGGTAAGCGCGATCGTCGGATACCAATCGTCGAAGAAGAGATGCTCCAGCACCGTCCAGCTGGTTCCGATCGTCATGTCGCCCGTGAACGCGTCGGTTCCGGTGCGATTGCCGTAGCGGTTCACCTGGTAGACGACCGGGAAAACTCCGTACACCTGAACGGTTTCGGAAAGGCGCGCGCCGCCGCCGAGCGATAGCGAATAGGTCTGGGCGCTGTCTTTGTCGGTGCGATCGCCGTAGAGATCGTAGCGCGCGTATTCGTCGCGTATCGACGTGGAGATGCCTAGCTCGTATGTCTGCAGACGGCGCAGGTTGATGAACGTCTTCGGGCTACCGCCGACGCAACAACTCGCTCCGCGGGCCGCTTCGGCCACGAGCAGGAGGGCTATAATCCACTGTCTCTTCATCTCACTTCGTAATCGAAAACCACTTCTTCGGACTCGGCCGCGCCTTCGGGCGTGAGCTTCACCGTCACGCGCCAGTCGCCGCCGTGAACGATGTCCAGAGTCGCATCAAAACCGTTCTCCTCGAGGTCTTCCGCTTCCGCCCGGAACACGCCCATCTGGGGCATGCTCGGCATGAGGTAGGTGACTTCGATCTTCATCTTGGAGAGGTCCACGGGCTCCAGCTCGGCGTCCACTACCACGAACGTGACCGTGTTCTCTTCGCCGGGTTTCAGCACGGTCGTGCTCACCTTCACCAGGTATTGGTGATTGCGGCCGACGGCGATGCCGTCCGGAAGCTCGACTCCGGGACCGGTTTGCACCTCGGGCGTCGTCTCCTTTTTGCGGACGGCGCAGCCGAAAACCAGCAACAGAATCAAGAGAACCAGGGTGGGTCTCATGGGCTAAGTCTCCTGAAGTTATGGAAAACGGCGGCACCATAGCTTATTTCGCGTTGTGTTGCCATACCCTTGGGTTTGCGCTACTAAGCCCCCATGAAAGCTCTCTTTTTCCTCTTCGCGCTGCTCACCCCCCTCTCGATTTTCGGGGCGATTTCGAACCTCGCGGCCGATACGAAATGCCCGGTCTGCCGGATGGAAATCACCCAGCAAACCAAGACCGCGTACTCCACCGTCCGCGACGAAAAGGGAAAGAAAGAGACCGTCCACCTTTGCTCGTACTCCTGCGCCCACGCCTTCCACACGGCGAAGCCCCAGGGCGCCCTCGACGCCCATGATTTCGAAACGGGAGAGGCCGTCGGCGCGAACGACGCCTGGTACGTCGTGAAGAGCAAGAAAATCGACGTAGAAGTGGGCTTCAGCATGGCCCCCATCATCGCCGCCTTCAAAGACGAGGCGCGGGCCAAGGCCTTTCAAGAGAAGCTCAAAGACGGCAAGGTCGTCCACGGCCTTCCCGCCGTGGAATCCACCTACAAAAAATAGTCAGTCACGCTTTCCGAATAGCCGTCGTCTGTCTCTACGAAGAGAGAGACTCAATGGCTAAGAACAAACACATACTGGTCCCTCACACGAGTTTAGAGAGTGGCCTTGTCCGGCTTGAGCTCCTTCTCTTACGTCCGAGTCAATTGGATCGTAAGCGCCCCCTCGCCCAAAGCGGGTCAATCGGGAGAATGGGTCCGTCGAAAGTGAGTAAAGGCGCCGCTCGATCCGAACCAAAACCTGAGCCGAACCCAACGAACCAAGGAACCCTCAATACCCCTCCAATCGGACGGTTAAGAGACGGAAACTGAAACTGGACAGAGGCTGATGGGGGGCGTGGCAGAGATGCCGCGCCCCCCATCTTTTTTTCGGGGTCACTTTGTTCCCTCGGGGCCAAAACGACTCCGAAAACGACCCTATTGATTCGGCGCTCAGGCTTTTGTTACCTCTATAACCGCTGGCCCGCTCCTTGCTCTAACGCTTCCCAGATTCGAGCGGAATCCACGCCTCATTGTGAGGCCGTCGGAGAGCTCGCACTAATAGGGCACGTTAGTCGCCCGGGGGTAGTCGTGGTGAAATCGAATAGGGGTTGGACTCGGAAACTGTTTGGGGCTCTGACGATTCTGGTGGCTTCGGTCGGCTTGGGCGAAGAGACGGTACCTGCCGCCGCTACCGCCGCCGCGCCCGCGGCCACGGTAACCGCTTCCGCCGCGGCTCCCGCCGCCGGCTCGATGATCGGAATTCTCGATCTCCGGCCTTCCGCGATTCTAAGCACCGGCAAGTACTACACGGAAAACTTGATCGAGCTGGGTTACAAATTCAGCCCCAAGGTCGCCGTGTCCTACGCCCAGTTTTTCAACACCAACATCTTCGACAAAGACTCGGTGGCCGGTGAGAACGGAGTGAGCCCCACGTTCCCGGGCGGATTCATCCGCACCCGCGTGAACAAGATTTATCAGAACGGCAACTTCGACATGGGTCTCCAGAACCGCACGTACCTTCCGCTCCTTCAGGCGGAACGCGATAACGGCAAGATTGCCACCATTCGCCAGTACGTGAACTTCAACCAGAAGGTGAACGAGACGCTGTCTCTCACCGCCGCCGTGATTCCGATCGCGCACGTTTACTCGCGCGCCACCGGTACCAGCGGCAAGGCGAACCCCGCTTTCGAAAACCGGGTGTACCTGATCGCCAACGTGAACATCACCGAGAAGCTCTCGCTGTTCATGCCGGTCATGTTCCACCAGACGAAGGCCCGCTCCGCGGCCGGCGCGTCCAACGACGGCGCTTGGACGTTCTTCGCCTGGATCAACCCGGAAATCGGTTACCAAATTAACGACAATCTCGCGGTGGGTATCGGCTACTACTCCGATAACCTCGTGAAATCGGATCTGTCCGGCTTCGACCTCAGCCAAGGTCTCAAAGCCGGTGTTACGCAAGTGTTCGCAACGATGAATCTGTAACCCCTAGTAACCGCGATCTCATGGAAGGCCCCGCTGGACGTAAGTCCCGCGGGGTTTTTCTTTTTCTTGTTAACGGCTAACGCGTGGTGCGGTTGCCGTCCCGGCTTTTGGCCGAATAGTCTTATTCCATGCCGACAAAAAGGAGACGCTTGCTGCAGACCGTTGCGGAGCTTGCCGTATTGATTGCGGTGGTGGGCCTTTGCTCGCTCGCTTTCAGCAGTGGCGGCCGCGATAGCTGGATCCGCCGGCCGTCTCTCACGCAAGATCTCGCCGAAACGCCGCGCCTTTTCCAATGCATGAAAGACCTCGTCGGCAAAACGGGCGCGAACGTTTCCCGGCTGAGGTTTTCCGGCCCGCTGCTCACCAAAGATCGGGTGGGCGCTCAGTACTTCGTTTATCTCGGGCCGGGTGAGGCGCCTTACCGCCTGGATTTTGCGGCCCTCACCGGACAGAAGTGGCGTTACTTTGCCTACGGCGAGGATTCCCGCATCGGCGCTTTCACCGGCCGCATGGAAACCAAGGCCAACCTCATCGACCGCTCGGACGGCAAAACCAAGGCTACGCTCGACCTTTTACCCTGCGCGTCCTTCCTGGGGCAGGGCGTAGGGCATGGGGCCTAACCCTGTCACATCTAAGAACTTAATCTCGTCTTGCTAAAGAGGGCCTTTTCTTTAGCTCAGCCGTTCCTATATTAAGGCTCTTTGGAGGCGTTCATGTTTAAGCGCATTTTCCTCTTTATCGCGGTCAACATACTCGTCGTACTGACGATCAACATCACTCTCACGCTCTTTGGCGTCAGACCGTATCTCTACAACAGCGGCATCGACTACCAGGCGCTGCTCGTTTTCTGCGCCATCGTGGGTTTCATTGGCTCGTTCATCTCGCTCGCTTTGTCGCGCGTGATGGCGAAGTTCGCGATGGGCGTGAAGGTCATCGACCCCGATAGCCCCCAATCTTCCGCCGAGCGTGAACTGGTTTCGACCGTTCACGGCCTTGCTAGAAAGGCGGGCCTCCCGGCGATGCCCGAAGTCGGCTACTACGTGAACCCCGAAGTGAATGCTTTCGCCACCGGCCCGACGAAGAGCCGCTCGCTGGTCGCCGTATCCACGGGCCTTCTCGAGCGCATGGATTCGCGCGCCGTCGAAGGCGTGCTCGGCCACGAGATTGCTCACATCAATAACGGCGACATGGTAACGATGGCGCTTCTTCAAGGTGTCGTGAACACCTTCGTGATGTTCTTCGCCCGGATCGCCGCGTGGGGCCTCACCCAGGCGATGGCCGGAAACCGCGACGGCGAAGAGCGCGCGCCCAACTATTTTCTCTACAACATGGTGGTCTTCGTTTTCGAGATCGCCTTCAGCTTACTGGGCGCCATCGTGGTCGCGTTCTTCTCTCGCCGCCGGGAATTCCGCGCGGATGCGGGCGGGGCTTCGCTTGCCGGTAAGGACAAGATGATCCACGCGCTCAGATCCTTGAAGAGTGCCCACGAGCCCGTGGACCGCAGCCACCCGGAACTTGCGGCCTTCAAGATCAACGGCGGGCCCCGCGGGTTTGCGGCTCTGTTTTCGACGCACCCCGACCTGGAGGTCCGGATCCGGACTCTGCAGGGGTCGTCTGCCGCGGAGCTCCGAGCCCAAACCGCGCCATTCTAAGGGGTTAGCCCCTCTCTACTTTCTCGGCGGCTGGCAGCAAAAGTGGTATAAAGGCCGGGAATGTCCACAGTTGCAGGGTTACCAGTAGTCGGCACTACCGCCGCGCTCGATGAAGCTTTTTCCGGGATGAAAGTCCACGGAGAGGGTGCCGCCGAAGCGCGCGCTTTGAATGATGCCGGCTATCGGGTCAACATTCCGACCTTCGAAGGCCCGCTCGATCTGCTCCTTCATCTGATCCGCCGCGAGCAGATGAACATCTACGACATTCCGATCGCGGAAATCTGCACGAGCTACCTCGAGTACCTCGAAATTTTGCACCAGCCGGACGTGAACCTCGCCGGCGAGTTCATGGTGATGGCCTCCACCTTGATGTTCATCAAGTCGGAGATGCTGCTCCCTCGCGAGAAGACGGACGAGGCGGACGATCCGCGCATGCCGCTCGTAGCGCAACTCCTCGAGTACGAGCGCTACCAAAAAGCTTCGAAAGAAATCGACGCCCGCGGCTGGCTTGGCCGCGACGTGTTCGCCCGGCCCGAGGCGGCCACCAAGGATTCGACCCCGGTCGAGGCGCTGCTCAGCGCGCCCGTCGATGCGGTGGAGTCGTTCAGTTTGCTCGTAGCGCTCAAGGTGGCTCTCGATCGCGGCCAGCGGCCGCCGATGAAGATTGAAGTCGACACCACCTCCTTGAAGGAAAAAGTCGAGGAGATGACGACGTCTCTCGGCGTTCAGGATGTGATTGAGCTTAGGACTTTCTGGCCCGAGCGTCCGAAGAAGCAGGAAATCATCATCGCTTTCATTTCGATGCTGGAGCTCGCGCGCTTGAAGTTCATCGAGATTATTCAGCCGGAAATTTTGGGTCCCATTCAGATTCGCCGCGTGCGCTCACTCGACGAGTTGAATGTCAGTTTGCTGCAGCAGTTTTAGGGGAAGGGTATGAATCAGGAACGTCTTAGCTCGGCGCTCGAATCCATGTTGTTTGCGGCCGAGCATCCGGTCGGAATCGAGCGTTTTAAAGCTGTGTTCGGGGAGACCCCGCCGGCTGACGACGATATCAAGAGCGCGCTCGCCTCTTTGAAGGAGCGTTACGCCGCTCCTCATTTCGGCATCGAGCTTCGCGAAGCGCAGAACGGCTACCACTTCGTAACGAAGGTGGAGAACGCCGAGTATCTGCGTACGTTCCTGCAGCAGAAGCCCTTTCGGCTAAGCCGTTCCGCTTTGGAAGTGCTCGCCATCATCGCTTATCGCCAGCCCATCACGCGCGCCGAAGTGGACGCCGTCCGCGGTATCGATAGCTCGCATCTGATGCGCGTTCTCATCGAGCGCGACATCGTGCGCATGGCCGGCAAGGCGGAAGTGCCCGGACGCCCGGTGCAGTACGCGACGACTCCCCGCTTTTTGGAAATCGTCGGGCTCAATAGCTTGAACGATTTGCCGCCTCTCTCCGAGCTCGAGCAGCTTTCGGGCAGCGTTCCCGAGAAGGAAGACCCGCTCGAGACCGGGCTCGATGCGTTCATGCAAGGTAGTGAAGCCGCCGAACGTATCGACGAGGAGAACCAGGCCGAGTACCGCGAAATCCACGCGATGCTCGAGCAGGTCGGCAGCACGGCCGACAAGGAAGTTTACGAATCGCAGCTGCACGCGGATGTCGCCGCCGAGAACATGGCGGCGCTCGAGGCCTTCCAGGCGAGTGCGCCGAAGAAGTCCCGCAAGAAGGCGGCGGCTGCCGTTACCGAGCTTCGTTACGAGGATTTGGTCGTCACCGATACCAAGATTGAAGCTGCCGGCGTTGCCGTTGAGCTTCCGACCGAGGAGCCCGCCGAGGAAGTGACTGCGGCGGCTGAAGAAGAAGTAGGCGTGGTGGACGACGAGACTCCCGCGCCGCCCGAATCCAATGCCTGATGTTCTGTTAGACCGTCTCCGAACGAAACTTTCCGCCGACAGCATACTGACGGGCCCGGACGATTGCGCCGCCTACGGCAGCGATTGGACGAAGACCCCTGGCAAAGCCCGCGTCGTGACCCTTCCGCGCACGACCGAGGAAGTCGCCTTTATCCTGAAGACCTGCAACGAGCTTAAAATCCCGGTTGTCCCTTCGGGTGGCCGCACCGGCCTTGCCGGTGGAGCCGTCTGCCAGAGGAACGAAGTGGTTCTTAGTCTCGGGCGTCTGCGCCGGATGGACCCCGTCGATATCGCTACCCGTAAGGTGCGCGTTCAGGCGGGCGCCGTGACGGAAGCCGTTCACGAGCATTGCCATCACTCGGGGCTTACCTGGCCCATTGATCTTGCGGCGAAGGGAACCTGCCAGATTGGCGGGAACCTTTCGACGAATGCGGGCGGCCTTCGGGTCATCAAGTACGGCATGGCCAGGAAATGGGTATCGGGAGTTCAGGCCGTGACGATGGCCGGTGAGATCATCGAGCTGAACGGAGATTTGGAAAAGAACAACACGGGACTCGATCTCGTGCAGCTTCTGTGCGGGAGCGAAGGCACGCTTGCGGTGATTACCGAAGCGACTCTGAAGCTCGTTCCGCTTCCGAAGCAGGCCGTTACTTTCTTTTTCGCGGTCGAGAACATCGATGCGGCACTCGCGGTGTTCGAGAGCGCTCGGGCGAAGGCTTTCGACATTCTTGCGTGCGAATTTTTCTCGGCCAAATGCCTCGGTGCCGTCGACCACCACCTGAAAAAGAAGAGCCCTCTTTCTCAGGGAGGGAACTACTACCTTCTCATCGACGTAGAGAAGGGCGAAGCGGACTTGGATCCCTGGCTGGAAAATATTTTGGAGCGCGGCCTCGTTCAGGACGGGTTACTTGCCCACACGAGTGAGGAGCGCAAGACCGTTTGGGGGCTTCGCGAGGGGATTACGGAGAGCCTTCAGATTTACGCGCCCCTTCGCAAATACGACGTGTGCGTGCCTCTGCGCCGGATGCAGGAATTTCTAGACATGGTTCGCGATGAAGTGGCGAAGCATCCGATCGATCTCTATCTCTTCGGCCATTTGGGCGATGGAAGCCCGCACCTCAATCTCGTGAAGCCGAAGGACGCGGAGTATCCGGCGTACAACGAAGCCTGCACTAAGTTCGAGGGAACGCTGTTTCAGCTGCTGAAGAAGGTGGGCGGAAGCGTTTCGAGCGAGCACGGGGTAGGGCTCTTGAAGAAGCATTGGCTTTCTTTCAGCCGCACTCCCGCTGAACTTCGTCTCTTCAAGGAAATCAAAAAGGCCTGGGACCCCAACGGCCTTCTCAATCCGGGCAAGATGCTCGATTAGCTTGTCCTCTCGTCATTCCGAGAGCCGTGCGAAGCAAGGCGGAGGAACCTTTGGCCGTTGCATGCTCAATTCCGGCGGTATCCGCTTTTCCCAGGCCAAAGGTCCCACGTCGCTTCGCTCCTGGGATGACGTTAGGGCACAACCCCTTCCATTGTACGGGCGAGCTTTCGCAGCGACGGGTGTGATTCCGCGTTGAAAGTCGTTTCCCGCATGAAGTCCCGCATCAGTTCCATCGAGTCCACATCGCGTTTGAACGGAGTGGCGGAGTAGGTGAGAAACCAGTCTGGAAATTCTTTTTCGAGGCCGGCTAGGATTTGATCGGCGTTCTCGCCCCTCGCTTTTCCCTCGCGCACTTTATCGGCAAGCCACGTATTTCCCGAGAGAAACTCGTCGACCATCGGCTGTTGAAAACGCGTTTGCACGAGGTCGACCGGCCCTTCGGTCATTTTCCGCACCGTATCCCGGATGGTTTTGACCGCGGCATTGTGATTGGTCTCGGCTTCGGCGAGTCTTCTGTCCAATTCGGCGATTAACGTGGGCGAGAGCTTGGTGCCGATGAAAGCGCGGAAACCGGCGGCTGGGGAATCTTGTTTCATCTGGATCGGTTCCAGAATCATCCCTGCGTGTACCGAGAAGTCGGCGTTTCGGTAGGGTCCCGTGTCCTTGTGTTTTCCGTTGCCGTCGAACTTTTCATTCCAGGTGGCGAGGTTGAAAGGGACCCCGTAATAGTTGAAGAAGCGTTCCGCTTCCTGCGGGGACATTTTCTGATTTTTTCGAAAGTAAGTGCTGAGGGCTTCGCCGAGCATTTCCTTCTGGATGGAGACCTCGCGCTCTACGCCGTAGTTCGCCCCTTGCTGGCGGTAGATGGCGTCGTATCCGTCGGGGCGGAAGCGATCGCCGATGAAGACCTGGACGTCGTGGGGGGTGCGGTATTGGCCGAGGTTCATGATGTCCATCGAGAGCATGCCGTCTTCGCCGCCGCCGATGTGCATGTAGCCTCCGACTTTTTTCACAGCGGCCGCTCTCGCGATGGTTTGGGGTCCGCCTCCGCCTTCGGCGTGCAGTTGGCCCGCGGCTTTCAGGCCGGCGAGGGCGGAGCCGTAGCGGAACTGGTAGCTCGACTGATACACGAACGGGTTGGAGCCGGCCTCGACCCGCCAGTTTCTGCCCAAGGACAGCATGTTGAGCTTTGGGTCGTGGAAGTGGGCCGCGATGTTTTCGATGTAGCCCGGGTTTACGAGCGTATCGGCGTCCATCATGGCGAAGATGTGGTTCTCTTCGATGTCCTTGTGGGACTCGAGCGTTTTCTGCACTCCCGTATCGCGGATGACCCCCATGCTCTTTTCGATGCCGGCGGTGGAGAGGTCGACGATTTTGATGTTGAGCTCTTTTGCTCTCGCTCTCTGTACGACTTCCTGCTGCCAGCGGGGAAGCGAGCTGAAAAAATCGGGCGGCGTATTCGTTTCGCGCCCGGCGTATTTCAGAAGCTGGATGGTGCGCTGGTTTTCTTGAAACACGGGGCTGTTTTCGGCGACGGCTTCGGGTGTGTTGTTCACGATCATCACGAGCTCGAACTGTTTCGCGTGGGCGCCTTGGGCGGTGAAGCTTTCCAGGTAGCGCGCGATATTTCCGTTCTCGAGCTCGCGGTACACGGGCACTACGACCGAGATGAAGTGGGGATCGACTCCCGCTCTCACGCCTTCGGCCAGTGCTTTGTGGCCTGGGTCTCTTACCAGCCGGTTGTAGGGGCAGTATTGGGCGTGGAGGTTTGGGGTCCAGAGGAGGACCAGTAGCAGAAGGGTTTTGAGGAGTTGGGACACTCTCATAAGTATAAAGGAAATCGGGGGTGCTTAGCCTTTGCCCTCAAAAAACCGATAAGAGTACGTGGATTTACGTCTCTTCTTGCTGCTCTGCATTTTGGTGACCCCGGCCTGGGGAGGCACCATTTTGGCCCATTCGAAGACGGGTTGGACTTCGCTCGCTCGCCTCGATGGACCGCTCGGCGCCGCGGTTTGTGTCGAGGATGATAGCGGCGCGCATATTATTTGCGGTGAGATTCGTTACAAGTGGGCCGAGAAGGTGATTATCTCCTGGCAGCGCCGGGCTCCTGGTAAGCCGATTCCCATCGGCGCTTACGTAGGACTTGGTGAAGACGACGAGACGATTCTTGCCGAGGTTCCGATCGCGATGACGCCTTCGGATTTCGAGAATGAGGCGGCCGGCATGCTTCACGCCATCAGCGACCGCAAATCAATGAGTCACTGACAAGTTAGCCTGTGGATTTCGGTGAGACACCTTTCGTGGAAGGAGTCCCACTGATCGCACGTCGTGTAGGTCACGCATCTTTGATTTTGCGTGTACACGCATTTCGTTTTGTACAAACAAACCCCATTGAAGGAGTCGAACTTCTGGCATTTCGACGTGCATGAAGGTGAGGGGGCTTGGGGATTTGGGGTGTGGCAGTTGGTTTCTTCGACTTCTGACTGGCAAGTTTCGTGGAAGGAGTCCCATTGGTCGCAGGAGGTTTTGGTTACGCACCTTCCTTGGAGCAAACATGAGGTCTGGTACTGACAGACGTCGTGGAAGCTATCGAAATATTGGCATTTCGACTCGCAGGTGAGGAGTGCGAACGCTTGTGAGGACACGACAAGGAGACCGAGTAAAAGGGTGCGCATCCATTGATTCTACCTTGGAGTTGCCTTCCCACTGGCCTGTGTTATGACGCTGAGCATAACAGTTGGGAGGTCCTATGGTCCGTTTTGCTCTTCTAATGGTACTGAGCGCTCCGTCTTTCGGTGCGGTCACCAATTTCCTTTGCACCAATCGCGACAACTTCAATGGTCCGGTTCAGTTTCGGATGACGTCTCGTACGGCTTCTCTTTCTTGGAACAAGAACACCTGTTCTTTGAAGCCCATCAAGTACAACCCGATCAGCTCGAAGTATGAGGGTTGGATTCGTTTTGGTTCGATTGGAAACGACAAGGCTTGCCTGAAGTTCGGCACGGCTCTTCTCGGTTCCCCGACGAACAAGACTGATTTCTATTGGATCAGCGTGAGCAAGGAATTGCAGGCTGGCCAGGACGGCTTTGCCCAATTCGGCTTCCAGAACACCGCTGATCCCGGTGCCGGCCCCGAAGCCAAACTCTTCGTCCGCTGCCGCTCGGTTAACTAAACATTCGAAGGCCGCACTTTCCTAAGGAAGGTGCGGCCTTTTCTTTTTCCCAGCCGCCCTGTCATTGTGAGGAGCGAAGCGACGGAACAATCTTTGGCCTCAGAATTCAGCACTCCCGCTGGTTTTGCCTCGGCCGTCGAATATAACTTTTCCTGTCATTGCGAGGAGTTCGGTACCCGGTTTCCCCCTGGGCCGCCTCGACGAAGCAACCTTCTTGCAGCATTGAAAATGCAGGGGGTGATCGACTTTCCTAAGGAAAGTAACGTCTCCCTCTTACATTCCCCAGCGAATGTAACCCTCGATTGACAGCCTGGGGGTCCCCCCCTTAGAGTCTGGGTCCATTCTAATGACGCGGGGTGGAGCAGCCTGGTAGCTCGTCGGGCTCATAACCCGAAGGTCGTAGGTTCAAATCCTACCCCCGGAACCACTTTTTAATGAATAAAAATAAGTAGTTGGTAGAGGCCCTAAAGGGCCTCTTTTCTGTCATTCCGCGTAAATGCCACACGGATGACTGTGCCTCCCGAAAATCTCGATCTGGCCGATATTACGCTCGATTCTTAGCTCGGCTTGACCCATGCTGCGGCGCTCCGGCAAGGTGCCGCGATGCTATTTTTGCGTGTGTCTTTTGATGCCCTTCTTGATCAATTTCGTTCCCGCCGTCGCCTTGTACTGGAGAATGCTTTGCTTCGGTACCAAGTCGGGGTTTTGAAGCGGCGAAGAGCGCGATTCCTAGTTCGAGGGTGGGACCGGCCTATTCTTGTGTGGCTCACAAAGCGCATCCAGAACTGGCGAGAGCTCTTTCATTTGTTCCAGCCTGAAACGCTCATCAACTGGCACCGTAAGGGATTTCGACTTTACTGGTACTGGCGGTTTGCGAGCCGGGCAGGGCGGCCAAAGACTTCGCCTGAAACGATTTGCCTGATTCAGCAAATGGCCCTAACCAATCCACGCTGGGGAGCCCCGCGAATTCACGGAGAGTTACTAAAGCTTGGCATCAAGCTCGCTCAGTCGACTGTTGAAAACTACATCCGGCTAGCTCGGCGCGGTCGACCTTCACCGCAGAAATGGAAGACCTTCCTCAAGAATCACGTGAAGGAGCTAGTTGCCATCGACTTCTTGATCGTCCCGACCTTGCGGTTCAAGTTGCTCTGGGTATTGGTAGTTCTGTCCCACGATCGCAGAGAGATCCTTCACTTCGCAGTAACGAAGAGACCCTCGGCTAGTTGGACGGCACAGCAGCTTAGGAATCTCTACCCGTTTCAGGACTTTCCGAAGATTCTGCTTCATGATCGTGACCGAAATTTCTGGGGGCTATCCAAATTTGGCTTTCGCGAAATGATTACGGCACACTGTTGCCCCTGGCAAAATGGCTATGTAGAGCGCTTAAACGGCACCATCCGCCGCGAATGTACCGATCATTTGATCGCACTCAATGAGCGTCAATTGAGCAGAGTTCTCAATTCATACAAAGATTATTACAATCAGTCGCGAACTCACCTCGCCCTCAATAAGGACTCTCCCGTTACTAGACCCATTGAAAAGTACGGGGAGATTAAGGTGAGATCGAGAGTGGGTGGACTTCATCACGAATTCCGTCGCGAAGCCGCCTGAAAGGCTGGCAACGAAAATAGGAAAAAGAGCGGCCGGCCGAATTGGCCGACCGCCTTTCAATTGGCTTTTGGATTAATTGGCAGCTCTTTTGCCGTCGCCCCCACCGCCGCAGCAGCCATCTTCGCATCCGCCGCCACAGCAACCGTCATCGCAGGTGCCGTTTTCGCAGCATCCGCAATCGTCACAGTTGCATTCTCCACCACTGCAGCAGTCGCAGCCATCTTTGCAGCAGTCCTTGCAGCAGCTTCCGTCACTGCAGGTGCCGTCTTTGCAACAGCCGCAATCTTCGCAGGTGCATTCGCCGCCTTCACAGCAGTCACAGTCTTCGCAGCAAGTGTCCTTGACCTGGGCTTCGCCAGCGGCATGGACCTGATGCTCGGCCTGTGCAGCTACGTGATGATGTCCGTGGTGTTCAGTTGCGGCCTTCGCCACCGGGCCACTGAATGCCAACGTGATCACCGAGAGCAGGGACAGTAGTCCCCAACTTAGGTTTTTCATCTGTTTCTCCTGTTTGATGGGTAACGGACACGTGAGTAGTGTGTCCTGTAGTTATCTTAACTAGAGCGACCCCTGGCAAGCGGGGCAGGCTCCAGAGTGTCTTATCAACTGATAAGTACCCCCCTGGGGTACTTTGGACGGCCGGTTCAGACGGATGGTGTGCCGCATTGGCAATCAGGGAGCTACTGAGCCTCGGGTAAATACGTTTGCGTGGTAGGTGCCCTTTACCCCGTCGCAGTGGCTACCGACGACATTCTTTTTCAGCGTCGTGCGGAAAAATGCCTCGATCTGAGGGAGCTTCTGCACGCAGCTAGAGAGAGAAGAAAACTGATCGGGAGCGGTTGTCTGGCTGATACCTGACGAATGAAGGCTTACTTCGTTGAGGGCTATTTCTGTTTGGTTTCCCGCCCAAGCAGAACAAAAGAGCGCCAGGGGCTCGAACGAAGCCTTCTGATAAATTTTTTCGAGAGCTTCTTTCCCTTCGGTACAGTGAGCCGCTGAGTCGAAGGTCATGGAATTTGAGTGAGCGAGGGAAATCCGCTTATCGCCGTAGTAGCGTAGTACGACCTTGTAGTAAGGCCACTCTCGAACGATGGCAGAAAAGGCGACGTCAACGCCTTGCTTGGTCGCCAGATCCCGAATCTGGCGGGCCAATATTTCAGAGTCCTCGATGTTTTTTCCTTTAAAGAAGGTGGCTTCGACCAGATAAGGGTGGACTGACGTATCGCCAAAGGCCTCTATACGAAGATCGTAGGGTTCATCTGCAAACTCACCGACCGAATTACAAAAGGCGACAAAGGGTTGCAACCCAGTGGCCCGGCGAAAATGGTCCGATTGCTCGGAGAGGTCCTTCTCGCAGGCGGCTCGACTTTTATATATGCCTCGAGAAAGGACAAAACCAAGTTGGTCTTCGGTGCTTTCGACCGTGAGCTCTTCCTCGGATACATAGGTAATCTTAATATCAGAGGACACAGCAGTCTGGTTCGAACAGGTCGTTTGGTATATCTCGAGGCCTTTCTCTTGGCCTAGTCTCTGTCCAAATTGATCGGCGGTAACCTGACAGGTTGCCTTGGTGACGGGATAGCCCTTTATCTCGTAGTTGAAAAACTGAACGGCTCCCCAAGCCGGAAGTGAAGTGCAAAAAGCCAGGACAGGAATCCACCGTTCAATTTTCATCTAACTCCCCCAATTCTCATTCGACCTCTATCACCGAGTAAGTCCTTCAAAAATTGCACTAGGCTGTAACTTCGATCCAAGTGTGCATGCCACCCATCTCCATTCCGGCATGGCCGGCGTGGCCCGACCCAGACCCCGGGAGCGGCTTTCGGTGCATGTCATTCATTACGTGATGCATGAAGTGGCAGTGAAAAAGCCATTTACCGGGCCTAAGAGCTTCGAACTCGAACGCCCGGGCCTCAGCACTACTAATGTTGTTCGTATTCATCAGAATCTGCTGGCTCGGCGGAACAAATCCAGCCCCCCAATCCGTCACCCGGTAGCTGTGACCATGCAGGTGAATGGGATGGGTCATCATGCTCAAGTTTGCGACGCGAATGCGGACCTTTTCACCTACCCTAGCAGTCATGGGAACGATATCGGGGCCTGGCTTTCCGTTCATCGTGAAATAGTTGAACTCCGTCATCTCCAAGGTATCCGGAATAGGGCTACCCGGATGAATCATCCAGATTTGGAGAAAGTAGGCATAGTCCTTATCGACGATTTGGTGGGGTGCCGGGTTCTTGGGGTGAATGATGAAAAACCCACTCATGCCCAGGCCTACCTGCTTAGCTCCCATGAAGTGCGGGTGATAGAAGTAGGTTCCATGCTGCTCTAACGTGAACTCGTAGGTGAAGGTTTGGCCCGGTTCGATGGGTTTTTGGGAAAAATCAGGGACACCATCCATATCGATCGGGATGTGAAGCCCGTGCCAATGGACAGTCGTCGGTTCCGATAGCCCGTTCTCGACTAGTATTCGGACTCTATCGCCCTCAACGGCTTCAATGGTCGGTCCGATGATTGAGCCATTGTAGCCATATCCGTGTATCGGCCTCCGCTTCATGCCATGAGGATCGCTCATGTCCTGAAACTGAGTTACGACTGGTTCGGCTTTCAAACGAAATACTTTGACTCCCCCGTCCCATTCAAAAGGAAGAGTCTTTATTCCGGGCGTAACGACGGGCAAGTAGGATCCCGACGAAACTCTAGTGGCCGCCACCTCGGGCGACTCGGTCGCTCCGTGGTGAGGGCTTTCTGCGGCCTGAGAGCGCGAAGCTGAGGTCAAGAAAGGAAGGGTAGTCAGCGCGCCACCCAGCGAACCAAGAAAGCCTCGTCGACTGAGTTTGTCTTTCATAAGCATTTTCCTTTTAAGGGACTTTCAATCGTTGGAACGTCTGAAATTCAAAATTGGTCATAAGCGCCCCAAAGACGCTCGGAGAAGGGGGCCAGTAGATTTTCAATTTGTCGGCTGCATCGAGATAGGCGGAGATAAAGGTCTCATCTCCACCATGAGCGTAGATCCAACCGAATCGGCCCGTATAGGGGTCGAATGTTCCGCCGTCGATGTTCTGCGCCGCTGTAATTCCAACCATGGACTGCTGGGAACCCGTGAACTGAACGACGTTTCCATCCATTGCGTTCGGTTGGGCCGGAAAGACGAGCTCGATCCACCGCTTCCCGGAGCCGCCAAGGGTGCCGGTTCCTTTGTACTGCCCAGCAAAGCTCTTTATGAGGTTCAGACCGGCGGGAGGGGGCGGAATAGTTCCCGAGAGAAGCTCTACCGTACCCACCCTTCCGAAAGCGTGGGAGAACCAGATGCCCCGGATAAAGCCGCGCTTCCACTCCTGGATACCGATGAAGGAATCTGAATCCGTTCCATTGAGCGTAAAGCCGGGCCTTATATAGAACGACCTGGGTTCAAATCTTTGAGTGATGAAAGTTCCCGCCGACGAGTTTCCCAAGAAGGCGGAAGTCGTCGAAGAGATCGCCATCTGATTCGGGTTGTGGGGATTGTTAGTGAAAGAGTAGGGAACCACGTTGAGCTGAACGAGCTGATAGGTGTCGTTGCTCTCGTTGTGCAGATACCCGGAAAAGGTTCCGCGGAGAGCCGCCGTTAAGTGGGTGTTCTTCGGTGGGGCCGCTTCAGGTAAATCCGCCATTTGGGCCGGAGTAGCGCTCAAGTGAAAGGTGCGCGAGAAAAACTTGGCAGTCTGAACCGGAGCAACGCTCTTCTTTAGAGTACAGGCTCGAGAGCCCCCCTGTACCTTGATCCGACATTTTGCCTCTCCCTGACGCAGATCGCAGGTATCTGAGGAGTGGTCGCCTTGAAGTACGAGCTTTCCTAGATAGAAATTGTAGGAGGCACTAGGGTAGTTGAAGTTGTTGCACCAAACCCCTTCCGGAAGGGTGCCACACACATTGGGAGAGGCCCCCGAGATTCTGGCGACGATGCCATAGTGAGCACCGAGGGCAGTCTTATCCTTAGTTTTCTCACCTTGGTCCGTTTTGAGTCCTCGGACCGTTTGAATCTGGAGTGCCGATTTCTCGCCGTCGCAAAGTCCTTCATACTGCCCTTCGAGTAGGGGAATGAAGGGCGCCGTCTCGGCATTGCCGCCTGCCCCTGGCTCGTCTCCGGGTTCATCACCAGGTTCATCGCCCCCGGCCCGCTCCTCGGGCTCGTCGGTTTCATATTTCAAATAGAGCGTTCCCCACACGGCGGATGAGCGCACGAATACTTTTCCGGTAATCAGAGTGGCGGCGCCGTTGGCTTGGACCTCGGCTGTGATTAGAAGATCGTTTTTCGGCTCGTCGAGAGTTAGATCTCCGTTATCAAAGTCGTAGCGGATATCTTTGAACACTTCAGTGAAATATTCGTGGGTGTTGTAGCCCCCTAGATTCAACTTGAAGACTGCGTTCCGGCTTGGAAACTGGGTGAAATCCTCGGGTGATTCTTGAAAGAACTCCGTCACGACGGCAATTCTTTCATTCGCCGCATCGAACTTGATCCACCCGGTATAGCGGCCATCTTGAAGCTCGCCACCGGCACCAAACGACGCAAAGGCGAACCCCAGAGCGAAAACAGAACTCAACTTGCAAGCAAGTTTAAGCATGATCTGCCTTTCATTGCTGTTCCAGCAACGTCACAAGCTCTTCAATCTTCAAATCGGCCTTCTTTTTGTCGTGAGAAAGCACCGCCTCGGCGACACAGTGTCGCAAGTGAGTGCCTAGTATCAGCAACTCGACGCTCTTTAGAGCGGCACCGGCTGCTCTGACTTGGGTCAATATCTCCGGACAATATCGACGCTCTTCGATCATGCGCTTCACGCCATTCAATTGACCTACGACTCGGTTTAGACGATTCAACTGGGCGCCGTGGTCGGGATGGACCGTTACCTCGGGGGAATCGGTCTTAGCCGCTCGGCGCGGTGCTTTTCCATTCGTAGGCTTCAGGGAACCACAACAAGTATCCATGGCATCCTTTCTTAGAGTGTTCTTCCGCCACCGGGTTCGTCCGGGTCGGGTTCGTTGTCTACGGGCTCATCGCTATTGCAGCTATTGCCGGCATCCGGCTTGAGGCTTGTAATCCAAGTCTCGATTGCCTGAAGAGTTGCCGCGGGAACAGTTTCCCGTCCTCCCGGTGGCATCTTCCCTTCTTTTAGAATGGAAAGAAAGAAGCTCTGCTTTGGGCACCCCGGGACGATGAGCATTCTAGGCATCGGATTCGCATTATGATCGTGGGGTGACCCGACGATAATCGTACCAATGTCAGAGAGCGCTACATTTCGATTCTTGGCGGTGGGTTGCCTGTGGCAACCGATGCAAGAAACATTTACGAAGTCTCTCTGAATACTTTCTTGGGTGGGTGAAATGGTCACGGCCCCGCCTTGAGGGGATGGCTCAGAATTGCGACTACAGGAAATGATGATTGGCAGGGTCAGCGCCAGAGCCAATCCAAAAGCTTTCGTCATTGGTCTGCAGTATCCCGAAGCCACATCTCCCTCCAAGGCGACAAGGGTCGAGCTCTTACTGCGCGTGGCACTCGAGTTTGGAATCATGCTTGTGGCAGAGGTAGTTGAAGTCCATGTTCATTCCGTTGTGGGTCACATAGACTTTCGCTTTAGCCTCTTCTCCAGACTTCCAAACTTTGTAGCCCGTAAAGTGATCGGCGTGGGTGGGATTCTGGGCGGTGAAATCATCCATGGCGACCTTGGTAGCAGCGAGCAGGTCGGCTACGGAAAACTCAGCAGCGAAAGACATCGAAGAGAAAGAAGACACGAAAGCGACCAGAGCAATAAACCACGTTTTCTTCATAAGAGAGTCTCCAGTAAGGGTGGAAAGGTTCGTTTTAGGTCACAGAGCCCAAGCATTTGCCCATTACTTAAGGGTTACGCTTCGAAGGTTGGGATAGCAACATACCCCCCACGGGTATGTTATCAAACGGTGTCAGGGACTCTTGATTCATCAAAATTGACGGGAGATGGTGGCAATTTGCTCCCGCACCACTCATTTTTTTAGGGTCCCATTTCCAAGGAATGTCTGCCGTGCCTAAATGACTCGACCGCCCATGGCACGTAGCGTGCACATCTGTAGTCGTTCCTTTAGAATTGAATTACCCCTTATAACCAGGAGACGAACTATGAAATGGCGCATCAGTGCTGCGTTACTTGTTTCGGCGATTACTTTCACGACCGGAGTCGCGTTTGCCGATCACACGCTGCCTCAGGGAAGCATCGAAAGGTTCGAGCGAGATAGCCGCGATCTTTACAATGTGGTTCGCTATTCCACTTTGAAGTATCAGGTGAAGCAGGCCGTTTACGCGTTTTCCTACGACGTGGAGCAGTTTGTTCACTGTGTTCACGGATATCAGGAAAGTCGGGATCACGATCTCATCCCATCTAGCTGCGAATACGATCTCGATCGAGTCCACAATAGCTACTACGCCGTGAATCGGTATCTCTACGACACTTATTATGACTATCCTCAGGTCTATTCCCGGTACCTTCGCGTGAACCAAGACATGCGTAGTCTTCCGCATTAAAGAACGGCTGTTGGAGGAGCCTGGGCGGCCAACGATTAAAGCTGAGGAAATATAGTTGGTTTTTAGAAGCTGAGTGCTCGGAAGCGAAACATCGCTCCCAACTTTAGAATTCCCCAGCCGCCGACGAAGGCGCCCAGGCTCCACAGAGCGAAGGTCTCGAGATCCGAAGTGCCCCCGCCGAGCATGAGCGCCGCGAACGATAGCGCCGTAAGAATTGGAAAGTAAGCATAACCAAAAGCATTAGCCCGCCGGATTTCCTCAGGCTTCAATAAGAACGCGGTCAACAAGCTGCTCAGACCTAAGAAGGTCGCCCCACAGAAGACCGCACACCAGGTTGGGCCCAGGGTCATATAGACCGCCATCAGTCCATCTCCACGGCTCAGGAGCCCAATCCCAAATTGGGGACAAAAGATGAGGGAGATGACAGCCACTACCGCGTGAATGAGAAGACCCTTCGCAAAGACTTTGTGTAGGGGAGGGTTTAGCTCCAAGCGGACAAAACCCAACACCTCGCGCGAGACTGAATCCGGAACTTGTCCCGAAGAGGCAGTAAATTTTTTGAACTCGGCCATCCATTCCTTTTCCGTTTGTTTCCTCACGACCGAGTTCCTTTCCCAGCCTTCTTGTCCGTGAGCGATTCGCGTAGACGGCTCACCAGGCGGCTGACCTGTTTCCTGGCCGTCGAAGAAGTAGAGCCGATCCTTTTCGAAATCTCTTCGAAAGAGAGCCCTTCCTGAAACCTAAGGGTTATCAGTTCTCTTTGCGCCGGAGTTAGGCCCTCCAACGTATGATTCAGTAGCTTGGCTTCATCCGCCTGATCGGAACCCTGAGCTGCGGAACTCTCATCAGCTATCTGAAGATTTTCGATTTCCACAGGAGTTGGCTTTTTCTTTCTGAGAAAATCCACCTGAATATTTCGAACGATGGTGAATAGCCAAGGTAGAAAAGGAAGGCTCGCATCATAGCGGCTGCGAGATTGATGCAGTCTCAAAAAGGTTTGTTGAACGAGGTCATCCACCTCAGCCACATCGGCCATCCGACTTCGGAGGTAACCATGCACACGTCCCGAGTGCCTCTCAAAGAGGACCTCGAACGCTTGGTATTCCCCTTTCTGATAGAGCGTCATAAGGGCTTCATCAGTCTGCGAAGTCAGCTCAAAGATAGCCGTCTCCTTGCCTTACAGTACGGATAGCCAGTACGAATGTGACCGACAGGTGGCAAAAAAAGAGTAATCACATAAATACCTGAGTTTACTAATGAAGTCACCAACACTCGGGGCTGGTCGAAAATTCCCGGTCACATCGGCGTATCCAGCGCGTACTGGGTAGTGAGTGGGCGATTTCGTGCGAGACGCCCTCTCTAAAGGAGACGCGGATCGTTGATGAAAAGAGCAGCCTTCAACCTATCGCTTCTGGGACTACTGCTAAGCAGCTTTGCTTATGGTGGACCCATCGGATTTCAGAACTCCTGGGCGACCATGGGCTATGCGCAGCCCGACATGATGGATTTTCAGGTGTCCTATTCGTTCACTCACAAGTTCGGTCTCGGGGTCGATTACGGACACGATACGATGGAAGGCCCCGAGCGAAATTGGGCGCTTGCGCGCTTCAATTATCTTTTGAAACGCTGGAACGGGCCCGACTATCAGGGAAACATTTATCTGTCCGCCGGAGGCGGGGCGGGATTTAAGGCAAACGTCACTCGTCCCGCGATCTATGGTGCAGTGGAAGCCGACTACGAAACTCGGGAAATCTACTTTTCAGGAAAGGCTTCCGTTACCGCTGCGAAGGATTTCCAAACGTTCTCCTACTATCAGCTCCGGGCTGGCGTGGCCCCATACAAAGCTGACTTCGAGGGATTTCACAGCTGGATCATTCTCCAGACGCAATACTTTCCCAATGCCGTTAGCGATCAGGTTCGGATCGGTCCTTTGATGAGGTTTTTCTACCGTAACGTACTGTGGGAATTGGGCGTTACGACTAAGAGCAGTTGGATTTTTAATTTCATGATCCATTTTTGATAGGAGCGCTTATGAAAAGCACGAAACTCGCCCTTGTGATTCTTGCCGCGGTTCTTCTCGGGTCGGAGTCGGCCATGGCGAAAATGATTACCGTGACCGTCAATGGCATGGTCTGCTCGTTTTGCGCCCAGGGCATTACGAAGAAGTTTAAGAGCGAGGCCGCGGTAAAGGAAGTCCACGTAGATTTAGACAACAAGGTCGTCAAGCTGGAGACGAAGGACGGTCAGGACCTCAGCGATAAGGTTATTACCGACGGCATTACGGAATCCGGCTTCAATATCGTTTCCATTTCGCGGGAGTAAACCTGTGAAGAAGATCGTTTCATTCTTTGCCCTCGCCGGCTCACTCGGCACACTTGTGTGCTGCTTTCTACCGGCCGTATTCGTGACTTTGGGACTCGGAGCTTCCTTCGCGGGGCTTGTCGGAGCTTTTCCGCAACTGGTGTGGCTTAGTGAGCATAAGGCAATCGTCTTTGGAATGGCGGGTACGCTAATTGCCTTAGCGGGCTACCTGAACTGGCGAGCTCGTAACACGGCTTGCCCGATTGATCCTAAACTTGCGGAGGCCTGTCGCTCCGGCAGAAATTGGTCCAAATGGGCTTTCGTCAGTGCGGCCGTCCTTTTTTCCTGCGGGTTTCTATTCGCCTTTGTACTCCCCTGGCTTAATGTTTAACTGAAGATGATGTCTGAACTCTCTGCCTTAAATCCTCTCGAGCGCTCCACCGTGGAGCTTCTGGTCGAGAATAGATCGAAGTTTCTTTCTTACCTTAGGCGCCGATTGCCGAATGAATCGGCAGCGGAAGAAATTTTTCAGCAATCCCTACTTCGGGCGGTGGAGAGCGAGGGTAGTCTCAAAGACCAAGAGAGTCTCGTCGCCTGGTTTTATCAAGTCCTAAAGAATGCTTTGATTGACTACTATCGCTCGCATGCATCGGAAGCTCGAAAGAACGCAAACTTCCTGAATGAGCTTGAAGCCTCAGACCAAGCTACCTCGGCTCCTGTGGACGAGGTCTACAAAGCTATTTGTGAATGCTTAGTTGGTCTACTTCCTACGCTTAAGACAAATTACGCGGAGCTCATCAGAAGAGTCGATCTCGAGGGTGAGAGCGTTGAAGCTGTGGCAAAGTCTCTAGGAATTACTCCTAATAATCTTTCCGTCCGCTTGCACCGTGCTCGCCATGCCTTGAAGGAGAGCCTGGTTCGCTCTTGTGGTGCTTGTAGCGAGCACGCCTGCCTAGATTGTTCCTGCAAGTAGCTGTAAGAAGCTCTGCTCTTTTCCGTCTCCTTTGGGGAAACCGAAGGAACGGAGAAAGACATGAGCCCGATCTGGCGTTTGCAAAACCTATATCCGCTTCTCGTGCTGAGCACTCTATGGGTCGCAATAACCTCATCCAGCTCTTGGCCGACGGAACAGTTCCATCCGTCCTACATCGGCCTG
>CAZZHG010000073.1:0-28125 GCA_964653655.1 uncultured Pseudobdellovibrionaceae bacterium
CGGATAAGGCGATCGATCTGATCGACGAGGCCGCGTCGAAACTCAAAATCGAGATCGACAGCATGCCGACGGAGATCGACCAGATATCTCGCCAGCTCGTCCAGCTGAGCATCGAGCTCGCGGGACTGAAGAAGGAAACCGACGCGGCGAGCGCCGCCCGGCGCAAGGAGCTGGAGGAAGAAATTCAGCAACTTAAGGAACAGGAGACCACTCTCAAGTCACAGTGGGGCCAGGAGAAGCGTCTCATCGATGAGGCGTCCAGCATCAAATCGAAAATCGAAGCCGCGAAGCTGGAAGCCGAAAAAGCCGAGAGGAAAGGCAATTTGGAGCGCGCCGCCGAATTGAAATACGGAACCCTGAACGATTTGCAGAAATCCATGGACCAACTCAACGCGAAGCTCGAGGGCCAGAAGGGCACTCGCATGCTCAAGCAGGAGGTGGACGCGGAAGACGTGGCCGAAGTGGTCGCGAAATGGACGGGAATCCCCGTTTCCAAAATGCTCGAATCGGACAAGGTGAAGCTCCTCAAAATGGAAGAGGAGATGCGCCGCCGGGTCATCGGTCAGGAGCCCGCGGTGAAAGCGGTGTGCAACGCCGTCCGCCGTTCCCAGGCCGGACTCGCCGACCCGAAGCGCCCCATCGGAGGCTTTCTCTTTCTGGGTCCCACGGGCGTCGGTAAAACGGAAACGGCGAAGACTCTCGCGGAGTTTCTTTTCGACGACGAGAACAACATCGTCCGAATCGACATGTCGGAGTTCATGGAAAAACATTCCGTGTCCCGCCTCATCGGCGCGCCCCCCGGTTACGTCGGTTACGACGAGGGCGGCGTTCTGACGGAAGCCGTCCGGCGCCGTCCCTACAGCGTCGTGCTTTTCGACGAAGTGGAAAAAGCCCACAAGGACGTCTTCAACGTTCTCCTGCAAGTGCTGGACGACGGCCTTCTGACCGACGGTCAAGGCAACCAGGTGAACTTCAAGAACACGATTTTGATCCTGACTTCCAACCTCGGCAGCCGCTATCTGACCGAGGAAGGCGTCACGGAAGGATCGAAAAACAAGGTGATGAACGAGGTGCGGTCCCATTTCCGCCCCGAGCTGCTGAACCGGCTCGACGACATCATCCTATTCAACCCGCTCTCCCAGGAGAACATAACGCAGATCGTCGACATCCAGCTGGAATCGGCCAAAAAGTTGCTTGGGGCTAAGAACCTAAGTATGGTCGTCGACCAGAAGGTGAAAACGCTGCTCGGCCAGCGAGGCTACGATCCGGTGTACGGAGCGCGTCCCCTGAAGCGCCTCATCACGGAAGTAGTGCTCAACCCGCTGGCGACCCGTCTTCTGGAAGGGCAATTCAAACCCGGCGATAAGATCGCCCTCACCGTCGACAAAAGCGGAGAGATAGCCTTCTCGAAGGCATGACGAGCCGGGCTTCAGTCAGCAGGAGTTAGCTAATGTCCGATCAATCCCCCGATCAACGGCCTCAGTCGAAAAAAAACAACTGGCTCAAGTCTCCCCTCGGCTACCTCGCCGCGGGTTTCTTCGCCGCCTTTTTCAGCGTCGCCCTCTACGGCGGCGCACAATACTACTTTCTGAAAGCGGGAACCTCCGCCGCGCCCCAAATCGCGACCGTGCTCGACCGGCCCGCCAAGGCCGATTCCGAAAACGGCGAGAAAGGGCTGCTCAAAAAATCGGCGGAGAGTTTCCGTAACGTCGCCAAAAAAATCGGGCCCGCCGTCGTAAGCATCAAATCGACGAAGAAGCCGGAAAACCGGTTGCGCGGCCGTGCGAGAAGAGGAGCGCCCCAGCCTCCCCAAGGCGAGGATCTCGATCCCTTCTATGAATTTTTCGAGCGTTTCGGAATGCCCTTCCCCGGCGGCCCCGGAGGTCCCGGCGGACAGAATCCCGAACAGCCCCAGGTCGGGCTCGGCTCCGGCATTCTCATCGACAAAAAGGGCTTCATCGTCACGAACAACCACGTGATCGAAGGCGCGACGGAAGTCGTGGTCTCCTTCGATGGCGACAAGACCGATCATAAAGCCAAGATCATCGGCTCCGATCCCAAAACGGATCTCGCGGTTTTGAAAGTGGACGACGTGAAGAATCTGCCGACGCCGGCGGAATTCGCCGACACGGACGGCGTGGAAGTCGGCGACTGGGCGATTGCCATCGGCAGCCCTTTCGCTCTCGGCCAATCGGTCACGGTCGGAATCGTGAGCGCGAAAGGCGGACGCAACTCGCTCGCCCTCACCGGCGCCGAGTACGGCGGAGACCTTCTGCAGACGGACGCGGCGATTAACCCCGGAAACTCGGGCGGCCCCCTCTGCGACATCGAAGGGCGCGTGATGGGCGTCAACACCGCCATCTACACGCGTTCCGGCGGTTACATGGGCATCGGCTTCGCCATTCCCTCGAACCTCGTGAAAGAGGTGGTGAACACGCTCATCACGGAAGGCAAGATCACGCGCGGCTGGCTGGGTGTTTTCATCCAGCCCCTCGAAGCCGAGCTCGCCAAAGAGTTGGGTATCACCAGCGGAGTCGGCGTACATGAGGTGATGTCGAACGGTCCCGCGGCCTCCGCCGGCCTTCAGGCGGGCGATGTGGTCGTCGAGGTCGACGGCAAACCGGTTTCGGAAGTGAATCAGCTCCAGCGGGAGATCAGCCGCAAGAAACCCGGCCAATCCGTGAAGCTGAAAGTGGTCAGCTACAACGACAAGAAGGCCCGCACTCTCAACGTGAAAATCGGCGAGCTACCCAACGAGGGGGCCCAGGCCCGGGCCGGCGGCAAACGCCCCGAGAATCTCGGCGAGCCCGACCAGATCGGCCTCGTCGTCGCCCCCACCCGCAAGGGAGAGGGAGTGGTCGTTGAGATGGTGCAGCCCGGTTCTCCAGCGGAGCAATCCGGCCTCGAGCCCGGTGACATCATCACTCAGGTGAACCGCAAGAAGACGAACTCGGTCGACGCCTACAAGAAGGCGCTCGCCGGAGCTTCCCGGCAGTACATCGAGGTGCTGCGCAAGGGACGGCGGCTGTTCTTCCAATTCACGACGACGCCCTGATAGGGAGGCCTGATGCAACTTGGAGTGATCGGCGGCAGTGGTTTGTACTCCGTTGACGACGGGAAGGACGGAGAAGTCCTTTTTCCCAAGACTCCCTACGGGGAAGTGGCCGGGGGGATCTTTCACCTGAAACGGGGTGAGCACGAGCTCTACTTTCTTCCCCGCCACGGCAAGCATCACACGCTGCTGCCCTCGGAAGTGAATTACCGGGCCAATCTCTTCGCTTTGAAAAAACTTGGAGTCCGCACGGTGCTGTCGGTCAGCGCCGTGGGGAGTCTTCAGGAGGATATCGAACCGGGGACCTTCTGCCTTCCCGATCAGTACATCGACCGTACCCTGGGCCTGCGGGCGAAGACGTTCTTCGGTAACGGCATCGTGGGCCATGCTCACTTCGCCGACCCGGCCTGCGCGACGCTCAGGGCGCATCTCGCCCAGAACCTCAAAGACATGAAGGTGAAGTGCCAAGTAGGCGGCACCTATGTCTGCATGGAAGGGCCTCAGTTCTCGACCCGGGCGGAGTCTCACTGGTACCGGTCCTGGAGCACGAAGGGGCGCGAGGTGGCGGTGATCGGAATGACGGCGCTGCCCGAAGCCCAGTTGGCTCGGGAGCTGGGAATGTGCTATCAGACGCTCGCCATGGCGACCGACTTCGACTGCTGGAACGAGGCCCATGGGGACGTGTCCGTGGAAGCGATAATGAAGACTATCGCCGCCAACGTGGCCACGTCCCGATCCCTGATTTCCCGGTTAGTTTCAGGGTCTTTTCCAGCTTGCCGTTCCGGATGCCGTGATCTAATGAGAACCGGAATCATTACCCCGGCTGAGCACTGGCCCGCATCGCGTCGGAATGAAATGGAAATCATTCTGAGCTAGGTCAGGTGTGCGCTCGGCGAAAGCAACCTTGGAGAGCTGAAGATGTCCTCGATTTGTGCGATCGGATCCATGGCGTTCGATTCGATCGAAACGCCGTTCGGCAAGGTCGAGAAAATTCTCGGCGGTTCGGTCAACTACTTCTCCCTCTCCGCCTGCTGCCTCGCCCCAGTCCGCTGCGTAAGCGTCGTCGGCGAAGACTTTCCGAAGGAACACCTCGAGATTTTCAAGCAGAAGGGCATCGATACCGCCGGCATCAAGCAAAGCTCCGGTCTCACCTTTCACTGGGCCGGCAAATACGGTTTCGATTTGAACACCGCCCAGACTCTCGACACGAAGCTCAATGTCTTCGAGCAGTTCAAGCCCACCGTGCCCGAGGCCTACAAGGATTCCGAATTTCTGTTCCTCGGCAACCTTGCCCCGCACCTGCAGCTCGAGGTGCTTGAGCAGGTGAAAAAACCTCGCTTCATCGGCCTCGATACCATGAACTTCTGGATCGAAGGCCAGCGCCAAAAGCTCATCGAAGTAATCGGCAAAGTGGACGCTCTCATCGTCAACGAAGGAGAAGTGCGCCAGCTCACGCAAACGTATAATATTGTGGAAGCGGCCCAGAAAGTCCGGGCTTGGGGTCCCAAGATCCTGGTCGTGAAGCGGGGCGAGTACGGCTCCATTCTGTTCGACAACGGCGAGATATTCGTTCTGCCGGCCTTGCCGCTATCCGTCGTGAAAGATCCGACGGGCGCCGGCGATTCGTTCGCGGGCGGCTTCATGGGGTACCTGGCTTCTCAGGCCAAATTCTCGGTCGACCGGCTGGCCCTAAGGAAAGCCGTGGTTTACGGAAGCGTAATGGCGTCGTTCACAGTGCAGGATTTCGGCGTGAAAGAGCTGCTGAAGACCACCCGTCCCATGATCGAGGAGCGTTACAAACGGTTCGTCGAGATGACCGCGTTTCACGTTGCTTGACGCGCCTCTCGTTTAACATTAATTAAGTGCCGGTTTTTCGATATCCTATTTCCGCATTGGTGATTTGAAATGAGCCGCAAAGCCAAGGCCGCTGAATCCGAAACACCCAAGAAGCCAGCTTCTCTGGGAACTAAGCACGTCTGCCCTAAGTGCTCCACGAAGTTTTACGACTTCACGAAGGAGACGGGCAAATGTCCAAAGTGCGGAACGATGGTCAATTTCGCGGAGCTTAAGCAGGCCGCGCTTGCTTCCATCGTTCCCACCAAGAAGGCCAAAGCGAAGCCCGTCGAGGACGAAGAGGACACTCCGACTCCCGCGGCCGACGTCGAAGCCATCGAGGACCTCGACGACGGTCCCGAAACCTCGCTGCAGGATCTTGAAGTGGACGACGACGATGACGAGAAGGAAGGCGACTACTGATCGCCTCTAGTGGGGAGGCTGCTTCGGGTAGCTGTTCTTCACTCCAACCGCTCCCTTTTTCACGGTAACACTTCGGTTCTCTGTGGTTTCCGACAGCCGGCGCGGATCGACGCGCACCTTCGGCCCGTCTCCGTCCTCCCGGAAGTTGCGGCGGTTCACCTTCTTATAAAACGAAGCTATCAGCGCGAGAAAAAAGGCGACGATGAGAAACCACACCAGGAAAAGCACCTGGGGTTTCGAAAAGCCGGACATCAGCTGGATTAGGAATTTCCCTCGGGTATCAGCCATTAGTCGATCGGGAACTTGAGGCCTCCGTGGGCCTGGGTTTGTACCTGCCCCGGTTTGGTGGCGAGGCAAGCCACCAGGATCCCGGCCACAATTCCTCCGGCAACCGCCCAAGTGGTCCAATTATTATACCATCGAGGAGCCTCCGGCTGGGCCGCGGCCTCCTGCCGATTCACCGGCCCGGACCAGGGTCCGGCCACCAGGGCATCTTCCTTCCAACCATGACTCTGCTGCAAGCGGACGAACTCTGCTCTATCCACGGGAAGTTCCGCGGCGAGCGGCTGAGCAAGAACGTCCCGGACCGAAAGCCCTTTCTCCAGGGGAATCTCGTCGAGCCCCACGCCGTCCGTAAACACATAGAGATGAAAGGCCTCCCCTTTCGGCTCGATGAAGGCGAGCCGGCCCAGCCCATATCGGCCGCCGACGGCCGCAAGGGACGAGCCGCCTTGAGCGGGAGCCGCCACCGCGAGCTGGCCTGGTCTTTCGCAGCGAACTTTGGCTTGGTGACGCTGCGCTTTGGCGTCTTTCCATTGGACCCAATAAGCGTTACCGGTCGCAAGTGAGATCTCCTCGGCTGGTTCGGCCGCAAATCCGTTCACGCTCTCGAGACGCCCTCCGACAGGCAAAGTTACGAGACAGTCCCTGCGCAGCTGGGAGCGGCTTCTGTTTGCAAGCCGAGTCCACCCTTCCGGCGCATTTACCGCCCACGGCTCGTCTCCAAGCTCACCGCCGGGAGACAAGGATAGGGCCTGCCCCCAAAGCTCCCGGGCCGCCGCCATCTCCCCTCGTCCGTATGCCGAGAGCGATTCCCAGGCGAGACTAGCCGCCACCCACCTTCCGCCCGCGGGCGCATCGGTCACGGCTTGCCGCTTTTCCCTGAGACGCGAAACTCTGCCCGACCGCTCGGCCGAGGGCAGACGTTCGAAATCAAATAGCTCGGCACGGAGGGTGGCGAGGCTCTTTTCCTGATCGAGAACCTCGGGGTTCACGTTTCCAAAGCGCTGCACGGAAAGACCGCTTCCCTGATTTTCCAGCCAGCGGTGAAAGCGCGCCTCGAGAATTCCCAAAGCACGGCGCGAGTCTTCTCCCCGAGCCTCCCCCAAGCGGAACATTCCGATCTCGGGGCGCAGCGGAGCAGCTAGGAGAGTGGTGGAGTAACAGAAGAGGAGAACCCAGCAGACGCGTCCACGGCCGCTCATGACTTTTCCGTCCAAATTTCGATTCTCCTGTGGGGGGAGCTCTTACGCCCGAAAGGGGGCCGTCGGCGCGGGCCGGAAGCCGGAGCTTCCTCGGGATTTCTAACCGATAGAGAGAGTTTACCGCCCCCCGCCGCCTTTTCCAGGACCGGGATGTCATCGGGGTGGAGCGCCAAGACCACAGCTTGACGACCCGCCTCCCGGCGCACCCTTAGGACCTGGACGCCCTCCACGAGGGCCGCGGGCGCCTGCCGAGGATCGTCCGAGTTCCAGAACACATCGATTCGATCCTTGGGAAACACAGGCGGGCTGGCGTCAAACTCGACACCATGGGCCCTCATTCCTTTCGGAACGGCAGTACCAAGCCCAGCCGGCGCCGGACGCAAGACACCCCAGGTAACCCATTCCCCCTGCCGCACGGGACGGGCCCATTGAGAATCTGACAGAAGATGTAACTCCTGGTCCGTGATCGCCCCCGAAGGGACCGGACTCGACTGCGCAAAACGGAAGGTCAGATCGGAAAAGGAGACCGAGAGGCCTTCCGAAAGATCTCTCGCCGCGATCAGGTAGCGAGGATCGGAGAGCCCCCTAGCCTTCGCGGCAAGCCCCGAGCGGACCTCCCAGAACACCGCGGCCCCCACCGCGCAAGCAACGACGATCGGTCCCCAAGCTTTTCCTTTCGGGCTTCTCGTCCAACGTTTCAGGGCTTCCATTTCGTCACTCCGTCATAGCGAATTCGCTCGCCGTCCAAACTCCGCACCCGCGCCTGCCACCGCCGGATCACTTCGACGTGCCCGCTGTAAAGGAGGCCGGTGAGAAGCAGGGTCACGAGTGCCGTCTCAAAGAGAATAGAGCCCCGGCGGCTCATGCCTGGCCTCCATTCGATAATTCCACTGCCCGTTCTCTTGCCCCCATTCGACCCGGGTTCCAATTGAATAAGACGTAGAAGTCCATTCCGAGGCCGGCACGTCGAGAAAACGAATTCGAAATCGACCGCCGCAAACCGCACAGACTTCCCGTTTCACCGGAGGGAGCATCGGATAACCCGAAAGCTCCAAGCCGACTCCGAGCCGCGCTCCTTCAGCGTGAGCCGATGCGGGAGCCGCCAACCAAAGCGAAACCGACTCTGCCTCCACGAGAAGCAGCCTTGCCTCCCAAGCCGCTTCCCAGCTTTTGTCGGCCGCCGCGCAGGCCGCGGCCTGAGGCCCGGGCGCGCGGGCGCAGAGGTGGAGCCCGTGGTGGACGATTTCTGCGGCTTCCAATCGGGAAGACGTTCGGCGCCACTTCTCGAGGACCCCTCGGCCCGCGCGGCCCAGGACTATCCCGGCGTTGTCGACGGCGATGGACGCCGTCTTATACCGGGCAGTTTGCTCGTAAAGCCGGTGAGTGGCCCAAGGAGCAAGACAAAGCGGCAACGCAATGGCCGCTAAAAAGGAAAGCGACATAACTCGTTCACCTCGTAGTGATGCTTGGGCGGATCGATCTGGCTCCAAAGGGCGGAGTAACGAACGTGCCCTCGGAGAGAAAGCCCTTCTTCCGTCCGGCTTTCCTCCCAAGAACCTTCCGCCGAACCCTGCGCCCGTAGGAGCCGATCCCGTGCGCGCTCGTTCGCCGAATCCTCCGCTTCTCCAAGCGCTCGCTCTCTCACCATCGCGCAAGTCGCCCAGGCCAGCACCGCGTGCCTCCTTGCCCGCAAGCCGAGCTCCAGATTTAGAGCCACGGCAATCGCCAAAGGAAACAGCGAGAGCGCGCCCTCGAGCGCCAAGGACCCCTCAGTGGACGCGCGCGCTCTCGCCAAAGTCATCCATGCCCCTTTTCTCCACGGCCCCCGAATCAGGCGCCGTGAGCTTCACGGACTTTCCGTTTCTAAGGGCCGCCGAAATGTTGGCGTACTGTTCGCGGATGTTTTTTCCTACCGTACCGACGATGGCGATGGCCGCGACGGAAACCAAACAAGTTAGGATCAGGTATTCGACAAGGCCTTGGCCTTTTCTCTTGTTCATGGGCGGGTCACATTGCGAGAGGCGTGCCGCCCTTCCAGGCTGCCATTCGACGGGCGGGGGTACGAGAACCGTTCTCCTGGCCCGAAAGCCGGACTCACAGCTATTTGGAATTTAAAGGTTTTCCCGCCAAATGCCGATGAGAGATCCGGTGAGGCGACTTCTCAAAACAGTCCCTGCGTTCGACTACGCGGCCATTGGGCTGCTCGTGGTAAGCGCGGTTCTCTACACTCTGTTCGTGTTCCGCCTTCACCAGCCCGACGGCTTCGTCTTTTCGGACATGAAGCACTACGCGACCCACGGGCAACGGATCCTCGACGGAAACGCCAACGAGGGAGACCTCATCAAGCCGATGGGCTATCCGCTTCTAGTTGCCGCCTCCCTCTCGCTGAACGGAGCGTACACGCTCGTGAAGGGGCTCCACGTAATCGCCGCCGTCGCGAGCCTTTTCTTACTGTGGCGTTCGGCTGCCGCGCTGTTTGGATCCACTATCGGACTCCTCTCCCTCGCCGCCGGGGTCGTACACTATCCCTTTCTAAGCCAAACCGGCTTCCTCATGCCGGACGCGATCTACACATTATTGAACGCCGTTCTTTTCTATCTGCTGATCCGCTTTCCGCTTCCGTGGAGTTTTCCGCTCGCCGCCGCCATCGGGGCCGTTTTCCAGATCGGGATGTGGTTCAAGGGAAACAACGGCTTCTTTTTCGGGTTTCTCCTCGTCTGGGCGTCGCTGAAACTAAGAGAAGTTTCGGCCGAATCGCGTCCGGCCGCCCTGAAGGCATACGCCGTTTCCGCCGCCGGATTCCTCGCCAGCATGGCGGTCATCCTCGCGCTCCACTGGGTGGTGACGGATCGGATTTATCACACCGCAAGTTTCGTCTCCCGCAACGCGGGCCTGAGTCTCATCGAAGGAAAGTGCCCGGCGAAACGGAACCAGGACAAACGAAACACGGTTTGGCAGTCGTCTCTGTTCGGACAAATCGGAGAGAACCTGCGAAAGAAGTGGGACCAGCCGTTCACCAACGACTCGTTCTTCGTGAAGGAAGGCCTGAAGTGCATCGCCGCCGACCCGCTCGTTCTGCTGACGAGCGTTCGTTACGTCTACTTCCTGTTTTTGGGCAACGACATCTGGCCCTCGAACGCGGACGCTTACAAGACTTTCAACCGCGGATACGGGATGCTCTTCGGCGCGATTTATCTGCCGGGAATTCTGATCGCGCTCCTCCTGCTTCTGCGCCATCCGCTCTCCGCTCAGTCGATGCCCATCCTGTTGATGGTCCTCTCGCTCTTCTTCAACTCATGGCTGTTTAAGAGCGAGATCCGTTACCGTGTTCCCTTCGACGTGGTCTTCCTTCCGATGGCCGTCTACGGATGGCACTGGCTTCTCACTCAACTCTTCCCCAAAACCAAGGGCCGCGTCGCTCAAGCCTTCTGGGGGCTCTTCGGAGCTCTCGGCCTAGCGACTCTGTATGTCCTGTACTAGGCCTCCTTTACACGCCCTAGTCCAGGTCCTACAGTCGGGATCGAATGGACACTTTCTATCTCGTCGCGATTTTGTCCGGTGTCGCGGTTTGGATATGGGCAGTAGGCATCCTGCTCATATACCAGCGGGATCCGACGTCCACGCTGGCCTGGCTGCTTTACGTCACGATGGTTCCCGGAATCGGTCCACTCACCTTTCTCATTTTCGGACCCCAGCGCCTGGAGCGAAAGGCCATACGCCGGAAACAACGGCTGAGGCCACTTTCCGCTCCTCAGTTTCACGCAGATAAGCCGCCCACCCTTACTCATGTGGAGGAGAACCTCGTCCGTCTGGCGAGCCAAATTTCCGACTATTCCGTTACGAGCGGCAACGAAGCGGAAATCCTCGCCGACCCCTCGAAGGGCCTTCAGGCCATGCGCGATGCCATCCGGGGGGCCAAGCACTTCATCCACCTCGAGTACTACATCATCGCAAGCGATGAGGTGACGAAGGATCTGTTTTCAGATCTCACGGAAGCCGCCCAGCGGGGTGTCGAGGTGAGAATTCTCTATGATTCGGTCGGCTCCATTTCCCTGAAGCGCTTCTCTCTCCGCCATCTTGAAAAGGCGGGCGCCAAAATCGCGGGATTTCTGCCGTTCTCTCTGGTTCCGAACCGCATCAACCCGCACTTTCGTAACCACCGCAAAATCCTAATCGTCGACGGCTCCATCGCTTTCACGGGTGGGGCGAACATCGGCAAGGAGTATCTGGGCCGCGTCTCAAAGAAACAGTGGCGGGATTACATCATTCAGGTGCGTGGACCGGTCTGCCAGCAACTACAGGGAGTTTTCGCGAGAGATTGGATCTTCACGACGAACGAGGACCTGTTCCACCCGAAGTATTTTCCGGAGCCGGAGTTTCCCGGCTCCACGGTTCTACAAGTCATCGAAAGCGGTCCAGACTCACGCTTCAATCTGTTCCACCAGATCTTGTTTCTCGCCCTAAACAGCGCCGAAAAGGAAATTCTGCTGACGACCCCTTACTTCATTCCGGATCCGGCCGTGAGCTCCGCCTTGCGGGTGGCGTCCTTGCGGGGCGTGAAGGTACAGCTGCTCTTACCCGAAAAGAGCGATTCGTTTCCCGTTCAGTGGGCCTCACGGTCTTTCTACGAGGATCTGCTCGCGGCAGGCATTTCCATCCATCACTACCAGCCCACGATATTGCACGCGAAAATGCTCTGCATAGACGAGAAGCTCATCCTTTGCGGCTCGGCCAATACCGATATCCGCAGCTTTCGCCTCAATTTCGAGCTGAATCTCTTGATGTTCGGAGACCGCCTGGCGATCCAGGCGGCAGAACTGTTTAGGACGGACGTAGAGGAGTCGAAGCCAGTGGTGCGGGAGGTTTTTCAGGCCAGACCCGTGGGCGAGAAAATCCTGGAGAACTTCTGGCGGCTATTTTCCCCGATTCTTTAGTGGCTGGAGCGGCTGACTTGGATGAACTCGGTCAGGTAGTGGCGCGCCACCTGTTCGGCCGTCACCTGGGAGCCCAGGAAGTGCCACTCGACATCGTGGAAGGTCCCGAATTTGGCCTCCACGACCCCGGAGAACATCACCGAGGAACGAGCCTCGCCCGTAATCCGCTTATCACACGTGAACTGGACGACCCCCAGCCGGGGCTTGCCCACCAGAAGCCGCAGCTCGTTGCGTAGCAGGCTGAAACCCTCCTGGAAGTCCTCGTTCTTGAGGATCTTGATCTTGAGGGCCTCCTGATTCACCCGGAGGTCGAACAGTTTTACGAGGTACTCGAAGTGCTGATTCAGCTCACGCAAAAACGAGGTGGTCTCTACCGAGAGCACCTCGTCTTTGGTGGCCAATAGGTCGATGGAAGAACGCTCGCCGGAGCGGATACTGAGCTCCTGCTCGGCAAGGGACTCTATCCATTTGATCGTTCGATTGCTGGTAACCATCTTTGGACGTAGCTCCAGAGACAGACCCAAAAGGAGGAGAAAAACTCCCCCATCCTGAGGCCGTGGTCATTAAAGCTCATAACCTGTGTAATACACGTGGTCGCCCCGGTTACCGCTTTAGGCTTCCTGCACGAAGCAGGCATGCACACCGCGATAAGAGAGGGCTACCGGTTAAGAACTCGTAGGTCAGAGCATTTTTCTGACTCACGAACCAGACAGGGAAGCCTTAACCATTATCCCAAAGTTAAGCGACCCGTCCAAGTCCCTTCCCGAACGATCGGGAATATCAGAATAGATTCTTATACTTCCGCGCTTTTGCCGGCAGAAGCGTCGGAATCCTGAAGAACCCCGCCCCGCTTCTCCAGGCCATCGAGCTTGGAGTTGAGAGCCTTCACCTTGGTCTCAAGCTCGCGAATCACATCCAGCTGATTGCCATCCGTATTCTTGGACAGGAAAGAGCTGAAAGAGCCGTCGCCATGCTGAATGATGTGGCGAAGAGTGGAGATCGGCACCGGCATATCGGACCGCTTCTGCTTCTCGAAGATAATCTGCGTCAGCGTCGCTGCCGTGATGTCTTTCTGATTGCGGTTATCGACGACCGTAACTTCTTCGCCTTGCTGAATCATCTCGGCGATTTCGTCCAAGGTGACGTAACAGCTGGCGTCCGTATCGTACAGTTTACGGTTCTGATAACGCTTAATGATCTTGGCCTTCTCCATGTTTACCCCCAACCTATTTGTGAATTACCCGAAGGAAGGTGAATGTCCTAAAGTCGACTCCGCTTTAACAGCATCCGCTTCTCCTGCCGCTTCCCAAGCGACCGGAGCACCCTAAACCGCACTAAATTTGCCCTAGGGTTCAAGAAACAAAGCGAAGGGACCCAACATCCATTCCCCAACCCCCATCCGATTGCACGCACGGTCCGTTATGGCCTTTCCCAAAGGGCCCGGAGTCCGGCGCACTGCCGATTATGGGTCACATTGTTGGAGCAGCGCCCCTTACTGTCAATAATATTTTTGAACGGTGTCCCGTAAACCGAGATCGGCCGAAAACAGGCCTCAGACGGGCATTTCGGAGGGTTTTATCGCGGATCGAGGGCGAGCGAAAGAGGGGTCTAAACGAGCTGTTCCCTGAGCAGGGTTTTGAGGTCCAGCCAACCTTTGGGGTTACCACGGGAGCGGGCATTTTCTACTTCCTCAACCGTGGGAACGGGGTCGACGGACACTTCGGGGGCGAAGGCCTGCTGAAGATCGCGTGCCTCCCGGCTATTGCTGCCGGTATTGAGGGCGCTCTGGCCCTGAGTGAGAACGCTTTTCGCTTCTTCGCAAACGAGGTGGAGCGATTTCAACTGTTCCTGCACCTGGGTACGAAGCGCGATCCAATCTTGTTCGTGCCGCGCGCCGTGAGTCTCAAGAACGTTGAGACAAGCGGTGACCCGATCCTTTTCGGCGCGTTCGCGGCGGTACGCCCGGTACCAGGCTACCGCGGCGGCGATCAGCGCAACATCGAGTCCACCCTGCAAAAGGCACAAGACGATCCACATGGAAAGAAACCTCCAGAGTTAGAAACTGCGCTTGAACGATTCTTCGGCGTTCATGATCTTCGCGGTGAGGAACACGAACACTTCGTTGCGGGTATCGAGGTACGCTTCCGACGATACGAAGAAGCCGAGAATCGGAACCTTCATCAAGAACGGAATGCCCTGCTTCACCTGCGTCACGTTGTTCGAGAAGATGCTGCCGACGACGGCGGTGTCGCCGTTTTCGATGAGCACCTGAGTATCGATGTTACGCGTATCGATCTGAATCGTGCCGTCGGCGCCGTTAGGCAGCGTCGGGATCTCGTTGATGACCCGGATCTGCATGAAGATCGTTCCGTCACCGGCGACGATCGGAGTGACGGTCAGAGTCAGAGTCGCCGAGACCTGCTGCACGCCGTCCGTCGGCTGGCCACCCGCGGTGAAAGCGAGAACGCGGCGGATGATGGAGACCGATTGCGTGATGGTCGCCGGCTGGTTGGCGACGACGGAGACGGCCGGGTTCGCCAGGGTCTTAACTTTGTTCTCCGACTCAGCCATCGAGAAAATCGCGAGCAAGTTGGCGAAGTCCGGGGCCTGAATCGTCGTATTGGAGACCGCGCCGGTGGCTCCGGGGCTGATGCTTTGGGTCAGGTTGATGCCGGCGAGATCCGCTTCGAACGACACGTTGTTGAATCCGATGTCGCGGCTGAACGTGGATTTCATTTCCACGAAGCGAGCCGAAATCGAAACGCGGGGCGGCTGGGTATCCAAGGCCGCGAACAATTTCTGGATGCGATCGGTGGCGCGGCGGATGTCCTTCACGATGACCGTGTTGGTCCGGGAATCGACGTCGATGGTGCCGCGCTCGAGGAAGCTTCGGCCGTGAGCGGCGAGATCGGCGGCGCGCGCGTAGCTGACGGGAATCAGGACGGTACGCAGCGGCTCGACCTGAATCTTCGCGCGATCGTTGTTGAGGGCTTCCTGCTTCTCCTGCTGGAGGCTCGCGAGAGTTCCCACGCGGAGCACGTTGCCCTGACGGATGTAGCCCAGCTTCTTAGTCTGGAGAACGAGAGCGAAGGCCTGATCCCAAGGAATGTTTTCGAGACTCAGCGTCCCGACCTTCCCGTTCACGTCGTCGCCGACCACGATGTTGTAACCGCTGGTCCGCGCGACAAGGCGAAGCACGTCCTGCACGTCGCTATTCTTGATTTCCAGACGGCGGATGAGGCGGCCCGTGTAGTTCTGGCCGCCCGAATAGATATTTTCCTCGGAGGCGACGACGTCGTCCTCCTTGCCGACGACGAGACGCGGCTCGCCCTCCTTAGTAGGAGGTCCGAAATCGAGCGACATGCCGCGATCGTTCGGGACCACGGTCGGAGCGGAATCCTCGCGCAGCTGGACGATGAGCTTCGTCGCGGGAGCCGGACCGTTGGTCACTTGAAGCAGCGTAAAAAGAGCGACGGGGCTCGCGAACTCGGTCGTGTCGTACGCGCGCTGGAGCTTTTCGGGGGCGCCGGTGTTCTCGAAGTAATAGACGACCTGCTTCATCCCCGGGTTCTTCACTTCCCGGTAGGTGAGCGGAGAACGCGAGGAAAGCAGAATGCGGGAGTTCGCCCCGTCCATCTTGAATTGCAGATCGGTGATGTCGTTGCGAAGAGCCGGATTCGCGCCGGGCACTTCGGCGAAATCGTCGGCGGCGGTGGAGCGGCTCTTCTCTCCCTGCTCGGTGAACTCGTCGCCGGGAATCTCCGTCAGATCCGGATCGGAGACGTCGGAGGCGCTGGACGCCTGTTCCCGCCCTCCAGCCAACTCCTCCATCTCATCCAGGGAGGGCTCGTCGTCGACGGGAGTCGGGGCCTTGGCCTGCTGAAGATCCTCCCTGTCATCGGAAGGAATTCCCAGAGCTTCGTCGTCGAGATTTATGTCATCCTCGGAAGCCGCCGAGCGGGCGGCCTGACGGTTGGAGCCGACGGCGCTGCGGTTCTTGGACGCCGGGGCCGGCTCGTCGTCGTCGAGGACCGTAATGTCGTCATCCGCCGCTTCCGCTACCTTAGAAGACTTCGGGGACGCGCTTTCGCCGATCTCCCGGGCCTCTTCCTCCTCGATTACCTTTTCCAGCTCGACCAGCGAATCATCCTTGCCCTTCTTGGCGCCGCCCCCGGACGGAGAGGGAGTCGGGTCGTCCAAGTCCTCGAGGTCGGGAGTCTCTTCGGCAAGCAGTCCGGACCCGGACCGATGAACAATCGACGGAGAGAAGATGAGGCCGTAGAGGAGCGACCAGTAGAGGGCTTTCCTCCAGAAGGCTATGGGCTGTTTCATAAGTCTCTCCTCGAAAAACTAGTAAACGGGGGCTCCGCCGCCCGCATTTCCGGCGTTGCCGCCGGCTTCAAAATGGACGGGCGCCGACGGAGTCACCGTCGAAGTGCGGCCCTGGGTCGAGTTCGAAATATTGGGTCCCGGGTTGAAGCGGGAACTCGATGACGACTGCGAAGCCGCAGCGGGCGGAGCCTGGTTGCGCTCCTGGCTCACCTGCCGCATGACACCGTTCGATCCCGAAGATCCGCCGCCGCCGGAGCCGGAGGACGAGCCCGACTTGGAGCCCGTACCGCCGCTCGGGTTCTTCGACGGGGCCGATTGGTCGACCTCGTCGTCGGAAGGCAGCGAAAGCACGCGCTCGAAAAGACTCGTCACGCCGAGATAGTTCACCGTGCGCTCGGTGACGATGACCTCGCGGTTGAGAATACGGCTGATGGTTCCGCGCTCACGGCCGATGACCGTTCCCTCGGCGACGATGTGCACGCGGCCTTCCGGATCCTCGAACATGGCCTGGGCGGTGGTGGTCCCGCGCAAGATCGCTCTCAGAATGAACTGCTCGATGCCGAACTTCTCCAGCGGGTTAATCGCCGACAAATCCCGCCCGCCGTCGGCGGCGCTCGGGCGCTTGAAGGGATCGCGCTTGCCGATGGGCACGTAAACGGTGCCTTCGTCGGGCCGCGGCTCGGGCCGAGCGGAAGCGGCAATCAGCAAGCCCAGCGCAAATATGAAGAATTTGGTTTTCATTCAGCGAACCGGTACGTGACCAGCGTCCCCTTGGCGTTCACCTTCGTGGCGGCGCTGCGGTCCTGACGGACCTCGGTTCCCGCGATGATCGCAACCGGCTCGATCGCGATGCCGCTCACGTTGATGATGCGCTTCAAGCGCGAGACCTGATCCAGGAACAAAAGACATTGGGCGAAAGCGCCGTGCACTTCGAATCCGATGTTGGTCGTCGCGTAAAAGCTTCCCTCGGGCCTGGTCTCGCCGGCCTCCGGCAAGAACTGGACGAGCTCCACTCCCGAGTTCTGGGCCAGGGCCGTGAGTCTCCGCAGGAGCTCGGCGAGCTTGAACTCCGGCGGCATGTACTCGAGCGCGGTCTTCAGCTGCTGGCTCAGCTCGCGCAGTTCTCCCTTGATGGACTCGATGTTCTGCACGAACGAGCGCAGGCGCTGGTACTCCGACTGCTTCTGCGCAAACTCTCCCTCGAGGGCCGTTCGCTGCTGAACGAGGTTCGGCACTTCCTCCGAATAAAACCCGTAGAACTCGTAGGCGGTGTAGGCGAATCCCATGGCCACCACCATTCCGGCCAGTCTGAGTCTCTGATCCACGATTACCTCTTAAAGTCCTTCGGTGCCCGCGACTCCGCGGTCGGTTCCGCCCGCGGCGGCGGGCTGGGGCGGCGCGGCGGCTCCCGCGGGCGGCGCGGCGCCAGGTTGCGGAGCCTGAGCGACATTGGCGGCCTTGATTTTCGGCGTTACCAAAATACTGAACGTTTTGACGTCGATTCGCTCGACGTTGTCTTTGGTGACGTTCTTCAGAACAGCTTCCGAGATGAACACCGATTTCTGGAGCGCATCGATGAAATCCGAGATGTCCTCGTTGGCGTAGGCCTGGCCGCCGAGGGTGATCTCAGGCTTGGGCTCGAGCTTCAAATCGGTTTTGGTGAGCCACGCCCGTTTCGGCAGCGCCTGCCCGATGGCGTCGAGCACCGAGACCGGGCCGTTTCTGCCGACAAGTAGCTGGCGGACGATGTCGATGCGATCGCGCACCAGCTTCTTCTGAGCCTCGTAGCTCTCGAGCTCGCGCTTGTACGGAAGCAGCCGCTCGGTCTCCTGCTCGAGAGCGGTGAGCTTTTCCCGGATCTCCTTCGCCCTTCCCGCCTGCTGGTCGGTAACGAACGCGCGGTACTGCTCGAAAAAAAGATGGGGAAGAAACGCGAGCGCGCCGGCGACTCCGAAGACGATGATGCCGCGGGCTCCGCTCGTGGCTTTGCCAAACCCCTTGCCCAGGCCGCCGCCGCCCTTTTTCTTTCCGCCGCCGAAAAGACGGCCGAGGCCCTTCTTTCCGCGAGAGACGTCGTCTTTTCCGAGATCTACCCGAATCATCCGCCTTCTCCCGTCGTCCTGAGGGCGAGCCCGATGGCGACCGAGCCGAGATAGGACAGCTCACGAATCGCCTGGGCGTTCATTTTCTTTCCGGAACCCGCGATGCTCTGGATCGGGTTCAGCGCCTTGATGGGCGCGGGAAGCTTCGCTTCCATCGCCTGGGGCAGGCCCGCGGTACGCGAGGCTCCGCCGCAAACGTAGATTGCCGAGATCGATTTGCCTCCCGACTGGCCGATGTAGAAATCGAGGGTGCGCGAAATCTCGTCGACGAGGCCCGTGGTGTAGTCGGCCATCACGCTGCGGATGTTGGCTTTGGTGGCTTCCATGATTTTCGCCTTCTCGGCGTCCATCAAATTCAGACCTAGCTGCTGGCTCAGGTGCTGGGTCAGCCCCAGCCCCGACTGCCGGATTTCGCGGGTGAAGGTAGTCTTGTCTCCCTCCACCACCGACAGCTTCGTGCTTCCCGCCCCGAAATCGATGATGACGCTGACTCCGGCCGCCGCGCCGGCCGCGTGGCCGTAGTTGAACTCGAACGCGTTGCCGAGGGCGAAAGCCTGGTTATCGACGACATCGGGATCGAGCCCCGCCTCGGAACAGAGCGCCGTAAGGTTGGACACGTAGTCCTTTTTCGCGGCCACCAGAAGCACGTCCATCTTCGGGGTTTCCCCTTCGGCCGCCGCCGAAGGACCAAGAATCGCGAAATCCAGATTCACTTCGGCGATGTTGAACGGGATGTACTGCTCCGCCTCGAAGTAAAGCTGGTGGCTCAAGTCCTCCGCCGACATGCGGGCCACCTGGATTTTCTTCGTCATGATCGACTTGCCGGAAGCTCCGACGGCCACCCGTTTCGTGCTGAATCCCTTGAACGAAAAAAGCTTTTTCAGGGCCGCCACCACTATCGCCCGCTCGATGATCTCTCCGTCGGCACTAAGCGCCTCGGGCGGCAGCGGAATGCGATTGTAGGCGATTAGCCGCGGGGTCTTCCCGCTCGTTAACTCGACGGCCTTGATCCCGGAAACCCCGATATCCAATCCGACGAGCTGAGAAGCAAACAAGGATGAGAGGAATCCCATGGGTGTGTCCGGCTGGGAGACTGGGTCGACTGCTTGTTGTGATTGCCGCGAAGTGCGGAAGATGGATTGGGGCTGTCTTAATTATATCGAAGTCCTGCCGTTTTCCAAAGCACGGCAGACGGAACCGATCAGGAGAGCCGCTCCAGAAGCTCCTGCCCGCGGTCGGCGACCTGGGTATTGGCGAGGACATCGCCCAGACGAACGCCCGAGTCTACCGAGACGACCAGAAACAACTCGAGGCCGATAAGCGGCGCGGCAACGACTAGGAAGAAGATCCAAAGAAGCGGTGCGGAAGCGAGGAAAACCGCCAACGCGAACGGCAGGTTGCGAACGCAGGCCGCCGCTAAATCACACGCCGTGTTGGAGCTGAAATCCTCGACGCGAAGCCCCATGATTCGCTTGCCCGGGCTCTGCCCGTCGCCAAAACCATCGGCCAATGCCGCATAGCCACAACCGAGGAGAACTCCCATCGGCCACCAGAGCGCTTTTCCGAGCAGCAGCAGCGCAACGGCGATGAGACAGTCGATGCCGCGGGCCATGACGCGGTTGAAGACCGACGTTTTTCTTTCGCCGAGTAAAATTCCCTGCCGAGGTAGAAACTCCATATCGCTCCCGAAAGATTTACGCTCCCCTAACCCGCTTGACCAAGTCTAGCGCGACTCTTAGAACACTAGAAACCAATAGAGCGTCTAGCTGAGAGTTCGTAGCGAGAGGCGCTCGATACAGAAAGAGGTCACGTATGGCGAGCGGAGTAAACAAAGTTCTTCTCATCGGCCGGCTGGGTAACGATCCCGAAGTCCGCTACACGAGCGGCGGCGGAGCGGTTGCCAACTTCAACGTCGCGACCAACGAGTCGTGGACCGACAAGCAGGGACAAAAGCAAGAGCGCACCGAATGGCACCGCGTGGTGGTTTGGGGCAAGCTCGGCGAACTCTGCGGTCAGTACCTTTCCAAGGGCCGTCAGGCGTACGTGGAAGGCCGGCTGCAAACCCGCGAGTGGACCGACAAGGAAGGCCACAAGCGCTACACGACGGAAATCGTCGCGCAGAACATTCAGTTCCTCGGCGGACCAAGCGATCGGGCCGGAGCGGGAGCTAGCGCGAGCGCTGGCGGCGACTTCTCTCCGGGGCCTTCCGATTTCGAAGGCGGAGCTCCCGTTGAGGCCAAGGGCGCCGGCGGCGGCATGGCCGACGACGAAGTCCCGTTCTAGTCTTTCACGGCAAATAAATTTCAGTTTCCGGAGAAACCGCCGTCCACCGGGCGATGCGTTCCGGTTTTCCCCAGCGGGGAGGATCGGCTAGCCGAGATCTGCGTAACAGCTCGACCACGGCTTCGTCCTCCGAGAGACCGGCGAGCCGCAGAGCATGGGTCACCACGCTCCTCGTGTTTCCGCTCGGGTTCTTCAGACGGCTGGAGATCGGAAGCGAGTACCAGTTCCCGAAGAAATCGAAGTACGCGGGCTGGCTTCGCAGAAGACTTAGACGCTCGCCCCTTCGGCCGAGATAGGGCACCAGTCCGTCGCGGCCTTCGACGGTGAAAAAGAGCTCGCCCGCCTTCAGGTGATCCCCGTTGTAGACGTCGGGAGCCGCAAGCCCGAAGACCCTCGAGGCGTTCACCATGAGAGAAGTTCGAAGCATGTGCGAGGCGAAGCCTCCGCCGAGGGAGAAAGACAGCACCGAAAGCAGAAGGTAAGTGAGGCCCACCGAACGCGAGACGCGCGAGAACCAGAGGAAACCGGGAGAGACTCCACGCTCCGACGAGGGAAAGTAAAACAGGGCCCAGATCAAGAACCCGAGAAAGCCGACATAGGAAGCCTGGATCAGAAACTGGGCACCCGCGAAAAAGACGAGGCCGAGAGGAATCAGAATCCATCGGCCCCTGCGAAAAAGAGAAAGCGGAAGAAAGAGCGTTTCGAATCCGAGCTGAAGGTAGGTGAACGCTTTGACGAGAAACGGAAAGCGCTCGAACAGCACCGAAAAAAACTCCCCATGGGGGTTGTAGAAGGGATCGGTCAGCAGCCAACCGAGGGCCTCTCCCCTTCTCCAGAGAGGATCGGCAAAATGAATCCACGCCCCGAGAAAGAAAGTGATCCCCATCGAAAAGCCGATCGCCTTCGCCACGCGATCGGGATCGGCCGATTGCCGACGGTAGCCCAGCCACCAGTCCACGCTGTACCGATTGCCAGCGCCCAGAAAAAGCAGGGCCCAGCAGAGCCACGCCGCAAAAGCATGATTGAGATTCCAGCCGATGGCGCCGGCGAACCAGCCGTGGCAGCCGACGGCCATCAATAAGAGACAGATCGGAGTGAGAAAGCCCACGGCGAGAAACGCGCAGAGCACGAGCGTTACCGTGGTGTAGACGATCATCGGCCCGGGATCGTTGGACAGAAAGGCGGCGCGACGAAACTCGAAAAGATAAAGGGCGAAGCCGACGGCGAAGGCCACCCGAATCAGCTCGATCAAGGTCTCCCGCGCTTTCGGCATAGCTCATTCTAGCAAACCGCTTTGAGAACCCTTGCTTTCCATGGATACTTCCGCCATGGGTCCGGGACTGTTTTTCTGCCTTCTCGCCGCCGCCGTCCATCTCGCCGGCATCGATCCCCTGTCCAATGGAAGCGCTCATGGCACGGCGGCAAAGCTGGCACTGCCCCTCGGTCTGTTCGCGATCGGGGTGGCGCTCCTGTTTCGGCGGGCGCAGCACCCTATGCCGAAATGGCTCGCCCGTCTCGGAGCCCTCGTGAGCGTACTTTGTCTCATCGAGATCTTTTCCTTCGCGGGGGTTTTGTTTCTGACGCCGAAAGAGCTTCTCTCGGACGCTTCGCGCGTCCTCGAGATTCACAAGAAGGCTCAGTTCCGGCCTTACCTTTGGTCCAACTACGCGCCCAATCCCGGCGCGACCGACGTGAACGAGTTCGGCTGGCGCTTCGGAGGCGGTCCGCGCCGAAACAAGTTGCGGATTCTCGCGCTCGGAGGATCTGGCACCTGGTCGGACGGCGCCTCGACGGGAGCCGCGTCGTATCCGGCTCAAACCCAACACTTCCTGAGATTGAAGGGTTACGACGTCGACGTGGTGAACGCCGGGGTCCCCTATCAGGCCTCGACGGAAACGCTCGGGCTCTTCGCCTATAGAGGACTAGATGAGAAGCCGGACCTCGCTCTCATCAAAGTCGGCGAGAACGATTTGGAACCGCTCCTTTCTCCCGCGCCTTACCAAAGCGACTACACGCACTGGCGGACGTTGAGGCCCGAATCCAAGGAAGCGAACGCCTTGTTTTTGAAAGCCTGGCACATTCCAAGCTGGACCGGGCGACTCGTCGCGCTCCATCTGCTTCATCCGAGCGGATTTGCCGAGAACGCGCTGGCGACTCAAGTGACGACGGGGGAACAGGCTCTTTTCGCCGACACCGATCCGAACGATCCGGGAAGGCGGGGGCTCGAGCGCCACTTGCGCAGCCTCGTCGGCGTCGCCCGCGCAAATGGTGTACAGCCGGTGCTTGTCACGTTCCGGCTGAACGTCGACCATCCGAAAGCGACGATTTTCGGGTACGGCCGGCCGGAGAAGGAAGTCGAGCGAGCGAAGCGCCGGTGGATAGCCGCCATCGACTCCGAGAATGAAACCATTCGGCGGGTGGCCGCCGCGCTCGCCGTGCCCATTCTTCCGGCGGACACGTTCCAGCCGTCTTCGGCCGAGCGCTGGATAGATCACGCCCACTTCGACGACGCCGGCTACCACGAAATGGGAGAGTTCGTAGGGGATTGGCTCGACAAGAGCGGATTGCTCGAAACGGCGAAGAGCCACTTGCCGGGAAAATCCTAGATCTTGTGCATGTCGACGAGGTCCGCCGTCACGGAGTCGGCCAGCATCAGGCCTCGGTCGGTCAGAGTGAGGCGATCCCCGTCTCGGCAGAGAAATCCGTCTTCCAAGTAGCGCGGGAACTTTTCCGCCGCCGTGAGATCGTAGCCGTAGCGGGTCCGAAAGTCGGCGAGGCTCACGCCCCAGCGTTTGCGAAGCTCGAGAAAGCTCGCTTCCAAGACCGTCTGGGGGCGGCTTGTCGTATCGAACTCCATCGGCTTCGGAGCCTGCAGGTACAGCGGGAAGTCGGCGATCTGCTTTCGATGGAGAAACCGCCCTCCCCGGAAAAGGCGGCTCGAGGCCGACGGGCCGACTCCCAGATAATCGCCGCCGGCCCAATACAGAAGATTGTGGCGGCACTCCCGACCGGGTTTGGCGAAGTTCGAAATTTCGTAGCGCTCGTAACCGCAGTTCGAAAGAAGCGAACAAGCGAGCTCGTACAGATCCGCCGCTTCGTCGTCGCTGGGCAACTCGGTGTAGAGCTTGTGGCCCGGTTTCAACGTCAAATTGTAGGAGCTCAGATGAGTCGGGCCCAGGGCGGCGGCGCTTTCGAGATCGGACTTCAACTCGGCCGCCGTCTGGCCGGGAATCGCGAAAATGAAGTCGAGATTGAAGTCGTCGAAGCCGGCCTCCTTCACCACGCCCGCCGCGGCCACGATACTTTGCGCCGAGCCCAACCGCTCCAATGTCGCCAGGTGCTTCGCCTGAAAGCTTTGCGCACCCAGACTCACCCGGTTGAAACCAATCCGCCGCCAGGCCGCCGCGCGATCCGGAGTGACCGTTTCAGGGTTGGCCTCGAGTGTGATCTCGGCGCTATCCGTCAAACCGAACAGGTCTGAGATCTCTTCGAGACAACCTTCGAGCGCCTCGGCCGGTAGCAGCGAGGGAGTGCCCCCTCCGAAGAAGACGGTCTCCGCCTTGGGAGCTTGGCCGTCCGAACCGGCGAACCACCGCGCCGCAAGCCTGAGCTCAGCGCGCCATGCGCCCAGCAGCTTGTCGAAATCCGGCTCACCGTAACGCGTGAAGGAATAGAAATCGCAGTAAGAGCACTTGTGCACGCAGAAGGGCGAATGCACGTAGATCCCGAAGGCGTTTGTCAGCGGCCTCGCGGGCCTGTTAAAGTCCATTACCGACATGATCGCAAAATACCGACTCCCCAACGGAATTCCAGTTTTTGTTGTCGAAACCGATGCGGCCCCGGTCGTATCCATTCAAGCCTGGGTAAGCCGGGGAAGCGCCTACGAAAGCGAGAAAGTCGCCGGCATTTCCCACTTCCTGGAGCACGCACTCTTCAAAGGGACGCGCCACAGAGACGTCGGCGAGATTGCTCTCGAAATCGAGAGCCGAGGCGGAGAGGTAAACGCCTTCACTTCCTACGAAGAGACGGCCTACTACACCACCCTCGCGAGCCGGTACTTCGAGGACGGCCTGGACGTGATCGCGGACGCGATCCAAAACCCCGCCTTCGATCCGGAGGAGATGGTCCGGGAACGGGAAGTGATTCTCGAGGAAATCAAACGGGCCCAGGACTCGCCCGGCAAAATGGTGGCGACGAACCTCTGGGGGACCTGCTTCGCCAACACGCCCTTCGGCCGCCCGGTACTCGGATTTCAGGAAACCGTCTCGAAAATCGACGCGCCCGTGCTGCGCAACTACTTCAACAAGAATTACCACGCCCGTTCGGTGAGCCTTTTCATCGTCGGCGACGTGGACAAGGACGACGCCTTCCAAGCGGCAAAAAGAAAACTGTCGCGGATGCCGAAGGGCGCCGACACGAAACTTCCGAAGCATCTCAAAATGCCGAACGCGAGCTCGGTACGCATCATTCCCATCGCCCGGGACATCCAGCAGTGCCAGGTGCAAATCGGCGTGCCCACGCGGGACATCGCCGATCCGTCTACTCCGATTCTCGATCTCATGTGCAGCGCCATCGGCCAGGGAGAAAGCAGCCGCCTGTACCAGCGGGTGGTGAAGGAAAAGCGGCTCGCCCTCGACGTTTCCATGGGACTCGCCGCGACCGGAAGGTGCGGACTGGCCGCTCTCGGACTCGTCGCCAGCCCCGACAAGATGGAAGAAGCCGTCGCGGAATGCATGGACGTCCTTTGGGAAACCGCGCAGGGCGGTCTCGAGGAAGGCGAGCTCGATCGCGTGCGCAACTCCCTCGAATCGGACGTAATCGGCGGAAAGGAAACCGTCGACGGCTACGCCCGCCGGCTCGGCTACTACTACATTCAGTTCGGCGATCCGGGCTACGAAAAGAAGTACCTGGACGACATCCTCGGAGTCGATCTCGACGACACCACGACGGCGCTGAGAGGGTTGCTGCAGAAGAAGCCGGTGGTCTCGATGGCCCATCCGATGGCGTACAAGGTCGACAAGAAGTCGCTCACCTCCCGCTTCCAAAAGAAGGGCTCGTTCAAGAAAGCCGCAAAGCACAGCGTGGAGTCCGAGAAGACGGAAAGGCTCGGCGTCACCCTCATTTCCAAACGGGTCACGCACCTGCCGATCGTATCCATGAAATTCGTTTTCGCGGGCGGCTCGAAGGAAGAGTCGGCGGAGCAGTTCGGGCTGACCACCCTCTTCCAGCGTCTTTGGACTTCGGCGTCGCGTTCTTACGGCCCGAAGGAGCTCTCCCACGTACTGGAGAGCCTGGGCGCCGACGTTTCGTCGTTCGCGGGCCGCAATACGCACGGGCTCGACATCGAGTTCATCTCGAAGCAGTGGTCGGTCATCCGCCCGATTCTCGGCGAGCTGCTCACGGAGCCGACTTTTCCGGAAGAGGAGTTCGAAACGGAACGGGCGATTCTCCTGAAAGAAATTCAGTCGGAACGCGATACTCCCGGGCAGATCTGCAACCAGAATTTCCAGGGCGCGATGTACGGCAAGGACCATCCCTACGGGCGATCCCACCTCGGCACGAAGTCGGCCGTCGAAAAGCTGACCGCGGCCGATCTGAAGAAGTTTTTCCGGGAGTACGTCCACCGCGGGCATCTCGTCGTTTCCTCCGTCGGCTCCTTTCCGCAAACGGATTGGGCTTCGGAGCTCGAGCCGATTCTCAAGCTGCTTCCCCCGAACGGAAGAGCCGAGAAGAAGCTCGCCACCCAGCCAGCTCCGACGGGGCCGCGGGTGCTTACCGCCCGCAAGGAACCTCTCTATCAGTCCCACGTGCTCGTCGGCTTTCAGGGCGCGCGCTTCGATCAGCCGGAGCGGCTTGCGCTGAAAGTCCTTTCGTCGTGCCTCGCCGGCCAGGGCGGCCGGCTGTTCCTCGAGCTCCGCGACAAGCAGAGCCTCGCGTACACGGTGGCTCCGATGGCGAGCGACGGCCCCATTCCGGGCGTTTTCGCGTTCTACATCGGCTGCTCGCCGGAAAAATTGGAGCGCGCGCTTCGGGGCATCCGGATCGAGATCGAAAAGGTTCTCGAAAAGCCGCTGCCCGCGACTGAGCTCAAACGGGCGAAGGAATACTGGATCGGACGCTTCGAGCTCGATCTGCAACGCTACGGATCTCAGGCCTCGCTCTTCGGTCTCGACGAGTATTACGGTCTAGGCCACCGCCACGGCATGGAGATGCCGGCGAAAATGAAGGCCGTTACCGCGGCGGAGGTGCAAGCGGCGGCGAGAAGGTTCCTGGATCTTTCGAAGCCCACTTTCAGCATCGTGCACAACCAAGATCTGACGGAAGCTCAAGTGCTCGAAGCGTGGCGCAGTAATGCCTGATGAGGCGGCAAATTGAAGCTCGCGCTCGTAATGCCGGCGTACAACGAAGCGGAATGCATCGAGGAGGTGGTTTCCTCGTGGCTTCCGGTCGCCGAAAAACTCTCCGGCTTGCTCGTCGTCGTCAACGACGGTTCCCGGGACGAGACCGGCAGCATCCTCGATGATCTCGCCAAGAGCGCTCCAGCTCTGAAAGTGTTCCACCAGAAGAACGCGGGACATGGCGCCGCCGTGCTTCACGCTTACCGAAGGGCGCTCGAGGGAAACGCGGAGTACGTTTTCCAAACCGACAGCGACGGCCAGTTCGACCCTCAGGACTTCTGGGCATTGTGGGAGAAGCGGGACGAGTACGGGCTGCTCATGGGGATCCGCGCGACCAGAAACGACCCCTGGCTACGCAAGGTCATCTCCCGGCTGGCAAGAGTGGTCACGCTCTCGCTGTTCGGCTCTTCCATCGCGGATGCGAACATCCCCTTCCGGCTTTATCGGGCGGACGTTTTGAAGGCCGCCCTCGCCAAATTGCCGGAGGGCGTCTTCGCGCCGAACATCTTTCTCGCGCTCATCGTGCAGAAATCGGAAGTACGCGTTTGCCAAATTCCCGTATCCCACCACGAGCGCGCGAGCGGCAAGACGAGCATCGTGGGCCGCGGACTGTGGAAAGCGTGCCTGCGCACCGCCCTCGAGCTGTGGCGCTTCCGCTTTTGACCGATCCTCATTAAAATAGAAGTTAGCGACCCACCTTCCTCGCTTCCCTTTTCCCGCACAAAATGGCTAATCCTTCCAAAGTTCAATTCCTTATACTGGGAGCCGGTCCGACCGGACTCGGCGCGGCTTACCGCCTGAAGGAGCTGGGCATCACCGATTTCCTCGTGGTCGACGCGGACTCACGGGTCGGCGGGCTCGCGAAAAGCTACGTCGACGAAAAAGGTTTCGTTTGGGATATCGGCGGGCACGTTCAGTTTTCCCACTATCCGTATTTCGATGCCGTCATGGACAAAGCACTCGGAACCGAGTGGTACCATCACGAGCGCCAGAGCTGGATCTGGATGCGGGACCGGTTCATCCCCTACCCGCTTCAAAACCACATCCGCTACCTCCCCAAAGAAGAACAGTGGAACGCGATCGAGGGCCTCATCGATCTCCACGGCAAGCCATCTCTGAAGCCGGCGAACTTTCGAGACTGGATCGGGGCGACTTTCGGCAAGGGCCTCTCCGATAGCTTTCTGGTTCCCTACAACTTCAAAGTGTGGGCGTACCCGCCCGAGAAACTCGCCTACGGCTGGATCGGAGAGCGGGTTGCCGTCACCGATCTGAAGAAAGCCCTTC